>NZ_KZ268550.1:0-522 GCF_002218325.1 Bacillus sp. M13(2017) | reverse complement strand
TGGTAGTGTTATTTCCTTCTCATCCTCCCTTCCATAAGTTTGATTTTTTTTAGCAATTCGTTTTCCGCCTTTAGTAAGTTTCGTTCGGCTTCTAAACGGGCATACTTTTCTTCTAACGTAAGCTCTCTCTCAAGAGTTCTGCCAGCGTTTTCGATACGTGTATCCCTTAAACCCAATACACCATTTTTTCTATAAGCAGCACGCCATCTACTTCCCGATGACATAACTCGTTTCATTCCAATCATATCTATATCAAAACCACATTCTTCAAAAATATTTCGAGGTAGCTTTCCTTTTTCATTTTCCTCAATAAAAATATGCTTAAATTCCTCTGTATAAGTGATACCTTTCTGACTTACAGATTTTACGTATAGGTTATTTGATAGAATTTGAATTTCTCTTTCTGTAAATAGTTTTTTTGTCATTTTCAACATTCTCCGATCCCAATTTTCCTTTTATTATACAAGAAATACCCTATAGAATAGACTTTTTTCAAGTGTCTATTCTATAGGGTACATTTTA
>NZ_KZ268549.1:0-632 GCF_002218325.1 Bacillus sp. M13(2017) | reverse complement strand
GCTTGAGAAAGCATGCTGATACCAGCTTCGTTTAAAATTTTGAACTTAGTCATTTCAGACATCTCTTTTGCCATATCAGCATCTTCGATTTGAGAAGCAGCAGCTGCCATGTTAGTAGCTTGGCTCGTTACGTTGTTTAAGTTATGGTCTAAACGATTTAATTGAGAACCGAAAGTTGCTCTAGCGTCAGCTAGTTCTTGGATAGCAGTGTCAAGAGCTTTTATTTCAGTCTCAGCAGTTCCTCTGTCTGCTAAAGTAGTTAGATTAGCTGTTGTAATTTTCTTTGCATCTAGAGAGTCAATTGTCATTGTATCGCCAGAAGCATCAGAAAGTTGAACTTTAATATCAGCCGCACCACCCTTATCAGTACTTAAGAATTTAATACCATTGAAAGATGTTTTGTCAGCGATATGATCAATTTCACTTTTTAATGCTTCGTATTCTTTGTTTAAAGAAGCAGTATCTTCAGTGTTATTCGTACCGTTAGAAGCCTGTGTAGCAAGGTCACGCATACGAAGTAAGATGTTAGAAATAGATCCTAAAGCAGCGTCACCAGTACGTAAAGCAGACATAGCGTCTTGCGTGTTACGTGCTCCGACGTTTAATCCGCCTTCTTTTGCACGCATACGAGT
>NZ_KZ268548.1:0-685 GCF_002218325.1 Bacillus sp. M13(2017) | reverse complement strand
CCACCATTTGTTTTAGCTGAATTAAAAGATGGCTCCTTATACCCATAGAATGATTGATTCACATATTCTGAACTACTAGCAGCGTGAGTTACTATACTAAATGTAGAAATAGATAGAATTAAAAACAATAAAATTCCTATACTTTTCTTAAACATAAAAATATCCTCCCTTTTATTTTCTCTAATATATAATTTTCAAAGCTAAGAATAGATATATCCTATTTCATTATTTTAATCTTCACTTTTTTACGTCCCCATTCAAGTGCTTGCTTTTCTGTAGGAAACAGAACGTCAATTCTATTCCCTTTAATAGCTCCACCTGTATCTCCAGCAATTGCTTCACCATATCCTTCAACCCAAACTTTCGTTCCTAGTTTAATAACTTTAGGATCAACTGCAATTAACTTGATGTTAGGATTTTTTCCTATGTCTATTCCAGCTGCCGTAATTCTTTCATGTGGTGGACTACCTTCTACGCTATATGCAGTAGCTTCCACGTAGAATTCTAAGCCTGTATCTTCCGCATTTAAATTAATCCACTTGTCGCCTTCCCATGTTTTAATCTTTAACCATCCACTAGTTGTCCCATCTATTATTCTAAAATTCTGCGGACTATATAATGCTCCAGCGTTTGCTTTTGCTGAACTAAATGAAGGTTCATTATATGCATAGAATGATTTATTTAT
>NZ_KZ268547.1:0-801 GCF_002218325.1 Bacillus sp. M13(2017) | reverse complement strand
TAATCTGTACCCTTTGTAAAGGACATTTTGAAAAAAGTTAGGCAACATCAAGAAGATGATTTCTGTATCCAACAGGAGTCATCTTTTTTAAATTCCATTGATATCTATAATGATTATAATACGTCATATATTTCTTAATCTCTTGTTTCAATTCATTAAAGGACACGCAAGGTTTTATATGAGCTTCATCTTTCAGATGACCAAAAAATGATTCTTGTGGGGCGTTATCCCAACAGTTTCCTCTTCTTGACATGGATTGTCCAAGGTTTAGCTTTTTAACTAGCTTTTGATAGGTAGGGCTTGTGTAGTGGGATCCTTGATCTGAATGAATATAAGCACCTTCAGTCAATCGAATCCGCGGATTCCTTTTTAGTTTACGGAGAGTTGTCGTTACGAGCTCTAATGTCATCTGTTCTGAAACATGGTAAGCTAAAATTTCATTAGTTGAGCCGTCTAAAATTGTAGATAAATAGGCCCTTTGATTCTTACCGTAAACTAAATAGGTGATATCTGTAAGAAGTGTTTTCCCTGGGGTATTTTGTTTAAATTCCCGATTTAATTGATTCGGTACTATTCGATGTTCTTTTGTAGCTTTAAGCATTCTTTTATAAGGATTCGCTTTGCGAACCGGACAGATAATCTCGTATTTCTTCATAATTCTACGGATACGCTTTAAATTGTAGACAACTTGAAACTGACCCGCCAATGTCATCTTTATCTGACGAGCCCCCTTGTTTCTATTTCTAAATCGAAGTGCTTTTAATATGGTTTCCTTCAAGATTTCATCTCGATCACTCTTTT
>NZ_KZ268546.1:0-1197 GCF_002218325.1 Bacillus sp. M13(2017) | reverse complement strand
AGTCTAACAATTGGAGGTGCATTTTTTATGGCTAAATTTTCTTCAAAAGAAAAAATCCAAGCGGTGAAACGATATTTAGATGGTACAGAAAGTGGAAAAACAATTGCTAAATCTATAGGAGTTAACCCTAGCGTACTTCGTGAGTGGATTAGACGATATGAGTCTTCAGGTGAAAAGGCCTTTGAAAAGTGCTATACATTCTACCCAGCCCAGTATAAACTAGATGTACTTTATTATATGAATGAACACGGGACATCTATCAGAGAAACAGCGGCACTTTTCAATATACCGTCTTATGAAACACTTCGGAAATGGAAAATAGCTTATGAAACAGGAGGATTGGATGCCCTACAATCAAAGAAAAAGGGGCGTCCAACCATGAAAGATAAAAAAATAAAACCAGTAGATGAAGGATCAATCGAAGCCTTACAAGCGGAAAATGAGCGTTTACGTATGGAAAATTCATATTTAAAAAAGTTGAATGCCTTAGTTCAAAACAAAGAAAAATCACCAAACAAGACAAAGCGCAAGTAATCTACGAGTTAAGGCATGAATTTCCTATCAAGGAGTTACTTCAACTCGCAAACATTCCACGTAGTACGTACTATTACTGGATGAAACATTTTAATCGTCCTGATCCAAATGCGGAGGTAAAAGAACTGATTCAAGCTATTTATAATGAACACGATGGGTGTTATGGTTATCGTCGTATTCGTGATGAACTTATGAATCGTGGACACAAAGTAAATCATAAAAAAGTGTATCGTCTTATGAAAGAATTAGGGTTAAAATGTCTGGTTCGTATGAAAAAATATCGCTCTTACAAAGGGACAGTTGGGAAAATTGCACCAAATATTTTAAATCGCAACTTCCAAGCTGAAAAACCAAATGAAAAGTGGGTTACAGATATTACGGAGTTTAAGTTATTTGGGGAGAAGTTATACCTATCACCAATGTTGGATTTATTTAATGGTGAAATTATCACGTATACAATTGGTTCAAGACCGACCTATTCCCTTGTTTCAACGATGTTGGACCAAGCCCTTTATTGTGTAACCGATCCGGATAAACTCCTCATTCACTCTGATCAAGGTTGGCACTATCAAATGAAACAATACCGTCATTCTCTTAAGAATTGTGGCATAACTCAAAGTATGTCTCGCAAAGGAAACTGTTATGACAATGCCGTTATTGAAA
>NZ_KZ268545.1:0-1221 GCF_002218325.1 Bacillus sp. M13(2017) | reverse complement strand
CGCCGCCAGCGTTCATCCTGAGCCAGGATCAAACTCTCCAATAAAGTTAGTTTGTCTAGCATCTAAAATAAAAATTGACGTTTCACGTTGTTTGTTTCGTTCAGTTTTCAAAGAACTAATGGTGGAGCCTAGCGGGATCGAACCGCTGACCTCCTGCGTGCAAGGCAGGCGCTCTCCCAGCTGAGCTAAGGCCCCAAACAAGTATCGGGAAGACAGGATTTGAACCTGCGACCCCCTGGTCCCAAACCAGGTGCTCTACCAAGCTGAGCCACTTCCCGAAAGAAAACGCGCCCGAGAGGAGTCGAACCCCTAACCTCTTGATCCGTAGTCAAACGCTCTATCCAATTGAGCTACGGGCGCATATGGTGCCGAGGGCGGGGGTCGAACCCGCACGGTGGTCACCCACCGCAGGATTTTAAGTCCTGTGCGTCTGCCTGTTCCGCCACCCCGGCATGTCATATTGAAAATTGGAGCGGAAGACGGGATTCGAACCCGCGACCCCAACCTTGGCAAGGTTGTATTCTACCACTGAACTACTTCCGCAAGACATGTTTGAGATATTTTATTAAAAGTGCGGGTGAAGGGAGTCGAACCCCCACGCCAAAGGCGCTAGATCCTAAGTCTAGTGCGTCTGCCAATTCCGCCACACCCGCATATTAATTAAAATGGTGAGCCATGAAGGACTCGAACCTTCGACCCTCTGATTAAAAGTCAGATGCTCTACCAACTGAGCTAATGGCTCTTACAATAAAAACTGGTGCCGACTAGAGGACTTGAACCCCCAACCTACTGATTACAAGTCAGTTGCTCTACCAATTGAGCTAAGTCGGCTAAATGGTGGAGGATGACGGGATCGAACCGCCGACCCCCTGCTTGTAAGGCAGGTGCTCTCCCAGCTGAGCTAATCCTCCGGATTGCCTGGCAACGTCCTACTCTCACAGGGACAAGGTCCCAACTACCATCGGCGCTAGAGAGCTTAACTTCCGTGTTCGGTATGGGAACGGGTGTGACCTCTCTGCCATCATTACCAGACTGTATTCATTTAAGACAAGAATCATTGTAACTCATTGAACTTTTAAAGTCAACAAGTTTTTTATATTCTTTCAAAACTAGATAACATTGCTTCATATTATATGGTTAAGTCCTCGATCTATTAGTATTCGTCAGCTCCACATGTCACCATGCTTCCACCTCGAACCTATCAACCTGATCATCTTTCAG
>NZ_KZ268544.1:0-1247 GCF_002218325.1 Bacillus sp. M13(2017) | reverse complement strand
TTGCTTTATACCGCGATTTTACTTCGGCACAATTTATCATCTACCGAAAAATTTAACGCCTAATTCATTACGCTTTGTTTCATCATCAACTTGCGATAGAGCTTGTGCAATCTCGGTCATTGCTGCTGAACCTTCTTTACCACCATCAGCTACAGCTTGACCCCATTTTTGAACTTGTTCTGCTGAAATTTGTGTACCTTCAAGGGCTTCTTTCATTGCTTTATCGACACCTTGACCGAATTCAGCTGCTTTAACACGTCCCTCCTTCAAACCATCTAAGAGATTATCGATCATTTACATTCAACGTGATTCGCAACGTCACGCCCGTTCTTTTATGAACTACTATACGTCACCGCATAGATTAGACTATATCTTCAACTACTTGAGTTGCTCCCCGTTTCGAGTGTCATTTGCTTACACCCTACGTCTTTCGACTAGTCGTTGCACGTTCCTTAATTAAAAGGCTTCGCTCAGTATTGTCTCATTTGAGAGTTTCACTGAATTAAAGGAGTTTTTCATTGTATGTCACCATACAAGGGAACTATAATCTAATTCCATGTACCTGTTTCAACCCCAGCTGCCATGATCGCTTGGACCTCTTCAGCGTTGTAGCCTGCTCGCGTCAGCTGACCACCATATTCAGCGATAATATCTAATTGTTCCGGTGGAAAACCCATTTTTAATAGGGCATCAGCCATACCAAGAGCGCCTTCTTGTGAAATGCCTAATTCATTACCGATTTCATTCGTTTCTTGAATTAATTCAGTAAAATCTATACCAGCATAAGCATTAGAAATAACAGCTGCACTCTTTACGAAAGAAGCATTTGCTTCATCACTAACATCTTTATTCAAAGCCCATTGTCTTCTTACACCCTCAAGTGCTTCTTCTGCATCTAATCCATAGGCTGAAATTCCTCTCACAGCATCCTCTACTGATTTTTTTGAGGATTCAGGAACATCAAATCCTATTTCAATTTTTGTTTTTAGCTTCGACATGTCCATTGCTTTTTCAATAGCGGTTGCAATTCCACCACCTGCTGCCAATCCACCAATGACATTTTCAAGCCCTACTTTTAAGCCTTCAAACTTTTTCTCTGTCCTGCCAGCTTCTTGTTGTAAATCTCTTAATTCATTTTGCACTTGCCGTATTGAGTTGCCAGCATCCACAGATCGGAGTGCTCGTTGCAATTTATCAATATCTGTTCCTGCCCCTAATGCTTCACGACCGATGATTCCAATTGCTTG
>NZ_KZ268543.1:0-1264 GCF_002218325.1 Bacillus sp. M13(2017) | reverse complement strand
GCACTGTTAATAGATTTACCGCTAGATAAACGATTCATCGCAGTATTCATTTTGTCTTGGTTTTGTCGCATGTACTCTTGCGTACGCATGCTGTTAATGTTTGTATTAATTCTCATGTTGAGAACCTCCATTGTTATCTTGAGTTTTTTAGTTATATATAAATCTCTTTGTAGACAAAGAGATTTATATAATCAAATAGATTATTGTAATAATTTAGAAACCATTTGTGGTGTTTGGTTAGCTTGAGAAAGCATGCTGATACCAGCTTCGTTTAAAATTTTGAACTTAGTCATTTCAGACATCTCTTTTGCCATATCAGCATCTTCGATTTGAGAAGCAGCTGCTGCCATGTTAGTAGCTTGGCTCGTTACGTTGTTTAAGTTATGGTCTAAACGGTTTAATTGAGAACCGAAAGTTGCTCTTTCATCAGCAATTTTTTGAATTGCAGTGTCCAGTTTTGTTATTTCAGTTTCAGCAGTGGCTCTATCTTTTAAATTAGTTAAAGTGCCAGTTGTCAATGATTTTGTATCAATGGCTTTGATTGTCATTGTATCACCAGAAGCATCAGAAAGTTGAATCTCGATATCTTTTCCGGGAGGAGTGGCAGTTGTATCTAAGAAAGAATTACCGTTAAAATTCGTTTTTCCAGCAATGTGATCAATTTCATCTTTTAAGGCAACATACTCTTTGTCTAAAGAGGCAGTATCTTCAGCGTTATTCGTACCGTTTGCAGCTTGTGTAGCAAGGTCACGCATGCGAAGTAAGATGTTAGAAATAGATCCTAAAGCAGCGTCACCAGTACGTAAAGCAGACATAGCGTCTTGCGTGTTACGTGCTCCGACGTTTAATCCGCCTTCTTTTGCACGCATACGAGTAGCGATAGCTAAACCAGCCGCATCGTCAGCCGCACTGTTAATAGATTTACCGCTAGATAAACGATTCATCGCAGTATTCATTTTGTCTTGGTTTTGTCGCATGTACTCTTGCGTACGCATACTATTAATATTTGTATTAATTCTCATTTTAAGAACCTCCATTGTTATCTTGAGTTTTTAGTTATATATAAATCTCTTTGTAGACAAAGAGATTTATATAATCAAATGGCTTATTGTAATAATTTAGAAACCATTTGTGGTGTTTGGTTAGCTTGAGAAAGCATGCTGATACCAGCTTCGTTTAAAATTTTGAACTTAGTCATTTCAGACATCTCTTTTGCCATATCAGCATCTTCGATTTGAGAAGCAGCAGCTGCCATGTTAGTAGC
>NZ_KZ268542.1:0-1371 GCF_002218325.1 Bacillus sp. M13(2017) | reverse complement strand
CATATTATATGGTTAAGTCCTCGATCTATTAGTATTCGTCAGCTCCACATGTCACCATGCTTCCACCTCGAACCTATCAACCTGATCATCTTTCAGGGATCTTACTAGCTTACGCTATGGGAAATCTCATCTTGAGGGGGGCTTCATGCTTAGATGCTTTCAGCACTTATCCCTTCCGCACATAGCTACCCAGCTATGCCCTTGGCAGAACAACTGGTACACCAGCGGTGCGTCCATCCCGGTCCTCTCGTACTAAGGACAGCTCCTCTCAAATTTCCTACGCCCACGACGGATAGGGACCGAACTGTCTCACGACGTTCTGAACCCAGCTCGCGTACCGCTTTAATGGGCGAACAGCCCAACCCTTGGGACCGACTACAGCCCCAGGATGCGATGAGCCGACATCGAGGTGCCAAACCTCCCCGTCGATGTGGACTCTTGGGGGAGATAAGCCTGTTATCCCCGGGGTAGCTTTTATCCGTTGAGCGATGGCCCTTCCATGCGGAACCACCGGATCACTAAGCCCGACTTTCGTCCCTGCTCGACTTGTAGGTCTCGCAGTCAAGCTCCCTTATGCCTTTGCACTCTACGAATGATTTCCAACCATTCTGAGGGAACCTTTGGGCGCCTCCGTTACACTTTAGGAGGCGACCGCCCCAGTCAAACTGCCCACCTGACACTGTCTCCCGGGTCGATAAGACCCGTAGGTTAGAATTTCAATACAGTCAGGGCGGTATCCCACCAGCGCCTCCACCGAAGCTAGCGCTCCGGTTTCAATGGCTCCCGCCTATCCTGTACAAACTGTACCAAAATTCAATATCAGGCTACAGTAAAGCTCCACGGGGTCTTTCCGTCCTGTCGCGGGTAACCTGCATCTTCACAGGTACTATAATTTCACCGAGTCTCTGGTTGAGACAGTGCCCAAATCGTTACACCTTTCGTGCGGGTCGGAACTTACCCGACAAGGAATTTCGCTACCTTAGGACCGTTATAGTTACGGCCGCCGTTTACTGGGGCTTCAGTTCAGAGCTTCGCTTACGCTAACCCCTCTCCTTAACCTTCCAGCACCGGGCAGGTGTCACCCCCTATACTTCGCCTTACGGCTTCGCAGAGAGCTGTGTTTTTGCTAAACAGTCGCTTGGGCCTATTCACTGCGGCTTTCCGTTAAGAAAGCACCCCTTCTCCCGAAGTTACGGGGTCATTTTGCCGAGTTCCTTAACCAGAGTTCTCTCGCACACCTTAGGATTCTCTCCTCGCCTACCTGTGTCGGTTTGCGGTACAGGCACCTTTTATCTCGCTAGAAGCTTTTCTTGGCAGCGGGGAATCAAAGACTTCGCTCCATAAGGAGCTTCCCCATCACAGCTCAGCCTT
>NZ_KZ268541.1:0-2523 GCF_002218325.1 Bacillus sp. M13(2017) | reverse complement strand
TGTTATCTAGTTTTGAAGGAATATGCCTTCAATAGTTTGGTGATGATGGCAGAGAGGTCACACCCGTTCCCATACCGAACACGGAAGTTAAGCTCTCTAGCGCCGATGGTAGTTGGGACTTTGTCCCTGTGAGAGTAGGACGTCGCCAAACAAAAACCTAAGTCGTTTCGACTTAGGTTTTTTGTGTTTATTTTTATTATTTTAAATATAAAGGTAAGAATTACCTTTATGAGAATATAGTTCAGATGTAAAAAGAATGTTTGTAATCTTATATAAAAAGGTTATGTGAAAAATAGCAATATAGCTCTTTTTGCATAACCTTTTGTGTTTTTAAAGGATTTTACATAAGAAAAATTCTATAATTAAGGTAGTTAACATATATTTTTGATGGGTGTGGGGGATTATGAAAGAAATATGCATGTTATTAGTGGCTGTTATATTATGGGGCACAGCCATTGCGCCAACAAAATGGGCGTTAGAATCTATTCAGCCGTTTACTTTGTTATTTATTCGCCTTTTCTTTGCAGGTGGAATTTGCATGATATTCTCATTTAAGCAATTAAAAAAATCAGTTGTACATAAAAAAGTTTCATGGAAAAGAATGAGTTTGTTAGCTTTTACCGGTGTAGCTGGTTATTTTATGTTTACATCCTACGGCATTTCTTTAACAAGTGGATTACATGTGAGTATTATAGATGCTGCATTACCATTAGTTACAATTCTTTTTTCAGCACTCTTTTTGAAAGAGGAAATTCGATTGAATTATTGGATAGGAATTATATTGGGTGCTATAGGAGTACTCTTTATTACGATTCCATCTAAAAGTGCTAATCAAGAAGTGTCTTTAATAGGAGATATACTGATATTATTAAGTACTTTTCTATTTGCTTTCTACACAGTTTTGCTAAAACGACCAAAACAAGAACAGTATTTATCAAACGAGGTTTTTACAACATTAACTTTAATTATTGGAGCTGTTATTCTCTTACCGTTTGCACTGGTAGAAATTTTTTATTACGGTCTCCCAAAGGTTGAAACTTGGAAAACGGGACTTAGTGTAATATACCTTGTTATTGGAGCAACAATTTTAGCATATTGGTTTTGGAATAAAGCGCTAGAGAGAGTTTCAGCATCAGTGAGCGGATTATATTTAAATGCATTACCATTAATAAGTATTGTTACTTCAATTATTCTATTAAATGAATTTCTGACCTGGAGAGTAATAATGGGAGCAAGTTTAGTCTTAATAGGAGTAGGATGGGCAGATAAGCAAAAGTTATGTAATCTATTAAAAGGTAACAAGGTGGAGAATAGAGACTGTTAAACAGTATGATTTGTATAAATGAAATGTTAAAAAGATACCTTGTATATGAGGTATCTTTTTTATTTAGCAAAGATAATAGACTAAAATTAGTATAGATATTCTTTGCTGTATTTATATGTGTCGAAATCATTTTGAAATATTGTTTGAACAAGTTGTATACATTCAGTATTATAAAAGCTTTCAAAAGTTGGATGACGGGGAAATAAAGGGTTAGTAATATCGCCTTCGCTAAAATTCCCTTTATAAATCATGGCGGGGAGTTTGATGATGCCATGATGTTGAGAACTCATTTATTGGTGCGGTTTTTAATTCGAAACGCTTTTCTAATTTTTTCATTTCCTGATCGAAGTTTTCTAAGTATATATAATTGGTCACATATTCTTCTTCACCAGCTATATATTGTTGTGTGAAATGTGGGTTAATATCACTTGCGTGAGCCCCTTTCATAAATAGATAGTATAGAAATTGTTTAAATGAGATCCCTTTGGGGGAATTTTCATCTTGATATAAAAACTTTCGGATGGGTTTCCATTCGGGATTTTCCATATAAGGAGGTCCAATTAAGGATATGAAAGAACTGACTGCTCTTCTATAAGGGTTACGAACAAGTTTAAAAGTTTCTTTTTGTTTTTCTCGTAACGCTACCCCTAGTCGTGCACCATAGGCAGGTGTACTTTTGTATATATCATATTCATAATTATGAATGAAAGGACTATAACTTAGAGCTGTTTGTAATAAATCAATCTGGTAAAAGAACCACTTAGCAAGAGAAGTACAGCCGCTTTTTTGACTCCAAAATAGAATGATTGGAAACTTCCTATGATAGTGTGGGCTTCTTGAATGGGAGTTTATGACGTGTAATAAAGAAGGATTGAACAAGTTCTACACTTCTTTCAGTTATCTTATTGATATCTATGAGAAACAAAAGGGAGGTATGAAAGCCTTTTTTATCTTTTTTTTTTTAAATGAAAGATTAATATTGACTATTATTATATAGAGGTGTAATATAAGACAAGTCGCTGATGACATTGACATCGCAAGCGACAAACGAAATAAAAAACTTAGTTGACATTAACTAACGAAGATGTTAACATAAGGAAGTCGCAAATGAGCGACCAAGTAGTTCTTTGAAAACTGAACGAAACAAACAACGTGAAACGTCAATTTTTATTTTAGATGCTAGACAAACTAACTTTATT
>NZ_KZ268540.1:0-2583 GCF_002218325.1 Bacillus sp. M13(2017) | reverse complement strand
CTCCAATAAAGTTAGTTTGTCTAGCATCTAAAATAAAAATTGACGTTTCACGTTGTTTGTTTCGTTCAGTTTTCAAAGAACTACTTGGTCGCTCATTTGCGACTTCCTTATGTTAACATTTTCATCTTTCAATGTCAACTAAGTTTTTCATTTAGTTTGTCGCTTGCGACGTTATTGTCATCGGCGACTTGTTCTATATTACACCTCTAAAGTATAATCGTCAATACGTTTTTAAAAAAACTTTATATTTTATAGATTTCACTTATGTATTTCTTCTATAGTTATATACAAGCACCCCACAGAACTATCTATGGGGTACTACTCTACTATAAAAACTATTGCTCTTTCGACGGCACCGAACAACTTCCATCAGTACAAGAAAGATCGCTTCCACCCTCTGAAGAAAGTTCTTGTAACTTAGGTGCAGGATTCTCTTCTTCCCACACTTGCTGAAGTGCACCAACAAAAGTTTCAAGTGGTTGTGCACCTGAAATAGCATACTTTTGATTAATAATAAAATAAGGTACTCCCGAAATTTGATATTGCTGAGCAATCGCTTCATCAATTCTAACATCATTTGCATACGCATTTTTATCATTAATAACATTTAAAGCCTCTTGCTTATCTAAACCTGAAACTTCAGCGATAGTAGCAAGTATATCCACATCACTTAAATTTCTCGATTCAGTGAAGTATGCGAAAAGTAGATTTTCCGTAATCTCTTTTTCTTTTCCTTGATCCTTTGCAAACTTCGCAAGACGATGCGCATCAAACGTGTTCGTCGGCTTCATCTCATCAAAATTAAAACTTAAACCCATACTAGCTGCATGATTTCCTAGCTGTACGTTATTACGCTTAGCTTCTTCAATACTAATTCCATACTTTGATGCAAGTACTTCATTAATACTTGTTCCAGAATAGATTGGAGCATTTTGGTCTAATTCAAAACTTTTAAACTCAACTTCAACATCCTTCTTATGTGGAAATTGCTCTAAAGCCATCTCTAATCTACGTTTCCCAATATAGCAAAATGGGCATACAAAATCCGACCATACTTCAATTTTCATAGAAACACCTCATTAACATTTAGTTTTCAATCATTGTAGCACTGAGATTAAGGAATTCAAAAGTTTTTGCTCTATCTCCTTCATATAGTACATACAAAAACACACTTATAGCAGACTACCTAATTAACAAAAAAACGATAATCAAAAGGATTAATTATTATCCCTCCGATTATCGTCTATATAAGTGCAACAAATTTAATTATGCCGGAATATACTTCCCTACGAACTTCCATACAGTATTCCAATATTTATTCGAATCTACTTTCTCCGCTTCTCCATGTCCAGCACCTGAAACAATTAATTTCTCTTTTTCTACTTTTGCAGCATTATATACTTCATCTAACATTTCAAAAGGAACGAATGTATCAGCATCCCCATGAATGAATAACATAGGTGTTTTACTTTTCGCTACTTGTTTTACAGCTGAAGCTTCTTCTAAATCGTAGCCAGCTCTTAATTTAGTAACCGTATTTGCCGCATTCATAACAGGAAACTTCGGTAAGTGGAATAAATCTTTTAGTTGATAAGTAAATTCATCAATAACAGTTGAGTATCCACAATCTTCAATAATAACTTTAACATTAGAAGGTAAATCTTCTCCTGAAGTCATCATTACAGTTGCCCCGCCCATCGAAACACCAAATAGAGCTATTTCAGCATTAGGGTCTTTCTTTAAGATTTGTTGAATCCAAATTAACACATCTTTACGATCATGCCAGCCCATACCAACATAATCCCCTTCACTATTTCCGTGCCCACGAAGGTCTGGTGCTATGACATTATAGCCTTGTTCATAGAAATTACGAATATATTTCGTCATTTCTGATGCTCTACCATTGTATCCATGAACTACAATTGCCCATTTATGACTAGATGGTTCATTCATATATTCATAACCTTTTAAATTTAATTTATCGAAAGAACGTATAGTTAATGTGTTAGGTTTATACTTCGATACGAAGTTTGCATTCTTTTCTTCATTTGCAGCCAATTCATCTCCCGATGCACTTACCGTTTCTACTAAATGAGGATTATCTTGCAAAAATTCCTTTTCTTGTTTCGCATTTAATGCATAGTTATAAAAATAATTTCCAACTAACATATACACGATTACTAGCAGGACTAAGACTACTATAGTAATTATACTTATCTTTTTCATATTATCTCCTTTTCTAACTTAAATCTTCTTATATTAAAGTACATTAAAAACAACTGTACTATTTTAACACACTGATGAATCCTATCTTTAAGAAATAAAACAGAAAATCTTAAATAGCATATCAAAAATCATGAAAGAAATTGAATGAAAAATTATATAGATATACCCAAAAACCATAGAGGCATACGGAGTATTCAAGAACTTAAATTACATTTGAAATTGATAAGAAGTTAGAAACACAAAAAAGACGAGTCATTCTGACTCGTCTTAAGATTGCTTGGCGACGTCCTACTCTCACAGGGACAAGGTCCCAACTACCATCGGCGCTAGAGAGCTTAACTTCCGTGTTCGGTATGG
>NZ_KZ268539.1:0-3392 GCF_002218325.1 Bacillus sp. M13(2017) | reverse complement strand
GAAGAAAACCCAGCTTACCAATACGCAGTCGTTCGTAATGCTTTATACAATAAAGGAAAAACAATTGAAATGCTTGTTAACTATGAGCCAGCACTTCAATACTTCGCTGAGTGGTGGAAACAGTTATTTGGTGAAAGTGAAGGGAAAGATCAAAAAGGTATTTTCCCATCTTCAGCAAACTTCTCAACTGACTTACACTCATTAGGTCAATACGTTCAAGAAGGTCGTCGTGACTTATTTGAAACAGTTCTTAAAGTAGGTAAATCTACACATGAACTAACAATCGAATCCGAAGAAAACGATTTAGACGGATTAAACTACCTTGCTGGTGAAACTGTAGACTTCGTAAACACAAAAGCATACGAAGGTACATTACTTGCACATAGCGACGGGGGAGTACCAAACTTAATCGTCAATATTCCTGAATTAAATGAGTACACATTTGGTTACCTTGTATACTTCTTCGAAAAAGCATGTGCGATGAGCGGCTACTTATTAGGCGTAAATCCATTTGACCAACCTGGAGTAGAAGCATACAAGAAAAACATGTTTGCTTTACTTGGTAAACCAGGATTTGAAGAATTAAAAGCAGAATTAGAAGAGCGTTTAAAATAATAAAAAGCGGCCGTAATCCGGCCGCTTTTTATTATTTCATCGAAAAGTCCATTAGTATATTCAAACTAGAGTGGGTATGCTAAAGAAAAAGTCTAGGAGGGATGGGCTTGATTCCGATTCAATCAAATTTAGAGGGACGTACATATGCGTTATATAAGTTAGAAGAAATAATGAAGCCACTTGGGTATAGCATTGGCGGCAATTGGGATTATGAGAAAGGATGCTTTGATTATAAAATTGATGAAGAAGATGGCTATCAATTTTTACGAGTACCATTTACAGCGGTTGATGGAGAACTAGATGTACCTGGTGTAGTAGTTCGTCTTGGAACGCCGTATATTCTTTCGCACGTATATCAAGACGAACTAGATGATCATGTTAATACTTTAACAGCCGGAACGAGTGGAATGGATCAATTTGCTGAGCCGAAAGATCCAGATGGAGATGTAAAAAGAAAGTATATCGATATTGGGAAAGTACTCATGCAAGAACTAGAAAAACATTTTACTAATGGTGAATAACAATGAGTATGTCGCTTTGAATGAGAACAAAGGAATGAACTGGATTAATCATATATTGTTCGTCGCGCTTTATACCTAGTAAGAGAATGTTTTGCTTTAAAAGAGTATAGCTACAATTTGCAAACGTTTGTCCGGTGCAGGAAGATGGAAGTTCCATCAGTTGTAATTTATTATCAGAGATTTCATTGTAAAGTGAAAATAGTACACCTGAAATGGAAGGGAATAAAAGAGAAGCGGTAAATACATAGCTCGTTAATTTATTTCCTTCTATAATTTCTGATGCGCCAGCTCTCGTTGCATTTTGTATTTGTTCAGAAGTAAGAAGTTCAGCGATGCAGTGAATGTTTGGGTTGAGCCCTTTTGCGGTTAAAATATTTAAAATGGACTGTGTATCAGCTAAGCTTTCGTTTTTTTCTTTATCAGCAGTTATTAATATAGTGTGAGCGGTTGTAATATTAGCTTTTAATAATGTTTGATCGTGATGGGGGCATCCTTTTATAAATTCTAAATGATGAAATGGTTTTGGCAGTAAAGAAAGTGTTTCATCAATTAAAACGATATCCAGGTTAGGTTGTAAGATGTGCATTTGTTTTACAACATGTTTTGCTCGTTCGTTCCAGCCGACAATAATCATATGACTGTTAGAAGTCGCGGCTTCTTCTCCTTTAACTTTCATATATTGTTTATTAATCATATCAGTGGCGAATAGCACCATATAATAAGAACAAAAACCAGTTCCAAATAAAATAATACCCATACCGATAAGTTTGCCGATTAGTGTATGCGGGGCAAAGTCACCATAGCCAACAGTGAAAATTGTAACGATTGACCACCAAATTCCATCAAACCATGTGGTAAAGTGAGATGGTTCTAATCTATGTATAAGAAAGCCGGAAAAAGCGGTAAGTATAATAATAAAACAAATTAAACGAAAAATAATGGAATCACGAAATGTATCTACTAATTTTGGACGGGATTTCAATTGCCAATTCCTCCTTATTTTGCAGGACTACATTCATTGTTGCCATTATAGAAAAAAGAAAAACTCTCTAATTTATAAAGAGAGTTTGTTTTACGTTACATACTTTCCACTTCAGTTTGTTGAACACTTTCAAGATGCTGGAGAGCATAGTAAACATCGGCAGTATGTCTTTTTTGATCGATACATAATTTAAGATGTAAATAATGAGAACCATTCTCTAACGTTTTAAGCTTCATATTCTTCACTTTTATATCCATTTCTTTTATTTCTTCAATTACAACTGGGATATTGTCCATATTTCGCACAACAAGTTTTACTACGATATCACGTTGACGAAATGATCTAGGTCCTACGAATTTCATTGTTAACGGTATAAGTTCAACACTAATCATAAGGAAACACATCCCGAAAATTGCTTCGATATAGAATCCAGCTCCAACAGCAATACCAATACCAGATGCGCCCCAGATCATAGCAGCAGTCGTTAGTCCTGCAATACTATCGTTTCCTCTTCTTAAAATAACACCGGCACCTAAAAAACCGATTCCTGATACAATTTGGGCGGCAAGTCGAAGTGGATCCATATTCATATGATCGGTATGTGGTAAATTGTAAGCTGCTTTAATAGAAACAATCGTCAGGAGGCAACTGATAATAGAAATAACTAAACACGTTTTTAAACCAAGTGGTTTACGTTTTAATTCGCGCTCTAAACCGATGGCGAACCCTAAAATAGCCGAAAGACCTAGTTTGATTAATAAATCGGTATAGTCCATATATATTCCTCCTTGTATGATATCGTATATAAATAAAACGTTTATTATAGAAAGAAACGTTTTTGGGTAGAGTGACTTTATATAGAATATATGTAGGAATCTCTTAGAAATGAAAGAGATATTTCGTTTAAGTATATGATAATAAAAAAGGAATGTAGTTAATTTAAAAAAAGTTTATAAAAGGTGTTGCATTTCATTTTACTGCATGATATATTAATAACCGTCGCTGATGCGGAAACGCAGAAAACGACAAAAAAGAAATTGAAAAACTTAGTTGACATTGAAAAACGAAGATGTTAACATAAGGAAGTCGCGAATGAGCGACCAAGTAGTTCTTTGAAAACTGAACGAAACAAACAACGTGAAACGTCAATTTTTGTTTTAGATGCTAGACAAACTAACTTTATTGGAGAGTTTGATCCTGGCTCAGGATGAACGCTGGCGGCGTGCCTAATACATGCAAGTCGAGCGAATGGATTAAGAGCTTGCTCTTATGAA
>NZ_KZ268538.1:0-4455 GCF_002218325.1 Bacillus sp. M13(2017) | reverse complement strand
TTTTTTTTTCGTTAAAACCTATAGCTACCAAAGCGTTATAAACTTTTATACTAAAAATTTAAAGATTAAAAGATATAGAACCGATTAAAGTAGTAAAACCCTAATTGAAAATCTAGAATACAGAAAATAATAAAGGAGGTGGTACAACATGAAAACATTTATTATTACATTTGCTGCTACATGTTTAGCTAATATCGCAAGTCATTACATACTTCTTGCTTTATAAAAAAGTTCCGCTACGCTCCACGTCTAAAGGGATAGTTTGGGGCGCAACTCTTACATACCCTTTAGACCTTGCGAAGCGAGTTACCGCTTTAGTTACCATTTTTGTGATGATAAAAATAATATTTGTATACTTTATGGGGTATACGAATGCATAAATAAAAAAAAGAGAAGAAATTAATCTTCTCTATTCAATCGGCTCTCTAGAACACCTATCAGACGCCTTAGCTAACGTTGTGAGAGCATCTTTTTATTTACATTTCACTTCTATAAGTTTTTCTATCTGTTCACCTAAATAATAGATAGCTTCTGATGTATTATCTTCTCTCTTTAAATCTTGAACTGTCTCAATTAACTCTTTTAACAATTTACCAAATCCAGCTAATTGTTCATCTTTACAATCCCAATTATTAACAGCCATCGAATATTTTAAACACATAATTGTTTCTTCAATTGTAATTCCTTTTTCTTTAGAAATTCTTATAATCGTATCAATATGTTTTATAGCATACTCTTCGTGTTCATATCTAGGTCGTTGGTTAAAAAGCGTCCCCATAATAATCCCCTTTTAAGTTTTTATTCTAATATAACATAAGATTAATATATGTTCCGCTGCGCTCCACGTCTAAAGGGTGTTTAAGGGCGTGCACTAGATTCCCCCCTTTTAGACTTTGCGAAGCGAATTTATTATTATTTTGTTATTAATTTAAATGTTGATAAACCATTATTTATATTATTGTTACTACTTTGTTACTACTTTGTTACTACTTTTGTTACTACTTTAAATGTTGATATACTAGTATTGTTACTACTGTTACTACTTTTTGAAAATATGTATATTATACATTTTAATTTCCGTATTTAGTTTATCGGTGTTTTATATATACATATATTTTTTACTTTTAGGTAGTAACAGTAGTAACAGCCTAGAGCCGCAAGGGTTTGAGGTGGTAACGAAAGTAGTAATTGTTACTACCTTAAAGTAGTAACACACAAAAAAAAGAAGGTCTTTAGACCCTCTTTATACAATTTCTATGATTTTAGGAAGATTTATAACTAGCATTTTTTTTGTGCCGCCTAGTAATAAACGTTGAGTTTTTTTATTTCCTTTTGAATCAGTAATAATCCATTCATTTTTCTTCCATTCACTAATAACGGTTTTTGCATCATATCCCGCATCATTAAGCAGTTTTTCAACTTTAGTTGGATACATTATAATTTTATCAGCGTTATTTTCGTATTGCCAGTCGCCCCAAGTGTCATATAATTGGTGACTTGTTCGGCTTTTTACAAATTTGAGTTTATTCATTAGGCATTGCTCATATAAATAAACCATTGCTTGTTTCGGCTTGTCTACTTCTTCGTTATCCTCTAACATACGACCCCAAACGTCATATAGCATGCAATCTTGTATTTGTGCGTCAAAACATTCGTTAAGCATTAATGCACTTACATGTAGTATTGACATGTATTTCGCTAGACGTTTTACGACGGTATTGTTTTCAGCTAATTTTATATATTGTTTGCGCAGGTCAACGTACTTTTCTTTCCATGTCTCTATCTCCTGTTGTGTTAACCAATTTGCGAATGATTTTCCTGCTGTACCGAAATATTGGCTCATATTCATTTCGATACTATCCACAAGCTCGGTTGCGTTGTCGCCGAAAGGCGCCTCTGTTAGTGTGATAACGCGCCCAGCAACCCCAGCGTCATGTGAGAATTCTGTTATTTTTTTCTCTCCAGTAGATAGCATGATGTTTTCCCATGTACCCGTTTTTTTCGTACCTTTTTCTAATTTTCCTCGATTTCGTTCTGCACCTTGCGTGAATTGATATACGATTGATGGAATTTCTTTTCCTTTACCTTTTTTTGTGTCATCGAGAAATAGCGGGAGATTGTGTAGCATTGATGCGCGTCTTTCAACACCGACTAATGTTGTGTTCCAAGAGTTAGTGATTTTATTAGGATTCCCCCACACACTAGCTGCTATTTTCATACAAATGGTTTTACCTCTACTAGTATTTCCGCTTAATTCTACGATGAAAGGGTCAATTTCTAACTTTTTAACAAGTAATGATGCGAAACTAGCTAATACATAAGTTAGTGCGAAAGGTTTCTCTTTTATAAGATTAAAGACATTTTCTTTCCAATCTTCAATTGAGCCTTTATTTGTAAACCCATCCGCATATTGTTTATCGCCTTCACTGTTTGGTACGAAAGTTATTTTGTCTTGTCCGATAACCTCATTTGGTAGTACAAAAGAGTTTTCGTAGTAACCTAGTCTTTCTAAGAAATATGAGACTTTTAGTTTGCCCCTTTGTAGATAGCGCAGGTCATTTAAGTAGTCAACTATATATTTTGCGTTTGTTGATGTAACTGGAATGCCTAAATTTGCGAGTTCTATAATTTTTCTTGTATTACTGCAAGTTTCGGCGAGCTGTATAGTAGTTCTAAATACGTTATTATCACTAATAACGCCTAACTCATAGTTTATACCTTTTGAGTCTGCGTTTACGTATAAACCTAGAATGCCGATACTACCATAAAAAACAGGCGTTTTTACCTCTTTTATGTATGCGTACATGTAGTTGTTTTTGCTATCATAACGTAATTTAGTTGTAGATATTCCTAGAAACTCAGAGTCTTCCAAACTATCGCAAGAGACAGGTTTTATGGTTTCGTTTTTAAGCTCGTAGTCAATATTTTCTACTTGATTTAAGGTGTCACTGTGACCTATAATATCAGTAGATATGTTTGAACTAGACGTTTTTTCAAAAGCTTGGCGGCTAACCTCTTTTGAAGAATCGTCTTTTTTTATGCCGTCTATTACCTTTAACGGCGTTTTTTCTGTGTGGGTATTCATTTTTATTTCCTCCAATTTAATTAATTCGTAAAGT
This sequence comes from Bacillus sp. M13(2017), assembly GCF_002218325.1. Classification (NCBI taxonomy): domain Bacteria; kingdom Bacillati; phylum Bacillota; class Bacilli; order Caryophanales; family Bacillaceae; genus Bacillus; species Bacillus sp. M13(2017). The sequence goes on along the minus strand of NZ_KZ268538.1, from coordinate 1,336 downwards.
ATCGCTTATACTTCGCGACCCCTCCTAAGTAGTATTTCATTACGTCATATTTCGCCTGCGCATCGTCTGATAACAAAATATCTATCTCATATTCTAAAATAGGCAATTTATGATAGATTTCGTAAAATGCTTCGGCTTCGGTTGTAAAATCAAATAGCTGAATAAGGCGCTTAAATTCTTTTTCTCTATTAAGCAACGCCTGCAAAAGTCCGTTTTCTAGATGTCTCATTTGCTCTACTTTTTTATGTATGGCTTTTTGCTTCGCTATTTCTTTTTGCATAGTTTTGCGGTTTAGGTTTATGTCTAGGCGCAATTCTTTTAGTAGAAATGTTTCCGCCTGTTTATGCGTCCACCCATGCATTAGTTGTAACCCCGAAAATTGGTCTATCGGCTTTCTACCGTTGCAACCTGCGAAACAGAAACAGTTATTATCCGATACATTCACAATCATACTTTCGTTGGTGTCCGCATGGAATGGACACATACACATATAATTTTTACCTCTGCGTTTAACGTTTGTACCGCAATATGTCTCCAAAAATTCGATAATCGGAAGTTTGCTTTTAATTAAGTCGCTTTTCTGCATGTTAGCACGCTTCTTCTTTTCCTAGAGTGATTTTAATGTGTTTAGCTTGTCTATACCCGATTTGATAAAATACGTCGATTAAGTTTTTACTTTCAAGGCTTTTAAGCGCACGATTTACACTAGATTGCGAGATACTACATTTTTCAATGATGTCTGCGTGTTTTACTACTTTGTGTCCCTTTGCGCAACCTCGTTGATAGAGGTAAATCAAAACTAATTTTTCGGTTTGTGTTAACTCTTTGATGTCAAAAACCTGTTTTACTGTCAAAAATTCTCGCCTCCTGTCGTATTGGTTTACGCTTCAAATTGTATCAGTGGGTAAAATAGTTGTCAATAAGATAACTAATAAAAAAATAACGGAATTAAATAAACCTTTTCGCATCAACGGTTTATAAGATGTCGTATACTTGTCCTTTTGAAAGTCGAGTTACCCTAATTAACCCGCACTTTTCAAGTTCTCTGATTGCTTTGCGTAAAGTGACAGGCGTTATAATTCCCGTCGATTCAGATAGTTCCGTGTGGGTTAGTGGTCTTCCGTCTGAAACTAAGAATACAATATAGAGTAGACGTGCGTTTGACGATAGTTTTGCATCGGAATCCTTTAGAATACCTTTGATTCTCGTTAAAATATCGCCTTCAATTTGTAGACTGTTTGTCATATTGTTTTCCTTTCTTAATGATAGATATTTTTTAACTATCAATACTATATCATGAACTTTTATTTTTTGTAAATAGGTTTCAAAAAAAAAA
>NZ_KZ268537.1:0-5753 GCF_002218325.1 Bacillus sp. M13(2017) | reverse complement strand
TTGGTGATGATGGCAGAGAGGTCACACCCGTTCCCATACCGAACACGGAAGTTAAGCTCTCTAGCGCCGATGGTAGTTGGGACCTTGTCCCTGTGAGAGTAGGACGTCGCCAAGCAACTTTAAGACAAGTCAGAATGACTTGTCTTTTTTGTGTTTTATAAAAATAAGAATGGGTGGTAAATCTCAGTTTTTTATAATTTCACTTTATTGTTCACATCAACAAGTTCAAAACGCTCACAGACGAGTAACATATCTTCAGAGAAATTAAGACCAAGCTCATTTAGTTCCTTTGTAAAAAAACGAACATGGGTGTCTCTCCAGTAATTGTAAGTACGATCTCCTTCGCCTTCAGCGATAGCGAATTCTTCGCTTACTTCATTCATTGGTGTTACAGTTACTTCTATTATCTTAATAATAGCTACAGGTTCATCATTACTATTAAGTATAATACTATAATCATTAGTGGTCGGTAGCGGTTCATTTTCTAATTCATAAAAAATGTGACCGGAGCATGTAGCAGTTTTAATACCGTCAATTACTAGTTGTGCAAGATAATTAGGGGAATCTCCAAATTGCCAAGCTATAACAGATTCTGGTTTTTTGTTATTTCCCCAATAAATATTCCAATATGTCTGTGCTAATTGATTCATTTTATCGTCACCTCACTCTAATTAATATTTAGTCGCTTTATAATTCCTAGGAGATTTATTTATTTACTTATTCTGTCTTTGTGCTCATTTAAAATTTGTATCAGTGTGTTGCAAATTTCAAAGATACTATGTGGAATGAATATGGTTTGTAAATATGTTCTGTACATATATGGGATCTTTAATTTTCCAATTGCATTTTATGATAAAGGATATAGTTACTTAAAGAACCTTCAGACTATTAATGGTAGTTTATTATCACTATGCCATATTGAAGTGAGTAGTACTAGAGTTGAAATAGATAAAAAACCGATATTCTAAAATTGAATATCAGTTTAATGATATGTGACTTATATGAATCTATAGTAATACGAAAAGCGTAAATAAGATAGCCAGCAAAATACGATAGTATGCAAAAGGTTTTAAACCTATCTTCTCTAAAAGCTTTAGAAAAGTTACTACCGCTAGCATCGCTACTATAAAAGAGGTAATGAATCCTACCGCAAACATAGGGATGTCATCGACACTTAAATACGTCCAGCTTTTTAGTAAGTCTAAGCCTGTAGCCCCAATCATTACAGGAAGAGCTATTAGAAAAGAGAATTCAGATGCAGTCTTATAATTTACTTTTGCCAATAGACCTCCAGAGATAGTAGAGCCGGCTCTAGAGAAGCCAGGGTATACTGCTAAACATTGAAATAATCCAATTGTTAATGCTTGACGGTACGTTAAATCGTCCAGTGAATAGGAGGTTGCTTCTTGCTTTTTTACTTCTGCAAAGATCATAAGAATTGCTCCTGCTACAAGTCCAATCACAACAGTGTATGGCTGAAATAAGTAAGTTTTAATAACATCATGTAGTAGCAAACCAGCAACTACTGCCGGAAATACGCCAAGAAATATATGGAACGCGTTGAATTTTTTCTCTTTGCGTAGAAGAGGCTTAATATTACATAAAGAAACGAGGCGTTTATGATATAAAATTGCAATAGCTAAAATTGCGCCTAGCTGAATAACAATTTCAAACGTTTTTGCTCTTTCTCCTTCAAAGCCTAATAAATGCCCGACTAATATAAGGTGGCCAGTAGAGGATATAGGTAAAAATTCAGCTAATCCTTCTACAATACCGAGTATGAAGGCAATAATGATATCGCTCATAGTTTCACTCCTATAAATTAATGAATGTCTACTTTCTTAAAATAGAATAGTGTTGCAATAAATCCGAAAATTGCTGTTGCTGCAATGATGATATAAGAATACTCTGGTGGATATGTCGGTTGTAATTCATTATTTGCAATATCTAGAGTAGCGGTCCACGGAAATAAATCTTTATGTTTGGAGTTTACGAGCATAAGATTCATCATTGTAATAATGACTGTTAATATAATAGGCGGTACATAGCTCTTCATTACAAGAGTTAATAGCACAATAGGTGAAGACAATAGAAAGAGAAGTCCACCACATATTAAAAATTTTAGGAAAGAACCTAAAAGTAAAGTAATGTTAAAACCAGGGAAGTTCCCCAATAGCCCTAATACTACAGTAAGCGACCAAGCGACTAAAGTTAGCATCATAATCCAAAGGAAGAGGATGATGAACTTACTTATAATAAAACTAATGCGCGACACGGGGATAGTTAGTAAATTTTTTAGTGTATCTTCTGCATATTCGCGGGTAAACATATAAGCAACAACTACTCCGTATAAAGGGAATCCTATAACTAAAGTAGTATATAAGTTAACGTCAGTGAATAACTGGTGGAACCAAATAGTCGGAGTTGGCTGTTTTGTTTTTATATGTATATAAGAGGCTACTACGACTAAGAAAGGTGCGACACCAGCTCCAATAATGCTAATTAAAAACATATTAGAGCGTTTTAGTTTTAATAGTTCTGTATAGAGTAGATTAACCAATTGTCCCACCTCCAACTAGTTTGGTGAAATAATCTTCTAATCTGTCTTCACTGATCATCATTTTTAATACTTCGATATCATTAAGAACGAATGTTCTGTTGATGTATCCTTGTTGCCCAAAATGAGAGTAAATGCGAATATTCCCTTCATCATGTACCTCATAATCGAAAATTTGAAATTGATTTTCTAATAGCATCGCAGCTTTATTGTCATTATTCACCTGAAATTCTATGTATTTACGGTTTGCTTTGCGCAGCTTATCAAGAGAAACTTCTTCTAGTAACCTTCCTTCGTGAATAATTCCGATACGATCAACTAACTGTTCTACCTCTGCTAAAATGTGACTAGAAATGAGTATCGTTATATTCCTTTCTTGAGCTAAAGAATGAATAAGTTTTCGCATTTCTTTAATACCGATGGGGTCTAGTCCGTTAGTCGGTTCATCTAATATGAGTAGTTCGGGATAATGGAGAAGAGCGCGTGCAATTCCTAGGCGCTGCTTCATGCCTAGAGAATACTTTCCTACTAACTTTTTTGTTTCATGCTGCAAGCCCACTATTTCTAATGCTTCTTCAATAGCATTCTTTTTGTAAACCCCGATTATCTTTGCATTAATTAATAAGTTTTCTTTTGCAGTTAAGTTTTCATAAAACCCTGGAACTTCAACGATAGAACCAATTCTACTTAAAATATCTTTTTGATTTTGAAATAAGTCCTCTCCGAATATTTCGATAGTTCCACTTGTAGGCTTTATAAGACTAAGCAGCATACGAATGGTTGTCGTTTTACCAGCACCGTTACGTCCTATGAATCCATAAATTTCTCCTTGTTGAACGTTAATATTTAGATTATCTACGGATTTTTGCTTGCCATATACTTTAGTAAGATTAGTCGTTTTTATAATTGTGTTTATAGGAGTCACCTACTTTCTATAAGTTCTTATTTACATGATAAAAAGGAAGGCTTAACTGCATATTAATCATTTCTTAACTATTTCTTAAAAGTATTGTGTTTTGGAATGGAAAAGCCAAAAGTGGTTCGTTCCCATGGAATACTTTTAACCCATATATGCCCACCATTCCTCTCAACGAGCGCTTTAGAAATAGAAAGCCCGAGCCCGCTACCACCAAAAGACGAGTTTCTTGATTGTTCGCTTCGGTACATTCGCTCGAATACGTTTTGTAAATCATGTTTTGGAATACCAGGACCTTTATCCCAAATAAGAAGTTCATATGCTGCATCCGTTTCTAGTAGTTCGACTCCTATTGTTTTCCCATTCTTTCCGTAATAAATGGCATTTTTCATTAAGTTACCTATAATCCGCATAAGGCTTAGGTGATCTGCAATGATAGGACAAGTAGACTCTGGTATAAGAACTTGTAGTTTAATATTATGTTTTGAGAGTTCGGGTAAAAACTCGATCAAAGCATCTCTAGTAACTTCAGAAAAGTCGAGTTTTTCTTCTTTTAGTGGAAATTCATTAGCGTCTAGCTTTGCCATATTGAATATTTCATCAACTAGGTGCTTTAAGTTATTTGATTTCATATAAAGTATTTTAAGATATTCTTGCTTTTCTATTTCAGAAGCAGCAACCCCATCTTTTAAAGCATCGATATATCCAATAATGGAGGTGAGTGGTGTTCGGATATCGTGTGAGATACTAGATAAAAGTTGTTTTCTAGATTCCTCAGACCTTTTTGCTTTAATCCGAACCTTTTCTAATTCAGCTATTAGTTCGTTTATTGAAAAAACGATATTATGTAACGATTGATCATTACTTGTGAATAATCTCGTTTGTAAATTCCCCTTTAGTGCACGACTTAATTTAGTGTCTATTGATTTGCGATTTTGAATGAATTGTATTCTTGAAAAGAAGAGATACATTGTAATTAAGATAAGGGTAATAAATAAAGAAATTTTTACTTTTGGATCCATTTGTATATTTAAAAGCCCGTAAATGATAAGTTGTAATGAAATAAGGAAGAGGATTTTATCGATCTTCAAGCTTTTCACCTACAAACTTATAACCAATTCCCCATACAGTTTGAATGAATTTTGGATTGGAAGGATCGATTTCTATTTTCTTTCTAAGTTTTCGAATATGTACCATAACGGTATTATCATCTTCTATATAATTATCGTCCCATACATTGCGGAAGAGCTGTGTTTTTGTAAATACTTGTCCTGGGTTTGAAGTAAAGAATTTTAATAGTTCTAATTCTTTTCCGGTTAAGCTGATTTCTTCTTTATTTGTGTGAACTGTATATGTATTTAAATTGATAGTTAGTCCTTTAAAAGCTAAAGTTGTCTGCTCTTGTACACTAATGTTACTTCCAAGAACGAAAAAACGCCGTATAAGAGCTTTGACTCGTGCAACCACTTCGTGAATGCTGAAAGGCTTCGTAATGTAATCATCAGCACCAATGCTTAAACCTAAAATTTTATCGACTTCGTGATCTTTAGCGGTTAGCATTAATATCGGTACGTTAGTTTTATCCCTTAGCTTTCTACATACTTCGATACCATCTACTTTCGGCATCATAAGATCTAATATAACGAGGCTATAGTTGTTTTGATTAAATAACTGTAAGGCTACTTCGCCATCAATCGCAGTATCTACCATATATAATTCTCGTTCTAAATATATTTTTAGTAAATTACGGATTTCTTTATCATCGTCTGCTATAAGGATACGTATATCTTTCATATCTTCACCTACTTCTAATGGATTTCATTGATGGTACAACAACCCTCTAATTATATACTAGTATTTGTTAAAATAAGATTAACAGTTTTGGGGAAGGGAAATATTCAAGCAAATTAAGCTAGGGTCAAAGTAAATTGAATATGTTTTGCGAGAATAAATTAAAGAGAAGCAGAAGGTAGTTTTACGGTAATGAATTTTTGTAGGGACGTATATAGCCAAAAGAGCGTAAAAAACATTTAATTGAATATCTTTATAAAAAGTGTTGACGATTAGAGTATAGAGGTGTAATATAGAACAAGTCGCCGATGACAACAACGTCGAAAGCGACAAACGAAATAAAAAACTTAGTTGACATTGAAAGATGAAAATGTTAACATAAGGAAGTCGCAAATGAGCGACTAAGTAGTTCTTTGAAAACTGAACGAAACAAACAACGTGAAACGTCAATTTTTATTTTAGATGCTAGACAAACTAACTTTATTGGAG
>NZ_KZ268536.1:0-8521 GCF_002218325.1 Bacillus sp. M13(2017) | reverse complement strand
GCTCATTTGCGACTTCCTTATGTTAACATCTTCGTTAGTTAATGTCAACTAAGTTTTTCATTTTGTTTGTCGCTTGCGACGTTAATGTCATCGGCGACTTGTTCTATATTACACCTCTATACTCTAATCGTCAATACCTTTTATCCTTTTTATTTTATAAATTATGAAGGGTATTTTTATACTTCTTCCCTAAAGATTAATAAACTAGCGCAGTCCCTTTCATAATCGACAGTTTATACTTTCTAAAGAATGAATATCAAACCAAACAAATATATATTAAAAGTAGCTTTTTTATTTAGACTTCTCTCTAGAAATTATAAATACACCATACATTTACTAAAAATCTAATTAACCTTAGGAGGCGTTATGAAATGCATGTTAATAAGAAAATCATTTATGTATCCCATGATGCCCATTTCCACGGAGCACAGCTGCTTTCTTTACATACTATTAAAGCTCTCAAAGAAAACTTTCATTACTCCGTCGCAATTATTTCTATTGGAACGGGCATTTTAATCCACGACTTTCAAAAGTATGGTCCTGTTTATTGCCTAGAGGAAGACTACCCAACGGACAAAAAGATCGAATCATTAATAAAGAAGTTATTATCACAAGACTATACCATCGCCATATGTAGTACCGTCATAAGTGGTGATATAGTTGCATTACTAGCTAAACATAATATAAAAGTTATTTCATTAATACATGAATTGCCGCATTTAATACAACAGTACTCTGCTGAGGGAAAAGCGATAAAAATTGCCGAGTCTGCTCACAAAATTGTCTTCCCTTCACAATACGTGTATGAAAAGTTCCGTACAATCACCCAATTAGATTATCAAAAGTGCCACATCCTCCCTCAAGGTTTGTTTAACCACAATCCTTATAAGAACAATATTGCAAAAGCGAGAAACGAATTACGAAAAAAACACAACCTGCCTCTAGATAGCAAAATCATTTTGGGGGTAGGCTTCGCTGATCATCGAAAAGGGATAGATTTATTCTCACTTATTGCTTACTCAGTAAGAAAGATTCATAAAAATATTCATTTTATCTGGGTTGGGAAAACAGATGTTCACTTTTTAAACACGCTATCACCAAGATATACAGCACATTTTACATTAGTGGATCCTACTCCAGATATCGGTTTATATAACGCTGGGGCTGATTTATATTTATTAACTTCAAGAGAAGATCCTTTCCCAAACGTGGTTTTAGAAGCATTAGATACAAAACTCCCTGTTATAGGGTTTAAAAACGCTGGAGGTTTTGAAGATGTTGTTACGGAACAAACTGGCGCATTAGTAGACTATTTAAACTTACCGATGATGCTGGAAAAAATATACGAATTTATCGGGGATGAAGATTTACGATTACAAAAAGGGACCTTTGGCCAAGAACTTATTGAAAAAAATTTCAACTTTCTTCATTACATTTATCAATTATTAAACTTGCTTGAGCATAATTATAAAAAAATAAGCGTCATTGTACCGAACTATAATTACGAAAAATACTTATCCGAACGAGTTAAATCAATATTAAATCAAACCTATCCCCTTTACGAACTAATTTTCCTAGACGATGCCTCTACTGACAATAGCGTATCTATATTTGAAAAGCTGCTCTCAAACGAAAATAAACATCACCTGAAAATTCAGCAGATTATTAATTATAAAAACTCTGGTTCTGTATTTAAACAATGGATAAAAGGTGTCTCTGCAGCAACCGGTGATTATATTTGGATTGCTGAGGCCGATGACTTATGTGATCAGACATTTTTAGAAGAAGTAATACAAGGTTTTCATATAGATAGTGATGTTGCCTTAAGCTACACACAATCAAAACAAATAGATGAACAAGGAAATGTATTGGCCAATCATTATTTAGATTACACAAATGATATTGATAAAGAAAAATGGCAGAGTTCTTATGTGCGAAAAGGGATAGATGAAATACAAGATACGTTACTTATCAAAAACACCATACCTAATGTCTCAAGTGTAGTTTTTAAAAACATAGATATAAAAACAACAGCAAAACAATTGGAACAGTTTAAAATAGCCGGTGATTGGTTTTTCTATGTTTCTATCCTTAAAGAGGGGAACATTTATTTCAATCCAAAACCTCTAAACTATCATAGACGACATACAAATAGCGTAACGAGAGCAGAAGATTCATATTCCCATTACAGTGAAGTTGTACAAATGCAGAATTTCATTAAAGAAACCTTTACTATCGACGACATTTCAAAAAAGAAAATGTACGCATATAGAAAGTATCTTAAAACATATTTGAAGGTTTAATTATATATTTTCTTTACCATCAGTATCTCTTGTAAGACATTACTATTATTTAAGGAGGGTTACTCTTTGAAAGAATTTATAGAGGCAAATAAAGATTTGATTTCTCAAATTGCACAGAACTACAATGTAAATGCAAGTATCCATCCGGAGGATCATATCTTCCAATTCCTGGTCACGAATCCAGTCTTTCCTTCTAAAAAAGAAGCAATAGATTATTATTTTAAAGATGGAAGAAAATCAGCAGAAACACTCTTAGATTTAATGACTTCCTTTTATCCTCCTGTAGACACTCCAACAAAATTATTAGAATTCGCATCCGGATATGGCTGCGTAACACGCCATTTATTAAACTTACAAACGAACTTACATATAACTACCTGTGATATACATGAAGAGGCTATTAGTTTTATTGAACGCACATTAAATACTTCATCTATCTTATCTCACCCTGAGCCGGAACAAGTAAAATTATCGTCTACGTATGATATCGTTTTTGGTCTATCCTTTTTTTCTCATATGCCTGATACAACTTGGTTTCGTTGGCTTCAAACATTGTATAATGCTGTGTCCCCTGGCGGATTATTCATTTTCACAACTCATGGATATCAAAGTAAAAAGTACTTCGGCTTTCCAGATTTAAATAAACAGGGTTATTGGTTTCTCCCCTCTAGTGAACAACTGGATTTAGATGTGCATCAATACGGGCAAACGATCGTTAGTCCCTCTTACGTATGTGACAAAATTAAATTATTACCTTATAATCCTATCATCAAAAAATACACTGAAGGTTTTTGGTGGGAACATCAAGACCTTTGGGTAATACAAAAAGAAACAAAATAATAAACCATGCTCTACTTATACAGAAGTAGGGCATGGCTTATTATTTTTTACTATATAAGAACTCTTCAATCCATAGCTTATTTAATCTAATTCCACTTTTGAAATCCACTTTCGGTTCCCAATTACATTCTCGTCTTACCCTATCTATATTTAAAATGATTTTTTGAACATTTTCTTGCTTTTGTTTATAGCAGATAAAGTCCACTTTTCTTTCCGTTAATTTCTCCAATTCTACTATAATTCGTTTTAAAGAGAGACCCTTGCCGCTCCCTATGTTATACACACAAGATTTCAAGCGATTTAATTGTGATAGTTGTATAGTGATTTCCACTAGATCATCGATATAAATATAATCTCGAATAATCTCTTGTGGATTCCCATATATATTAATCTTTTCATTACTGAGATGCTGATACAAAAAACAGTTTATTGCTCCAACTTTCTTTAACGGATTTTGATATTTTCCATATGGATTAGAATATCTACATACAACATAGTCCATTCCATACTTTTTCTTATAAAAGTACAAATAATTTTCAAGCGACACTTTTGTTATTCCATAAGGAGATAGTGGTTTTAATGGATGTTTCTCATCAATAGGTAAATATTCTGGTTCACCATAAACTGTGCCTCCAGAGGATGCTAATACAATTTTTTTAATAGGGAAACGTTTAACAGTTTCCATGAAATTAAGAAAAAAAAAGCTACTGTTCCTATCTCCAAAAACATCTTCAATTGAAGTTGTTACATTAGACGTTGCAGCTAAATAAATAATAATATCCACATTTACTAAAGCCTTATATATATCTTCAACATTTGCTAAATCACCTTTAATAAATTCAACCTCACTTATAAGATTTTGAGGAAAATTATTTATATGTCTGGAAAATACTTTTACATTTTGACCTTGTTTCAATAAACCTAATGCGAGGTTAATACCAATGAAACTATTTCCACCTACTATTAAATAATTATTCTTCCCCATAATATCCTCTCTAGTAATAAGATTTTTGCTTATCACACCTAGAAATACAAATAAATGAACTTGGACACTTTTATTATTTCTTTTCTTATAATTAATTGTATGCCTCTTATACATTTTCATTATCTTTATTTTATATTTCCCTTTTAGAATGGCTTTCTTATTTAAGACGAAAGCAAAATACACTCATAATATTTACTCATTCTCATGAATATATTGGATTAATAAAAAATCCTCTTCTATACCCTTAAAAAAGGAGTGTTAAACTCATGAAAAATATAAATCAAAAGTTTTTAGAGTACATCATTCTACATAAAGATCGAATTCCGCATTTCCATAAGGATTTTCCCCTTATATTATTTTGGAGTCATAGAAGCGGATGTACCGCATTAGCTAATTGGTTCTTCTTTCAAATTGGATTATTTCCTGAAGCAAAGAAATACAATGATTTTATTCATTACTATGAATTCTGGGTATATAAAAATAACCCCAATTATATACAAGCGGTACATAGCGGTCTTTTAGAAGCCAAAAAACATGTTTGTAAACTCGTACGAAATCCCTATAAGAGGGCCGTTAGCTCATTTTTATTACTTGCTGACAATCCTTATGCTAGTCCTCAATGGAATAGTATCCGAAAGTGTTTTTATAATGACAAGCATAGTAAGCAAGGAATATCATTCAAACAATTTTTATATTACGTTCAAGCACTTGGTTCCAATTCCCAAGTAATAGATATGCACTTTAGTCAACAATACGTCCAAGGTGAAGAAGCCTTTATCCAACGCTATATACCTTTAGAAGATTTTAATAAGCAAATTCCCAAAATAGAAAACGAATACGGTTTGATTAAATCTGACCTAACCAAACTTACAAGTTCAGGTCATCATCGCGCTCACAAGATGGTTTATACAGGAAGCTATGCAGAACTTAGCATTACAGATGAAGCCTTTCCCCGATTTCCAACATACGCAAGCTTTTATGACAAAGAAACAATGGATTTAGTTACAGAAATATATGCAAAGGACTTTGAAATGTATCCATACACGAAAGGGATATTTTAAACCCCTACGTTTTTCAATGAATAAAAGCAAATGTATCGCATAGCATAAAGTGAAACTTTAATTAGTGTGGGGTTCTCCCCCACTAATTAATCCCTTCTACCAATCTTACTTTTATGGTTTCCCTAATTTCTACCCACTCTCTTTGGTTTTACATGTGTCTGATACTATCCATAAAGTGAGGACGTTTACGGGCAGTTCATATCCCACCCAACTTCTTTGCTCCAGCCGGATTTTAAGGTGAGAGCATTACTGCCATGAAAATAATGGGGGAAATACATTGCATTTTATACAGGAGGGATATCATGTGGAAGGTAATTTGAAGCACAATAATGGCTACTGCGTTATTTGTGAGAAGGAAGCTACATTTATAGAGCATAATGAATGGCTTAGAGATCACTATTTATGTTCTACATGCCACTCTATACCGAGGCAACGAGCTTTAGTTCATGTCTTAAATACATTTTTTCCAAAATGGGGGTCCTATCATATCCACGAGTCCTCACCAGGAGGGATTACAACTCAACTACTGATAAAAAACTGTAAAAACTATACATATTCTCAATACTTTAAAAACTATCCTCTTGGTCAATACTTTCAAGGAATTAGATGTGAGAATTTAGAAAACATGACTTTTCAAAATGAATCTTTTGATTTATTCATTACGCAAGATGTCTTTGAACACGTAATGGAGCCAGAGAAAGCCTTTAAAGAAATAGAACGTGTCTTAAAGCCTGGTGGTGCTCATGTGTTTACCGTCCCTTGGTATCATACACTCCCAAAGACTTTACAAAGAGCAAGAAACAATAAAGAAGGAATTGAGTATATGGAAGAGCCAATTTATCATGGAAATCCTATTGATGAGAAGGGGGCTTTAGTAACATTTGATTGGGGCCAAGATATGATTGAATATATTTATACACATGCAAATATGTATACAATTGTTTATTTACAAAAGGATAGATCACTAGGATTAGATGCTGAATTTCTACATGTTTTTATTAGTAAAAAACACGAACATAATTTTTAGGCACTATATAATTTGGAGGTTAACAAATGAATAACTTTAAGTTAGGAAATGATTTTGATAACCTTGTTAGTCCTCTTTCTGACGTTGAACTTCTAAATCTATTTATACAAAGTTGCTCACAAACAAAGATAAATGGTATCCCAGTACCTATGTTCCCCCCCGAAGAAATTCAACAACAGTTTGTAGGAGCTTCCTATGAACATGCTCTTTATGAAGCATATTTGTTTTATAACCATGTAAAAACATATGCCCAAAATTTAGGTGTTCCCTTGAATAAAGAACGTAAAATTTTAGACTTTGGTTGCGGATGGGGAAGAATTATACGCTTTTTTTTCAAAGATGTTCGCGATGAAAATTTACTTGGTATTGATGTAGATCCCGCAATGATTAACATTTGCAATGAAACGTTAGGAAGAGGAATATATAAAACAGCCAATCCACAACCTCCTGTAGAATTTATTAGTGACAATTCATTAGACATCATATTCGCTTATTCTGTATTCTCACATTTATCCGAAGAAACTGCAGAAAATTGGATAAAGGAATTTTCAAGAATTCTTCGTCCAGGTGGCATCTTCATAGCCACAACACAAGCGCGCTATTTTCTCGATTACTGTCAACAATTCAAGGAACACCCTGAATTCATTCAAACGGGTTGGCATAAAACTTTATCACAAGCTTTCCCAGATATAAATCGGGCCATCTCGGATTATGAAAGCGGTAATTTTGTCCACAGTCCTACAGGAGCGGGAGATGTTAGAAATAGTAGCTTCTACGGAGAAACCGTTATACCTAGAAATTATATTAAAAATCACTATGAGAAGTATTTAAAGCTACGGGACTTTTTTGATGACGCAAGCCGATTACCCCAAGCCCTATTTGTTCTCCAAAAAGATTAACTCTTTTCCTACATGGTAATGCGCATAATTTTATAATGAAAATCACTTTTCATCTCAGCCATATATTAAATGATCCAAGATTCCTCTATCGAGCAAACTGTAAAAACGAATTCAATATGAAGCACAACAAAATAGTAAGTAAATAACCTATCTAGCGCTTTAAACTCGATTCAAAAAATCAAAAGTAACTTCCCCCCCACTTTGAACTACAAAGAACATAAGGAGGATATACCTTGAAAATAATTGCTTTTTACTTACCGCAGTTTCATCAAATAAAAGAAAATGACAAATGGTGGGGAAAAGGTTTTACTGAATGGACAAATACTAAAAGTGCACGACCTTTATTTGCAGGACATTATCAACCTAGAGAACCTTATCAAGATTTTTATTATGACTTAACGGACCCATCCGTAAGAAAATGGCAAGCAAAAATTGCCAAAGCACACGGCATATATGGTTTTTGTTATTACCATTACTGGTTTAAAGGAAAAAGGCTATTGGAGACACCCTTTAATGAAGTACTTAAGACGGGCGAACCAGATTTTCCATTTTGCCTTTCTTGGGCAAATGAACCGTGGACAAAAACTTGGGATGGTCTTGATAGCCATATATTAATGCCTCAAAATTATGGAGAGTTATCGGATTGGAAAGAACACTTTGACTATTTATTACAAGCTTTCCAAGATGAAAGATATATTCGTATAGATGATAAACCCCTATTCATTATTTATCGTCCTGGGCATATCCCTGGCTGTGAGCAAATGCTTAATTACTGGGATACACTCGCACAAGAAAATGGTTTGAAAGGTATATACTTTGTAGAAACATTAAACAGCTTCCCACTTCCTAATATAAATGGGTTCGATGCTAGCATTCAATTCGAGCCTTTTTATACAATTGCTCATGATAGCTCTCCAGACATAAATAAGACAATATATGAGTCTGGTAAACAAATAAACGCTTGGGATTATGATAAAGTTTGGATGTATATACTAAAGCGATCTCCTCCAGAGAAAAAAACATTTCCCGGTGCCTTTGTTGACTGGGACAACACAGCACGTCGCAAAGACTTAAATAGCAGCATCTTTCTCGGTTCTACTCCTGAGAAGTTCACGATATACTTAAGTAAGCAAATTCATCGTACCTATTCTCTTTACAACAGCGAGTTTTTATTTATTAATGCGTGGAATGAATGGGCAGAAGGTACTTACTTAGAACCAGATAAAAAGCATGGATTCGCCTATTTAGAAGGAGTTAAACAGGCAATTAAGAGAGGTATGAAAGCATACAAAAAAGACGAGTCATTCTGACTCGTCTTAAGATTGCTTGGCGACGTCCTACTCTCACAGGGACAAGGTCCCAACTACCATCGGCGCTAGAGAGCTTAACTTCCGTGTTCGGTATGG
>NZ_KZ268535.1:0-9339 GCF_002218325.1 Bacillus sp. M13(2017) | reverse complement strand
TTTTTTTTTTTCCCTCTTACTCTTATTTATATAGGCTCTTTCGCTCTATATTTTTGCTATTTTTTGAGGTTAAGATACGTTAATTTTTCACGCTATATTTAGATAAAAATCCGAAGGATTGCCCCTTTTTGTAGTTTCCGTGCTTCGCTATCGAACTGGCTAGCCCAGTTAGGCTATCACAGGGATTCTCATTAGAAAGGGTAAAATGCACTTCGCTACGCTACGCCCTTTCCAACGAGCCTCTACCCTGCGATTTCCTACCAGTGCGCCAGCTCTTACCGCTTAGCATGGGAAACTACAAGGGGCGTTCCTGTTCAAAAAATAGATTTCAAAACGATAAAAAATAAAACCTTTAAAAATAAAAATACAAAGAACAAAAAAATATAAAAGAAACAAACGTCTGATTTAATCAAACGTTTGTTTAACAAATAGCCGCGCCATGGCGCGGCTATTTGCAAAGACCTATGAAAAAAGATGTGGAATAAATAATGATATATGGTTCCACACCCGTTTTCCATAGGTTGCATGTAGACCGAAGTTGCATTTAGACGCTATATATAGCCAATTCCCCGCCCCGCACCTTCTTTTCTCCGCTATCGCTACGAACTTCCTGACCACTCACATACTACGTCTATATGTGAGTGGTCAGGAAGTCAGAAGGTGCGGGGCGGGGAATATGAGAGTTGAGTGAAAGAGAAAGAGTAGTAGAATAACAGAGTAAGAGAAGAGAATGAGTGTGAAATAGAAAGAAAGAATAAGAAAATAATAAGTATGGAAATAGATATGGAGAGGGTTGGTAAGAATATGGTAAAATAGTAGATAGAAAAGGTAATAGATTAGAAGAGTAGATGTATAGAAGGATAGAAGATTAGGAGAGGGAAATATGGCAATTACGAAGAGAGATGTAGAGATACTAGAGTGGGTAAATTTGCATGGGTTTGTATTAGCAGAACAGGTACAAGAGTTTTTTGGTTTGGGAAAGACAGTTGTTTATAGGAGATTAAAAGAGATGGTAGAACAGGGGGTATTGAAGAGAGAGAGGATTTTATATGATTATGGGAATGTGTATTGGGTAACGAAAGATGGTGTGGAATTATGTGAGAGTGAAATGGCAGCGGGGAAAAAGCCGAGTGTGAATAATTTTGTGCATGATAAGAAATTAGTGGATTTATCGGTAAAGTTGTTAAAAAAATATGAGGGATCGAGTTGGATAACAGCAAGACAAATTAAATCGAGATTAGTTAAAAAGGCAAGTGAAAAAGATAAGTTTAAAGCATTAGCTATGAGAGTGGCAGATGGGATATTGATTGTGAATGAAAAGAAGTATGCAGTAGAACTAGAGTTGTCATTAAAGAATAGAACAAGAGTGAAGCAGATTATAAGTGATTATGCGGAACGAATTGCAAAAGGGCAGTATGTAAGTGTGATTTATGTAGTAGAAAAGGAAAGCATTGCAAAAGTATTAAGAGAAGAAATGAATCAAACAGTTGTATCAGATAGATTTCAAATTATGAAATTATAAAGATAGGAGTAGTAATTGTATATGGCAAATAATCAGTATGAAGAAAATAGGAATTCATTAGAATGGATTCGTTTTGTGGCATGTGTATGTTTTACAAGTGGGTATTTGATTGCAATTATTTTTAAAAAGATTGGTGGATTAGCGCAAGTAGGAAAAGTAGAAAAACGAATTGTGTTTTGTATTGCATTTGGATTTTCAATTTTATGTGTGTTGAATGATTTTCAGACATTATTAGCATCTAGTGTTGTGTCATTTATGATTTCATTTGTAGAAAGCTATTATCAGGTATTGCCAATGGAATTAAAAAGGTTGGTATTTGCTATTTTTCCAGAGCATAATACGCTGTTAGCGTTTTTAGTGAATGGTGTTAAAACAGCGGGGTTAGTGGTTGCTATTGAAAATGTGTTTAAATGGGCAACTAGAGTAGATGAATCAACTGTACAAAATAGTCCATCTTTAGAGCGAGAGAAACAGGAAAATAGTTTGGCCAATAAAGTTATTGTGAATCTAAAAGAGAAACAGCAAGAAAAAACATATCAAAAAGAAATGGATCGTGGGGAAATTCCAAAAGGTGTACGTTTAGGAAGAACTATGACTGGAGGTCAAGAAATCACACTAACACCAGATGTTTTAAAGAAACACATTGGGTTAGTTGGAACAACTGGTTCGGGTAAAACCATAACGATTAAAACATTTCTTGAATATGCGATTTTAAAGAAGCAAGCAGGGATTTTTATTGATGCAAAAGGAGATATGAAACTTGCGGAAGAAATTCGGAAGTTTGCTGAAAAGCATAAACGTCCTTTTTATCATTTCAATACAGATGGAGTTGGCATGCACTATAATCCTTTAGCTGTAGGAACTCCAACAGAGTTAACAGATAAAATTTTAACATTGTCTGATTGGTCTGAAGAACATTATAAGTTATCTTCTCAAGAATTTTTACAATACTTATTTCGTGTTTTTGAAGCTAGAAATGTGAAAGCGACTTTAACAAGTGTTTCACAATATTGTGATGCTGATGCTTTAATTGGATTAATTACAAGCCAATCAGAAATAGAAGTAAATGAAGAAGCGCCTAAAAAGGTTGCTGTTAGTAATTTAAGTGATACAGATGGTTTAGTGTTGTTTGATAATGAAAAAGTTGATTTAAGCAAATCTGAGCCTTCTGAGAGCGTTTTTAAACGTGATGAAGTTTTTACTTTAATTCCAAAAATTAAGCGGATTGATAAAAAGGCAATTGAAGGTTTGGCCAGTCGTGTTTCTATTTTGGCTGAAGGAGATTTTCGACATTTGTTCCAGGAAGAAGAGGGAAATACAATTGCATTACATCAAGTGTTAGAAGAAAGAGGAATGGTTATTTTTACGTTGGATAGTTTGCGATATCCGGAAGGCGCTCGACAACTTGGAAAAATGATTATTAATGATTTAAAAACGAATGTAAGTAGTCATATGAAATTAAGAGAAGGTGAACATGTTACAGTTGCAATTGATGAATTTAATGTAATTGTTACGCAGCAAGTTATTGATGTGATTAATAAATCTCGTGGGGCAGGATTTGAAGCATTGCTTGCTTTTCAATCTTTAGCAGATATAGAAACAGTGAGTGAGCATTTACGAAAACAAATCATGCAAAACTGTAATACTTTAATTGTTCAGGCACAGAATGATCCAAGTGATGCAGAAGAATTGGCAAAGGCAATTGGTACAGCTGATAGTTTAGATTTTACTTATCAGGTAGATATGGCTCAGGGTGTAACAGGTTTGGGAAGTATGCGAAATGTGAAAAACTTTGTGTTCCATCCAGATGAAATTAAAGCATTACAGACTGGGGAAGCCTTGGTGAAAATAAAGCAAGGTGATAAACTAGTAAGGAAAAAAATTAAGGTAAGAATGGTAAAATGGGAGGATTAATTACGTGTTAATTTTAACAGCTTTTGTGAATTGGATTATTATATATATGCTTTTAGCTTTATATATGAATTCTAATATTTTAGCCGCATTTATTTCGGCGGTTATTATTGGTGGGCTTACTGTATTAAGCACAACCGAACATGCAGAAAAATTGTATCGTTATATGAATGGCATGAGACGAGCGACGAAACGAGAAGTAGAACAAATTAAACCAATTTTAGATGAGCTATGTCAAAGAGCAAATATAACAGATTTGGTTTTATGTGTAGCAGATGAACTATTCCCAAATGCGTATGCATTAGGTAGTAAGACAGTTTGTGTGACTAAAGGATTATTAAAAACAGCGAATGAGGAAGAGCTTGCAGGGATTCTTGCTCATGAACTTGGTCATTTGAAGTATGGGGATAGTAAGCGTTCTGTCATGGCGCATACGTTGAATACAGCGGGTACAGTGGCTACATGGATATTAGTAGCTATGGCAACGATTTTATCTCTTCTTTCGAATCGTGTTCCGATTGTGGCTGTATTAGCGGCTCTTGCAGCGGTTGTATTAAAAGCTATGCAAGTCGTTTTACATAGAGTTGCTGATTTATCGTTTCGAGTTGTTGGAAGAAAAGAAGAATTTCGAGCGGACGCGTATGCAGTTGAATTAGGAATGGGAGCAGGTTTAATGTCCTTTTTAGAAAAAATAGAAGGAACTGAAGGTTCTCCAAAAGGGATCTGGGCACGTTTAGAAGCGACTCACCCACCTGTAGCATTTCGCATTGAACAAATAGAAATTGCGTTAGAAGAACAACAGGAAGAAACTATATCATAAAGGAATGTATGATATAATAAGTATCCATCACTAACTAACTTAAGGGCTTCATCCATAAAAAAATCTCTTTATATGTGTGCATATAAAGAGATTTTTTGCGTTTATGTTATTGGTAATTATGTTAAGATTGATAAGACTACATTTGAAAATGTGGGTTCAAGTTGCTGTATTGACTGAATTGCACCAAAAAACCAATTCCATTACACGGGAATTGGTTTTTTGGTGTGCAATTAATCAGTATATGACAGCCGTAAGGAGTTGTGTCTTTTCATAGATTAGTATAACAAAAATAGAAAGAAAATTCAAAAATAAAAGAATGAATGTTTACATATTTTCAAATCCGAACACAAAAATGTAAGGATATGGGTTATAATGAATGGTGAAACACTCTCCTATGTCTCTAATGATTGTATCTTTTTTTGTTTTTGGTGCGAAATCTGTAGATAGATTTTGCACTTTTTTGTTGTTTTATAGGATTAGTGTGATTTTGGTTTTAGAGTAGAAAAACGTAAATAATAGATTTATTTCGGTTATATCCCTATTTACAAATTAAAACAATTATTAATATCCAAAAAAATGACATATTTTATATTTTTTTGAAAAAATAGCATTTTACGACATTTTTTTTATTTTTTGTATGTTACCATTATGTTGTTCTATTAAATACATATAAAATTTAATAGAGAAAATTAGATTCAAAAGGAGGAATAACTATGTTGAAATCAAAAATTGTAAAAGCAATAGGAACACTAGCTTTAGCTGGAGCTTTAATTCTTCCAGCAATTCCAGCAAACGCTGCAGGAAATCATGATGGATTACAATGGGTTAGAGATGCATATCCAGGAGCAGATTATTATCAATACAATGGTGACAATACTGTTACTGTCTACTATGGTAATTCTTCTTTTGACGTAACTTGTGTTGAAATGATAGGTGATCGTTGCTTTGTAAGAAAATAAAAAACAGGTAAAGTTGGTCTATTTCCAGCTTTACCTGTTTTTTATTTTCTATTTCGAATGTAAACTTTTGAATAATAGTTTACTTTCAAATGATTGATTTTATGGGATTTTAAGAGAATTTTAGAAAAATAGAGATTTCCGTAAGGAAAGTATACATTCATAACACTGAAATAAAAGGATTTCCACGCCCGACCTTTGCCCCCTAGTCTTCGCAGTACGGAGTGGCGCACTGGCATAGGAAACACAGGTTGGAGGCTCGATGTAAAGGGCGTGAAGCGTAGCGGAACGGGCGAAGCCGAACCCTTTATATGGAGACCGCCTGTGTTAGCCTATTCGGGCAAGCCAGTCCGGTTTGCGGAAGTGGGGGCAAAGAGAAGGAGGGTACAAAGTGGATAAAAAACAAAAAATCTAAGCTTGTAAGCTTAGATTTTTTGTTTTTTATGTAGCATTTAATAATAAGAAAAGCCATGTTATGAAAAATGCTACAACTAAGGGAATTATTTTTAAAAAGATCAATAGGTTTTTATTTAAGTAGGTGTATTTTTCTTTGTTGAAAATATATTCTAGGCTAACTGTTATACAAATAAGGATCAGTATAATTAAAATAGATTTCTTGAACAGTAAATTAGATACCAAATTATATAAACTAAGACCTAAGAGTACGATTATAGATGCAAATAATCGAATGTTTTTTTTCATAAATCGTTCTCCTTCTTCATTTATTAGTTACGGTGTATGTGTGGATGTCCTGTCCATGTAATTCCAACTGTGACGCCTTTTCCTTTGTTAACAACAGCTAATGTAGCAGCTCCAAGTCCAACTATAGCCGCAATTAATCCCAATGGTACTGAAGCTGGTATTGTTACATATCCAGCTGCTGCTAATTCGGCTGCAACCCAAATTGCTGCACTACCCCATGCCATTGCTTCAGCTAGTGATTGAGTTTCAGAATTACTTAGTTTTAATCCGAATCCCCATCCATAAAAACCAGCTGAAGAAGATTGTAATTCTTTGAATTGACTTAGGTCATTATTAACATATGAATTTAGTGCTTGTGTTGTGGAAAGTTTTCCAGGGTTTCCTTGTTCATCTTTTTCTAGAGTGAAATATCCTTTTTTAATGTATTCATTTTCTAAGTTTAATCCATTTAAGAAGTTTTGATATTCCTCATTTGTTATACCAATTTCATCTGCTGTTGCATTAATATATAAAAGTCCTTCTGCATTTACTTTTACATATGGAGTAAATGTTTTTGCTGTGTTAAGTGTTTGATTAAATTGTTCGTTTGTTTGAATGGGAATAAAGTTATTGCTTTGATTTTCTTGTACTTGTTCTGTTTTTACTGGTGTTTCTTTTTGTGTTGCGGCTTGCGAAATGCTAGGTGATAAACTACCGATTAACAAAGCTCCACTTAAAACTGCTGAAATTTGTTTTACTTTCATTATAAAACCACCTTTTTTGTAATTTGGAATATATTAGATTCCTATTACATTTTATTTCATATTTATAAATAATGTAATATTATGTTAACAATTGTAATATTATGCTTATTTGTCAAAACCTTGAAATATGTGGTTTTTTTTATAAAAAAAACCTTCTGAAGTAGAAGGCTTTTTTGTTTGTATGTTTTAAAGTTTTAAATTCAATTAGTTAACCACCAGTGTTTCCATCAGACATTAGCATTATTTTTTGAATAGATGGCTCTTTATTTTCTTTTGGAGTATTGATATTACTTAAAGTTAAAGTAAAGACAGTAATAATTCCCATTAATGCTAGGATTGTTTTTTTCATTTTAAAGCCCCCTTATTATGAGATTTTTTTCTTGCTTTTGAACTTAAGTAGAAATATTTGCTTGCTTTTGAATGATTATCTTCATGATAAAATTTTATTGCTAATTTTTCGTTATATTCGTCAATGTACTCATATAGATTTTCTTTTTCAAAATAGATCATTCCTGCTAATATTATTGGTTCTAATTTTTCTCCAGGTATTTCATTGTTTATTGCTAGTAAAATCTTAAATCGATGTTGATATTCTTCATTTTTGAGTTCGTTACTAATTTTTAGACCTTTTTCGAGAAGTTCTAATGCTTTGTTTTTATTATTTAGTTTTGCATGTTCGCATGCTTCAATTAAGATTGCTCTGTAGTTATTTGTTGATTTGCTATTTATTTCGGATAAATAGCGAATTGCTAATTCTGATAGATTTTGATTTGCATACATAAATCCTAAATTGTGACGAACATATAAAATAGCTTGTTCCTCTTTTTCTTTTTGGAAAATATCCATTGCTGATATAAAGTATTCTTCAGCTAATTCGTATTCTTTTAGATGTGTGCATGATAATCCAGAAAGGTTATTACAATAACCTATGTTTAATTCATATCCTTTGTATTTAGAAAAGATTTCTTTTGCTTTAGATGCTTGTTTGATAGCTGGGACATACTGTTGATTGTGGCAACTAAATGTGGAGAGTTTATAATAAAATTCAGCATGTTCCAATTGGTCCGGTATTTCTTTTAATTTTATTTCAGCTTTGTCATAGTATTTTTTTGCTAAGTTGTAGTTTCCAATGCTAGTTGCGTGTATGGCTTTAAAAAAGAAATAATAGTATGAAAGAAGATTATCTGTAGGTGTGTGAAAAGATTCAATTTTGTCGAAGCTATTTTTACCAATACTTAAATGATCCATTAGATATTGATGGCGGAAATCTAATAGTGAATAGTATAAAAGTAGATTTTGGTCTTCTTCTATGTTGTGGATTTTTTTATCAATTTCTAACCTTAATTTATGTGCATTACCTAAATGTCTAGCACGAATTTCGATATACCAGTCATTTAACATGTTTGTGATTTGTTCATTATTTTTTGTTTGAACGTCCACAAAGTAGCCCCCTTTTTACAAATGTATATTATTTCCACTCATTTTATCATGTCTCGACATATATTTACTTTATTAAATTTGATATATATTATTTTGAATATTCGGTAAATTGTAGTTAAAATTTATACCCATTAACAAAGAAACCTTAATACGTAAGGTTTCTTTGTTAATGGGTATAAATAAGGTATTTGTCTTATTGACATTTTTAGGATATCAAAAATGTATGAATCTGTATACATCTCTTTTTGTGAATATAAAAAGTCAGACAAGATACAACAAAAAAAGCCAAGCGTGTTATAATTGAAGTGTCGAAGCTACAACTATAAACGAAGGGCTTTTTTGTCTCTTATAAGAATTGTTAGAGTTTAAGAATCAAGAATAAATCTTCTAACTACATAATAACAAAATTAAAGTCTCTTCGCTAGTTGTAAATACTAGAAGTGGAGAGTTATTTATGAAAAAAACAGTAGATTTTTCAGAAGTTGAGAAAAATGCGAGAAAACGTGATTTAGAGATTGAACGGAAGAAACATGAGAATCATTATACGAAAGAGCAAGAACAAGGATTAGGACAGGCTCTTGAAACATTACAAAATCTTACGGGTGCTGAGTATTATGTAGGACGTAAGCGAGATCCGTTTGCACAAGTGGAATTTTCACAAATTATTCAAGCTAATATGAGATATTTAATTAAGATTGGATATTTAACCAATGCGGAACGATTACTACTTCTGGATTTGAGTTGTTATGTAGAGGTTGGAACTCATGTTTTAGTTGAAAAAGATATTGATAGTGTTGATAGAGATGTAATTAATAATGCCTCGGTTACCTATCTTGCTGAAGAGACTTATAGAACTAGGCATGGTTTAAGTAAATTGATGAAGAGTTTAAAAGATAAAGGAATATTAGCTTGTGCGGAAAGTGGTTTTTCTGATGAATCAGGAAGAATTTGTACTAAACGAACTTGGTTAGTAAATCCTAATATTATTTGCGCTTCAAGAAAAACATCAATTGATAGAGTTACTAAACATATTTTCAAAGGTATTTTAAAGAATTTTACAGTAGCTCAAGATTCTAAAGAAGTACATAATTTACCAGTTTATTTTTTTTGAGAGATACTCTTGTATTTCTCTTTTTTTTATGTTAGAACCGAACAAATTTTCGTACGAAAATTTGTACACTAGTGTACAAAAATTTGTACACTCCCCCCCTCGTGAACCCTTGGTATGACTGACTTTTTTTTTTT
>NZ_KZ268534.1:0-10783 GCF_002218325.1 Bacillus sp. M13(2017) | reverse complement strand
ATATATATATATATATATTAAAATAACTATATTTAGAATAAACAAAAAGATATTCATACTGAATATCTTTTTGTTTATTCTGTGAGTTGTTTGTCGGAGAGAACATATTTGCCATTCTCGATTTTATTTTATGAAATTATTTTTTAAAAGGTGTATGTAATTTGGGATTTTTTGATTTAACTATTTGAGCTATATTTTATTATGTTTTAAATATGAAATACATCTAGGATATTATCTTTTTCTTCTTTATTAATTTCAATGTATTTCAGTGTAATTCTTGGTGTACTGTGGTTGAGTATGTTTTGCAACATAGCAATATCTTTTGTTTGTTTATAGAACTAATAGCCGAAGGTTTTGTGCATTGTGTGGGTACCAATGGACTCTACGCTGGCAAAGTCTCCAGCTTTTTGCAATTGTAGATAAGGTTGGATCTTACTAATGGGTTTGTCTCTTTTTCGAGAAGGAAATATTGGGATAAGTTTCACTCACTTTTTTCATTTTATTTTATAGTTCCCTTTAGGAGAGCACTAACGGATATTGGTGTTTTTTTAGTAGGTTGGTTTGAAAAATAAGAAGTTTTCTTTGTTTTAAATTTGTACTTGTTGTATTTGTAAAACTTTTAAATTAAGGTTTAATACAATTATTTCACGAAAAGTATTAAATGGTTCCTTTAAGTTTGTTAGACAAGGGGAAAAGTCTAATCCAACAAGTTGAGTACTGACTAATTCGCAATATGGTTGTTTGTTATAATAAACTGTATCTCCGAAGGAACATTTTTCCAAATGTGGTAAATCACCGTTTTTAGGATTAATAAAATGAAATGTAGTATCTGAGGAAGAAGCTATTAAAGCTAAAGATAGAAAATCATCTTCTATTAGATCTGTGGAACCGGAAAATGGAACATTTACAATAGAATTATATATAATTCTATTGTATTCATCATATACATACTCAATACTTTTACGGATATACCCTTGTAAAAATAATTTAGCTTTTGTAACTAGGTTGTAATTTGTACCTGGTATTGGAGTAAATGCTAGAGGAACTAAATCACCTTGTGTCAAAAATACATTGTTTTTTAAGATACGCTTAATTTCAATTGCTGGAGGATCTAATGAAATATTAGATTCTACAACAATTTGAATTGTTCTTTCGGCTAATATAACTGGCATTTGTACAAGCGGTGTTTCTGTGGTAATAATGGGTGTTTCAACTTTATTATTTAATGGTGTTTGAGTTTGCCCTACTACCTGACATGATGTATTAATTGGACGTTGTTCACTCATGTTACTTAGACTCCTTTTTAAAATTACTTTAGATTTTTAAAACTGTTTAATGTCAATGTATTAATTTTTTTCATTTATGTTATTCGTATCGATTTATTTTTTTAATAATATATAAAAATAATTAAATTTAAAAAAATGTGGAATAGGTCATGTATTTACTTTTATTCTTATATTCAATTTATAGGGATTATAAATACCGTTTTGTCTATTATGAGTACACCTTAATCATCCATCTATTAGCTACTGAAAACACTTTGTTCCAACAGTATGATTAGGATGTATGATAATAAGTTGAAAAAATAACAAGGAAATCCATGATTATAAGTATGATTGAAAATAAATGTATGACTAATATTCAAAATTACATGTATCTAGGCTGTACCCCTAGATGTCGTTTTTTTGATAGATTTTAAATATGGAAATTATCAAGTATATTGTCTTTTTCTTCTTTATTAATTCCAATGTATTTTAGTGTGATTTGGGGTGTACTATGATTTAGAATTCCTTGCAACATAGCAACATCTTTTGTTTGTTTATAGAACCAATAGCCGAAGGTTTTGCGCATGGTGTGAGTCCCAATGGATTCTATACCGGCAAAATCTCCGGCTTTTTGCAATTGTCGATAAGCCTGGATCTTACTAATGGGTTGATCGCCTTTTCTGGAAGGGAATAACCAGGTACTTTTTAGTGTTTGGCCATAAGAGTATACTTCATCAAAAATAGAAGTAAGGTTAATCATGCGTTCTTTCTTCGTTTTTCCCTCTTTGATCTTGAATTCTTTTCTCTTTTTACGTTTTAAATTTATTATGGTTTGTGTTTCAATTTGGAGTAGATCGCTGACACGTAATCCAGTATGGATCCCAATAAGGAAGAGAATATAGTCTCGTTCGGAACAATGACGTTTCAGAGCCCATTTCATATCTTCGATCTGTTCTTTGCTACGGATGGGTTGTACATCAATAAGATGTGGCTTTTTATTCATGGATTTATGACCTCTTTATTTATAGTGTTTTGAATGTATACTTTTGTTATATAAATTGAGGATATCAGGTGATTTGGAGATAAGTCAATAATATAGGGGATTTGAATGTAAACTAATATTCAAAAGTTTACATTGGAACTTTTTATTATTAGTTGTATAAAATAGTGTGAAATTAAAAGTGTATTAAGGTGAAAAAAGGTATTTTTTTCAGACAAAAAGCTTAGTTTTTACTAGGCTTTTTGTTTAATTTATTCATATTCCATTAAAGAAACTCCTTTCGGTTTAAAAAACAATTAATTTATATATATAAATTAATTGTTTATAAGATTTCATGAGAATAAAAGATAAGTTACTAAGTTGCACAGAACTTTTATATAAATAAAAAAACCCTCATGTTATAATTGAAAGCGACCAAGCAAATCAATTAGAGAAGAGGGGTTTTTATTGTATATATTCATTTTTAATTACTATAAGAATCATAGCATAAAATGTTTCTCATCTCTAGTTGTAAATGTTAGAAAAGAGGAGAAACATTATGACGAAAATAGTCAATATAGGACATTCTGAAAAAAAATCACGAGTAAGAGAGAATAAAGTTGAAGATTTTTTAGAACAAGCTAATATAGGTTTGTCAGCTGAGCAGCAGCAAGTCTTACTACAGATTCTACATAGTACAACAGGTAACGATTATTTCATTGGTAAGAAGAAAAAACGAACTGATGGGGTGAAGTTCGTGCAAATGATAACAGAGAATATTGATTATTTATGTGAGATTGGTTATTTAACTCAACCAGAGAAAGCTTTTTTATTTGAGCTTTCAAGATTCTTAGAGTTTAAATCAAATGTTGTTGTTGAAAAGAATGATGAGGAAATTAAGCCGAATGCGGCTTCTCCAAGTTATTTAGCTAAAAAATTAGGAAAAACAAGAACTTCTATTTCTAAGATTATGAATGATTTACTTGTTAAAGGGATTTTAGGGGTTGCAGAAACTGGGATAACTACTGAAGATGGACGATCTTGTTCTTCTCGTACTTGGTTTGTTAACCCTAATATATTATGTAATGCACCAAAAGATGATATTGATAGAGCTACACAACAAATATTTGCAAAATCATTAAGAAACATTCAACTTGAAGGAAGCAAAAAAAAGCATAAATTGCCGATATATTTATTTTAAAAAAAGTGTAATTAACTATTGCACTTTTTTTTTTTTTTTTTTTTGTTAAAAAATAGGTGTTAAAAAAAATTAACACAGGTGTTAATTTTTTTTAACACCCCGAACACTTTAAACCCTTGATATTACTGGTTTTTTGTATTTTTCCTATCTCACTCTATATATAGGGCTAAAAGTTCCGCAAGGAACAGGTAGTATTTTTAAGCAAAGATCACTTAAAAATCTCCACCTTTGCTAGAAAAAAGTCGCCTCGTTAATCCTCGGCTAAAGTCGAAGACTTTTCTTTTTTCTAACATCCTTGCCAAACTTTTTTTGGCTCGTTTGCTTCCATCGCCAAGCCGATAAACTCAAAAGTGGGATGTAGGCATATCGGCTTGAGCTACTCATTATACGAGCCAAACCGCTTGATCTAACGTTCTATAATTCGTTCTTACTCTTTTTTTAGATACGCAATACGTGGGGTCTCCCCACACCCCGGCCAACCTCTACCTCAAAAGTAGGGAGAAAACAAAAAGCACTTACGATAAGTAAGTGCTTACTGTGGGAGTGGTTTCTCTCGTTGAGATTCGTAGGAATCGTTGAAATTTAAACGTCTAAATAGATTTGTATTTCGGATTTTGATGTTTTTTGGATCAATCATAGATTGCCATGGTTGTAAGTTCTTTTTATTTTCTCTAAGTTTAGTAATTCTACTTATAACATTGTTTAATTCACGTTCATGATCTTGGTTCATCACAATAAAGGTAAAGCTTGTTATTACTGTTGGGAAACAAATCTTTAATAAAAATTCAATATGATAGATATCAGAGATTAGGTTATTAATTGTGATATAAGATGTTCCTGGTATCGGGATAATATTTGCTACGATTCGTAAAGATTCTCTTTGATCATTAATAAGTAATTTAAGAGAACAACGTGTAGTAAGGATTTTAAAGAGTTCATCGATAAATGTAATGAGTACGTGAAGTTGAGTATCGGGTGTCTCTTCATTGATGAACCACAATCCTCTATTTTCTTTTTTCGTCTTTATCAGAAAGTCGGTTACAAATTCCATATCAAGATTTTTAGGTATTTTGTTGTTTGGGAAGTATTCTCCAAAGTAATGCGATTAATAATATTGGGTCTGTATATTGTTTATTTAATTCTAGATAGTCTTCCATACGAGTAAAATGGCGGAAGAGCACATTCTCTCCTGGTGCAATTGGTAGCACCTTTTTTTCTTGGCCAAAATAATAGTAAGCTCGATAAGATAAATAAATATATTCAGCACCATAAAAGGATTTAGAACCAATTAACAGTTTATCTTCTAACTCTTTTAATTTGGCGTAACCAAGTGTTCTAGACTTATTCTTTTTTCCTTTTTGGTAGCCAAATAGGTCCAAGAATTGTGATTTTAACATGTAGGGTTGATGATGAAGCATAAATGTAAATAGATTATGATAATGTTTCATGATGAATAAATGTAATTCATCACTTAATTTTCTCTTATGTGGATCTTCCTGAATGTCATGTAAGTTTAAAATATAGGGTGAATTCGTATTATCCATAATTTCATGTACTGTATAAAAAGTATGTGGAACAATAAATGTTGGTTGTGTTGCCATGTTCTTTCCTCCTATAGCTGTTCATATCCGGATAAAAATGTTTTTGCAAATTCTTGTTTTTGTTGGATATCGATCTCTTTGTAGTTACGTGTTGTTACCTCTATGGCAATGTAACCATTATGTGTCTCGCTATAGACGGCCCCATCGGGCGTTGGTTGGAATTTCCCTTGCGGATGGGACTCTACTATTCTTTTTTTAAAATCGTCGTATCTGGGGTCTTTCTGAGCCTCTGAATGCAATTGTTTTTCTGTTTTCCATGTTTCTCTTATTTCTTTCGGTAAAGAGATGTATTTTTCAGAGAGACGAATATCGTGTTTGGCGTTATTTATACCGGTTTTATATTGATATTCTTTTCCTTCTTTTTTAAACTTTTCTATTCCCTTTTCTCTTAAAACAATCTTACCTGTGCGTTCTTCTAAATATCCGCTGTGACAAAGTTTTTTTAGGCGATCTCCTTTGATGTTATATTCTCTTTCCATTTGTTCTCTGGTAGCTGTTCCAGTTTTCCAAAGCATATCCATGCCTTCGATTTCTTTTGTTTTGAGAATCCTTATATGTTTTCGTGGCGCGGCCATAGGGATACCTCCTGTCTTTGCTTTATCTTTGTATTTAATTATTTGGGATTTTATAGCGAAGCTATGGGTTTTCGCTATAATTCGTGTTTATATGTTTCGTTTTTTATTAAACAAACATTTTTAAACAAATGTTTGTTTAATTTCATTCAAAATGTGATGCGAAGCATGACATTTTGATCAAACAAATAAAAATGCCGGAAGGCAATTTTATTTGTCTTTTTCTAAGAAGCGGAAGCTGATCTAGAAAAAGAATCTGGACAGATGCGAAGCGTTCTGTCCAGGAAATCCCGCAGGGCAAAATCCGCCTGAAGACCATTCACTCGGCTTGCCGAGCTTGTTTTTGGTTCAAGCGTAGCGAGAATCAAAAATGAATGCGTCTGGCCGCAGGCATGGAAAAGCGTCAGCTTTTATCATGCCAAGGCAGGCCGATTTTGCCCTGCTTGAGTCTCGCCGGATTCAAGATGGCGGGACTGTTCGTGGGATGCTCTTGATCTTCCCGGTTTAAAGCCGTTAAGGCGATAAACCGGGCTACCCGAAGGGGAGAATATGCACTTGATTTTATGTGATACCACATAAAATACGATTTAACTATATTATACAATATATTAATTTAGATATGAGAGATTTTGTAATAGGAATACATGGGAGAATAACTAGAGAAGGGTTGATCACTGAGTCCGTAACGTTTATGCCGCGAAAGTCACTTGACCATGAGGGGCACCCTCATGCAAACTCACCAGAGGTGGCCCCAGAAGGGCGGTTTTTGCCCGCTGGGGTTATCTTTGGGAGTTTGAGGGTGTAGAGGCTCGTGGTCAAGTGAACCGTGGAATAAAAAGTGTAGGACGGGACCCCAGAAAAGGGCAAAAACCAGGTGGGAATAGCATGATAAAACATTTTTACATCTTAAAATCACGTTATTATAAAGAAATTTGGTAGTCTTTAATTAGCCTTTAACTTAACCTCAAACTTAAGGGAGATGTATAAATGAACATCGGTAGACAAATACAATATTTTCGTAAACGGGATAACATGTCCCAAGAAAAGTTAGCAGAAAAAATTCATGTTTCCAGACAATCTATTTCTAACTGGGAAAATGAAAGGAACTATCCAGATATTCATAATTTACTAATGATGAGTATTCTTTTTAATGTCTCCCTGGATGATTTAGTTAAAGGAGATGTAAAGATCATGAAAGAAGAACTTCAAAAATCAACTTTCTTTAAGTGGAGTTATATCATGTTAGCATCAATGATTATACTTCCTATTTCTATTGCACCTGTATTTTACTTTTTTGGTTATTATGGTCTTATAATACCTTTTGTACTTACGATTTTGCTTATGTTTTCATCACTGAAAGTTGAAAACATAAAAAAAGAGCATAATTTAAAAACTTATCGTCAAATAATTGATTTTATAGAGGGAAAACCTATAAGTGAAGTAAAATCTAATATAAAAGACAAATTATTAAAAATAGGTTTGATGCTTGCAAGTGCTTTAATTAGTTATAGTTTGATTTATTTAGGATTGAGTGTATTTGGAAGATAACTTAGAAAACTATTAAAAGTCCTCCGGATTGTTTAACTGGAGGACTTTTGTGTTTACATAATTTTCGTTGTAGGAAGTGAATTTTCTCTATTTAAAAAGAGTTTATGGTTTAAAAACAAGAAGATTATTGGAATTTTATACTTTATTTTTTTTATATAAAAACATTAGAATTATTGAACTGATAAGAAAAGCAAGACATATTTGAAGGGGTTTTATCAATAAAATTTGTTCAGATACTAAGTTTACCCATTCTATTTTATTCATTTCATTGATAGATTCGAACAATAAAAAACAAATATTTATTATTAAAATAATTGTAAATGATACTACAAATTTAAAATGATTATTTAATGATAAAAATAGTCCATTTATAAGTATGCCAATTGCGAACAGTAGCATTGGAATCAATCCTTGTATTTCATTTGAAATTCCCCATGTTTGAGGTGTGGATCCATATCCTGTTCCTAAATACCTTGATGATGTATATATAAATCCAATTATATTACCAATTAATCCTACAATATGTACAATATATGATTGCATGAAAGCTAACTCCTTTATTTTAAGATTATAATGTTTGATACTTCTATTAAAAATATCAAAGTAAATACTAAATTTTATACTTAATTAAACATGAAGTAATAATTAAGTAAAGAGTTAATATAAGTCAGTTGTTTAAGATTTTTTTGTTGTTTTTTGTTTATGAGTAAGGAGAGGGTGTCTTTGTAAATAGTGAAAATAGAGATGGATGTTTATTCAAAACAGGTTAACATAACGTCTCATTATCGGTAGCAATTATTTTAGAAGAATCCTTGTCTATATAGGGATTCTTCTTTTTTTGTGTTGCTATCTTGTATACAGGATTTTATACATTGTTGATAGAGTGGGGATTCCAGGGATCCCCACTCTTCTTTTTTTGCATAAAATCTTGTATAAATAAAAAAGATTTTGATTTGGGTATCGAAATATAACGAGTATTCAATTTTAAAATTGATATGTATTCCTAAGGTTGGGTCTGTAATACAAATTACCCATGTAAAGATTATGAGAGTTAAGAATTTGAAACAAGTGATACGTGAATTATTAGGAAAAAGGGTATATCATTGCTATAGCGAATATATTTTTGAGGTGAGACGCTATGAATACGTTATATAGTCCCGGCGAAGTGGCAGAGCAATTAGGTATCCAATCTAGTACATTACGTAAGTATGCTGATGTACTAGAAAAAGAGGGTTATACTTTCATAAAGAATGAACGTGGGCATAGGAAGTATAGAGAAAGTGATGTAATGGTGTTTCGTAAGGTTATCAACTTAAAGAACGACACAGACATGACATTAGAAAACGCTACAAAACAAATAGTATCATGGCATCAAGGCGTTGAGATATTGCCATTAGAGCGACACGAAATTGAGCGCTATGAAGAACCGGATTTCAACGCTACAACGCTACAGATGATGCTTCAAGATCAAAACGAGATTATTGAAAAGCAAAATGAATTACTACAAAAATTAAATAAGCGTTTAGTTGAACAAGATCAGCGATTCGCACAAAGAGAATCAGAGTTATTGAGCGCTATACAAACGATACAGGAATCCCAAACGCTTATAGCGATGAATACTAGCGAAGACGTAGCGAAGAATCAAAGAAGCGATGAAATGCTTATGCAAACAATAAGGGAAGTCCAGGAAGTTAAGAAGATGATTGCAGCAAGTAAAGATAAGAAATGGTATGAGTTTTGGAAATGATTTTTTGAAATTTAATTAATTATCTCCTACGACTTCTAAAAAATATAGGAAAATGAATACAAAAGTAAAGCTTAGAGTTATATGAGAATTCTGAGCTTTTTGGAATACTACTGATAATTTGATTTTATGTGAACTAAATTTTAGGAAGAAGGAATTGAAAATGAATAAGAAATGTCCTAATTGTGGTTCTAGAAAAATCGGGCAAGATTCATTAAATGCCCAAACATGTTTAAGACTTAATAGTACGAATAACCTTTTTAATCAATTTTCAAGAGTGATTGCTGATGTTTGCACAGAGTGTGGTAACATTTTATCTATGAAAGCAGAACATCCAGAGTATTTTAAAGTAGATAAATAAAAATTATTTATAATACAGATTATGTGAATGAAAAATACCTTTAGAAGGAATATCTGAAGGTATTTTTTTATAGATTTTGAGATACATTGATTGCTGATAATATAATGTTATGTAAATAAAAGAAAGGGGGATTTTTTTAGGATTCCTCTTTCTTTTATAATGCATGAAATGTGAAAAATAATTGATTTACTTTAAAAATATTACTTTTTTTATTTTATCCGATTTGTACTTGTTGAGTTTGTAATACTTTCAAAGTAAGATCAAGAACAATTTTTTCACGTAATTTGTCAAATTCTTTCTCAGGATATTGATCATAATATTTATCTTGATACTTATCTTGATATCTATCTTGATTTCTGTCCTGATATTCATCATGTTTTGAATCATAATGAACATCATATGATGAATAATCAAGTTCATAAAATTCTGCACTAATTAATTCACAATATGGTTGTTCATTATAGAAAACATTATTTTCAAAGAAGTATTTGTCTAGACGAGGAACATCATTCTTTTTCGGATTAATGAAACGAGCTTTATTTTCAGAACCAAAAGCTATAATTGGGAAAGAAAGAAATTCATCAGCAGTCAAATCAGCAAAACCAGAGAATCGAACTTTTGCAATTCGATCATGAATTACACCATTGCAGTATTTAGCAGCGTATTCAATATTTTTACGAATATAGCCTTCTACAAACAATTTTGCTCTTGTTACTTGAAAATATCCTGTTTCATTAATTGGTTCATATTCAACAGGTACTAGTTTACATTGTGTTAAAAATACATCTTTTAACACTCTTTTAATTTCCACTGCTGGTGGAGAAAGTGGAATTTCTGCTTCTACTACAATTTGAAGTGTTCTTTCTGCTAATACAACTGGAATTTTAATTCTTGGATTGGTTGTAAGAACAGGCGTTGCCTCAGTATCACTGAGTGGAATCCGCGATTCTGATTTAACCTTACAATCTTTATTTTT
Organism: Bacillus sp. M13(2017); assembly: GCF_002218325.1. Lineage (NCBI taxonomy): Bacteria > Bacillati > Bacillota > Bacilli > Caryophanales > Bacillaceae > Bacillus > Bacillus sp. M13(2017). Next base: position 536 of record NZ_KZ268534.1, on the reverse strand, counting down.
ATTATTATCTTGTTTATATTCTTTTTCACTCAATTTAAAAAAGCCTCCTTTTAGTTTATGTTTTGAGTGTGTTTATACATTCTTTAACATGCTATGGAGTGTATTTATATGTGTGAGGGCATGTATAATAGTGATTTTCCTCATTTTTAAATAAAAACATAGATTATAGTAATAAAATCTATGTTTTTATTATTTGATTTTGTGTAGCATATATTTTTGTGGAAGTATTGTTAGACTCTTTTATATTAAAAAAATAGGTAGTACTAAATAAAATTGATTAGAACTATTTTGAATAGGAAAGCATATCTTATAGTGTGGAACAAGCATTGGACACTTGTTTTACACTCATAAATTTAGTCTCTTTGAAAGGAAAGGGAATCTATTAGTAGATCCCATTTTTACATTAAATAGATTCAAAATGTTATTTATTCTTTTTTATAAGATTAATATACTTATTTTTTTGAAAGAAATAATATGAGTATATAAGTCTAGTTAATCACAGAAAAAATAAAATTTTAATATATATATATATATAT
>NZ_KZ268533.1:0-12168 GCF_002218325.1 Bacillus sp. M13(2017) | reverse complement strand
AAAAAAAAAGCCCCTACAACGGCAGATATGCGTTATAAGGGCTTGTTTCAATCAAGCTTATCTAATTTATTCGAATACTTTTCTTTCCACTCCGACCCTAAAGCGTTTCGAAAATTTTGTTCGTGTTCTGTCATTTTATCAAAAGTTTTTTTATCTAGACTTTCGTATAAAGATTTATCGTTCAATTTTTCTTTTACTTTTTCAAATTCTTTGGTTAATAACTCTGCATATTTTTTGTACTCTTCATGTGCACTTGTGAACTCATCAGGTGGCGAAATCTTTTTTGCATTTTGCATAGCTTTTATTGTTTTGTCAATATATGTTTTTCTTTCGTCAAGGGTTAAAGACATATCCTCTGCTTTAGATATACTTGCTACCGCTTCATTTTCCTCTTTTGCAACGGCATCTATATATTCCTCTTTAGTTAATGTTGAACACGCAGATAGAAACAAAATAGAACAAAGCATAGTTGCGATAATCTTATATAATTTCATATATTTCTCCTTTCAAAGTTGAACATTAGTTATTATTCTAACACGCAACCTGTTATATTTGGATATATAAAAAGGACGCCCCTACAACGCTGTTTAAAGCGTCATATAAGGCGTCTGACTTACGATAATACTTTTATACTAGTTTAGTAGTTAAACGTAGTACGAGCGAATCTGAGGTTTTGTATTAGCTTTATTTCTAAATCCCTTTAGCTCGTTGTTTTTGGCGTTGCAGTTTCGCTAATTTTTCTGCGATTTTTTGCACATCCGCTTCTTCTCGAACTTGCATTCCGTTAATTTCGAAATGATTGCTGATACTAGTTACACCAGCCGCGTTAGAGTTTTGGGCTTTCCCTAGACTTGCCGCAGTCCCACCGTTGAATGTTCGAATCATGTTGAACAGGTTGGCTTGCTGAGCTTGCGTTAACACCATTTCGTTTTTCAGCAGTCGTACGTCCACTTCGTCGAATTTGGCTCTATTTGGGCGTTGTGCAGATGGTATACCACCATTATGATACTTAGGTCTGATAGAGTTGACAGTACCGCCGTTATGACGGGTCCACTCACTAACCATATTTACTGCACCTTCCCAGATACCTTTTAGAGTGATGGTTTTCGTTACTGGCGCAGTGGCTTCTTTAGTGAATCCACTTAGTACGCTATATGCGTTATTAGCATCGGCATCTATAGGTTTAATCTTTCCTTCTAGGATTTTTTGGTTTGTGTCGAGAATCTTAGCGTTTGCTTGCGTCGGGTTTCCGTCGATAGGCTTTGTTTTTAGTTCCTGCGCTTTTCTATCGGCATCGGCTATCTTGTTTAATAGATTAAACGGATTTCCGTCTAAAGGCTTAATTTTTTGAGCTTCTGACGCTTTATCCGCCTGTTGAATTTTAGCCATTGCTGCCTTAGGGTCTACGTCTAGCGGCTTTGTTTCGCCTTTCGTAGCTTCCACGATAACTTTAAGCAGCTTTTCGTTTGCCTTTGTCGGGCTTAGGTCTAGTGATTTGACTGCTTCTTTTTGCGCATCTGCATCGACTTGAGAGATTTCGGCTTTCGCTTTAGACCCGTCAGCATTGACGGTTTTGGTTTTTTCGGCTTCAGCTAGCTGGTCGAGTAATCCGACGTCTTGTTTAGCTCCTTCTGTGTTAGAAGTAACTTGCTTTTCGACTGGCTGACCTAACTTATCATTTAGTTTGCCTGCGCCTTCATATTGTTTGTTTATCTCTTCTGTGTTTTGTGAGTGTTTTTCTCGAATTTCCGCTATTGTAGCTTTAGTATTTTCGAGTTCTCCTTTTGTTTTTACTGCATTATCGTATTCTTTTTGTTGTTCGTCATTAAGACCGTTCTGTTGTTCTCGTAGTTTATCGTATGAAGAAATCTTTTCATTTTGTTTGGCGATTGCTTCGTCTAGTTTTTGAACTTCTTCACCTGTCTTAGCTGCTACGCCCGCCGCAGCCATTTCTTCTCTGATACGGATAGCGACTGCATTTTCTAACTGGTCTTTTTTAGCTTGGATTCCAGCGATTATATTACGCTGTGTTACGATGTTAAGCTCATTGGCTGAGTTTTCTTCTTTAGCTGCTTCTAGAACTTTTTTCGCACCTGATAGCTCCGCTTCTTTTGCTTTGACGTTAAGTGCGCCGAGTACTCCACCTTCTTTTTTTGCTTCTGCTAAGTCTTTTTCAGCTTGAGCAACTAGTTCACCTGCGTCTTTTTCGTTCTTTTGAAGTTCAGCACGTTTCCGATGACTTTCATTACCTGAATCTACGGCTTTTTTGTAGTCTTCTAAGTCTTTAACTTGGTTCTTATACCCTTGCGCCATTTGTTGTTCTAATTCTATCTTCTGCTTTTCTCTTAACGCTTTAACTAGTTCACGAGCCGCGTCGGTGTTTTCAGCGATAGATTGTCCTGTGGTACTGTACGCTTGGGCTGTAGTAGGAGCTTGTTTAATGAGTTCGTCGGACATAGAAATAGTCTTGTTAATCTCTTCGTTATTAGCTTTTGACTTTTTCGTTAATCCATCTAGTTCTTGTTGTAATGCTTTTTTTGTTTCAGGGTTTTCTACTCGCTTAATCTCTTCTTGTAAATCTCGATAGCGTAGTAATTCTTCTGAACTAAGTTTGACTTTGTTACGCATTCCTTCGTAGTTAGTCGCTAGAGATTCAAGCGAGCGAGACTGTTCGCCTAATTGCTTGTATGTATCTAACGATACTTCTTTGTACTCTTCTACTTCTGATTTTCCCGACATAAGTACCGTAGTTAACGCACCGACGGCTAAGGATATACCCGCAATCCATGCTGTAGTTGGATTTCTAGTTATCGCTAGTGAGAATTCTTGAATTGCTGTTTTTGCTTTTAAGACCCCATTTGCTAATAATGCTGTCCCTGCTGCTGCGCCCGCTGCTACTAATCCCGTACTTACCATCTTCGGGTCTAACTCGGCTAGAATATTTACGAATCCAGAGGCGCCTTGTACTAACGATTTGAACGCAGGTAGTAGAGATTCCCCTAAACTAATTCCTAAACCTTCTGCGGCACTTGTAAGCTCGTCCCACGCACCCTTTAATGTGTCTTGCTGAATCTTCGCCACTCGCTCGGCTGTACCTGCGCTGTTTTCTAATCCTTTTGAGTAGTCAGCTAGTCCTTGCTCGCCTACTTTTAATAAGGCTACGAATCCACTTGCTGCCTCTGTACCTACTAAGTGGGCTGCTGCTGCCGTTTTCTGTGAGTCTGTCATACCTTGCATTTTTTCGTTTACTCGTCCGATAATTTGCGGTAATGGTAACATGTTGCCGCTGGCATCTTTAACATTAAGACCGAGTTTTTCCATTTCTTTCTGTGCCGCACCTGTTGGGCTGTTTAGCTGTAGTAACGCTGCACGTAATGCCGTACCTGCCATAGAACCTTGAATACCTGCGTCGGACATCTTTGCTACTGCTGTCGCGGTGTCTTCCATCGAAATACCTAAACTAGATGCCACTGGCGCTACATATTTCATTGCATCGCCTAACATTGGTAAGTCGGTGTTTGCGCTGGTCATTGTCTTAGTAAGTACGTCTACTGCATGTCCTGTATCTTCTGCTGAAACTCCGAACCCCGTCATGATGTTAGAAACGATGTCGGCGCTTCGTCCTAAATCCATTTGACCTGCTGCCGCTAAGTTAAGTACCGAAGGTAACGCGCCAATACTATCTTTTGCACTAAATCCCGCCATTGATAGGAAGGAAAGCCCTTCTGCTGCCTGCGACGCACTAAACTGCGTACTTGCTCCGAGGTCTTTCGCCGTTTTTGATAGTGCTGCGAACTCGCTATCTGTCGCATTACTAATCGCCTTTACTCGTGCCATTGATTGTTCGAAATTGGCTGCTGCTCCGACACTTGCGCCGATAGCCGCAACTACTGCTGTACCTACTGCCGCACTAGCTTTCGTTAATGTTGACATACTGCTGGCTGTTGAAGTTGCGCCCTGTCCTAACCCTTGCATCTCACTTCGGGCTTGTTGAATCCCTTGTCTAAATTGTGCGTTATCGAGGACGAGTCTAGCCCGCACTTCACCCGCATTTGCTCCACCTGCCATTTAGTTCACTCCTTTTCTATTAATCGACTTTTCGCTGAATCTTTGAGCTAGAATATCCTGCTGCATGATTACTAGTTGAACGTGTTCTAAATCTTCTTCTGTGAGCTTTAGTGTCTCTTTCATTCGTTGTTGCATAGGTCTTGTAACTTTATATACTCCCGCTTCCCAACGTGAGACAGTCGAGGAATCCACGCCTAGTAACTCTGCTAATTCCCCTCTCGTATACCCGTAAGCCCTTCTAATACATTTGATTGTTTTTTTGTCCATTTTACGTCTCTTTCCTTTCGTTTTAGATTCCTTGTTCTCGCATTTTTAATGCGTCGTGATTTAAAAAAAAGCGCAGCTGTTAAACTACGCTTCACAAGGGATTGCCACTCGTGAGAGTTTTTTTGTTGAATCTTGGCAGGAGCAACAAAGGCTATCCCTTTCACTTCTATAGGCGCAACACTTTCGCATTTTTGGTATTTCTTTATGAAAAAAAATATAAAAAACGCAGATTTTAAGTCTACGCTTGGTTGGTGTTTCGCATTAATTCCATCCTATTCAGCTGTCTGTTTTTTGGTTTTTTGAGCCGTATATTCTCGCTTGATATGCGTATATAGCAGCTTATCTTCCATGTGTTGAGTGCGTTGTGCGATTTCCGTTGCTGTTGCTAGGTCTTCGGGTGTCAGCTCTTCGTTAATCGCTAACTTTTCGCGTAACACACTACGCATTAAGGTGACATTTCTCATTGTAGTTCCCTCCTAGTTTCGGTATCTTGCAGGTACTTTGCCATATCTCAAGATGTTGTACCAATCCGAGTCTGTCGGGTGTTTCGGTAGGTCTCCTAATTCTCCGATTGGTATATAAACTTGCCCAGCTTTTCGAAGCACACCACTAGCTAACGCTGCGCACTCGTTGTTTAGTTGGATTAAGTCTTGAATTGCGCTATAGTATGCGTGTAACGCTTCTTCTGCTTGTTGTACAATAGGCGTTAAACGCTCTTCGCGTAAGGTTGGTCGGATATTATAAAGCCAGTCTTTTGCTAGGTTTTCTATTGTAATGTTTGATAGGTTTTTATGGGCGTATGTGTAGGCTTTGCTCCGTTCTTCTTCGGCTACTTTTAGCGCAGCTTGTGCCTTGTTGATATTATCTAATGCTTTTTGCTTTTCTTTAGAGACTTCTTCGCCTGAGAACTCGCGCTTTAGAAGGTCTTCGTAGGCTAATGTCGCAGTAGTTATGTTTTCTTTTGATTCTTGCACTTTTTGTTCGTATTTTCTTGTGAAATTCATCATTTCTTTGTTTTGCGCGTTGTATTTATCGTATAGTTTCCATTTCATTCTTCGCTTCCCCCTCTAATAGTTTGATTGCTTTTTGTAGATACTCTATTAATACTCTGCGCCATTTCGGCATGTGGTTTTTATGCTCTATCTTATTTGGGTCTTCTAATTCGTAGATGTCGATTAATGCTGCTTGGGTTTGCTCGTCTTCGAAGTCTCTAAATGTTTCCGATGTATCTTCCCGTGTTTTGAAATGCCCATTAATATCTGATTCACCTAAACAAGCTAGGTATATAGATTCTGTACAGGTATATACATCGAAAGCAGGAAGGTCTTCGCAGTTAGCCCATACGACTTCCCGCATCTTTTCGGCTAGTGTTTTTTCTCCCGTAGGTGCGATGATTCTCGCTAGTACATAACCATCGTCATAAACATGAGCGCATAAGAAAGATTGCCCTCGTAGTTCGTGAATATTAGCTACCATGAGAGGCCTCATAGGCTAATCCTCGATTTGTTACTATTGTCTTTTTTCTTAGTCGTACTTCTTGTGGATACTTGCGATTTAATCGAATTTTTTAACGCTTTTAACTCTTGTTCATAGATAAACGCGTCTATTTTCGCAAGAACTTCTTCACCTAATGCTTTTCGGATTCGAGCTACATTATCTTTATTGGGTGCGTATACACCGTTTTCCCAACGAGTTACTGTTAGTTGATGCACACCCGCAAGTTCGCCGAACTCCGTTTGTGTCATTTCTAATAAGTTTCGTATAAATCTAATAGTTGTTCCGTCCATTTCTTTAACACACCTCCCAGTCGTCTGTGTTTACGTCTTCTTTCGTTGGTTTATACATTCGTGTTGCGTTTAGCTTCATTACTACACCTTCGCTGTAATCGAAGTGGATGAACTCATTTTCTTTCCACGCCTTTCTTCGCAACCTATTATCTTTCTTAACGAGGTACATTGCTTTTAGGTAATCCATATATATATAAAACCTCCTGTGTAACGTTTGTTTTTATAGCAGTTGCAAGTAAAAAAATAGAGATACCCCTAGCTAACGAGTACCTCTTATTAGAGTTGGGTGATACATTCCCGACAAGGGTGTATCATATTTGTGGGACGACATACTGTCCTTTGTGTTAGATTTGCGGCAGGTTTGGAAAGAGAGCTATTAACTCCCTCACCTATATGTACAGCTAAAACTTCTCTTTTTGTATAATTGACGCATATTTTTATAGCGTTTTAGCTGTGTTCCGTTCTCTCTTCACTTATGTTAGTCACTTTTCCGTGAACTGGCGGTATAATCTCTTAATCTCACTTTCTAGCGGATTATTTAGCACGCCTCTATCGCATACATACGGGCTAATCACATAACCGCGACCCTTAACACCAGTCTTCGCACCACTAACGGAAATCATTGCCCCATCGTTGATAAGCATTGATAATAGATTGCGTGTTGAATTGCTTGCAATCCCCAGAATCTTCGCTATGTCACGCGAGCTTAGAATCTCTACTTTTGATGGCTCGAACTCCTGTGGATTCGTACATAATACATATGTATCCTTATGAGCGAATGGCATCAGTTTGAAAACGGCGCCTGCTTGACGGTCTGACAGTTTCGATAGAAGTTGTTTCGCTTCTTCTTTATACACTTTTGTAAAGTTATCGAATGCACCATCAGTATTTCCGCATCTCACTAAGTCCTCGTTGATGTAGTAGAGCGTTGGGCGCTGCGAATTATCACGAATCACCGCACCAATCCTTTCTAGTTCTCCTAGCGCTTTGAGTGTTGACTTCTTACCTCTCTTTAGTAGTTTCTGCATATCCTTCGTTGTTAATGGACGAATCCCGTATTTTCCCCGCCCCGTAGCATGCATTAATAAGCCACCCGCATTCATTTGCAGGTATAATGATAATTTGAAGAAGACGCCTAGCTGATTAAGTGTTACGTGGCTGTATCGTTCTTTTTCATTACCGTTGACCATCACAAAACGGCGTGTGTCTTCTTTGCGTGACTCTTTGTAGCGAATCGCATCTAGTTCGGCTTGCGTGCGTATTCTTTGAGTCTCTGCGATTGCTACCGCCTGTTTTAACGCTGTTTGCTGTGCTTCTGTTAGCCCTTCGATTGAGCCAGCGTGTACAATGGCGCTGATTTCTTCGAATAGATTGTTTGTACTTTCCACTATATTTCCCCCTTCTCGCTGTAAAGCGGTGTAAACTTGTCACATATTTGACACCTTCGCCAATGAATTTGTCACATATTTGACACCTTCAAAAATCGGACTCAGCCTTAGAGCCGCAAGGGATGTAAACGGTTTTGCTTATCAAAGTACTCTGTTATCTGTGTGGATAACGAAACCTCTTTGACGCAGCAAATACATAGCGTCACGGCTTCCTTAACGTTGCCGATTTAGGGTGTTGAGTAATGCGTTTAATTTAAAAAGAGCTTACGCAGTAATAGTTATTGTGAGAGCTTGCGAACACTCGGAGCGATAGCGCCGATATGTTATTTTTCCCTTCTCGTTTATATAGGCGCACTAAATTCGTTGTATTGGTATCTTGCTGCGATAAATAAAAAAAGCGCCTTTAGTGGCGTTTAAGGAGGTCGTATAAACCGTTCTATTCGATTGCTTGCGCTGAATGAATATAAGTGAATAAGTCGAAGTATGTGCGTAGTATGTAGCGGATTTAACCGTATGAGAATTCGAAGTATGTGCGTAAAGTGCGAGCGATTGATATTAAGTGGTGGCGACTGTACACCCTGAGTTCAATTTTATATTGCGGGATTTCAGTACAGCAGATGCAGCGGCTTCGTGGGGGCGGCTGGGGGGTCGAGGATTTTTCGATTGGGTGTATCGGCTTCGATGAATTTTCATGCGTGATTTTCGCATAACGAATGAAACACAATGTTCTTTTGTTACATTGAAGATTTGTTTAAAATCCTTTTAAATCAATGTTTGAAACACTTTCGTTTTAATACTTTATTTCTTTTTCATTTATGCAATCAAAAGAATCCTTTTAATTCAACGTTCATTTAACTTCTTGAATATTCTTTGCGATGAATAAGAACTTGCATAAAGAAAGAAGACGATTGCTTTCGAACCCCTTGAGTTTCAGAGTCCTTCCTCGAAACGAAAGCGAGCAGATGAAACAAACAAAGAAAGAATAATCGAAAGCCATTCGATAATACCCACGCATACACACATATCATAGCATACCTGTGCGTGGTGTCAGTAGGTGCGGTAGCTTATCGCCCCTTGGCTCGCACGTGGCTTATACATGGCGTAACACCTCGCATATCTAATCCACGTAAACTTCCGTAAACACAAATTACTTCTACAACAATTCGATAAGAACGCAACGCACACCGCACACGCAACGCATATGTACAATAGTATACAGGCGGTATATAGAGTATAGGCGATATAACGTACCCCTGTTGGTCTGTAGGTATTCATATAGGGTATCCGCCCTATCATATATGTATAGGTAATGCGGAGGAAATGTGCGAAGGTATAACGCCCTGTTCTTTATATAATAGCGTCTTGGTTATACGTTAACCTATGCGGAATGATAGTTTACATAGTCGCAGTCGCATATTAACGACTCTTGACAAATGTAAGTTTATCTCTTTTTTTGCGAAAAGAATAGCGGTAAGTAAAAAAGTTTTAAAAAAATAAAACGAATTAAATCCCGTCATATCAACGTTTTTATCATAATCGTAAAAATAATTTATAAAAATATTTAAATTTATTGTTGACTCTAATCGGCTATTAGCGTAAATTAGAGATGTACCCAATGCGGTGCAACTAAAAATTAGGAGGATTTACAAAATGAATGTAAACGAAATTATCAACTTAATAGGCGGAAACAACGTATCAACAGTGGTTATGGCAACTGCAATTTGGCTACTTGTTTCCTTGGATTTCCACCTTAGCTTTAAGCGAAAAGATGGAAAGACGGAAATAGAGTTCTCTATCTCACGCAAAAAGAATTAAGAAAGAGCCGTTGGGTGTTGCACCGCCTAACGGTTTTTCTTTTATTTTATATAGTTGTTTAATTATAACTCTTAAAGGCTGTCATTTTTTTCGGGGAGTGATTAACATTTAAAAAAAATTTAAAAAAATAAAACGCATTAAAGCCCGTTGTATCAACGTTTTTAACAAAATCTAAAAATTTATTTATAAGAATATTAAAATTTATTGTTGACTCTAATCCGCTGTTAGTGTAAATTAGAGATGTACCCGATGCGGTGCAACTAAAAATTAGGAGGAATTGAAAATGGATGTAAACGAAATTTTAAACTTAATAGGCGGAAGCGACGTATCAACCGCAGTTATGGCAATTGCAATTTGGCTAGTCGCTTCCTCGGATTTCCACTTTAGCATTAAGCTAAAAGATGGAAAGTGGGAAATAGAATTCTCTATCTCACGCAAAAAAAACTAAGAAAGAGCCGTTAGGTGTTGCACCACCTAGCGGTTTTTCTTTTATATATTTTATCACATTTCTTCTTTTTGTGCGTGTGTTACTGCACTAACCATTAATTGGAAAAACGCATTAAATAAAAAAGTTTTTTGACAGCGTAAAAAAGTCATTGACAGTTAAACGCTGTCGGTTTATAATTTAGACATACCCACAAGGGAAAACACTTTAGGAGGAATTGAAAATGAACGAAATTATCAACTTAATAGGACAGACAAACGCACCAACGGCGGTACTTATCGTAATAGCAACTCTACTTTTGAAGAAGGAAATAAATTTCAGCTTCAAACGTAAAAACGGCGAAAAAGAAATAGAGTTTACTTTTTCTACAAAAGAGAAAGAATAATACATAAAAAGTCAGTCTTTATAAGGCTGGCTCTTTATTTTTTATAAAAATAACATAATAAAATAAAAAAACTTATTGACAGCGTTTAGCTATAGGTTTATAATAGAGATAGACATTAAAGAGAGGTGTTTTTTTTGCCAGAAGAAAGAAAGAAAAGGTTATTCGCATTAATTTTGTTATGCGTTGCCCTAACCGTCAATGTAACCGCTAAAAATCTCGGCTATTTCACTATTTCAGGATTAAGCGTACTGTTTGGATTCGCAGTGATAATCGCTTGGGTTGTCGAGGTCATAAAAGATAATCGAAAAAACAAACGAAAATAAGCAAAGTTTAGCGAACATAAACGAACATAAGAATACTCTTGAGACATCTTATAGAGAAAAATCTGTAAAATTTCGCCAGACTTCGTAGGGCTTCGTAGAGATTCGCTAGACTTTGTTTAACAGTTTCGTCAGGTATCGTTAGGCTTCGTAGGGCTTCGCTAGGCGTCGTTGAAATTCGTTTTTAATTTTTGCAGTATAAGACGCAATATTCTTTTTAAGAATAATTTACTGGAAATGATTGCGAAAATATACCATTTAGTTGTATATTATAAGAACATTCGTTTGGTTTTATGTATTATCTTGATATAAAAATTTTAAAGTGTGGAAAAAGGAGAAAAAGTTATGTATGTAAATAAAGTTTCTGAAATTTTAAATTCTATCACGCAACCTCAATCAAACTACTACGATAACCATGAAAACAATCAAAATACAGCGTTAAATTCCTTCTTAAATGACATTTCTTCAATGGCTCTTGAAAACGGAGAACTTCCCGAAATATCAGCGATTTACAACTTGCAAAAATCCGTCCCATTCAATGAATTTAGCGATGTAGAGGCAACATTAATAGCAGAAATATGCGAAGCGAAAAAGGAAAGTTTTCAGCAAGGTTTTTGCGAAGGCTTAAAATTCATGTCATATTTAACAGATTTACGTGCTCGCTAGTTTTTTAGAATGTAACGAAAACCTCACTACATACCGCTATAAGCCCTCAGAACCCGTTTTAAAGGCTTTAAACCCAATGACGATACATTATAATATCAAAATGGATTTCAAGCGTTTGGAAGCGATTCTAGGGCTTTGTATTCGTTTATAAACTTTAACCATACAGTATGTGAAATTTTTATTCGATATAGCGGGGCAATTCACAAAAAAAATAAATATATAATGGCGATAAAATTAGTTGATAGTAATATAGATTTCACTTTAAATAATACATATATTACTCGATATGAATAATAGGAGGGTTACGTATGAGTTCAGATGAAAAGTTAACAATTCAATACATCTTAGAGCGACTAAAAAACGGTGAAAAAATTAGTGTTATCGCCAAAAACATAGACGGCATAAGCGAAAAAAGATTAAGACAAGCCTTAAAAGACGCAGGTTATTTTTTCAAAAATACAGGTGATAAAGGTTGGCATTTCGAAGGCAACGGAGAAGAGCCGAAAGACAAAAACATATTCGATTATGTTAAAAAAACTTCACCTCAAAAGACGAAAAGTAATACAAATGTGAATAAAAGTAACATAAATGTGAATACGAGTAATACAAACACGAAAGAAAGTAACCCAAAGGTGAACACAAGTAATATGAATGCAAATATAAGTAACCTATCCTTCACACAAGAAGAGATAGCAGAATTGAAATCTATAATTAAAGAACGAAAAACAAGAGAATTAAAACCAAACGAGACACCGAATCAGCCTTTATACGAACGAATTAAAGAAATAAAACCGAACAAAAAAACAAGAAAAACAATTGTAATAGATACAATATTAGGCAAACAGTTAGATGATTTTTGCAACGGTGAAAGAGTAAAAAAATCCGATATAATTCACTTAGCGCTTACTGATTTTTTAGCGAAATATCAAAAGCTATAAGTTCCGCTTCGCTTCACGTCTAAAGGGATTGTGCGGTATGAGAAGAGACATGGGAAGGCGCAGGCTTATGGAGTTTGCGTTTTTTTTTT
>NZ_KZ268532.1:0-12514 GCF_002218325.1 Bacillus sp. M13(2017) | reverse complement strand
CTTTCTGTACCATCTAAATATCGTTTCACCGCTTGGATTTTTTCTTTTGAAGAAAATTTAGCCATAAAAAATGCACCTCCAATTGTTAGACTGTGTCTAACAATTGGGGTGCACTTCATAACAGAAGAATGGCTCTTTTTCTTATTGATAAATCTCTTTATATTTCTTATACTCCGCTTCAGAACATAGTACGAAATGTCCTGGGCGAATTTCACGCATTGTTGGCACTTCGCTACCGTAATCATGCTGCGATGGATCATATACGATACGTTTACGATTGCGCTCATAATCTGGATCTGGAAGTGGAATCGCTGATAATAGTGATTTCGTATATGGATGAATTGGATTCGCATATAATTCATCACTTGTTGTTAACTCAACGATTTGGCCACGATACATTACACCAATACGGTCACTAATGTATTTTACCATTGATAAATCATGGGCGATGAATAAGTATGTTAAACCTTTTTCTTTTTGTAGCTTTTTCAGTAAGTTTACAACTTGCGCCTGAATCGATACGTCCAGTGCTGAGATCGGCTCATCGGCAATGATAAATTCTGGGTCTACAGCAAGCGCTCGAGCAATACCGATACGCTGACGTTGTCCACCTGAGAATTCGTGTGGGAAACGGTTTGCGTGCTCTTTATTTAAACCAACTGTGTTTAATAGTTCATGAACACGGTCCATGCGCTCTTTTTTACTTTTCGCTAATCCGTGAATATCAATACCTTCTGCGATAATATCCCCTACTGTCATACGAGGATTTAATGATGCGTATGGATCTTGGAAAATCATTTGCATTTTACGGTTGAATTTCTTCAGTTCTGCGCGTGATTTCTTACCATGTACATTTTCACCATCGAACAATACTTCACCAGCAGTTGCATCATATAAACGAATAATTGTTCTTCCAGTTGTCGATTTACCACAACCCGATTCTCCTACAAGACCAAATGTTTCTCCGCGGTAAATATCAAATGAAATATCATTAACCGCTTTGACAACACCACCACTCACGTCGAAGTGCTGCTTTACATTTTTTACTTCAATTAATTTCTCACGTTGTTTAGTCATGTTGTTCACCTGCTTTCATTTGAAGAATGCGTCTTTCAACGACTGCCGGCGGTTTTACTTCTGGAGCTTGCTCGTGAAGTAACCAAGTTGCCGCATAGTGTGTATCACTTACTTTAAATAAAGGTGGGTCCATTTCAAAGTCAATTTTCAGTGCCTGTGGGTTACGTGGTGCAAAAGCATCTCCCTTCGGCGGCTTCAATAAATCTGGAGGCGTTCCAGGGATTGCATATAACTCTTCTTCTGAACCATCTAAACTTGGCATAGATGCGATTAAACCCCAAGTATATGGATGTTTCGGATTGTAGAAAATTTCATCTACAGTTCCAATTTCAACAACTTTACCAGCGTACATAACTGCCACTCGGTCCGCAACGTTTGCTACTACACCTAAGTCATGCGTAATAAAAATGATTGCTGCTTCTGTTTTTTGCTGAATGTCTTTCATAAGTTCTAAAATTTGCGCCTGAATCGTAACGTCTAGCGCTGTTGTCGGCTCATCGGCAATTAATAATTTCGGGTTACAAGCTAACGCCATCGCAATAACTACACGCTGTCTCATACCACCTGAGAATTGGTGAGGATATTGTTTTAAACGAGCTTCTGGATTTGGAATACCTACAAGGTCAATTAATTCTAAAGCAACTTTACGTGCATCTGCTTTACTCATCCCTTGGTGTTTAATTAGACCTTCCATAATTTGATTTCCAATTGTCATCGTTGGATTTAATGATGTCATTGGATCTTGGAAAATCATCGCAATATCTTTACCGCGTACTTGCTGCATTTCTTTTTCTGTTAATTTTGTTAAGTCACGACCTTCAAATACGATTTCACCATTTTTAATGCGTCCAGGAGGATTCGGAATTAATCCCATTAACGCTTTAGAAGTAACTGATTTCCCTGAACCAGATTCTCCTACAATCGCCAATGTTTCTCCTTTTTTCAAATCAAAAGTAACGCCGCGTACAGCTTGTACTTCACCTGCATGTGTATCAAAGGAGACTTGTAAATCTTTTACCTCTAACAATGTTTTCATCTTTGCCTCTCCCCTCTTTTACTTACGCATTTTTGGATCTAACGCGTCGCGTAATCCGTCTGCCATTAAGTTAAACGCTAAAATTAATATACTGATGACAACCGCAGGGATGAACATCATATGCGGATACGTTTGAATAGATTTATAACCATCATTTACAAGAGAACCTAGTGACGCAAATGGTGGCTGAATCCCTAAACCGATGAAACTTAAGAACGCTTCACCAAACACCGCTGATGGAATTGTAAACATTGTCATTACGATAATAGGTCCCATTACGTTTGGAATTAAATGTTTCACAATTAATTGTGTATTTGTTGCACCTAATGTACGAGATGCTAATACATATTCTTGGTTTTTTAACTTTAAGATTTGTCCACGAACAATTCGCGACATCCCTATCCAACCTGTAATCGCCATCGCGAGTGTAATTGACCAAATACCAGATCCCATAATGATTACCATTAAAATAACGATGATTAAGTATGGAATACCGTTAATAATCTCCATAATACGTTGCATAATATTATCTACTCTACCGCCGTAGAATGCTGAAATACCTCCGTATGCAACCCCAATTACTAAGTCAATTGCTGCCGCTAAAAGAGCGATATATAATGATACGCGTGTACCTTCCCATGTTCTTGTCCATAAGTCACGGCCAAGATCATCTGTACCAAACCAGAAGTACTCTTTAATATCACGTTTTTCATACTGGTCAACACCATATTGATCTGTACCGTCAAATGGTAACCAATGAACATTTTCAATAACTGGAATTTTTGGTGGTAATTTCGCACGACCTAAATCTTGCTCTTTATACGAATGTTTACTTACCATCGGTCCAAAAATCGCTAATAGCGCAATGATAACTAATAATACAAGTCCAAGCATCGCACCTTTATGTTGGAATAAACGTCTTCTTACATCTTGCCAAAACGTTAAGCTTGGACGGGCAATGACTTCATTATCAACATTATTTTGATTGGCTTGTTGAAATAAATCTGGAGATAATTTTTGTACATCTTTCATCATTTTTTCCCTCCCGCTAAACGAATACGAGGATCAATAATTCCGTATAAAATATCGACAATGAAAATAACTAAAATGAAAATCGCACTATAGAAAATCGTAGTTCCCATAATAACTGTATAGTCATTTAAAGTAATCGATTTAACGAATTGTTCCCCAAGTCCTGGTACAGCATAAATTTGCTCGATAACAAGTGTTCCTGTAATTAATGCCGCAACCATTGGTCCTAAAATTGTTACAACTGGAATTAACGCGTTACGAAGTGCATGTTTAACAATAATAACGCCTTGGCTAATTCCTTTCGCTTTCGCTGTTAAAATGTAATCGGCTTGCATAACTTCAATTAACTCTGCACGAGAGAAACGTGCGATTGTTGCGATAACTCCCATCGATAATGCAATTGTAGGCATTACAGTAAACTCTGGCCCTTTCCAGAATGCTACTGGGAACCAGCCAAGTTTTACCCCTACGAAATATTGCAGTAATGCGGCAAATACGAATGATGGTACCGACATTCCGAGTACCGAAATAACTGTTGCACTATAATCTACCCACGTATTATTACGAAGTGCGGCAACAATACCCAAAATTAAACCGATAAACGTTCCTAATATAATCGCTTGTAAACCTAATTGGGCTGATGGTCCAATACGATCCACAATCATGTCTGTTACTGGGCGGTTATCATATTGGAATGATACCCCTAAATCACCTTTTGCTAAGTTACCTAAGTAACGTGCGTATTGAACTGGTACCGGATCATTCAATCCGTATTTTTCAAGAATGATTTCTTTTTGTGCCGGTGATAGCTTCTCCTGGTTTTTAAGCGGAGAACCCGGAAGTAATTTCATCAAAAAGAAAGTCAGTGTAGTAATTAAAAATAATGTCAAAGCCATGTACACGAAACGTTTTAATACATAACGTCCCATAGTCAAGCACCTCCCCGTTTTTCTCAAAAGCAATAAGATAGTTTTAAATATTCTTACTTTTATTTTTTTAAAATAAGAGCATATGCCCATCATAAGCATATACCCTTGTAAACGATGGAAAAAAAAGATTATTTTTGTTCAATAGATGCCCATTTGTAAGTTAATTTACCACCATAGTTAATTGGGATAATATCTTTTACGGCACCTTTTACTACATACGCTGAACCTTTTTGGAAGATTGGAGTGATAACTGCATCCTCTTTAATTAACATCTTCTCTACTTCTAGAAGGTTGTCCCAGCGAGCTTGTAAATCTTTTGTATCTGTTTTAGCTTTTAGGATTAACTCATCATATCTCTGATTAGAATACCCTGTTTTATTTTGAGAACCATTCGTAACAAACATATCTAAATATGAGATTGGATCTGGGAAATCTGGTCCCCAAATACCAAACGCAATATCATATTGCTGAGAATCTTCTAATTTATTTTTTTGTGCGAATGGTTGCTGTTTAATTTTAATTGATAAACCTGGTAAGTTCTTTTCCATCTCACCTTTTAAGAATTCCCCAACTTTTTTAGCATCTTCATTATCAAAGTTTAAGAATTCTAGTTCGATTTTATCAGTTCCAAGCTCTTTCTTCGCTGTTTCCCAAAGCTTTTTCGCTTCTTTTGGATTTGTTTCAACTAGCTTTCCATTTTCAGCTCGGAAATCCTTTTTATTCGGACCTTCAGCGAAATCTTTTCCAACAAAGCCGTAAGCTCCAATTGCACCGTTATTTAAAATAACTTTTGCAATGTTATCACGGTCAAAGGACATTGAAATTGCTTTTCTTAAGTTTTTATTACTTAAGTACTGATTACTTTGATTAAATCTTAAGTAAGCAACCCCTGCTTCTTTTCTTGTTTGGAACTCTGGGCTTTTTCTAAACTTATCAACAAATTCAGACGTTAAAGCCGCTCGATCAATCGCGTTTGTCTCATATAAATTTACATCAGTTGCTGTATTTTTTACAATATTAAAGTTGATTTCTTCGATTTTAACCGTTTTATTATCCCAATATGAAGGATTCTTCTTGAATTGGAAACTTTGTTCATGTTTCCAATCACTCATAACGAATGGACCGTTATATAATGTTGTATTTGCCTCTAAACCAAATTTATCACCTTGTACTTTTACAAAGTTTTCATTTAGTGGGTAAAATACTGGATAAACTGTTAAATCGATAAAGTAAGGAACGGGATTGTCTAATTCTACTTCTAATGTATAATCATCAATAGCTTTTACACCTAATTGGTCAGCAGGTAATTCTTTTTTATGAATTTTCTCTGCATTTTTAATATCGAACATAATGTACGAATACGTTGCTTTTGTATCTGGATTTACTGCTCTTTTCCATGAATACACAAAGTCTTTAGCTGTTACAGGTTCCCCATTCGACCATTTCGCATCTCTTCTTAATTTAAATATATATTTCTTCCCATCATCTAGCTTTTCGACATCTTCTGCAACTCCAGGCATTCTCTTTTGATCTTTGCCAATACGATATAAACCTTCCATCGTATTATTTAATGCTGTAGAAGATGAAGAATCAGATGCTAATGATGCATCCATTGACGGAATTTCAGATAACTCTGTTAAATTAAGAATCTGTTTTCCGTTACTACTACTCGTAGCGTTCTCTTTCCCTTTTGCTTTTGCGTCATCTTTTTGGTAGCTACACGCGCTAAGCAACATACTTGCAGTTAAAGTTGATGCAAGTAATAACGGTATCTTTTTCTTCATGTTGTGTTGCCTCCCCTAATTGCACTTCCTGTACCCTCACTTGTTAAAAAGTAGAATTGAAAGAATAATCTCCAAGTTTCTACAATTTTCATTATACATATAATAAGACGATTGTGAATATAGTTTTTTGTTTTTTTGTTAAAATTTTTAATAAAATATTTATATTTTTAATTTTTCGTAAAGGGATACATTAACATTGCTACCATCATCTTAAAATCAGACCTTTAATTGCGTATAATTTTCAAAAAATTAATCCTAGTACATATTATAGCTTTTATAGTATAATAATTCTAGTAATATTTTGACGGAGGGGAATATTTTGAATAAAGTTTTTTTTCATACTTGTATACTAATTTTTATAGCGATGATTGCTTCTAGTATTGCTGCATTCCTCATTTCATCTCAATTTTTGTTGAACTTTGTCAACATCTCGTTTTATATCGCGCTATTTTTTATTCTGATAGGTGGTTTTTTATTCATATTTCAAAATGGGTTTTTCAATGTAACTCTATATGCTTTCCAGAGAGTATTTGGTACGAACAAAAAGATTGACTCTTTAATTGAAGAAGTCGAGGAACCTACAGATAAAAAAGAACGTATTTATAAAACATATTCATTCAAATGGACATATCCGATTTGTATTACAGGTATCGTTCTTGGGTTGTTCTCGACCCTCATTAGCTTTACTATTTTGATGTAGTTTGCAAACACTATCCCATATGATATAATAATCAGCAAAACATTTTGTTATAAAACTTTAGTTCTTTCATATTAAAAGAGCTCAAGTAACAATAAATAAATTTATATGTATGCGATGATAAAGAAGAGTACATATTGAGGCAATTTCAGAGAGCTTGTGGTTGGTGTGAACAAGTAATTGTACAGTATGGAATGGGCTTTTGAGCACCAAACCGAACCGAAAGTAGTAGGCTTTGGCGTTATATCCTAACGTTATTATGGATTAGAGAGATTTCACAGTAGTGAAATAATTAGGGTGGTACCGCGGTCCATTCGTCCCTATAGTTTTTGGGATGAATGGGCTTTTTTGTTTGCCTTCTCTTCCCCACATCACACATTCAATTTTAGGAGGAATTACTTATGTCAGTTATCTTTTCTGGTATTCAGCCAAGTGGAACGATTACACTTGGAAACTATTTAGGAGCAATGAAGCAGTTTACAGAGCTTCAAAATGAACACGACTGTTATTTCTGTATTGTAAACCAACATGCGATTACAGTGCCTCAAGATCCCGTCGGGCTTCGTAAAAACATCCGCAGCCTTGCTGCACTTTATGTGGCATGCGGCATCGATCCTGAAAAAGCTACTTTATTTGTACAGTCAGAAGTACCAGCACACGCTCAACTAGGATGGATTATGCAATCTGTTGCTTACGTTGGAGAATTAGAGCGTATGACGCAATATAAAGATAAAGCTTCTGGTAGAGATTCAGTTCCAGCTGGATTACTTACGTATCCACCATTAATGGCTGCTGATATTTTACTTTACAACACTGAAATCGTGCCGGTTGGTGATGACCAAAAGCAACATATCGAATTAACACGTGACTTAGCAGAGCGTTTCAACAAACGTTACCGCGAAATCTTCACAATGCCTGAAATTCGTATTCCAAAAGTAGGAGCTCGCGTTATGTCATTAACAGAACCTACGAAAAAAATGAGTAAATCTGATCCAAATCCAAAATCAATGATCAGTATGCTTGATGAGCCAAAAACAATTGAAAAGAAAATTAAGAGTGCTGTAACTGACTCTGAAGGTATCGTGAAATTTGATAAGGAAAACAAACCTGGTATCTCTAATTTATTAACAATCTACTCTTCATTCTCCGGAAAAACAGTTGAAGAAATTGAAGCAATGTACGAAGGAAAAGGATACGGCGACTTCAAAGGCGACCTAGCGCAAGTAGTCGTAGAAGCAATTCGTCCAATCCAAGACAAATATAACGAACTAATCAATTCACCAGAACTAGACGAAATTCTAGACAAAGGTGCAGAAAAAGCAAACCGCGTTGCATTCAAACAACTACGCAAAGTAGAAAACGCAATGGGACTAAGCAGAAAACGTAGGTAACATATAAAGCGGAGGCAGCTCGTTCAGCTCTGACTGGCTAAGGTTCTTTCGCATAGAAGACGCTTTTTGTCTTCTTATGCGGAAGGTTCTTAGACACGAAGAGCTTGCTGCCAGAGCTGGATTTCATATAAAGCGGAAGCGGCTCGCTTAGAATGTGAGGGGGATGGAGCTCCTGACGTAGAGGCGCTTTTTGCCTCGCAGGAAGGCGCGAAGCCACCGAACATTCTTGCCGCTGGAGCTGGATTACAACAAATTAAAAAAACCGCCAATCGGCGGTTTTTTAATTTACCTTTTGCTCATTTTCCATTTCCCATAACTTTTCAAAAAATGGCTGTCCTTTTACAAGACGCTCACATAATTGTTCATGTTTCTCAGACCAGCCAGCTTTCGCTTCATCATACAGTCTAGCCCAAATATCCTCGAACTCCATATGTTGAACCGTTCCATATGCTGATGGATCCCACTCTGTGTACCAATAGCGAATCTCTGCTGTATTTTTCGTTGTATGTAATTGATCTAACGCCATAAATAATAATTGTTTTAGCTGTCTTTCTTTACGAGTCAAGCCATTCATAATGAAAGGCGATGGTGATAAAATGTGATGTTCTTTTTCTGTTTCTTCTACTTGGAACTCATACTTTTCTGCTTTTACGTTTTCTACCATCTCATATACCATCTGCTCTTGGCGTGGTATAAGTCTGCTTTTACGAATTGGTACATTGTAACCAATTGTGTCAATCGCAATAATTCCTTTTCCATCTGTAACAACAAAGCAATACTCTTGCTGCAAACGTTCATGATTTTTACGAATATAAGCCTTATGATGTACGTCTTCCAGCATTTTTTGCGGAAGCTCTAACAATTCGTTCTCGATGTAATGATATAATGTGGCATCTACTTTTAATAATGGCACTTGATCTAATAGCTCAATCGTATCATCTTTCCGCCATTCGTAAAAATGACAAACGTTATACCCATTTTCTTCACCTTCAAACCAATTTACCCATACATCATGTAGATATAACATTCACTACCCCTCACTTCACTACTGTTTGTACCAATCATTATGTTCATTTTTGCTTAACTTTATTCCACTTGAGGAAATATATTCTAATTATTATTTTTTCTTCTATTAATAATAAAAAAACAGGAAATAGAACTCCTGTTTTTTATATATGAAATGCACTTGCTTTATTCAATATTTCTTTTGCATCTATAGATAATAAAGAAAGTGTATCTTCTCCTTCCAAAGTTACACAATCTTTGACAATATGAAATCCAAGCGCATAGCCAAGCATCTTCGGATAAGAGTGAAAGCCATTTAATACGATGTCATGTTCCCTTGTTCCTCGTTTTATACTTATTCTTTCATGTACAACATTTTTCCAATAATAAATAGCTTCTTCTTTTGAAAGATACGCCGTCCACGGTGCATTGTTTTTTTCTGTATACCTTTCTGTTACTGCCTGCTCAGCTAGCCCTTCCATAATCATCGTATCAAGTAATGTATATTCTGTTTCTTTCATCTCAATTTGATGTAACCTGCATATGTGATGATATTCATGCGCCAATAACACTTTTAATTCTTCTACCGAATTCCGCCCACATACGAATAAGAAAATAACATGACGCATAGATAATCCAGCCCTACCGTTATACTCTTCTTGTACAGTTCGATTATAGGAATCTGATAATAAAATAAAGACAGGGACATCTGGACCTTTTAACCAATTTTTCAGTTTATCATACTCCAGGCTCAATTCTTTCCAAATTTCCTTTTCCTCTAATTCTTTAATTTCCTTTTCTCCGCGCATGATTGGGCGATACATCCCTTTTGAAATTAAAAAGCGATACAATCTTTCTTTTGGCAACGGAATATACTTCGTAAATTTCTCACAAAGTTTTTCTGGCCGCCCATAATATAAATGTAGCCATTCAGCTGTTTCAACAATCCCCATCTTTATCCCTCCTTTTTTCTTATGTATATGCTACAGGAGAAAAAGACGTAAAAATAAATAAGGAGTTTTTTCGCAATATATTACGAAAAAACTCCTTATTTCATCTATTATTTATACGATTTAAATACTAACACTGCGTTATGACCACCGAATCCTAATGAGTTACTTAATACTGCATTTACTCCTTGGTGTCTCGCTTGATTCGGTACGTAATCTAAGTCACATTCTGGATCTGGTGTCTCATAGTTAATTGTTGGAGGAATTACTCCGTCTGTAATTGATTTAATAGAGAAAATCGCTTCAACAGCACCAGCTGCTCCTAATAAGTGACCTGTCATTGATTTCGTTGAGCTAATCGCTACTTTATACGCGTGCTCACCGAAAGTTTCTTTAATTGCCATCGTTTCATATTTTTCATTCGCATCCGTACTTGTACCATGCGCATTAATGTAATCAATATCTTCTGGCTGTAGGCCTGCATCAGCTAAAGCTTGACGCATTGCACGCACTCCGCCTTCACCACCAGGAGCAGGCATTGTAATATGGAACGCATCTCCAGTTGCACCATAACCAGCAATTTCCGCGTAAATGTGAGCACCGCGCGCTAATGCGTGCTCTAATTCTTCAAGAATTAGAATACCTGAACCTTCACCCATTACGAAACCGCTACGGTTTTTATCAAATGGACGGCAAGCCGTTGCTGGATCTTCATTAAATGTTAATGCTTTCGCTGAGCTAAATCCTGCGAATGCCATACTTGTTAGCGGCGCTTCTGCTCCGCCTGTAATCATTGCATCAGCATCACCACGCTGAATTGCTTTAAATGCATCACCAATTGAGTTTGCACCAGATGCACAAGCCGTCACAGAACAAGTGTTAATTCCTTTTGCTCCTGTTGCGATTGATACTTGACCTGCTGCCATATCTGGAATCATCATCGGCACGAAGAATGGGCTCACGCGGCGTGGGCCTTTCTCAGTAAAAATCTTAAATTGTTCTTCGTATGTTTCCATACCGCCAATACCAGATCCAATCCATACACCAATTCGAGGTCCGTTTTCTTCTGTAATTTCAAGCTTTGCGTCTGCAACTGCCATTTTCGCTGCTGCCACTGCATATTGTGTAAAGCGATCCATACGGCGCGCTTCTTTTTTATCAATATATTTCTCGACTTCAAAGTCGTTAATTTCCGCTGCTACTTTTGCTGGAAATAGTTCTGGATCAATTCTTGTAAGTCGCCCAATTCCAGATACACCCTTTTTAATGTTTTCCCATGCTGTTTCAACATCTGTTCCGACCGGTGTAACAGCCCCTAGTCCTGTAATTACGACCCTCTTTTTTTCCATACAAAATACACTCCTTTTTTCTCTCAGTCCTTATTTACCCCAACGAAGAGCAACTGCTCCCCATGTTAATCCGCCACCAAAACCAACAAGTATAATTAAATCACCGTCTTGAATACGTCCGTTTTGCAATTCCTCTACCATTGCAATCGGAATTGAAGAAGCTGATGTATTACCGAACTTCTCAATTGTCATACTCATTTTTTCTTGTGGTAAATTTAACCTCTCTCTTGCAGATTCCATAATACGAATGTTTGCTTGATGCGGTACTAAGAAATCCACATCTTCTTTCGTAAGACCAGCTTTATCTAAAACGCGAAGACAAGAATCACCAAGTTGACGAACGGCAAATTTAAACACTTCTCTGCCATTCATCATAACATACTCGTCTTGATAAAGATGCTTGCCGCCACTTCCGTCTGCTCCTAATTCAAAAGATAGAACACCTTTACCTTCTGAAACAGCTCCCATTACGATAGCACCGGCTCCGTCTCCAAATAATACTGCTGTATTTCGATCGTTCCAGTCTACAATTTTAGATAGTTTATCACTACCAACTACTAATACATTTTTATAAGTTCCCGTTTGAATAAATTGCTGCGCTGTAATCATTCCGTACATAAAACCAGCACATGCTGCACCTACATCCATTGCAGCTGCCTGTTTCGCTCCAATCGCTTCTTGAATTACACAAGCAACTGCTGGAAAAGCACGATCTGGTGTTACTGTTGCTACTAAAATAAGGTCGATATCCTCTCCGTTAATTCCTGCATCTTCAAGTGCTTTTTTAGAAGCCTCTACGGCCATATATGAAGTATCTATTGTATCATCGGCAATGCGTCTTTCTGCAATTCCCGTTCTCGTACGAATCCATTCATCGGATGTTTCCATTATTTTCTCTAAATCGTGATTTGTGACTACTTTTTCTGGCACATATCTTCCGATCCCTAAAATGCCCACGTTCACATCGCAGCCCTCCGTTTTATATCAATTATTATGACTTGGTACTAATTTTAAAACATAAATGTATTTTTGTCTAGAATATATTTCGCATAAAACAGAAAGCTAACGCATTATTCACGTTATTTTTCATTAAAAGAAACAGAAACATACCTCTCAAATATAAAAAGACTCAAACCGCTTCTATTCACGGTTCGGGCCTCTCTTCCATCTTAAAAAGATGCTTTTTATTCTTTATCTGCTTTCCTTCTAAACTAAAGAGTTCTCCTCATTACTTTTCCTTTATACTCTTCATATCTCTTGTTTT
>NZ_KZ268531.1:0-14924 GCF_002218325.1 Bacillus sp. M13(2017) | reverse complement strand
CCGTCCGCCGCTAACTTCATAAGAGCAAGCTCTTAATCCATTCGCTCGACTTGCATGTATTAGGCACGCCGCCAGCGTTCATCCTGAGCCAGGATCAAACTCTCCAATAAAGTTAGTTTATCTAGCATCTAAAATAAAAATTGACGTTTCACGTTGTTTGTTTCGTTTAGTTTTCAAAGTTCAACATCGCGTTTTAGCGACTTTTATAATTTAACATTTCTCGTTAAATCTGTCAACAGTTTTTTTCTTTCGCTGCTGACGACGCTTATTAATTTACCATATTAATCATTTAATAGTCAACACTTTTAAAAAAAATGCCAAAATAATTTTATCTTGGCATGATATAAAGCTTAATAATCACTAATGCTGCCACACCGGGTAGGCCTAATAAACTCGTTATTGCTGCTGTACCCATGTTAATCGGGATATGAAAATCAAAATATGTCCCTATAACATTTACGATAAAAAGCAACGCTATTCCTAAAGTAACATGAAAAATCACCTTACCTATAAAACGTAATGGCTTAGAGGCAACACCAAAAACAAGAAAAATAAATACTAAAGTAAGAATGCCAACAATAATAATTGTAGAATTCATTTTTTCCTCCTTATGAATGACCTATACATCTATTTGTATGGGACAAGACAATAAAAAAGAACAGTTATCATAAGTGGCATCCCTTTCATATAAACTAAATAAAACAATAACTCAGCATTTAACAAATAAAATAAAAAGGCCTGCTTAGAAAGCAGAACCCTTTACCATTGTTCCATTTTTACAGGACGACGCTTTGCTTCTTTCAACAAAAAGAAATATTTCGCCTCTGCTATTTTCAAAGAACAAATGACATCTTGAGACGGTTCTACACTTTGTTCGACCATTCTCTTCTGACGTAACCACTCATTCTTCACTTTTTCCAAAAGTACAATTAACTTATCGTCATACTCTTTACGCAATTTACCCTTTTTTTGAAAGAACATTTTTGTTTCTCCTCTTATACTTCTCTGCGACCTTCTAACGCTTTGGATAGTGTCACTTCATCTGCATATTCTAAATCTCCACCAACTGGCAGACCATGCGCAATACGAGTTACTTTAATGCCTGTAGGTTTTAAGAGGCGGGAGATATACATGGCTGTAGCTTCCCCTTCAATATTAGGGTTTGTTGCTAATATCACTTCTTGTACGGTTTCATCATGTAGTCGCTTTAAGAGTTGTGGGATATTAATGTCTTCCGGTCCAATTCCCTCCATAGGAGAAATCGCACCACGTAACACATGATATACACCTTGATACTCTTTCATTTTTTCCATCGCGATTACATCTTTCGGTTCTTGCACGACACAAACAACTGATTGATCTCGATGTGAATCATTACAAATATAACAAGGATCACGATCAGTAATATGTCCGCATACAGAACAGTACGCTAAATCTCGCTTCGCATTTACAAGTGCTTTCGCGAAACCTAACACGTCATCTTCTTTCATATCTAATACGAAAAACGCCAATCGAACCGCTGTTTTCGGTCCGATACCTGGCAACTTCATAAAACTATCGATTAGTTTTGATATTGGTTCTGGATAATGCATGTATCAATATCCTCCTAGAACATTCCACCCGGTAAGTTTAAGCCTTTTGTAAATTTACCCATTGTAGAGTTTGAAAGCTCATCAGCCTTTTTAAGCGCATCATTTGTTGCAGCTAACACTAAGTCTTGTAACATTTCGATATCTTCTGGATCTACAACTTCTTCTTTAATCTTCACTTCAAGAATTTGCTTGTGACCATTTGCGATAACTGTAATCATTCCGCCGCCAGCTGTACCTTCAACTGTTTTTTCACCAAGCTCTTCTTGTGCTTTCGCCATGTCCTTTTGCATCTTTTGCATTTGTTTCATCATGTTATTCATATTTCCCATTCCGCCACGCATCATAATTAATTCCTCCTAATTATTATTACTCTTTTATTTCAATGAGTTCTTGCCCTACTAATTTCACTGCCTCTTCTATAAGAGGGTCTTCCTTTTTCTCCGGACTTTCTTCAGACTCTCCACCTTCACGTTGTAAAAAGTCTTCACGGATTTTACCCCATTCACTTTTGGGAATGGCAATCATATTTAACCTTTTACTTAGCAATTCAAATAAAGCTTGTTCTACTGTATCCATAGCTTCTCGATTTTCGCTCGCCATCTTACAGTGAATCTCATATTGAAATGCTAAAACGTAAGTGTCATCTGAAGCTGCCACCGGTTCGCTATTTTCTAGTAAAACGGCAAACGCTACTTTGTTATATGATTTGAGTCTTCCTAACAACTCACCCCATACAGCTTTTAATTGTTCTAAATCTTGACGCTTCGCTTGTTTTAATACTTCATTTACACGTCCGACAGGAATTTTCATACTTCCTGTTCGTACCGGTTTTGGTGTTGCACGTGTCTCTCTTACTTCTTGTTGTACACCAGCTGGCACACCGTTCTTTTTGACTTGCTCTAACTCTTTCTCCAGTTGCTGCATCCTGTTCATAATTGCTTGCAAACGATCTGTACCATTTGCTTGCATCATAAACTGTTGACACAATTGCACCATAACAACTTCTAAGAAAATACGCGGATGATTTGTCCACTTCATTTCCTGTTGTCCCTTACTAAGGGTATGAATAATCTCATAGATCACTTCCGGTTGCATTTCTTCACTCAACTTACGGAATTGATCATCTACAATTACTCGTTCCAACATATGTTCTAGTTGCGGTGAAGTTTGATATAAAAGCATATCACGATAATAGTAAATGAAATCCTCCATAAAACGAACTGGATCCTTCCCTTTACTCATCATTTCATCTATGATTTGCAATGCTCTTGATACATCATTTTCACGTATGCACTCTACTAAATTTCCTAAGTATTGCTGAGAAACAGATCCTGTTACGGCCAATACGTCTTCTGTCGTAACAATCTCATCACTATAAGATATAGCCTGATCAATAAGACTAAGCGCGTCACGCATACCACCTTCGGCAGCACGTGCAACAATTTGTAATGCTTCATCTTCCACTTGCGTACCTTCATTTGTCACGACCGTTGATAATCTCTCAACAATATCATTCACTGATATTTTTCGGAATTCAAAGCGCTGACAACGTGAAATGATTGTAGGTGGGATCTTATGAGGTTCTGTTGTCGCCAAAATAAAGATAACATGTCCTGGCGGCTCTTCTAAGGTTTTTAAAAGCGCATTGAATGCACCCATAGAAAGCATGTGAACTTCATCAATAATGTATACTTTATATTCTACAGCACTTGGAGCATATTTTACTTTATCTCTAATATCTCGAATTTCATCTACACCGTTATTTGAAGCCGCATCAATTTCTAATACATCTGAAATGGATCCTTGTGTAATTCCTAAACAAGAAGGACATTCATTACAAGGTTCAGCTACCGGAGCATGTTCACAGTTAATTGCTTTTGCAAATACTTTTGCAATTGTTGTTTTTCCTGTTCCCCTCGGACCAGAAAATAAATAAGCATGTGAAACTTTCTCTTGAAGAAGGGCATTTTGCAACGTTTTTGTCACGTGCTTTTGACCGACTACATCTTCGAACTTTTGCGGTCTCCATGTTCGGTATAACGCTTGGTATGACACGAAAATACGGCCTCCCTCAAAGGTTATTATCTCATTTATTATAACCCATTCTGTTTATAGATTCCAAAAGTTATTTTCTATACAAAAAACTCACCTTTTTATTAAGGTGAGTTTTGTATACATATATAACTGCCGTGCACCCTCCGTCGATTACGTACCATAAGCGTTACTCAAGCAGTTAGCTCGGTTCAGGCACTCCTGCGGCACACGAGAAGACCCGCTTATTGCTGCTTCCTTCCGGACCTGACAAGGTTCACGGGGTCCCGTTGCGCAGGACCCAAACGTCAACACCACTTACTTAAGGCAGACCTTACAGCAACATAACCTCGAGAGGGGATTCGGCCTCGCTAGAGCGGATTGCGAGTATAGGGCACCGCTACCTCCCCGCTTAGCACGGCAAAGTTAAAACCAATATTCGGTTGCCTTTATTAAAGGCATTATCAGTATAACTTGTTTCTTTGTAAAATGCAAATACGTTAGTTCTCAGTATTTCCCCCTAATTTTTTTATCGCTTTTCTTTTTTTACGAAGCTCTCTAAAAAAGTTCGTTAACAACGTACCGCATTCTTCCTCTAGTACACCAGATACTACTTCACATTGATGATTGAAGCGTTCATCCGTTAAAAGATTCATCAATGTTCCTGCACATCCGCCCTTCGGATCACTTGCACCATATACAACTCGCTTCACTCGTGATAAAACAATTCCACCGGCACACATTGGACAAGGTTCTAATGTTACATACAATGTTGCATCTTCTAAACGCCATGTCCCTAATTTTTTACATGCCTCATCTATCGCTAGCAACTCAGCATGAGCTATTGATCTTTGCTCAGTTTCTCTTAAATTATGGGCAACACTAATTACCTCACCATCTAACACTATAACTGCTCCAATTGGTACTTCCTGTATTTCCTCTGCCTTTTTAGCTTCTTCTATCGCTAATTGCATAAAATAAATATCTTGATCTTGTTTCATAACATAGTCCTTTCATTACAAATAAAGTACACTTATTTCCATTTACTACACAGGGGATAACTTTTACAAATTCAATCCACCCTAAAAGAAAAAAGAGAGGGGATTACATATGAAAAATACCGCCTTGCTCATTATCGATATGATTAATGACTTTCAATTTTCCCACGGACCCATTCTAGCTAAAAAATGCGAAACTATAACAAACCCTATTTTACAATTAAAGAAAAAAATGAAATCCTTCGGCTATCCTATAATTTACGTTAATGACCATTATCAACTTTGGAGATCTGATATCGACCAACTTATTACTCATTGCACAAATGAATATAGCGAAAATATAATCCATAAAATTGCTCCAAATTCTGATGATTACATTTTTATTAAACCACATTATTCCGCTTTTTATGAAACACCTTTAAATTCATTACTAGGTTATTTAAAAATAGAAAATCTAATATTAACAGGGGTTGCTGGAAATATATGTATCCTATTTACAGCTAATGATGCTCATATGAGAAATTATACATTGTATGTACCACAGGATTGTATCGCCTCTAACAACGACCAAGATAATATACATGCCTTGAAAATAATGGAAACTACATTGAAAGCAAATATAACATCATCAACCAAAATAAAATTTAATTAATACATATATCTATTTTCTAACTTTTTATATCAAATTAACCCGCTCGCTTCCCTCTTGTGCTACAATAATTCTGTTTTGTGTTTTTAGTAGTCACGGTAAATCACTGATTGAAAGGAGGAAACAGCGTGACCGGAGTACCATTTATCACGGTTGAAGGACCAATTGGTGTTGGAAAAACTTCACTTGCGAAGGAAATTTCAACTCACATGCAACTCCACTTACTAAAAGAGATTGTTGATGAAAATCCCTTTTTAGGAAAGTTCTATGAAGACATCGACGAATGGAGTTTTCAAACAGAGATGTTCTTTCTTTGTAATAGATACAAACAATTAGAAGACATTAACATAAAGTATTTGAATCAAAGGAAACCAGTAGTAGCGGATTACCATATCTTTAAAAATTTAATTTTTGCATCCCGCACATTAAAAGACTCTCAATATGACAAATACATGCAAATTTATCGTATCCTTACACAAGATATGCCTGTGCCAAATGTCATTGTTTATTTAACAGCTAGCCTAGAAACATTGCAAAAACGAATCGCCATGCGCGGAAGAGAATTTGAAAAAAACATGGATCCAAATTACTTACTACAGCTCACAAAAGATTATGAAACAGCAATGGATGCTTTTAAAAAAGATCATCCAGAAATACCAGTATTGAAATTTAATGGAGACGATATGGATTTTGTAAAAAATCCTGATGATTTAAACGTCATCCTATCTGCCCTTCAAAATACTCTCTTAAAGGAGTCGAAATAATAATGAATTTAAGGCAAAAATATGATATACCCAATGACGCAGTAATCACTATCGCCGGAACGGTAGGTGTGGGTAAATCAACTATGACAACTGCATTAGCTAATGCTTTAGGTTATCGCACATCATTTGAAAAAGTAGATTCCAATCCATATTTGGACAAGTTCTATGCGGACTTCACTCGCTGGAGCTTCCACCTACAAGTGTACTTTTTAGCAGAACGATTTAAGGAACAAAAAAGAATTTTTGAATATGGTGGCGGTTTTGTTCAAGATCGTTCCATTTACGAAGACACTGGAATTTTCGCAAAGATGCATCATGAAAAAGGGACAATGACGGAAACTGATTATGAAACATACAAAGGTTTATTTGACGCTATGGTCATGACTCCTTACTTCCCTCATCCAGACTTATTAATTTACTTAGAAGGTTCTTTCGATGATATTGTCGATCGTATTCAAGAACGCGGGCGCCCAATGGAACAGCAAACACCAATTGAGTACTGGAAAGAAATGCATGGACGTTATGAAAACTGGATTAACAACTTTAATTCATGCCCTGTATTACGCTTAAATATTAATGAGTACGATATTTTAAAAGATGGTGATTCAATCGAACCAATCATTAAAAAAATTGGCCATTTTTTAAAACAAACACGTAAACTTGTAAAATAAAAAACCCGTGCATATGCACGGGTTTTCCTATTAAATTACTTCTTCTTTGTTGGAGCAATAATTTCACTCTCAGGTTTTCCTGCGTTAATGCGCTGACGAACAGTACTTGTACTAATATCGTATGCTTCAGCAATCTCTTTAACAGTCATTTCTTTACCGTTAATTACTGCCGTTAATACTTTACCTGTACGTTTTGGAGCTGCTTCTTTCTTTACAGCCGCTTTTTTAACTTGTTTTGGCGCCTCTACTTTACTCTTAGCTGGTTTTACATCACAAGTACAACCACAAAGTTTACGGAATGTATCATCACTAATAATGCGTGATACATTTGCACCACTGTTTAAAATTCTATTGTTCTTACAGACAGGACATTGTACATAATATAAAGTTTTTCCATCTAAAGGAAACGTTTGTATAATAAGATCCATGTTGACTCCTTTCATATCTATGAAGATAATCATCGGAATATGAGTGTGTAATAAGGACAAGATTACCTTACACCATACTTTATGATTGGTTTTAAAATAAAAACTCGTTACGTGTTGGTAACGAGTTCTCCAATCTCCACTTATATGCGCTGTTGTCAATTATATCTGGAGGAGGTAGAGGGATTCGAACCCCCGCGCGACTCTCGCCGCCTGTCGGTTTTCAAGACCGATCCCTTCAGCCAGACTTGGGTATACCTCCATATTGACATCAAATATAATATCAAAAGAAAAACAGTTAGTCAACCCTACTAAAATAAATTATGAGGAAAGGAAAATTTTACTTTCCCCTTCCTACATTACAGTACTGACAACGCTCATAATTACCAATCACTCATACCGATGAATGTTTAAATTTACTTAATAACTGTTTTTCCTCCCATATAAGGGCGAAGAACTTCTGGAATTATAATTGTACCATCTTCTTGTTGGTAGTTCTCTAAAATAGCTGCAACCGTACGTCCAATTGCAAGACCAGATCCATTTAATGTATGAACATGTTCTGGTTTTCCATTTGGCTCACGGCGGAAACGGATATTTGCACGTCTCGCTTGGAAAGCTTCAAAATTACTACAAGAAGAAATTTCACGATATGTGCCATAGCTCGGAATCCATACTTCAATATCGTATTTCTTCGCTGCTGTAAATCCTAAATCGCCTGTGCACATGCTCATAACGCGATATGGCAACTCTAATAATTGTAACACGCGTTCTGCATCATTTGTTAATTTTTCTAACTCTTCATAAGAATCTTCTGGTTTTACGAACTTCACAAGCTCTACTTTATTGAACTGATGCTGGCGAATTAAACCACGTGTATCACGCCCAGCTGAACCTGCTTCAGAACGGAAGCAAGAGCTAAATGCAGCATATCTTATAGGCAATTGCTCTTTATTTAAAATCTCATCACGATGCATATTCGTTACAGGTACTTCAGCTGTTGGAATTAAGAAGTAATCTTCACTTTCAATACGGAATGCATCTTCTTCAAACTTTGGAAGTTGCCCTGTTCCCGTCATACTTGCACGGTTTACCATATATGGAGGTAATACTTCTTCATATCCATGCTCATCAGTATGAAGATCAAGCATAAAGCTAATTAAAGCACGCTCTAATCTTGCACCAGCACCTTTGTAAAATACGAAGCGGCTTCCTGTTACTTTCCCAGCGCGTTCAAAATCTAAAATTCCTAAATCAGTAGCAAGATCCCAATGTGGTTTTGGCTCATAAGTAAATTCTTTCACTTCTCCCCAAGTACGTGCTACTACATTATCATCCTCTGTTTCACCAACTGGAGCAGATTCATGAGGTATATTTGGAATAGATAACATTAATCTTTCTAAGTCTTCTTCAACTGTACGAAGTTCGTTATCAAGATCCTTTACTTTTTCTCCAACCTCACGCATTTCTAAAATTAGAGCTTCTGCATCTTTCTTTTCGCGCTTTAATACAGAAATTTGTTGAGATACTTCGTTACGTTTACTTTTTAATTCTTCTGTCTGAACAAGTAGTTCTCTTCTTCTCGTATCAAGTTCTTCAAAACGTCCGAAATCAGTTAAATCTTCGCCTCTATGCTGTAATTTCGCTTTTACTTCTTCAAAGTTTGTACGTAAAAATTTAATATCAAGCATTATATACTCCTCCTTTTATTTTATAAAACACAAAAAACTCCCGTCCCTATATAAAGGGACGGGAGTTAACCCGCGTTGCCACCCTAGTTGAAAGCATTACTGCTTTCCTCTCAAGTAGAAATAACGGCTCTTCACCGGGAATGCTTACTAATCCAAAAGATATTCCACATTCCATTCCAGGATGGATTCACAAACTGTTTCTATCGATTTCCACCAACCATCGACTCTCTATAAGAAACGACATTTGTTACTATTTCCTATCAACACGCTTATTTTATAAAATTGTTACCATCAATTTACTATAATCTTATACAAGTTGCAAGTTACTTATACAACTTTTTTCATTTTCGCTTCTTTTACCATTTCAACAAAGTATGCTGTCACACGATGATCATCTGTTAATTCCGGATGGAATGAAGCAGCTAAAAACTGATTTTGTCTTACCGCTACCATTCGATCACCATGCTTAGAAAGCACTTCAACATTATCAGCTACTTCTACAACATACGGCGCACGGATAAATACACCAACGAAGTCTTCACCCACGCCTTCAATTGAAAGTGCAGCTTCAAAACTATCCTTTTGGCGTCCGAACGCATTGCGCTCAACTGTAATATCCATAGCACCAATATGTGCTTCTTCATAGCCAATAAGTGTTTTCGCAAGAAGAATCATCCCTGCACATGTACCAAACATTGGTTTACCAGACTTTGCAAATGTACAAAGTGGTTCCATGAAAGCATACTTATCAATAAGACGGCGCATTGTTGTACTTTCACCGCCCGGTAAAATAAGACCATCAATCTCTTCAAGTTGCTCTATACGCTTTACAACAACAGCTTCTGCACCACTTGCTTCAACTGATTTTACATGTTCACGAACTGCACCTTGAAGACCTAGTACACCGATTTTCACCATTTTAAAGTTCTCCTTTAATTACCATCCACGCTCTTGCATGCGTTGTTCTGGTAATAACGTTGAAATTTCGACACCCTTCATTGCATTACCTAATCCTTTAGAAAGGCTTGCAATTAGTTCGTAATCTTCATAATGAGTCGTTGCTTCAACGATTGCACGTGCAAATTTCTCTGGGTTTTCTGATTTGAAAATACCAGATCCAACAAATACCCCATCAGCACCAAGTTGCATCATTAATGCTGCATCTGCAGGTGTTGCTACACCACCTGCCGCAAAGTTTACAACTGGTAAACGACCAAGGCGTTTAATTTCAAGTAGTACTTCATAAGGAGCACCAGTATTTTTTGCATATGTCATTAACTCATCTTCACGTAGACTTGCAACTTGACGGATTTCTGCATTGACTTGGCGCATATGACGCACTGCCTCTACAATGTTTCCTGTTCCTGGTTCACCTTTTGTACGAAGCATAGATGCACCTTCTGCAATACGACGTGCAGCTTCTCCGATATCACGGCAACCACATACAAACGGAACTGTGTAATCACGTTTATTTAAATGGTATACTTCATCGGCAGGAGTTAATACTTCACTCTCATCGATATAGTCTACCCCTAATGATTCTAATACACGTGCTTCTACAAGGTGACCGATACGGCATTTTGCCATAACCGGAATTGACACTGCACCCATAACTTCTTCAACGATTGTTGGGTCTGCCATACGAGAAACGCCACCTGCTGCACGAATATCTGCTGGTACACGCTCTAATGCCATAACGGCAACTGCGCCTGCCTCTTCTGCAATTTTTGCTTGTTCAGCGTTAACTACGTCCATAATAACGCCGCCTTTTTGCATTTCTGCCATTCCACGTTTTACACGTTCTGTCCCTGTTACATTTGTCATGTACAAAAACCCCCCTAGGTGAATTGCTTTCCCCCGTTAAAGGCGAAAATTAAGAATACTCTTACATTCTACCACTAACTATCAGATGCTTGTCTACTACTTTTTCATAAAGTCGGTATGAAAAATAGGAATAAAAAAAAGCTCCTATCATGAGGAGCTTTTAAAACCAACCTTTTACTGTATCAACAGCACTATTCCACATACCACTAAAGAATGAACCAATTCCGCGCATAGCACGAGTAAACCAGTTTGCTTCTTCCACTTCAGATGTTGTTACAAGATCCACTTGCAGTGACTTACCAGTTAAAAATCCAGGGTCGTTTGTATCTTTTGGCGTAATTACCATTTGACCAAGCGCCGCTCCCTTTTTAATAGGTGCTTCTTGTCCCTTACTTGATTCTTTTAATTCCGTTTTATAAACATCTTTACTTCCTTTTGGCACTGGAAGTGAAATAGCTTGTTTCGTTTGAACTGCTACATCTTTATCTTTCGCATTTTCTACTCGTACTGTTTCTTGTCCTTTTACTGAAGAACCTTTTTTATACATTTGTTTCACTTCAAAGTTAGCAAATCCATAATCATATAGCTTCTTTGTTTCATCAAAACGTGCTGTATGAGAACTTGTTTTAATAACTACAGAAATAAAACGCATTCCGTTTCTTTCAACCGTACCAGTGAAGCAATCTCCTGCTTCTGGAGTTGAGCCTGTTTTTAGGCCGTCTACGCCATCATATTCTTTAACTAAGCCCTTTAACATCCAGTTCCAGTTCGACATTGCAAACTTCTCTTTTTCTGGACGGAATTCTTTTTTAGGGATTTTTGCTGTATCTAACACTTTTGGATAATCTTTAATTAAATGTTGTGCTAAAGTTGCAACATCCTTTGCAGACATTTTATTTTCTTCATCCGCTGTTGTTCCTTCAGGATGCATTCCCTTTAAATCTTTATTCGTTAAACCTGTAGAATTGACAAATTTATAATTTTTCAACCCTAGTTCTTTCGATTTATCATTCATCATTTTTACGAAGTCTACTTCTTTACCTGCAATTGCTTCTGCTAATGCAATTGTTGCACCATTTGCAGAAAAGATTGCCATTGCCTCGTATAACTCTTTTACTGTATAAGAGCCACCATTTTCTAATGCAACATTTGATAATGAAGCATCTTGTGAAACCTTATATGCATATTCAGAAACCTTAATTTTCTGGTCCCACTTAAGTTTTCCTTTATCCACTGCTTCGTGAACTAAATATTCACTCATCATCTTTGTCATACTAGCAATGGATAATAATTCATCTGCATTCTTTTGATATAAAATTTTCCCAGAATTCGCTTCTACTAAAATTGCCGCACCTGCTTCAATGTTTAAAGCGGCTCCTGTTTCAGCTGATGCATTGCTATATGGCATAAAAATGCTACAAGCTAGTGTAAGCACTGTTACCAAAGCAATGAATCTTTTGCAAAACATACCTTTCACTTTTGCTACCCCCAATATCTATGTACTCACATAACCGTTATTCTAACATAATCAAAAAAAAATAGACAGAGATATCAAATCTCTGTCTATTTGTATATAAGACATTATAATGAGTAGTTTGGAGCCTCTTTTGTAATTTGTACGTGATGAGGATGACTTTCACGTAAGCCAGCACCTGACATACGAATGAATTGTGCATTTTCGCGTAAGAATTCTAAATCCTGTGCTCCGCAATATCCCATACCTGCACGTAAGCCACCAACTAATTGGTGAACTGTATCTGCTAAAGGTCCTTTATATGGTACTCGTCCTTCAATACCTTCTGGGACAAGTTTTTTATTGCCTTCTTGGAAGTAACGATCTTTACTTCCTTTTTCCATCGCACCGACAGAACCCATACCACGATACACTTTAAATTGACGACCTTGGTAAATTTCAGTTTCTCCAGGGCTTTCTGCAACACCTGCAAACATGCTACCTAGCATAACAACATGTGCTCCTGCCGCTAAAGCTTTCACCATATCACCAGAGTACTTAATACCGCCATCAGCAATAACTGGAATGCCGTGTTTACGAGCTTCTGTTGCACAATCATAAACCGCAGTTAATTGTGGTACACCAACACCGGCTACAACGCGTGTTGTACAAATAGAACCTGGTCCAATACCAACTTTAACTACGTTTGCACCAGCTTCAATTAGTGCTTTCGTTGCTTCAGCAGTAGCAACATTTCCAGCGATAATATTTAGTGATGGATATTTAGCACGAACTTCTTTTACCTTATCAATAACACCTTTAGAATGCCCATGTGCTGTATCAAGTACAATTGCATCTACACTAGCTTTTACTAATGCATCGATGCGAAGCATAGCATCCGCTGTTACACCAACTGCTGCTCCAACTAATAAGCGTCCTTGCTTATCTTTAGCAGAGTTTGGGAATTCAATTACTTTTTCAATATCTTTTATTGTAATAAGCCCTTGTAATACACCGTTATTATCAACAAGAGGGAGTTTTTCAATTTTATACTTTTGTAGGATCTTTTCAGCTTCTTCCAGTGTAGTACCAACTGGAGCTGTAATTAATTGTTCTTTTGTCATTACGTCAGAAATTTTGATTGAGTAGTCTTGGATGAAGCGCATATCACGGTTTGTAATAATACCAACTAATTTTCGCTCATCTAAATTATTTACAACCGGTACACCTGAGATACGATATTTTCCCATAAGATGTTCTGCATCATATACTTGATGTTCTGGAGTTAAGAAGAAAGGATCTGAAATAACGCCGCTTTCAGAGCGCTTTACTTTATCAACTTGCTCTGCTTGTTGCTCAATAGACATATTTTTATGAATAATTCCTAAACCACCCTGGCGAGCCATTGCAATAGCCATGTCAGCTTCTGTTACTGTATCCATTCCTGCACTAATTAACGGGATGTTTAGCTGTAAGCTTTCAGATAAAACTGTTTTAACACTTACTTCTCTTGGTAATATATCTGACCTAGCTGGTACAAGTAATACATCATCAAAAGTCAAACCTTCTTTAACAAATTTAGATTCCCACATAATTGTTCCCCCTATGATACCAGAAATTATTATTAGTAGCTTATCAATTGGTTAAAATACTGTCAAGGACGTATATATATGTTAGAATTTTTAGACAATAAAAGGAGCGTAATATATGCATCAAACATCTTGTACTTGGCAGCAGTTAAGTTTCTTTTTTTCATCTCAAAACGTACAACGTTATCTTGCCCGTTGTTACGAAAAATCCTCTATTCAGGATGCCGAAAAAAAAAGTTTTGAAAATTGTTATCCCTTTATTTATTACTTAGAACACGGGAAAAATTATTATGAATTATATAAGACAGCTCCATTTTCCATTCAACCAATGTTGTTATTTTATGGAATTAGTCAACTTTTTAAAGCATGCCTACTAACTATTGATCCTAACTATCCTGAATCCACTACTGTTTTAGCTCATGGCGTTACAACTCGCAAACGAAAAAAACAAGGGTATCAATTTTTAGAAGATGAGGTGAAGGTACAAAAAAACGGATTATTTACTCATGTTGCAGAACAACTGTTTCACATGAAACACTTAGAAGCAGAAAAATTTAACATGTTAGAATTAATGGGAAATATTCCAGAATTACAAAATTTATTTCGTTATAGTCAAAAAGGATCAACTTTATATAAAATCGATTCAACAATTAAAAATGAGCTCTCCTTTTCAGTCAACCTACTAGATCGATTACATATGACTAAAGAGAGATTTTCTCGTTACATTGAAACATCTTGTAAGCATTTATCAATACAGCACGTACCTGAGAAGACTAATGAATCGAATTTACTTTTTACAGCGCCCATTCAATCATGGAATCCTATGTACAGTACTCCTTTATACTATGAACATCTTACTAATACTTATTATTTGCCACTTACGACTGATCCTAGAAATCCTAAGCCAATATTACCTGAACTCCTCATTCATTATTTATTGCTCTATAATTTAAGCATGATTTCTAGGTATGAAACAGATTGGTGGTATGACTTACTTGGCAGTTATGGTTCTGAAGATTATCCATTTATTTATCAATTTCTAAGTATTTCTGCTCAAAAAATCCCTTACTATATTTCAAATTTTTTATTAATGGAACCAAATCTATTTCATGGGAAATAAAAAAACACAAGTCAAATGACTTGTGTTTTTAGTTGCTTGGCGACGTCCTACTCTCACAGGGACAAGGTCCCAACTACCATCGGCGCTAGAGAGCTTAACTTCCGTGTTCGGTATGGG
>NZ_KZ268530.1:0-15828 GCF_002218325.1 Bacillus sp. M13(2017) | reverse complement strand
GCTCATTTGCGACTTCCTTATGTTAACATCTTCGTTAGTTAATGTCAACTAAGTTTTTCATTTTGTTTGTCGCTTGCGACGTTAATGTCATCGGCGACTTGTTCTATATTACACCTCTAAAGTATAATCGTCAATACGTTTTTATAAAAAATATAAAAAGGCTTATTTCTTTTAAAATAAGCCTTTTTATCACATATCATTCTATTCATTTATTATTTCTCTATAATTGGTAACGAGACGATAAATTGAATAATACCATCCCTATATTCCGCTCGAATACTACCACCTTGTAACTCAACAATACTTTTCGCAATCGCTAAACCGAGTCCCGACCCTTCCGTTACTCTACTTCGAGATTGATCTTTCTTATAGAAACGTTCAAATAAATTCGCTAACTCTTCTCTCGTAAAATCTTCACTATGATTCGCAATTACAATTTGTACATCCCTACGCTGCCTTTGAAGAGAAACTTTTATCTCTCCATCATCTTTACTATACTTAATTGCATTCATTAGTAAATTATCAAATACACGAACCATCTTTTCCGAATCAATCGATGCATAAGCACGTTCCTCAGGAAACTTCTTAACAAACGTAAGTCCATGCTCTTCCGCTTGCGGTACTAACTCTTCTATTAATTGCTCCAATAACTCATTTACACATACTTCTTGTTTTTCTAATACAACTTGTTCATTCGTTAACTTCGTATACTCAAATAAATCTTCTATTAAATTCTTTAACTGCTCTGACTTCGCAAAAGCAATTCTCGTATATTCATCGTGTTGCTCTTTATTTTCATATTTAGAATCTCGAAGCAATCGCAAGTAACCCATAATAGAAGTCAGTGGTGTACGCAAATCGTGAGATACATTTGTAATAAGCTCGTTCTTTTGCTTCTCTAATTTACGTTCCTTTTCTATATTATTCATAAGCTCTTCTGCCATATTATTAATATTTTCTGTTAAAGATGCAATCTCATCTTCACCTTTCTTCTCTATACGATACGCTAAGTTTCCTTTTTCTATTTCCTTTACACCTTGTGCCATCGCTTCAATTTGCTTCATCTTTCTCTTTGTTATATAGAAGAAAGAGAAAATGAATACGAGTACACCAATTAAAAATGGGAATGGCCCTTCTACTTTATAATACACTACTTCTCCTTGAGGAATTCCACTCACAAACATATACAAATTTTTACCTTCAATTGTAATAGGTGAGAAAGTAATAAACTCTTTTCTAGATCTTTCAATATCATTATTATTTGAATAATTGATAGCAAACGAAGTTGCATTACGAATTGTATTATGCAAATTAATTTGTTCTTCTTGCGCCTGCTTCGTTTTATACAAAACCTTACCACTTTCATCCGTAACTAATATTTTAAAAGCATCCTGCCTCTGCTCTAAATTTTCATTTTCTAGCTCTATCATACTTTGTACAGCATCTAATTTATTTGCATCAACCATCATTTCCGCGGTACTTTGCGCTTTACGATTAATTTGTTCCATACCATCTCTATAATTAATCTCAGCATGTCGACTAGCATCTTCAAAAACAGGTGCTACTATCTTCGTTGATACAAAGAGTCCTAATAACGCACAAGCAGTAAATGCAGTAATAAGTTGAATTCGTATACTCCGTTTCACACTCTTTATTATCTTCCTAATTAATTCTCGAATTTTCCTAACATAAGTAAACGGATTAAATATCTTTTTCAATCTTATACCCCACTCCCCATACTGTTTTTATATATCTAGGTTTCCTTGGATTCTCCTCAATCTTTTCACGTACTTTTCGAATATGCACCATTACCGTATTATCAGACTGGAAAGATCTTTCGTTCCAAACCTTTTCATAAATTTGTTCCGCGCTAAAGACCATACCCGGATTACGAGCTAGTAATTCTAGAATTGAAAATTCCCTTGGGGTCAGTTTCACTTCTTCTCCGTCCACAATAACTTTATGGGTCGAGATGTTTATTTTCATCTCTCCAATTTCTAGCTCGTCCTCATTTTGTATAGCGAAACCATTCATTTTCATATAACGGCGTAACTGAGATTTAATTCTTGCGATTAACTCTAACGGATTAAATGGTTTCGTTACATAATCATCTGCACCCGTTGTTAACCCTAAAATCTTATCCATATCTTGCGTTTTCGCAGAAAGCATAATAATAGGCATTTCTTTCGCTTCCCTTACCTTCATACACATATGAATACCATCCACTTTCGGCATCATAATATCTAATACGACTAGATGTACTTCATTTTCTTCTAGTAAACGTAATCCTTCTTCTCCGTCTCCTGCTTGTAATACTTTATATCCTTCATTCTTTAAATAGATTGTAATTAAATTCCGAATTTCTTTTTCATCATCTACGACAAGTATTGTTTCGTGTGCCACAATATCTCCCCCATCACTTTTTTAATCCCTAACTTCTATTATAGGAAAACTTCTGAAGAAAAACGCTCGGAAATCCTTAAGATTTTCTGAAGACGCAAAAAAGGTCTAGACTCCCCTTAAGTCTAGACCTTTCAAAAAACCCCTTTTATTTACGAACGTAGATGAAATATAGTACGAATAAAACTCCCATAACATACATAATCGGATGAACCTCTTTACGACGACCACTCACAACCATTGTAATTGGATAGAAGATAAATCCAATCGCAATCCCAGTTGCGATACTATACGTAAGTGGCATAGAGATAATTGTAAAGAATGCTGGTACTGCAATCTCGAATTTCTTCCAATCAATTTCCCCTAAGGAAGAAACCATCAAGATTCCTACAATAATTAAAGCCGGTGCCGTTACAGCTGGCGTTACAACACTTAGTAATGGCGAGAAGAATAGTGCCAGTAAGAAGAATCCTGCTGTTACAACTGCTGTAAATCCAGAACGCCCTCCCGCTGCTACCCCTGCAGAAGATTCAATGTAAGACGTTGTTGTTGATGTACCCAAGATCGCACCAATTACAGTTGCAATCGCATCTGCAAATAACGCTTTTCCTGCACGTGGTAATTTATTGTTCTTCATTAATCCTGCTTGATTCGCAACCGCTACAAGCGTACCTGCTGTATCAAAGAAATCTATAAAGAAGAACGTTATAATAACAATCCCCATTTGAACTGTGAAAATATCGCCGAAGTGCGTTAACGC
This sequence comes from Bacillus sp. M13(2017), assembly GCF_002218325.1. Classification (NCBI taxonomy): domain Bacteria; kingdom Bacillati; phylum Bacillota; class Bacilli; order Caryophanales; family Bacillaceae; genus Bacillus; species Bacillus sp. M13(2017). The sequence goes on along the minus strand of NZ_KZ268530.1, from coordinate 12,668 downwards.
CACGCCGAACGTTGGTTCTAGACTCGGTATTGCTCCCACCACAGCTTTCGGAGTATCAATTAATCCTGTTGCAACTCCTAAGATCGCTGTAAGAATCATACCGTAAAATACTGCACCATTAACTTTCTTAATCATGAAGATGATCGTAGTAACAACCCCGAAGATTGCTAGTAACGTTGTGCCCTTTGTTAAGTCCCCCAACCCAACAAGAACCGCATCGTTTTTCACGATAATTCCGGCATTTTGGAATCCAAGGAAAGCAATGAATAATCCAATACCTGCTGCTACTGCAAACTTTAACTCCGATGGAATTGCATTAATGATTTTTTCACGAATACCTGAAGCAGTAAGAATAATAAAGATAATACCTGACATTAATGTTCCAGCAATGGCCGTTTGCCACGGAATACCCATCGTTAACACTGCTGTATAAGCAAAGAACGCGTTAATTCCCATACCCGGCGCTAAAGCAATTGGATACTTCGCGAAAATACCCATAATTAACGAACCGATCGCTGCCGCTAATGCCGTAGCAACGAATACTGCACCTGGATCCATCCCTGTACCTGCTGGTAACCCTTTAACATTTCCAAGCGACAGCGTAGCAGGATTGACAAATAGTACGTAAGCCATAGATAGAAATGTCGTTAACCCTGCTATGAACTCAGTCTTATAATTCGTACCGAGCTCATCAAACTGAAAATAGCGTTTCATCTTACGTTTCCCCCGTTATATGATTACTCGCCGCATTTCTCCTAGCCCTCTTTTATCCCGAGAAATAAAAAAGGCTTCCATTGCATTTATACATGGAAGCGTTCTATAAACAAAGACAAGTTTCCCCTCATCTTTATACAAACGCCTCGTAGTCAAGCCATTTACGGTAGCTAGGTAGAAACTTTCGGGCCATATCCCCGATATTATACGACGGCTATAATATTCACTTTTCGTTTGAATTACATAATCATATTAACTCGACGAAGTAGTTTTGTCAATTTAAAAACGAACATTTTTATAAAATTTCATAGTTTCGTTCGTATTAATACCAAAATAAAAAAGATCCATCTATGCATAAGCAATAGATGGACCTTTTTATAAATACTATTCCCACTCAATCGTTGCTGGTGGCTTACTCGTTACATCATACACGATACGGTTAACGTGTTTTACTTCGTTTACGATACGTACAGAGATTTTCTCTAATACGTCCCAAGGGATACGTGCCCAGTCAGCTGTCATACCGTCGATAGATGTTACCGCACGGATACCTACTGTGTAATCGTAAGTACGCTCGTCACCCATAACACCTACGCTACGCATACCAGGAAGCGCAGTGAAGTATTGCCAGATTTCACGGTCTAAGCCCGCTTTAATAATTTCTTCACGTAAAATCGCATCAGATTCACGAACGATTTCTAATTTCTCTTCTGTGATTTCACCTAATACACGAATACCAAGACCCGGTCCTGGGAATGGTTGACGCCATACGATTTCATCAGGAATTCCTAGTTCAGACCCTAATACACGTACTTCGTCTTTAAATAACGTGTTTAAAGGCTCGATTAATTTGAACTGCATGTCTTCTGGAAGTCCACCAACGTTATGGTGAGATTTAATTGTTTGTGCAGTTGCTGTACCACTCTCAACGATATCTGTGTAAAGTGTACCTTGCGCTAAGAAGTCCATACCTTGTAATTTAGACGCTTCATCATCAAATACGTAAATGAATTCGTTACCGATGATTTTACGTTTTTGTTCTGGATCTTCTACACCTTTTAACTTGTCCATAAAGCGGTCTTTTGCATCCACTTTAATAACGTTCATATGGAAGCCTTCGCTAAATGTTTTCATAACGCCTTCCGCTTCGCCTTTACGAAGTAAACCGTGATCAACGAAAATACATGTTAATTGGTCACCAATTGCTTTATGAATTAACACTGCTACAACAGAAGAGTCTACACCGCCGCTAAGTGCGCATAGTACTTTTTTGTCTCCAACCGTTTCACGGATTTTCTCTAATTCTACTTCGATAAAGTTCTCCATGTTCCATCCTTCAGAACAACCACAAGCACCGAATACGAAGTTTTTAATTAAATCGTTACCGTGCTCAGAGTGACGTACTTCTGGGTGGAATTGTACACCGTATAAGTTTTTGTCTTCATTGCTCATACCAGCAATTGGGCAAGATTCACTTGTTGCGTCTACTACGAATCCTTCAGGTAAACCAGTTACTAAGTCACCATGGCTCATCCATACAACTTGCTCTTCTGGAAGGTTCGCATATAATTTTGATTCGTTCTCTACTTTAAGAACAGCTTTTCCGTACTCGCGGTGATTTGCACGCTCTACTTTACCACCGAAGTGTTGCGTCATAAGCTGCATACCGTAACAAATACCGAAGATTGGTAAACCTAGTTCAAAGATTTTTTCATCACAATGTAATGCACCTTCACCGTATACACTATTTGGTCCACCAGAGAAAATAATCCCTTTTGGATTCATTGCTTTAATTTCTTCTGCAGTAATTGTATGTGGATGAAGTTCACTGTATACACCGAACTCACGAATTCGACGTGCTATTAACTGATTGTATTGACTTCCAAAATCTAAAACGATAATTGTATCGTGTTGTTTCTTCAAAATAATCACCCCAACGTTAGTTCTCGTATATAAATATTTTCACCAATTTGGCGAAAAGCATTACCAATATAATAAAAAAAGCCAGTCCTCCGCCTCTAGTCTCATAACAAAGAAAAGGCAGGGGTCTGGCTTTATAAAGAAAGATAGTCTCCGCTCTTTATAAATATAAGACACACTGCCTTCATAGTCAGGTTGTTTACGGTAACCCGGTAGAGACTCTCAAACCATATCATTGAGGATATATGAAGGATCGTTTTATATTATCTTCCTAGATTCTAACAATGAAGTATCAATATGGTCAAGAGAGAAAGCGACAAAATTCTACAGAAATTCATTTCCTTTTTTAAAAAACATAAAAAAACATCCATTTCTATATAGAAATGGATGTTTTTTAGGGCAAACGGAATTACATCATTCCGCCCATACCGCCCATGCCCATGCCGCCCATGTCAGGCATTGCTGGTGCATTTGGTTCTGGCTTGTCAGCTACTACAGCTTCAGTTGTTAAGAACATAGCTGCAACAGATGCTGCGTTTTGAAGTGCAGAGCGAGTTACTTTAGCTGGATCTACGATACCAGACTCAAGCATGTTAACCCATTCGCCAGTAGCTGCGTTGAAACCAACGCCTACTTTTTCGCCTTTTAGACGCTCTACAACTACAGATCCTTCTAGACCAGCGTTGATTGCGATTTGGCGAACTGGCTCTTCTAGTGCGCGAAGTACAATGTTGATACCTGTTGCTTCGTCGCCTTCAGCTACGATAGAAGCTACTTTTGTGTATACGTTCATAAGTGAAGTACCACCACCTGCAACGATACCTTCTTCTACTGCTGCACGAGTTGAGTTAAGTGCATCTTCAATGCGAAGTTTGCGTTCTTTCAACTCAGTTTCAGTTGCTGCACCTACTTTAATTACCGCTACGCCACCTGCAAGTTTTGCAAGACGCTCTTGTAATTTTTCACGATCGAATTCAGAAGTTGTTTCTTCTAATTGCGCACGGATTTGACCGATGCGAGCTTCGATTTGTTCTGTGCTTCCTACACCTTCAACTACAGTTGTATTTTCTTTCGTTACAACAACTTTACCAGCGCGTCCTAAAGATTCAACTGTAGCAGATTTTAAGTCACGGCCTAATTCTTCAGTGATTACTTCGCCACCTGTTAAGATTGCGATATCTTCTAGCATTGCTTTACGACGGTCACCAAATCCAGGAGCTTTAACAGCTACTACGTTGAATGTACCACGAAGTTTGTTCACTACTAATGTAGCTAAAGCTTCGCCTTCTACATCTTCAGCAATGATAAGAAGTGGTTTACCTTGTTGTACCACTTGCTCTAATACTGGTAAGATTTCTTGAATGTTAGAAATCTTTTTGTCAGTGATTAAGATGTATGGGTTATCAAGAACTGCTTCCATTTTGTCAGAATCAGTAATCATGTAAGGAGATGCATATCCACGATCAAATTGCATACCTTCTACTACGTCTAATTCTGTTGTGAATCCTTTAGACTCTTCTAAAGTAATAACGCCGTCGTTACCAACGCGCTCCATTGCTTCAGCGATTAATTGACCTACTTCTTCGTCAGCTGCAGAAATAGCAGCTACTTGTGCGATAGAAGATTTGCCTTCGATTGGTTTAGAAATCGTTTTTAATTCTTCAATTGCAGCAGTAACAGCTTTTTCGATACCTTTACGAAGACCCATTGGGTTCGCACCAGCTGTTACGTTTTTAAGACCTTCACGAATCATAGCTTGCGCTAATACAGTTGCAGTTGTTGTTCCGTCACCAGCTACATCGTTTGTTTTGCTAGCAACTTCTGCTACTAACTTCGCACCCATGTTTTCGAATGCATCTTCTAATTCGATTTCTTTTGCGATTGTTACACCATCATTTGTAATAAGTGGTGAACCAAATTTTTTCTCAAGTACAACGTTACGACCTTTTGGTCCAAGTGTTACTTTTACTGCGTTTGCAAGAGTGTCGACACCGCGAAGCATCGAACGACGTGCTTCTTCACTAAATTTAATATCTTTTGCCATAATAATTGACCCCCTTGGATTTTTTAAGATTTATATAATTAACCGATAACTGCTAAAATGTCACTTTCACGTAAAATCAAGTAGTCTGTACCTTCATATTTCACTTCAGTACCTGCATATTTTGAGAAGATGATAAGATCACCTGCTGCTACCTCTAAAGCAACACGCTCACCATTCTCAAGCACTCGACCAGTACCTACTGCAACAACTTTACCCTCTTGTGGTTTTTCTTTTGCAGTATCTGGTAATACAATACCACTTGCTGTTTTTTCTTCTGCTTGAACAAGCTCAATTACAACGCGATCACCTAATGGCTTTAGCATGAACAATAACCTCCTCATTTTGTTATGTAAATTTCTTTTATTAGCACTCAAGTCATCCGAGTGCTAACACACTTATAATAATAAATAATCTCAATTTCTTTTGCAAGTAAAAAAATCATAATTTTTTCGCAAATTACTATATAAACTTTCTATATAGAATACCGCCTTTACTATATGAATCGTTGTTTCCCCTACTCGTATGTTACAATATGAAAGACACCCTAAGTTGTTTTCGCTAAACGTACAACTTTTTCCTGTCTCCTACTTTAATTTCAAATAAAGATTTACAAAAAAATCATAATTCGAATGAAAGTTTATATCGTAGATAACATATTTACATGTTATCCTACCTTATCTCATACACTAGAGTTAGAAAGGATGGTTAAACCATTTGAAGAAACAATACTGGTGGATTATCGTTACATACATTTTAATGCAGTTATCTGGCGTTGTTGGATTACCACTTCTCCTAAAAACAGGACTCTATGATAATAGAGGATTTACCATTGAGGAAAAAGGACAAATCATAATGGGACACTGGGCAATTATTAGCTTCTTTGTTGCATTATGTATCATACTTTGGTTACTTAGAACAGATATTCGTGACAGGCATTTAGATGCAATGCGCTCTTCTGTCCCAGCTACTATTGGATGGATTTTCATCGGGTTCTTCTTAGCTTTCTTTTCACAAATAGTTGCCGGTATGATCGAGATGCAGCTACTAGGAATTAAGCAAGGTTCAGAAAATACAATGAAACTGATGGAAATTGCAAGAACGACACCTTGGTTCCTTATTGTCGTATCTATAATCGGACCTATCTTAGAAGAAATCGTATTTAGAAAAATTTTATTTGGTGCACTTTATAAGAAGTTTAACTTCTTTATTGCAGCTATCATTAGTTCGCTTGTATTCGCAGCAATTCATTTTGATTTTACTCACTTATTGGTATACACTGCTATGGGGCTCGTATTCGCCTTCTTATATGTGAAGACGAAACGTATTATCGTTCCGATTGCAGCTCATGTTGCGATGAATACATTAGTTGCTATTGGGCAAATTTTTATGAGCAATGAGCAAATTCAAGAAATGATTAAAGAAGCTGAAAAAATGCAAGGCTTTATCGGAGGATTTTTTGTATGAGAAACTCACCATTGTTCATGGCTGCACTATACTTCCTTCTTGGATGTATCTTTACACGCTTGGCCATTACGAACGTGACAGATACAATCTGGAATATGTGGACAATACTATTTGCAGTTATGGCAACAATTGATTTTAATTTGGCACTTCGCCTTATATTAGTTAAATTCACAAAGAAGAAACAATAATAAAACGCAGAGGTCGCTTCCTCTGCGTTTTATTGTGGATAGTTTTTCAAAAAGTAAACTAATGTTTGTAACTCTACAGCTAAGTCAATATGATGAATTCTAATATTCTCTGATACGTTTAATCGCGCTGGTGTGAAATTCAAAATACCGTGCACGCTCGTTTCAGCTAATCTATCTGCTACAGCTTGTGCTACTGTGGCTGGTACTGTTAATATTGCCACTTGTATATCATTTGATAATCTCTCTTCTAATTCATCTAAATGATATACAGGAATGCCCCCGATTTCTGTTCCAACTTTCTCTTCACTAACATCAAATGCCATTTCAATTTTTGTATTATTGTTTTTCGTGAAATTATAATGTAAGAAAGCGGTCCCTAAATTACCTACTCCAATAAGTGCTACACGTGTTATATCATCTTGATCAAGTGTTTCGCGGAAAAATGATAATAAATAATTTACGTTATATCCATATCCCTTTTTCCCTAACGCTCCAAAATACGAAAAATCTCTTCGTATTGTTGCGGAATCTACTTTTACTGCCTCACTCAATTCGGCCGATGAAACACGCTGCTTACCAGAAAGAGATAAGTTTTGGATAAATCGATAGTATAGAGGCAATCTTTTAGCAGTGGCTTGTGGAATCTTTTGCTGATCCATATGACCTCTCCTCTCTTCCTATCATTATTCATATACTTTAATCAAATACAGAAGTTTAGCACTCATTAAATTCCTTGTATAATAAAGAGAAGAAGTATTCTCTCTTTATTTTAAACTATACACTATTTTTAGTATGATTGAGAAATATAAACATGGCAAAGTTAAGAAATTATTTGAGGTGAAAACATTGATTTTATTACAAGTAAACGCGCTTTCGAAATTATACGGTGCAGAAACAATTCTGGCAAACATAAAATTGGAAGTACAAACAAAAGATCGTATCGCATTAGTTGGAAGGAATGGAGCAGGAAAATCTACATTATTAAAAATAATCGCTGGTGAATTATCTCATGATGGTGGCGAAATTATAAAACCAAAAGATGTCTCAATCGGATATTTAGCTCAAAATACTGGACTAGAAACGTCTTTAACAATTTGGGATGAAATGCTAACCGTCTTTACCCACTTACAGCAAATGGAGACAAAACTTCGAAGGCTTGAGCAAGAAATGGGAAAAGAAGAAAACTTTTCAAACGAAGCTACATATGAAAGATTGTTAGCTGAGTATGACCAATTGCAACTCAATTATAAAGATCAAGGTGGATATCAATATGAAGCGGATATTCGCTCCATTTTAAGCGGCCTTGGCTTCCCAGTTGAAACGCACCAGACGACGATTTCTACTTTAAGCGGCGGGCAAAAAACAAGATTAGCTCTCGGGAAATTATTATTAACAAAACCAGACTTACTTATTTTGGATGAGCCTACAAACCATTTAGACATCGAAACATTAACGTGGCTTGAGCAATATTTACAAGGTTATCCTGGCGCAATATTAATCGTTTCACATGACCGTTATTTCTTAGACAAACTCGTTACACAAGTATATGAAATTTCGAATAAAGAAAGCAGACGATTTGTTGGTAACTACAGTAAATATTTAGACTTAAAATCAGCATTATATGAGCAAGAAATGAAACGTTACGAAAAACAACAAGATGAAATCGCAAAACTTGAGGACTTCGTTCAAAAGAATATAGCTCGCGCTTCTACAACGAAACGGGCTCAAAGTCGCCGTAAACAACTAGACAGAATGGAATTATTAACAAGACCATTAGGGGATTCTAAGTCAGCATCATTCCACTTCGATATTGAAAAGCAAAGTGGAAATGATGTTTTACAAGTAAATGATGCAACCATCGGCTATGATGAGAACCCTATAATTGAACATGTAACTATGCGCTTAACTCGCGGAGATAGTGTTGCTTTAGTTGGTCCAAATGGAATTGGGAAATCCACATTATTAAAGTCTATTGTGAATAAGTTACCACTATTAAATGGTGATGTTTCTTTCGGATCAAATGTATCTGTTGGTTATTATGATCAAGAACAAGCAAACTTAACATCTTCTAAACGGGTTTTAAATGAACTATGGGATGAATATCCACTGCAACCTGAAAAAGAAATCCGTACTATACTCGGGAATTTTTTATTCACAGGAGATGATGTACTGAAACCAGTATCTTCCCTTAGTGGTGGACAAAAAGCTCGATTAGCTCTTGCAAAACTTATGATGCAAAAATCAAATTTATTAATTCTAGATGAGCCTACGAACCACCTTGATTTAAATAGTAAAGAAATTTTGGAGAATGCTTTAATTGATTACCCAGGGACTCTTCTATTCGTCTCACATGACCGCTACTTTATTAACCGTGTAACAACGACTGTGGTTGAGTTATCAACAGAAGGTGCACAGGAATATTTAGGGGATTACGATTACTACGTTGAAAAGAAAAATGAAATGATTGAACGTGCAGAACTTGAACAGCAAGAAAGTGACATTCCTGTTCAAAAGGTGGTTGCACAAGAGAAATTAAATTATTTAGAAGAAAAAGAGCGTAAAAAACTAGAGCGTCAACGCACTAGAAAAATTGAAGAGCTAGAACAAAGTATATTAGAATTAGAAGAAGAAATTGCTACGTTAGAAGATCAACTTTGCTTACCAGAAATATATGCAGATTATGAAAAAGCTAGTGAAATTACAACTAAAAAGCAAACGCTACAAGAACAACTTGAAACTTGTATGGCAGAATGGGAAGAGCTGCATGTATAAGCATATTTAAATAAAGAAGATGTCTCATAAGTCAGGATTTTTGACTATGCGACATCTTCTTTTCTTTTAATACAGAAACAATTTTTTGAGTATATCAATCGTAACTTAGAATATACTAACGATTTTTCAAATATATCTATCGTAACCCTATATATATTAACAATTTGAAACGAAATATCGATTTAACGACAAAGATTGACAATATTAGCATCTTCTATAATGGGGTGATGTTTCAAAATGTTTTTCGGGGATATCTTCTTGCCTTTTATTTCCCGAAAAAGAACAAATTCAAAGGTCTGACATCATCCTATTTATCCACAAGTTTATACACATATCCACCTTTATAAAATAAACCTTAAAATAACTTTTCCACATTATCCACAATCAACAAAAAAGTTATCAACATTTTATATACACAATAAAACCCATATTATCAACAGACAATATGGGTTTTATCCACAACCTGTGGTTAATTATGTGCATAACTATGCTTCAATATCTAATCCTGGATTTGCATTTAAGGCTAATGTTGCACGCTTACCTTGTTCATAAGCAATTGTCCCTGCCGCTGCAATCATCGCTGCATTATCTGTGCATAAAGATAGCGGCGGAATAATTAATTCAATGTTTTCTTTTTGTGCAAATTCCTCTTCTAATCGCGCACGAAGTCCTTTATTAGCAGCTACTCCACCAGCAAGAAGTAATTGCTTTACATTATAAGCTTCTGCTGCACGAGCTGCTTTCGTTACAAGTACATCTATTACACTTTCTTGGAAACTTGCCGCTAAATCTTCTGGCGCAATTTCTATACCGCGTTGTTTTGCATTATGCACAGTGTTGATAACTGCTGATTTCAATCCACTAAAGCTAAAATCATATGAATCCGGTTCTAGCCATGCACGAGGCAAATCAATTGTCGGTTCTCCTTCATGTGCAAGGCGATCAATATGAGGACCACCTGGATATGGCATAGATAACGTACGAGCTACTTTATCATATGCTTCTCCAGCTGCATCGTCTCGTGTTTCACCAATTACTTCAAATGAACCATGTTCTTTCATATAAACAAGTTCTGTATGCCCACCAGATACAACAAGTGATAATAACGGGAATTGAACTTCTTTTACTAAACGGTTCGCATAAATATGACCAGCAATATGATGAACACCGACTAACGGAATATCATGTGCAAACGCTACTGCCTTCGCTGCATTTACTCCAATTAGAAGTGCTCCTACTAAACCAGGACCTTCTGTTACAGCAATTGCATCAATATCATCAAATGTGATGTTTGCTTCCTTTAAAGCTTCTTCTAACACAACTGTAATTTCTTCTACATGATGACGGGATGCAATCTCTGGTACAACGCCGCCAAAACGTTTATGACTTTCAATTTGTGATGCAACGACATTCGCAATAATTTCCGTTCCATTTTTAACAACTGCTACTGCTGTTTCATCACAACTTGTTTCAATACCAAGTATAATCGTATTTTTTTCCATTATATATTCACCCACATTACGAGACCATCTTCCTGATTGTCTGCATAGTATCGTTTACGAATCCCACCATTTTGAAATCCGTATTTTCTGTATAACTGCTTTGCTACTTCATTTGATACACGTACTTCAAGTGTCATTGTTTTTACCCCTAGTTCTTTCGCTTCAGAAATAACTGCTTTCAATAGGGCATCTCCTAACTTTTGACCTCGGTATTCTGGCAAAATAGCTATATTTGTTATATGTGATTCATCAATAATTATCCACAATCCACAATACCCGATTACACGACCATCTTTTTCTAACACAATATAATGTGCATGTTCATTCATCGTTAATTCACGGTGAAAGGCATCTGCAGTCCAAGGAGTTGAAAAAGACGCTTCTTCAATAGCTACAATTTGAGCAATATCATCAAGCTCCATCTTTCTAAATATCATATCCATCTTCTGCAAGCTCCTACTTGTTTTGACTTTCTAACCACTTTGTTTCAGCTTCAGCTAAACGAAGATAGCTTGGAACAAACGTATGCACATCTTGTTCTTCTTTTTGTAATCCTAAGAATGCTAGCTCACTTGGTCTTGGGTTATTTTTAGTAAATGGAGCGAATACAGCTTGATCACCTAAATGTTCTATAATTGTTTCTTTATGCAATTTAACATCGTTACCGATAAATAAAACAGGCTGTCCTTTATCTTTTAACATTTGCAACCAGTCTACAATAAGAATAATTCGGTCTTCTTCTATTGAAGTTAACTGCTCTCCTTCATATGTATATAACCCAGTATAAATTTGCCCACGTCTTCCATCAAATAAAGGACAAATTAATCCGTTAAAGTTAGCACCGTTTGCAGCTACTACCTCTAAACTTGATACACCTACAATTGGTATTTGAAGTGACCAAGCTAATGTTTTCGCCGCTGTCACGCCTATGCGAACACCTGTATAGGATCCAGGTCCAGCAGCTACAACGATTTTAGTTAATTTCTTCGGTTTTACGCCACACTCTTTTAACAGTTTCTCTACAGCTGGCATAAGACGTACAGAATGGTTTTTTGTTAAATTTGTAATGATTTCCCCAATTACGTTTCCTTCCTCAATAAGGGATACACCCATTACGTAATTTGAAGTATCAATTGCTAGTACTTTCATCTTGTAATAGCTCCTCACATAATCTAATATAGCGATCTCCAATTGGCTCGAGTATAATTTTTCTTGTGTCATCTCCAGCATGGAATAAACTAATTTGTAACTTTTCATTCGGTAAATATGCTTCTATTAAATGAGCCCATTCTACTACCGTAATTCCTTCACCGTAGAAATATTCATCAAAGCCTAAGTCCTCTTCACTTTCTGCTAAGCGATACACGTCCATATGATATAGCGGTAATCTTCCTTTATATTCTTTGATGATATTAAAGGTAGGACTATTTACAACTCTTTTCACTCCAAGACCTTTTGCTAGTCCCTTTGTAAAAGTCGTCTTACCAGCTCCAAGATCTCCTTCTAAAATAATTACATCTTGTGCCTCTACGAGCTCACCTAGTTTTTCTGATAACCTTTGTGTTTCCTCAGAAGATTTTGTTGTTACTTCATATTTACTCACAGATTTCACCTACTTTACTCACAATGTTCTCTGCTCTTTATTATACAGGTTTTGAATATATAAAAAAGTCCTTAGGAGTTGTCCTAAGGATAGTTTGACTGTCTTTATTAGTTTTTTGTTAAAACAAATAAAAAAATACGAAACAACTTGTTTCGTTCTTTTCTTTATATGAAATGGCGGTCCCGACCGGGGTCGAACCGGCGATCTCCTGCGTGACAGGCAGGCATGTTAACCACTACACCACGGGACCATTTGGTTGCGGGGACAGGATTTGAACCTGCGACCTTCGGGTTATGAGCCCGACGAGCTACCGTGCTGCTCCACCCCGCGACAATATAAATAGCTTGGCGACGTCCTACTCTCACAGGGACAAGGTCCCAACTACCATCGGCGCTAGAGAGCTTAACTTCCGTGTTCGGTATGGGAACGGGTGTGACCTCTCTGCCATCATCACCAAACTA
>NZ_KZ268529.1:4356-21054 GCF_002218325.1 Bacillus sp. M13(2017) | reverse complement strand
TAAATAGTTTTTTTGTCATTTTCAACATTCTCCGATCCCAATTTTCCTTTTATTATACAAGAAATACCCTATAGAATAGACTTTTTTCAAGTGTCTATTCTATAGGGTACATTTTAATAAGGGAGCATGCCTTTTTTGTGGAATCGACATGTGTAATAATACCAAAAAGAGTTGTCGAAAGATATATAGAAAGAATGATAAGGATCGTGCATATTTAGAAGAATTTCTACTTGTTTCGACAAAAGTATTGACTAGGAAAAGCGTAATGAGTAAAATAAAAAAGCGAATTAAAAATTTTCAGAAAATTTAAAACTTGGAGGAGTGAAAGATGAAGCGAATTTTTCAAAAGAAGCCAATTGCAAAGTTAATGCAAGAAAGTAAGCAAAAAACGTTAGCAAGAACATTGGGCGCGCTAGATTTAACTATGCTTGGAATCGGAGCAATTGTTGGAACTGGTATTTTTGTTCTAACGGGTGTTGTGGCAGCGAAACATTCTGGGCCAGCTATTATATTATCATTTGCGATTGCCGCTCTAGCTTGTGCCTTTGCTGCATTTTGTTATGCTGAATTTGCTTCTTCAGTTCCTGTCTCGGGCAGTGTGTATACGTATACATACGCGACGATGGGGGAAGTATTCGCATTTTTAATTGGCTGGGATTTAATGCTGGAATATTTACTTGCTACATCTGCTGTAGCGAACGGTTGGTCTGCATATTTTCAATCTTTATTAAAGGGGTTTGGAATTCATATCCCGACTATTCTCTCCTCGGCTCCTGGTACAGGTAAGGGTGGAATAATTGATCTACCTGCAGTTCTAATTATTTTAGTGATGACAGTTCTTTTATCTAGGGGTGTTCGTGAAAGTGCACGAGTAAATAACATTATGGTATTTATTAAAATAGCAGTTGTTCTTATTTTTATCTTTGCTGGTTTTAATTATGTGAAACCTGAAAACTGGACGCCTTTTATGCCATTTGGTTTAGATGGTGTAATGGCTGGAGCGGCTACAGTATTTTTCGCATTTATAGGATTTGATGCAGTTTCAACAGCGGCAGAAGAAGTGAAACGTCCGCAACGTGATTTACCAATTGGTATTATTGCATCGTTATTAATTTGTACAGTTCTTTATATCGTTGTTTCGCTTATTTTGACAGGAATTGTTCCATACGGGCAGCTAAATATATCAGATCCAGTTGCTTTCGCACTTCAATTTATTGGACAAGATGGTTTAGCGGGGGTAATTTCAGTAGGAGCAATTACAGGAATTACAACAGTAATGCTAGTTATGATGTATGGGCAAGTTCGTGTTTCTTATGCGATGAGCCGAGATGGTTTACTGCCGAAGCGTCTAGCTAAAGTTCATCCGAAATTTAAAACGCCATTTTTAAATACATGGACAACGGGAATTATTGCGGCACTGATTTCAGGATTAATAGATTTAAATGTTTTAGCGCATCTTGTAAATATGGGGACATTGTCAGCATTTGCACTCGTAGCTGTTGCGGTAATCGTAATGAGAAGAACTCATCCAGACTTACCAAGGGCATTTAAGGCTCCGCTTGTACCATTTTTACCAGCATTAACAGTGATTTTCTGTTTATACTTAATGCTTCAATTATCGGGGACAGCGTGGATTAGTTTTGGGATATGGATGGTTATTGGTATAGCGGTTTACTTCTTATATAGCCGAAAACATAGTGCTTTAAATAATAGTAAAAAAGAAGAAGATGTTGCAAATTTATAAGCGAAAAAAATCCATTCTAATTCTGTTAGAATGGATTTTTTATTTGAAAATTTACATTTTTCTGAACTTATTGTAAGATAATTGTTGGCTAACTAAAGGGGTGGAATGATGAAAAATACGTGGCGTGAGTTAAGGGAGATGGACCGTAACGTATGGATTCGATTTATTGGAGAGACGTTAAATGGAATTGCAATGATGATGTTAATGCCTTTTTTTGCATTATATTTAAAAGATAAGGTAGATTCGTTGTTGGAAGTTGGGGTTATTATGGCGCTTTCTCCAATTGCTGCAAGCTTTGGATCACTTATAGGAGGGAGAATTGCTGACATATATGGAAGAAAGCCTATTATGATATTTTCTATGGCAAGTAATGCATTATTAATGCTCGGTTTTCTATTTATAGAAGGATTTATTCCATATGCAATTTTATCTATTTTTTTAGGGTTGAGTAATTCTTTATTTCATCCAGCTGCATCAGCTATGGTCGCAGATGTAACGGTACCAGAAAAAAGAACAGAGGCATATGGTTTATTACGAATGGGACACAATATAGGTGCTGCGATTGGTCCGATAATGGGAGCATCAGTAGTTGTGTTGTCAAAGAACCTTGTGTTTATTATTGCCTCTTCTACAATGCTATTTTATGCGTTACTTGTATTACTTCTTATTCAAGAGACGATGCCAAAAAGGACAGATAGGGAAGAACATAAAGAAAAGGAATCTGGAGCAGTTTGGAAAATTGTAATGCAAGATAAGGCATTAATGATTTACTTATTAGCAGGTATTATCATTTCGATGGGGTTTTCTCAAACCGAAGGCATGTTGCCACTACATTTTGATAATGAAATGAAGCGTATTTTTGGAACGAATAATCCATATCCATATTTAATGGCGTTAAACGGACTATTAGTTGTTTTATTCCAGTTTCAAATTTCAAAATGGGCTACGGATAAACCAGTCGGGAAGACGATGTTATATGGTGCATGTTTATTCGGGATTGGATTATTTTTTATAGGGTGGTTACCGAAGTGGTTTGGAGAATTTAATACAAATGCTACAATTATTTTAATAACACTACTGTTCGTTTATGCTATATATACGTTAGGTGAAATGATTATGTCGCCTGTACAGATGACATTTGTAGCAAATTTGGCCCCTGAGCATTTGAGAGGGACTTATATGGGAGCTGCAAGTTTGCAGTGGATTACAGGAAGCGCATTTGGCCCACTTTTGGGAGGTTTTTTATTAGATCGATTACTTGGTCACTTTCTATTTACAATTTTAGCTGTAGGATGTGTAGTTGCAGGTATTGTATATGTTTCTTTAGATCGCCTTGTTGAGCAAAGGCAAAAAGACACACTAACCAAACAATCGTCTTAGTGAATAGGTGACATACACAAAAAAGGGGATTTCTACATATTTTAGGTACATAACTAGATTAGATTGCCATTTTATTTTGTGTACCTATATAGAAAATGAAATGAAAAACCAATAAGTGATGTTATTTAATTATTTATGGAAGTTACATTTTATTTCAAATAGGAACTACCTATTTTTATAAAAAGTGCTAAAATAGAAAAATGAAAACAATTGGTTAGGGTGATTTCATTGACGAAAATTAAATTAGGTTTATTATATGGTGGAAAATCAGCTGAGCATCAAGTTTCGCTACAGACGGCTCTTGCTGCTATTAAAGCGTTAAATCAAGATAAATTCGAGATTCATCCAATTTATATTACAGAACAAGGTCAATGGGTACGTGGTGAGCGTATTGAAGGCGAAGTAACAGATGTTGAAGCTTTAAAAATGAGTGGTGCAGAAAATGCGATTTCTCCGTTATCATTAAGTACAGAAATTATCCCATCTGCAGCTTCTGAGGAGAACGCTATTGACGTTATTTTCCCATTACTACATGGACCAAACGGTGAAGATGGAACGGTTCAAGGACTATTAGAATTAATGAATATCCCTTATGTAGGAAATGGTGTTCTAGCATCATCTGCTGGTATGGATAAAGTTGTTATGAAAAACATCTTTGCAGAGGCTGGTTTAAAACAAGCAAAATATGCATCCTTCATTCGTAGTGCATGGGAAAAAAATCGTGAGGAAGCTTATTCTAAAGTAGAAGATAAGTTAGGATATCCTTGCTTCGTAAAACCAGCGAACCTTGGTTCAAGTGTTGGTATTAATAAGTGTAAAAATCGTGAAGAACTTGAGGATGCATTTGTAGAGGCATTCCAATTTGATCGCAAAATTATTGTAGAAGAAAATATTGTAGGTCGTGAAGTAGAAGTTGGGGTACTAGGTAATGATGAGCCGAAATGTTCAGTTGTAGGTGAAATCGTCCCGAAAAAGGACTTCTATGATTATAAGTCGAAATATATCGATGGTGATACGGCGCTAATTATTCCAGCTGAAATGACAGAAGAAGAATCTAATGTAATTAAGCGTGATGCGATTATTGCATTCCAATCATTAGACGGTGCAGGTTTAACGCGAGCTGATTTCTTCTTAACGAAAGATGGAGAAGTGTATATTAACGAAGTAAACACAATGCCAGGATTTACACCGTTCAGTATGTTCCCTCTATTATGGCAACATACTGGGTTACCGTATCCAGAATTAATCGAAGAGCTAATTCGTTTAGCGATTGAACGTCACGAAGAAAAACAAAAAATTAAATATACAATCTAACAAAAAAGGAGGAAGCACTATTCATAGGAATAGTGCTTCCTCTATGTAAGGAGCGTTTCTATATGATAAAGCGAATGTTAAAGCAAGTGGAACAGATGGTAAATGGTACTGGATTAGCAGAGCAATATGAGGGAATTACTATTCAAGGCGTGTCTATTGATACAAGAAAAATTAAAAAAGGAAACTTGTATGTTCCGATTCAAGGGGAGCGCTTTGATGGACATGGTTTTGTAGATAAAGCTGTTGAAAATGGAGCTGTGGCTACATTATGGATGAAAGATGTAGCGAATCCACCTGAGAATCTTCCGGTTATTTTTGTGGAAGACACGCTATCGGCATTGCAAATGTTAGCGAAAAACTATCGTGATCAATTGGATGTTAAAGTTGTAGGTGTAACGGGTAGTAACGGTAAAACATCTACGAAAGATATTGTAACAAGTCTTCTTGCGACTAAGTTCAAAGTGCAAAAAACAGAAGGGAACTTCAATAACCATATCGGATTACCTCTTACCATTTTAAACTTAGAAGAAAATACAGAAGTAGCAGTATTAGAGATGGGTATGTCAAGCCGAGGCGAAATTGAATTCTTATCTAAGTTAGCTCGTCCTAATGCAGCTATCATTACGAATATCGGTGAGGCACATTTAATGGATTTAGGATCTCGTGAGGCAATTGCTGAAGCGAAATTAGAAATTGTTACAGGGTTACAAGAAGGTGGCGTGTTCGTATATAACGGAGATGAGCCTTTATTAACGAATCGTGTTCCTGAAATGAATTTAGCGGCAGAAACGGTTACGTTTGGTGATGCAAGAGCAAACGATTATTATCCAACGACTGTAACATTACAAGCAACTGGGACACATTTCAAAATGAATAGAGATGAAAATATTTCATTCTACTTACCTGTGTTAGGAAAACATAATGTGTATAATACACTTGCTTCAATGGCAATTGCGAAACATTTTGGTGTAACGTGGGAAGAGATGAAAGAAGGGTTAGTAACACTTCAAATGACGGGCATGCGTATGGAAATTGTGAAAACCAATAGTGGTTTAACAATTATCAACGATGCTTATAATGCAAGTCCGACGGCTATGGAAGCAGCATTCCATTTAATGAATGGTTTAGATGGTTTTGCTAAAAAAATCGTTGTGCTCGGTGATATGTTAGAACTTGGAGATCAAGAAGTACAGTTCCATTATGAGGTAGGAAAATTAATCGATCCAGCAAAAATCTCGTATGTATTCACATACGGTAGATTAGGGGCTCAAATTGCTGAAGGAGCGAAAATTAATTTCCCTAATGAACGTGTAAAGGCGTATGATAATAAAGAAGAGTTAGTAAAAGATTTACAAGCAGTAGTCGATGTGAAAGATGTTGTATTAATAAAAGCATCTCGCGGTATGAAATTAGAAGAAGTAATTACGATGTTGAAATAATTGGTGTATATAAATAGGGATGATAGTTACGAAAATAGAAGAAACTTATAATAAGCGCTTACAGTAAATATAAAAAAATAAAAGTGAAGAAAAAAACTCTGAATATGAAAATAAGGTAACAGTTGGGTTTGCTTTTTACACATACAAAACTTATAATTGATAAAGTGTAATAACGTTTAGAAGTATTTTCGTGAAGAATATACGCCCGTTTATATACGTGAGCATTCAGGAAAAGGGCTTTTCCGCAAATTCGGAAAACGCCTTTTTTTAAATGATAAGTATAGGATAGAAAAGGAGAAGTAACATTGACAACATTTCGAGAATTAGGATTAAGTGATTCTTTACTGCAATCTGTTGAAAGTATGGGCTTTGAAGAGGCTACACCAATTCAAGCTGAAACAATTCCACATGCATTGCAAGGTAAAGATATTATTGGGCAAGCGCAAACAGGTACAGGGAAAACAGCAGCATTCGGATTACCACTATTAGATAAAGTGGATACACATAAAGAATCGGTTCAAGGTATTGTTATCGCGCCAACGCGTGAATTAGCAATTCAAGTTGGAGAAGAATTATACAAAATTGGTAAGCATAAACGTGTTCGTATTTTACCAATTTATGGTGGTCAAGATATTAACCGCCAAATTCGTGCTCTAAAAAAACACCCACACATTATTGTTGGTACGCCGGGTCGTATTTTAGATCATATTAACCGTAAAACACTTCGTCTGCAAAACGTAGAGACAGTTGTTCTTGACGAAGCGGATGAAATGTTAAACATGGGCTTCATTGAAGACATTGAAGCAATTTTAACAGATGTGCCAGAAACACATCAAACATTACTATTCTCAGCGACAATGCCGGATCCAATCCGCCGTATTGCTGAGCGTTTCATGACTGAGCCTCAACACATTAAAGTAAAAGCAAAAGAAGTAACAATGCCAAACATTCAGCAGTTCTATTTAGAAGTGCAAGAAAAGAAAAAGTTTGACGTGTTAACACGCTTATTAGATATTCAATCTCCAGAGCTTGCAATCGTATTCGGTCGTACAAAGCGCCGTGTTGATGAATTATCAGAAGCATTAAACTTACGTGGTTATGCTGCAGAAGGTATTCACGGTGATTTAACTCAGGCGAAACGTATGTCTGTATTACGTAAATTTAAAGAAGGTTCTATTGAAGTTCTTGTTGCAACAGACGTTGCTGCACGTGGTCTTGATATTTCAGGCGTAACGCACGTATATAACTTCGATATTCCACAAGATCCAGAATCATACGTTCACCGTATCGGTCGTACTGGTCGTGCAGGTAAAAAAGGTATTGCAATGCTATTTGTAACACCACGTGAATCAGGACAATTAAAAAATATCGAGCGTACAACAAAACGTAAAATGGACCGCATGGATGCACCGACACTTGACGAGGCATTAGAAGGTCAACAACGTTTAATCGCTGAAAAGCTTCAAAGCACAATTGAAAATGAAAACTTAGCATACTACAAGCGTATTGCAGAAGAAATGTTAGAAGAAAATGACTCTGTAACAGTAGTAGCTGCTGCTTTAAAAATGATGACTAAAGAGCCGGATACAACTCCGATCGCTTTAACATCAGAACCACCTGTTGTTTCAAGAGGCGGCGGTTCTAAAAAACGCGGCGGTAACGGAGGCGGATACCGTGATGGTAACCGTAATCGTAGTCGTGATGCACGCGGCGGTGGCGATGGACGTAATCGTGACCGTAACCGTGATGGACGTAATCGTGACGGAAACCGCGATCGTAATCGTGATGGTGGTAGTCGTGGTCGTAGAGGTGAAGGCCAAGGTCGCCCTGGTTCTTCAAATGGACGCGGCGAAAGAAAACATCATAGCCGTCCACAAGCTTAATAAAAAAAAGAGAATGCCCTTTGCGGGCATTCTCTTTTTTTATTTCTATAATTGTGCATACTACATAATAGTTATGATAGAAAAGGGGCTGTTATATGCTTGTAAGGCTTGGTTACGTTGCGATGAGTGTACATTTGAAGAATGCATCTCCATCTCAAACGATGACGTATGCACAGTTTCAGAAATTAGATGATCGTGCTGCTGCAATTCGTAAACTTGAAAGAATTGCTAATTCCAATTTAGAAAATTGTTTACGTTTATTAAAGCATAATAAAGGGCATGACATATCTTTCTTTCGGCTCAGTTCAAAGCTCATTCCTTTAGCGAATCATGAGGAATTGATAGAGTGGAACTATATTCGTCCTTTAAAAGAAAATTTAAAAAAACTAGGTGAATATGCAGTTCATATGAATATGAGAATTGATTTCCATCCAGATCATTTTGTTGTACTAAATTCACCTGAGGAGAGTGTTTTTAAACAATCTGTAAAAACATTGCAGATGCACAAAAAATTATTAAAAGGTATGGGGATTGAACATAAGCAACGATGTGTACTGCATGTTGGAGGAGGATATAAAGATAAAGAACTTGCATTAGAGCGCTTTATAGAGAATTGGTCGAATGTCCCAAGGGGTATTCAAGAAATGATTATATTAGAAAATGATGATACAACCTTTACGTTAGAGGAAACATTATATTTAGGAGAAAAATTAGATATTCCCGTCGTATTTGACTTGCATCACCATATGATGAATAATGAGCAAGAAGATTGGTATGAAGATTGGGCACGTGTCGTTCATACGTGGGAAACGTCTTTGTTGCCGGTTAAAATGCATATCTCTAGCCCTAGAGAGGGAAAAGATCCAAGAGCTCATGCAGATTATATTAATGTAGAGGCATTTTTATCTTTTTTAAGAAGGATAAAGGGAAGTGTTCCGCAAATTGATTGTATGATTGAGGCGAAGATGAAGGATGAGTCTTTATTTCAATTAATGAGAGATTTAAGTGAACAAGTAGATGTAGAAATTATCGATGGTGCAAGCTTTTATATTAAATAAGCTTTGCACCATCGTTTTTTTTTGTTAAAAAAGGGGTTAAAATGCCACCGGTTATTAAACCTGTTAAATGACTGATCGGATTGGCAGAAGGATTAAAGAAAGTAAATAGAAGTAATAGAAGTATCATAATTGAGAAAATAGCAATTTCTTTTGGTTTTGAAGAGCGGTATCGATTGTACAATAAAAATAACTGTGCACCTAATAGTCCGAAAATACCACCTGATGCACCTGCGTGAATATATTCAAGTGGCATAATAATATAAGAAGAAATATTTCCTGAAATTCCAGAGAGAAAAAATAGAATAAAAAAAGAAAAGTGTCCGAGTTGCTTTTCGATAGAAGAACCAAGAGCAAACAAAAAAATAATATTAGAAAGAAAATGTTGTAAGTCTACGTGTACAAGAAGAGAAGTTATGACACGCCACCATTCTCCTTTAGCGATATATTCATTAGAGGCTGCCAGTGGGAAGAGAAAAAAGTCGCCTAATATCATCATGACTAGATGAATAAGAAGTAAGGTAAGAATAGTCGGTTGTAAAGAAATATGGGTGGATCTTATTAGCATACGGTTACTTTCACCCCTTTTGCATCAGAAAGATTCTCTGTTATTCTTATCAATATGAAAGAAGAAAGTTAAATAGAAGAAGGGGATTTCGAAATGATTATAGGGATTGGTATCGATATTATTGAATTAAATCGTATTGAAAAAATGCTAGATGGAAAGCTTAAATTTATGGAACGTATTTTAACGGAAAATGAACGTAATGTTGCTATGGAGCTGAAAGGAAGTCGCCTTACAGAGTTTGTAGCTGGAAGGTTTGCAGCGAAAGAGGCGTATTCAAAAGCTGTAGGTACTGGTATCGGAAAAGAAGTGAGTTTTTTAGATATTGAAGTGAAAAATGATGAAAGAGGTAAGCCAATTCTGATTACAAGTACAGAGTATATTGTTCATTTATCAATTAGTCATAGTAAGGAATTTGCTGTTGCTCAAGTTGTTTTAGAAAGCTCGTCACGCTAGTCTGCATATTTTATATCTTTGTCTCATATATTTGAGGTAGCGATAAGGAAGGTACATCTTCCATTCATTTATAGGGGCAAAGGGGCTGAATTGATGAAAAGGCGTCTGTTTTTAGTTCTTGTCGGTTTGTTGACCGTTTTTGTGTTGGCGGGTTGTATGGAAAAGAAGCAAGATGATGTCGTGAGAGATTTAGAATCAAAAGTAAAAGGGATGAAAAGTTATCAAGCTGAGGCAAAATTATCTATTAAAACAGGCAATGAGCCTCAAGAGTATAACGTAGAGATTTGGCATAAGGAACCGTCTTTTTATCGTGTGAATTTAAAAAATGCAAAAAAAGATCAAAGCCAAATTATTTTGAGAAATGAAGAAGGTGTATTTGTATTAACGCCAGCACTTAATAAGAGCTTCCGTTTTCAAAGTGATTGGCCGCAAAATAGTAGCCAGGCTTATTTATATGAATCACTTGTAAGAGATATTTTGCAGGACAAGAAAAACCTTACTTTTGAGAAAACAGATAAGTATTATATTTTTAAAACAAAAACAAATTATCAACATCAAAATATGTTGCCTAGACAAGAGATTACATTGAATAAGAGCGATTTGACTCCAGTTTCAGTGAAGTTAATGGATAATGATCAAAATGTTCTTGTGAAAGTAGATTTCTCTAAAGTGAAATTTGATGCGAAATTTGATAAAGGTGCATTTGATACGAAACAAAATATGTCTAGAGCGCAGGTAGATGTTCAAACTACAGCGAAAGAAGACAAACCGTTTGCTATTTTGTATCCACTTGATACACCACAAGGTATGACTCTGCAAGATGAAAAAGAGTTGAAGACAGACAGTGGCAAGCGTGCGATACTCACATACACTGGAAATAAGAAATCCTTTACTTTAATACAAGAAAAGGCAAAAGTTGCAGAGGCTTCATCAGCGGTAAGTGTAAGTGGAGAACCAGTTGATCTTGGGTTTACGATTGGTGCATTGACGAAAGACTCTGTAACGTGGTCGCATAACGGAGTAGAATATATGCTCGTGTCTAAAGGTTTAGAGCCGAAGGAGCTGTTAATGGTTGCTCGTTCAGTTACAGCGAAGCAGGTGAAGTAAACTTCTTAGACGTGGTGATATATGTGCACCACGTCTTTTCTTAGTTTGAAGGTGGATTTCATAAAAGAAGCATATAAAAGAATAAGCTTCGCATATCGTGTATAAGGAAGTGTATTTATGGAAGAAGCACCATTTTACCGTGACACTTGGGTGGAAGTGGATTTAGATGCCATTTATAACAACGTTACACATATTAAAGAGTTCATCCCAAGTAATGTAGAGATTTTTGCTGTAGTTAAAGCAAACGCATATGGGCACGATTATGTACCGGTGGCTAAAACGGCATTAGAAGCAGGTGCAACAAGGTTAGCTGTTGCTTTTTTAGATGAAGCTTTAGTGCTTCGGAGGGCTGGTATTACTGAGCCGATTTTAGTGTTAGGTCCCTCGCCGCCACGTGATGTAAATGTAGCTGCTGAAAATGATGTAGCGCTAACTGTTTTTCAAAAAGAATGGGTGGACGAAGCAATTGAACTTTGGGATGGTTCATCTGTAATGAAATTCCATATTAACTTTGATAGTGGTATGGGGAGAATTGGAATACGTGAAAGAAAAGAGCTAAAAGAATTTTTAAAGAGTTTAGAGGGTGCACCGTTTTTAGAGTTAGAAGGAGTATACACGCATTTTGCAACGTCAGATGAAGTTGAGACTTCGTATTTTGATAAGCAATATAACACGTTCTTAGAGCAGTTAAGTTGGTTGAAAGAATTCGGAGTGGATCCTAAGCTTGTTCATACAGCTAATAGTGCTGCGACGTTACGTTTTCAAGGGATTACATTTAATGCAGTGCGAATTGGGATTGCAATGTATGGATTATCTCCTTCTGTAGAAATACGTCCTTTTTTACCATTTGAATTAGAACCGGCGCTATCACTTCATACGAAAGTCGCTCATATTAAACAGGTAATTAAAGGTGATGGAATTAGTTATAACGTCACCTACCGAACGAAAACTGAAGAATGGATTGCGACTGTAGCGATTGGCTATGCAGATGGGTGGCTTAGAAGGTTACAAGGATTTGAAGTGCTTATAAATGGTAAAAGGGTACCGATTGTAGGGAGAGTAACAATGGATCAGTTCATGATTCATCTTCCTTGTGAAGTGCCACTTGGTACGAAAGTTACGCTTATTGGAAGGCAAGGAGATGAGTATATTAGCGCTACAGAGGTTGCGGAATACTCAGGGACTATTAATTATGAAATTATTGCAACGATTAGTTTCCGTGTGCCAAGAATATTTATACGGAATGGTAAGGTTGTAGAGATAATTAATTACTTGAACAATATATAGAAGGTAGTATGATTGCTTCTTGTCATTGGAGTGACTGTTCATTGCTGGATAATAAGCTCTTTTTGATGAGAAGCTTTTTACTTATAATCATTTTTTATATAAGTTGCACGTAAGTTTTGAAGAGGAGTTCTATTGTTTTTAGTTAGTTATGAGATAAAAAATTTAAGAAGATGAATGTTTTGTTTGTGAATTGGAAAACATAAGCAAGGAATAAGGAAGTCTTTGCAACAGGCTCCATACAATGGTATTATTACAATAGGTGTCATATATATATTTGGGTGTGTAGTTGACGGTGGAGGTGTATTTTTGTGTCCGAATCAAGTGTAACTACTGAAATCGTGGTTCGGTTGCCAAAGCAAATGGTAACGGAATTGGACGGAATTGGAAAACAAGAGAATAAGAATCGCCATGAACTAATTTGCCAGGCAACACAATTGTTATTGCGTCAACATAAGACGAAGAAACGCTACCAACATGAATCAATGCGACGTGGGTACATTGAAATGGGAAAAATTAATCTTGGTATTGCATCTGAAGCTTTCTTAGCAGAGTATGAAGCAGCTCATACAGTAGAACGCTTAGTTAGCGGGGGGTAATATTTTGATTGTAAAACGCGGCGACGTGTATTTTGCAGACCTTTCCCCAGTTGTTGGTTCTGAGCAAGGAGGCGTTCGTCCGGTTCTTGTCATTCAAAATGACATCGGAAATCGTTTTAGTCCAACGGTGATTGTAGCGGCTATTACTGCACAGATTCAAAAAGCGAAATTACCCACTCATGTGGAAATTGATGCGAAAAAGTATGGTTTTGAGAGAGATTCTGTTATTTTACTTGAGCAGATTCGAACAATCGATAAGCAACGCTTAACGGACAAAATCACTCATTTGGATGAAGTGATGATGAGTCGTGTAGATGAAGCGTTGCAAATTAGTTTAGGACTAATAGATTTTTAAATCGGCAGTTTAAGTTGCTCTCTTTGAAGGGCAACTTTTTTTATTATAGAGGAGGTTACGGTTGTATATGGAAATGGTAGATAATCGACAAGCGTTAATGAAAATGTTAGTGAAAGAATTAGGCTTTACCGAAAAGCAAGTTCGTCATGTTATTCAATTAACAGAAGAAGGTAACACAGTTCCATTTATTGCTCGTTACCGAAAAGAATGGACAGGCTCTTTAGATGAGGTGCAAATTCGTACGATTTTAGAGAGATGGCAATATATGATGCAACTTGAAGATAGGAAGGAAGAAGTTCTTCGTCTTATTGATGAGAAGGGGAAACTGACAGAAGAGCTACGACAGCAAATTGTTAAAGCTACAAAGTTGCAAGAAGTAGAAGATCTATATCGTCCATATAAAGAGAAAAGAAGAACGAAAGCGACAATTGCTAAAGAAAAAGGATTAGAACCATTAGCTGAATGGTTATTGTTATATAAGAAAGAAGATCCGGCTAAAAAGGCAGTGGAATTTATTAATGTAGAGAAAGAAGTGCAATCTGCAGAAGAAGCTTTACAAGGTGCACAAGACATTATTGCAGAAATGGTTTCAGATGAAGCTGCGT
Source organism: Bacillus sp. M13(2017) (assembly GCF_002218325.1). Classification (NCBI taxonomy): domain Bacteria; kingdom Bacillati; phylum Bacillota; class Bacilli; order Caryophanales; family Bacillaceae; genus Bacillus; species Bacillus sp. M13(2017). The sequence goes on along the minus strand of NZ_KZ268529.1, from coordinate 7,268 downwards.
ATCGTAGTTGGATTCGAAATGTTACTTTTAGAAAAGGTGTTATGTCTTCGTCCGTGAAAGATGAAGAAAAAGATGAAAAGAATATATATGAAATGTATTACAGTTATGAAGAACCATTGCAAAAAGTAGTACCACATCGTGTATTAGCAATGAATCGTGGCGAGAAAGAAGATATATTGAGAGTTGCTGTTGTTCCGCCAGTAGATGAGATAGTAACTTTCTTAAATAAGAAAGTAATTCGTGATAACGATTCGAAAAGTGCACATTATGTACAATTAGCGATTGAAGATGGTTATAAACGATTAATTCAATCTTCAATCGAAAGAGAAATTCGTAAAGAATTAACAGAAACAGCTGAAGAACAAGCGATACATATTTTCTCTGAGAATTTACGTAACTTATTATTACAACCTCCGATGAAAGGGAAAGTCGTGCTAGCGGTAGATCCGGCATATAGAACTGGTTGTAAATTGTCTGTAGTAGATGATACGGGGAAAGTACTACATATCGATGTTATTTATCCGCATCCACCTGTTCGTAAATATGATGATGCAAAAACGAAAGTTCTTTCTATTATAGATAAATATCAAGTTGAAATGATTGCAATTGGTAATGGGACAGCATCTAGAGAAACAGAAGAGTTTATAGTAGATGTATTACAAAGTGTGAACCGAGATGTCTTTTATATTATTGTAAATGAAGCGGGTGCGAGTGTGTATTCGGCTTCTGATTTAGCCCGTGAGGAATTCCCAAATTTACAAGTTGAAGAGAGAAGTGCCGTTTCTATTGGAAGACGTCTGCAAGATCCACTTGCTGAACTTGTGAAAATTGATCCTAAATCAGTTGGGGTTGGACAATACCAACATGATGTATCTCAAAAGAGACTGAATGAGTCATTAACATTTGTAGTAGAAACAGCTGTTAACCAAGTTGGGGTTAATGTAAATACGGCTTCGGTTGCATTGTTACAATATGTTTCAGGTTTATCGAAAACTGTTGCGAAAAATATTGTGGCAAAGAGAGAAGAAGATGGGAAATTCACGAAGCGCACGGAATTAAAGAAAATCCCGCGTTTAGGTGCAAAGACGTATGAACAATGTATAGGTTTCTTACGTATACTAGAAGGAGCGAATCCATTAGATCGAACAGGTATTCATCCAGAGCAATATAAAAATGTTGAATTGTTATTGAAGAGTCTAGGGTTATCGATAGATGACGTAGGACAACCGCAATTACAAAAGAGATTGGAAGAAGTAGAGATTTCTAAGTTATCTCAAGAAACAGGAGTTGGGGAGCCGACGTTAGTTGATATTATAGATGCGCTTATTAGTCCAGAAAGAGATATGAGGGATGAGTTGCCTAAACCACTTCTGAAAAAAGGGATTTTGAAATTAGAAGATTTAAAACGTGGTATGGAACTAGAAGGAACAGTTCGTAACGTTGTTGATTTTGGTGCTTTTGTTGATGTTGGCGTAAAGCAAGATGGTTTAGTACATATTTCTAAACTTAGCAAACAGTTTGTAAAGCATCCGTTAGATGTTGTATCAGTAGGGCAAATTGTAAAAGTATGGGTAGATGATATTGATACAAAAAAAGGACGCGTTGCACTATCTATGTTGCCGATTGAATAGTAAGAGAAGAGAGCAGATGAAACTGCTCTTTTTTTATGGAATAAAAAGTGTAATGGATTATGAGCTTTGATGTATTTTGCTATAATAAAACCAGCATTCATTTAATAATTTAATTTGATACCGGTTTTTTTCGAAATATGCACGTTGCATTTGTTTTTTTAGCCACGTAGGCATAGGAATCCCTCCTTGTTTAATCCTGCTCTCAAAAATCTAAAATGCTATTGATGAGAGGTTGGTGAGTGGATTTCTATTCATGTTTTGTTTTTAGAAACCACGCTTCTTACATGAGGATGGGTATATGTACTATTTAATATATGTATAAGAAGGGAGAAAAGTGTAAAAATATTTTTTTGTTTAGGAGGAATGAGAGTGGATGAGCAAGAAATTCAGCGACTAGTGGAAGAAGTGTCACTACAATACTTTGAGATGCCGTTCTTACATAAAGCAGTGTTTAATAATAGATTACGTACAACTGGTGGGCGTTATTTGTTGAAGAGTCATAATATCGAACTGAATTATCGATATTACGAAGTGTATGGTGAAGAAGAGTTAGTCGGGATTATTAAACATGAGCTTTGTCATTATCACTTACATATTGCAGGAAGAGGGTATAAGCACAGGGATAGAGATTTTCGTGAGTTGTTAAAGAAAGTTGATGCACCACGTTTTTGTAAACGAATGATTAATGAAGAGAAGGAAAAAAAGGTTTACAAGTATGAATGTATGGAGTGTTCAATTCAATATGTAAGAAGGCGTCAAATAAATACAAAAAGATATGTCTGTGGAAAGTGTAAAGGGAAACTCAAACCGATATCGAAAACATCTTGACAGTAAAAACGCAATCCAGTATATTATAAACATGTCACGTTTGAACAAGATGTTGTTAAAAACTTCTTGACTTACAGAGAGAATTTTTATAAGATACAAATTGTCTTCATTATTCCGCAGTAGCTCAGTGGTAGAGCTATCGGCTGTTAACCGATCGGTCGTAGGTTCGAGTCCTACCTGCGGAGCCATACAGAGAAGTACCCAAGTGGCTCAAGGGGCTCCCCTGCTAAGGGAGTAGATCGCTAACGCGGTGCGAGGGTTCGAATCCCTTCTTCTCTGCCATACATATTGGCCCGTTGGTCAAGTGGTTAAGACACCGCCCTTTCACGGCGGTAACACGGGTTCGAATCCCGTACGGGTCACCACTTCGGAGGATTAGCTCAGCTGGGAGAGCACCTGCCTTACAAGCAGGGGGTCGGCGGTTCGATCCCGTCATCCTCCACCATATAATTT
>NZ_KZ268529.1:0-1846 GCF_002218325.1 Bacillus sp. M13(2017) | reverse complement strand
GTTGACTCTTAAATGAGGATATGATATAAATAAATCCTGCAATTTGTATGGGCCTATAGCTCAGCTGGTTAGAGCGCACGCCTGATAAGCGTGAGGTCGATGGTTCGAGTCCATTTAGGCCCACCATACATTTTGGGGCCTTAGCTCAGCTGGGAGAGCGCCTGCCTTGCACGCAGGAGGTCAGCGGTTCGATCCCGCTAGGCTCCACCAAAAAGCTATTTTAAATAGCAAATGGTATGTTCTTTGAAAACTAGATAACACTGTAGCTCATATTTTTTAATTTTAGTTTGGTTAAGTTAGAAAGGGCGCACGGTGGATGCCTTGACACTAGGAGTCGATGAAGGACGGGACTAACGCCGATATGCTTCGGGGAGCTGTAAGTAAGCTTTGATCCGAAGATTTCCGAATGGGGAAACCCACCATACGTAATGGTATGGTATCCTTATCTGAATACATAGGGTAAGGAAGACAGACCCAGGGAACTGAAACATCTAAGTACCTGGAGGAAGAGAAAGCAAATGCGATTTCCTGAGTAGCGGCGAGCGAAACGGAACATAGCCCAAACCAAGAGGCTTGCCTCTTGGGGTTGTAGGACATTCTATACGGAGTTACAAAGGAACGAGGTAGACGAAGCGACCTGGAAAGGTCCGTCGTAGAGGGTAACAACCCCGTAGTCGAAACTTCGTTCTCTCTTGAATGTATCCTGAGTACGGCGGAACACGTGAAATTCCGTCGGAATCTGGGAGGACCATCTCCCAAGGCTAAATACTCCCTAGTGATCGATAGTGAACCAGTACCGTGAGGGAAAGGTGAAAAGCACCCCGGAAGGGGAGTGAAAGAGATCCTGAAACCGTGTGCCTACAAATAGTCAGAGCCCGTTAACGGGTGATGGCGTGCCTTTTGTAGAATGAACCGGCGAGTTACGATCCCGTGCGAGGTTAAGCTGAAGAGGCGGAGCCGCAGCGAAAGCGAGTCTGAATAGGGCGTTTAGTACGTGGTCGTAGACCCGAAACCAGGTGATCTACCCATGTCCAGGGTGAAGTTCAGGTAACACTGAATGGAGGCCCGAACCCACGCACGTTGAAAAGTGCGGGGATGAGGTGTGGGTAGCGGAGAAATTCCAATCGAACCTGGAGATAGCTGGTTCTCCCCGAAATAGCTTTAGGGCTAGCCTTAAGTGTAAGAGTCTTGGAGGTAGAGCACTGATTGGACTAGGGGTCCTCATCGGATTACCGAATTCAGTCAAACTCCGAATGCCAATGACTTATCCTTAGGAGTCAGACTGCGAGTGATAAGATCCGTAGTCAAAAGGGAAACAGCCCAGACCGCCAGCTAAGGTCCCAAAGTGTGTATTAAGTGGAAAAGGATGTGGAGTTGCTTAGACAACTAGGATGTTGGCTTAGAAGCAGCCACCATTTAAAGAGTGCGTAATAGCTCACTAGTCGAGTGACTCTGCGCCGAAAATGTACCGGGGCTAAATACACCACCGAAGCTGCGGATTGATACCGAATGGTATCAGTGGTAGGGGAGCGTTCTAAGGACAGTGAAGTCAGACCGGAAGGACTGGTGGAGTGCTTAGAAGTGAGAATGCCGGTATGAGTAGCGAAAGACGGGTGAGAATCCCGTCCACCGAATGCCTAAGGTTTCCTGAGGAAGGCTCGTCCGCTCAGGGTTAGTCAGGACCTAAGCCGAGGCCGACAGGCGTAGGCGATGGACAACAGGTTGATATTCCTGTACCACCTCTTTATCGTTTGAGCAATGGAGGGACGCAGAAGGATAGAAGAAGCGTGCGATTGGTTGTGCACGTCCAAGCAGTTAGGCTGATAAGTAGGCAAATCCGCTTATC
>NZ_KZ268528.1:0-24206 GCF_002218325.1 Bacillus sp. M13(2017) | reverse complement strand
TGACCGAGATTGCACAAGCTCTATCGCAAGTTGATGATGAAACAAAGCGTAATGAATTAGGCGTTAAATTTTTCGGTAGATGATAAATTGTGCCGAAGTAAAATCGCGGTATAAAGCAAGAAGGGTGAGATTCCTAACTTGAACCGAAGGCTATACGAAGTATAGTCAGGGGCAGAGCATAGAGGGTGAAAAGATATAATCCCTCCACGAGACCGCGACACTTAATAGTGAAAACGTATGCCGAACTTACAGGAAATGAACTGTAAGAAGTAGAGGATAAAAAGCCTTTACGATAACAAAATGACAATGTATGAAGATCAAGGACAAAACATCATTAATACTTTGCTAGGCGCGAAAGAGAAAACAGTTGATTTTGGGAAGCAACAAGATAAACTGAATGATTCTATTAAGAAAATGGATGCAAACCCAGCAGTTAAATTTCAAAAAGCGATGCAGGATTTACAAGTTGCGCTTCAGCCGATTCTTAGTGTTATAGCTGATGTTATTTCCAAAGTAGCTGAATGGATTTCAAATAATCCAAAGTTAGCAGCCACATTAACAGCTGTTGCGATGGCTATTGGTATAATCTCAGGTGCAATCATGGCACTTGCTCCTATAGTCATGACGGTCATGAGCTTCTTTGAAATTGGAGCTTTAGCAGCAGCCGGACTTGTTGCAATTGTCCCTATTATTATTGCAGCTATAGTTGCTTTAGGAATTACTATTTATAAAAATTGGGACGACATCAAACAATGGACCATTGACGCTTGGAATGCAATTGGAGAGTTCTTAGTAGGGATATGGGACGGTATTGTGCAATGGGCAAGTGATACCTGGAATAGTATTAGTGAATCTACATCAGAAGTCTGGAATTCAATTAAGGAGTTCTTAATAGGCTTATGGAATGGAATTGTTGAGTTTGTTGTAACCTGGGGAACCGCTATTTTAGAAGCATACGTTGGTATTTGGACTTCTATTTTTAATTTCTGTATGGAAATTTGGAATGGAATTGTAGAATATCTCACTTCTGTATTGCAAGGAATAGCAACTTTCTTCACCGAAGTATGGACTTCAATATCGACGTTCTTTCAAGAGACCTGGAATGGATTAGTTGCCTTTCTAACTCCTATTTTACAAGGGATTGCTGATTTATTTTCTATGATTTGGAACGGTATTTCTACAGTGATTCAAACTGTATGGAATTTCATTACTCAATACTTACAAGCAATTTGGACGGCTATTTTGTATTTTGCAACGCCAATATTTGAATCGATAAAGAACTTTATTGGTTCTGTATGGAATGCTATTAGTTCAGTGGCAACAACGGTGTGGAATGCTATAGTTTCTTTTCTTCAGAGTTGTTGGAATGGTATTGTTTCGGTTGCAACTTCTGTCTTTGAAACACTTAAAAATTGGATTGTGAATGTATGGAATGTTATTAGTTCCACCACAATGACGGTGTGGAATGCAGTAAAAGGATTTTTACAATCTTGCTGGAACACGCTAGTTTCTATAGTCACTCCGATTTTCCAATCAATCAAAGATTGGATCGTAAATACATGGAATACAATTAGTTCCACTACAAGCGCAGTATGGAATACAATTAAAAGTTATCTTTCTAGCTTATGGAATTCAATTGTTTCCACAGCTAGTTCAATTTTTAATAGCATTAAATCAGCCATTTCGACTGTTTGGAATATGATTAGTAGTACAAGCAGTAGCGTGTGGAATGGTATTAAATCTACGCTTTCAAACATTTGGGAAGGTATTAAGTCGACCGCATCTTCTGTATGGAATGGATTAAAAGATGCCATTATGACTCCTGTAAGATGGGTAACAAACGCTGTTAGTGGGGCATTTGAAGGAATGAAGTCAGCAGTATTAGGCGTTTGGGATGGAATTAAGAGTGGTATTCGTACAGCTATCAACGGAATCATTCGTATTATTAATAAATTCATAGATGGCTTTAATACACCAGCAGAATTGTTAAATGAAATTCCAGGAGTAAGTGCTCCAACTATTCCACATGTACCGATGCTTGCTAAAGGCGGAAAGCCTGTAGGTGATGGTTCATTTATCACAGGAGAAGCCGGACCAGAGTTATTTACGAAGAAGGGTAATTCAATCACAGTTACACCTTTATCATCGAAAGAAAAATCACTCGGTATTACTGGAACTATGAATCAATTAATGGGTGATATGAACCGTATGATGGCTACTTCTATGAATCAGCTATCCGGATTAAAGTCTGTCATGAGTGGTGTGTATGGAAGTATGTCAAACAGTAGACAAGCTATGACAAACAGTGTATCGAATCAAGTGGTTAATAATTCTTTTGGATCATCTGGAAGCGGAGTAATTCCAATGCTTGGTGGCGATTTAGTTGTGGAGGTTCCTGTTGTTTTAGAAGGACGAGATGTGGCACGTGGTACTTATCGATATACAACCGAGTATCAAGAAAGAGAAGAAAAGAGAAACTCAGACTTTTAGGTTTGGGTTTCTTTTATTTTATAAAGAAATGAGGTGTCAAAATGAGCTCTTTCAAATTTAACAATGAACGTAAAAAGTATATCCAAATTGCAAAAGGTTGGAAAAGACCAACTTGGGCACCATTGAAACGTAATTTTCTAAGTACTCCAGGGTATCCAGGGGCAAGATTATTAAATACACAAACAGAAATGCGTGTATTATCAATTCCTGTAGGGATCATAGTTCCTGAACACGCTGATTTAGAAATGTTAAAAGAAGAAATTGCAAGTTGGTTAATAACGGATCAACCAGCAGAGCTTATTTTTGATGTAGAACCAAATAGAACATATTTAGCGGTTGTGGATGATAGTTTCGATCTAGATGAATTTGTAACACTTGGAATAGGAACTCTTACGTTCATTTGCCCAATGCCATATAAATTAGGACCCACTCAAACAGTCGATTTTCAAACAGGTGCGCTAGGGTTAACCGCAAATGTTCAAAACAAAGGAACTGTTCATTCTAATCCTATTATTGAGATTGACATAAAAAAAACAAACACTTTTTTAGATGTATGGTTTGGTGGGATATCTTTAAGTGATCGAGATTATTTTCGTATCGGTATGCCACTAAAAACTGTGGAAAAGCCTGTAGAAAGGAATCAACGTATCGTATGGGATGAAATGGCCACTACTGTTGGATGGAGTAAAGTCAGCGCAATGGAAGATGGTGAGCCAGTTGGCGAAATGAAATCAGATAAATATCAATTTTATTGTTCTGATTTTGGTACTGGAACAGGTAAAGGATGGCATGGTGCAGCTGTTAAAAAGAGTATACCTGGTGGTCCAGTACAAGATTTTATTATGCAAGCTTATGTTACTTGTAAGAGTAAGAAAATCAATGAAATGGGACGAGTTGAGATAGCAATACTCGATGAAAATAGTAAGGTGCTTTCGAAAATTGCTATGAACGATCTCTATTGGCAAGCTGAACAAAATTTTGGAACGATGGTTATTGGATACGATAACAAACCAGGGAAAACAGGGTTGATTTATGAGAGCGGTAATTATCCGAATACATGGAATCAATATTTTGGTCGATTGTGGATAGCTAGAACAGGAAATGTATGGGAAGCGTATATTTCAAAATTTCTTCCAGGGACAGAAAAAGATGATTCAGAGCGTTTTGCACGGTGGACAGATGAAAATAACTATCACATGGAAAAAGCAGCTCAAATACAGATTAGCATCATGCAATGGCAGGATGTACCGCCAGTAGAAGCGATGTCAGTTAGTGATTTAAAGTTTTGGAAAGTGAATTTAAATACGAAAAACACACCACCTTATATAATAGATGTTGGAGATAAAGTCGTAATTGATACCGAAAATAGTCATGTAACGATTGAAGGGAAGGATGCGATTAATATTAAGGACATTTTCAGTAATTTTCCTATCATTAATAAAGGTATGAATACACTAGAAATTATGCCTTATGATATCGGAACAGCAAAGGTTACATATAGGGAGCGATTTAGATGAGAACGCCAAGTGGAGTCTTACATATTATTGATTTTAAAACTAGCCAAATCGTTTCAGCTATACAACCAAAAGATTATTGGGATGATAAACGTCATTGGGAAATCAAGAATAATATCGATACGTTAGAGTTTAAAGTATTTGATAACACGAAATATGCAGCAACACTTATGCAACAAAACTTAGTATTAAAAGAAGTAAGGGATGGGCGTATTGTTCCGTATGTAATCACTGAAGTAGAAAAAGACCCTGACGATAGATCCGTAATTACTTATGCATCAGGTGCATGGATTAATCTTGCTAAAGATGACTATATTCGTCCGCAGAAAATTGAAGGTAAGACAGTAAATGAATTTATGGATGTTGCTCTTGTAGGTACAAAATGGAAGCGTGGTAAAACGGAGTATGCTGGATTTCATTCTATGACTATTGATGAATTTATAGATCCATTGAGTTTCTTAAAAAAGATTGCTTCCCTATTTGAACTAGAAATTATATACCGTGTTGAAGTAGTTGGTTCTCGAATTGCAGGTTGGTATGTAGACATGGTGAAAAAAAGAGGAAGAGAAACAGGAAAGGAAGTCACGTTAGGTAAAGATTTAGTTGGAATTAAACGTATTGAAAACTCACAAAACATTTGTACAGCTTTAATTGGCTTTATCAAAAAAGAAGGTGGAGAAGTTCTCACTATCTCAGATATAAATAAGGGTATTCCATATATTGTGGATAACGATGCATTTCAACGTTGGAATGAAAAAGGTAAACACAAATTTGGATTTTATACTCCAGAAACAGAAGAAGATATAACACCAGAACGCTTATTGACTCTTATGAAAACAGAGTTAGCAAAACGCGTGAATACCTCTGTCTCTTATGATGTTCAAGCACAAAGTATAGGGCGTGTATTTGGGCTGGCCCACGAGTTAATCAATGAAGGAGATACAATCCGAATTAAAGATGTTGGATTCACACCTAAGCTTTATTTAGAAGCAAGGGCAATCGCAGGTGATGAATCACATACTGATTCTTCGCAAGATAAATACGCATTTGGTGATTACCGCGAAATTGTTGACCCTAATGATGAGCTACGAAAGATTTACAATCGTATCCTTAGTTCACTAGGTAGTAAGCAAGAACTGATAGATCAGTTAGATAAATTAGTGAAAGATGCAAATGAAACAGCTAATAATGCTAAGAAAGAATCAGAAGTAGCAAAAACACTGGCTGAAAAAGTGCAAGAGAATCTTAAAAATAATGCGGTAAATATTATTGAAGCTAAAAATCAACCGACCGATAATCTTATAGTAGGTAAAACATTATGGCGAGATATTAGCAAAGGTAAACCTGGTATTTTAAAAGTGTGGGACGGTAAAGGTTGGGAGCTTCTTATTCCTGATGTGGAAACTATCAAGAAGGAAACAATGGAGCAGGTTAATAAAGATATCAAACTTACAGAAGAAGAATTAAATAAGAAAGTGGAAGAAGCTCAAAGTGAAACCACTGGACGATTCAAGGAAGTTAAAAATAGTCTTCAAGAAGTTTCGCAAACTATTAAAAATGTACAAAACTTTCAAGGTGAAATTAATAAAACTGTTTCTGAAATGAAACAAACTAACGAGGGTTTTACTAAATCTATTGAATCTTTAACAAAAAAAGACGGTGAAATCACTGGAAAATTAAATACAGTGGCAGAGACTGCTGAAGGTACAGAAAAGACAATCTCTGAGGTGCAGCAAACAACAAATGCTTTAAAGAAAACCACAACTGAAATTACAGAAAAGGCTGGTCAGATTAGTGAGAAGTTGGAGAGTGTAGAAAAGAAAGTTAATAACGATAAAGCTGGAGGACGTAATCTGTTATTAGATTCAAATGCTAAATACGAAAAAACAGATTATCTAATCAATCCATATTCTCTAACCGAAAATTTCTCTACAGGTGAAGAATATACATTTGTAATTAAAGGTAGCGTTCCGAAGGGGCAGAAGTTCGGGATTTGGCAAAATGGCGGTTCGAATAATGTTGGATATGCAACAAGTGTTTATGCGAATGGAATTACCTATGTAACTTTTAAAGCTGTAGCAGCAACGAGTGGAAATGAAAGAAAGTTGAGTCTGTATAACTTTCCAAGTAACACTACAAAAGCCATTGTAGAATGGGTTGCTTTATATAAAGGTAATAAGCCACAGGATTGGACACCAGCTCCAGAAAATCAAGTAACGAGTGATGAATTCACTAAGAAAACAACCGAGATTGAAAAAAGTGTGGATGGTATTAAAGAAAGTATAAAAACGGTAGAAAAAACACAAACCTCTTTTAATGAACGTGTTAACACTGTAGAAAAGAATGCAGAAGGAACAACTGCAAGTGTTAAGAAATTACAGGAAACACAAACTGAGCAAGGGAAAACATTAACTCAGGCGGCCACAACGATACAGCAACACTCTGAAGCATTGAAATTAACAATGAAAAAGAAAGATGTTGAGGATTATGTAGGCGGTTTAGGTACTGTCAACGAGTTGCGTGATGCTGATTTTAAGTTAGGACAGAAATATTGGTTTTGGAATAGCGGTAATGGGGCTATTGGTTCTGTTGATACGAATTTAAAATACAAAGGTATGAATACATTTGCAATTACCGTTACTGGCCAGACTCAAGATCGTTGGTGGGGACTTACAAGCCAATTCATTGAGTGTCAGGTTAACGAAGAATTTGTTGCATCAGGTTATTTCAATACTGATGGGAAAACACCTATTGATAGTGGTGGTGCATTTATTGAAATTGAATGGTGGACTGGTGACAAAAAAACTCGCATTAAAACAGCTAGAACAAATATCAAGGTTGTAAATCATACATGGGTTCGTGCTGTATGTTCAGATAAAGCGCCAGCCAATGCATCGTTTGTGAGATGGCGTTATTATGTTACAAGAAATGGGCGTTTATGGTGTACTGCACCTATGTTACAACGTGGCACCATAGCTACAGAATTTTGGTTGCATCCGAAAGATCAAACGGATGTTGATAAAATGCTAGAAGATATAGCTAATAGAGTAGCTACCGAGAAATACAATCAGAAAGTTACAGAGTTAGAAAGAAGTATTGGCGCAAATGAAAAAGGTATTACAATCGTTTCTAGAAAACAAGAAACGTTTATAAATGAGACTTATAATGCCTATGCGAGGAAAACGGAATCTAGGTTAGAAGTTTTAGATGAAGGGATTTTAGCGCAGATTTTAAAGGACGGAATTGTCACTGCCATCAATATGTCCCCTGGGAAAATTACAATCAATGCTGCAAAACTGGATATTAATGCAGATACAATGGTCAAATGGCTAACAGCAAAAGGTATTGATACGAATCTTATTAGAATTAACGGTGATAAGATAACCATTGATAAAGATGGTGTAACTGTTAAAATGCTAGATTTTCTATTCCAAGACGAATGGGGAACAAAAACAACTGCGGTATCAAGACGAAACCTAATAGCAGATCCCGACTTTTCTAGTGTTACAAAGAAAAACATTGGACATAACGATTATTATGGGTTTGAAGGTGGATACGGTCTTACTTGGAGGTCATGGGGAAATGTCGTAATAGAAAAGAATACACATATATTCGATTACGAGCAAATGGTGAATGCTACAAGGGTAGACATGTATAACTATCCAGAAGCAATCGTGAATAATGGCATACATCCCGGAAATGAATACACAGTATCTGCTCACTTTAGAGCATCTATGATAAATGGTGTACGTAAAACAGGGAAACCACGCTTACATGTATGTTGTGTTAAATTCCGAGACAATGTAAGTTACGATATCTGGAATGAACAAAAAATGGACTTTCCTGAGCCGTCTACATTTTATGGAGAAATCAGACGATATTCATTTACCTTTAAAGTGCCGAAAAACTATATTCCGCAACAACATGCATTGATTATTAAAGTTTGTTCTGGAAGTGCTGACATGAGACAAGGGACAGCGATTTGTGTAAGTGGTGTAACGCTATACAGTGGCAAATATGCATCTATGTATAATTGGGATCGTGCAGCGGCAGAAAGAGCAGATGGTATTCAGCCGTTTAACGCACTTGCTGTAGGTGGTGTGAATAATAATATAGCTCCCGCGTCAGACGGACAAACGTTTGATATAAGTACAGAAAAGGATATAAAAGTTTTTTCTAATATAAGGGCGATGCAAGGAATTAATTTAGGCGGCGGTGGATTCCAACAATGGGGACATATTCGTTTTGTAGAAGGAAACCGAGGGTTAGGATTCTATGTCTGTAACTCAAATGGATGGCACTTTAATAGTTTAGGATAAAGAAGAAAGGAGTAATAGTATATGAATCAGAATTCAGCTGTTACACCTCCACAACGTGGGGATGTAACACCGTTTATGGGATATTTAGTAGAGTTGGAAAGATCTGAAGCTGGAATTTTTGTAAACATCCCTATTAATGTATTAAATAATGCAGGGCTTTCAAATGGCATGAATAAAGTCGAGGTATGGAGGGAACTTGATGGAACTATAAGCTTTAGAATCGCAACAAGATGCGAAATCTGTAAACGTGGAGCACGTCTATATGAACTAGATATGGGATTTGCGAAAAAGCACATTTGTATGGAGTGTTATACATCACTTACCGGTTCTTATCCACCACAAGAACCACCAAAATCAACTAATGAAAATAATACGCAAACAGAGCAGGAGCAGCAATAGCTGGTCTTTTTTTATTTTTGTTTATATTAGTTTTTAAGTATTTAAATTATTAATTATAATATATAATAAATATGATTTTATTATCGTATAATTTAATGTTTCATTTAGGAGGTATATTATGAAAAAGAAATTTATGTTAATGATGCTGCTGTTTGCATTAATGGTAGGGGTACACCCTAATTTAATGACCAAAGCCGAAACCATTAACACACAAGGGAAACAATTTGAACAAGGAAAATATGATTTAGAGGCGGAAGCTCCTTTCGGGCAGCACTGGAACAGAAACTCTCCTTATGCAGGGGCAGAAACATCTAATGTAAAATGGGAAAATAAACTCTATGATAAAGATGGAGGGAAAAATTTCAGTAATCAACCCGCAATTGGGCGTGATGGTACAATCTATATAGGAAATTACAATGGCAAATTATATGCTTTTAATAAAGATGGTTCAACAAAATGGATTAAAGATAACTTAATTACGCATTATGGTTCACCAGTTATAGCCGAAGATGGGACTATTTATGTGCCTGGCTATCAATTAACAGCTTTAAATCCAGATGGATCGATTAAATGGCAGGTTAAAATAAACGCTGTTGAAACACCAATTATAGGTAAAGACGGAACTATTTACGTACATAATAACGGTAGACATCGATTAGAAGCCTATAACCCTGATGGTACGTTGAAATGGGAATCAAATGAAATTTTTAGTGGAAGAAATCAAGTACTTTCTTCAATGCTCTCACAAAATGGAACAATTTATACTGTAGTTACAAGTGGTGAGACTAATTACCTTTATGCTCATGATCAGAATGGCAAAGAATTATGGAAAAAATATGTTTGGAGTAATGGAGGTAATACTGGATTTACTCTTGGCTTAAATGATGAAATATATATTAATGGCGGGAGTAAGTTTTATGTGTTTGATAAAAATGGGGATTTAATAAAAGAATGGAAATGGCATCCTTACAACCCTTCATATGCATTTTCTGCTCCTGCTATTAATGCTAAAGATGGAACAATTTATGTGAGTGGGGCAGATGGATTATATGCCTATAATCCAGATTATACATTGAAGTGGAAATATGTCGCTAATAGTTTTACCGGTGCACCAATAATAGATAAAAATGGTGTAGTTTATATTACTACAAATGGTATTGGCGGAGTATATGCAATAAACCCAGATGGTACACTTAAATGGAGACTCCCAAAGACATATAATATAGTAGATAACTTTTCAAATAGTTCTATGACCCTTGGTAAAGATGGAACATTATATGCTATGGCAAGTAGAGGAACTGAATATTATTCACTGATTGCTATTGGTGACTCTTATACAGACACTGTATGCACTAAAGATAGTACATATATGGAAGTGCTTAAATCGTTGGAAGCAAAGAGTAAAAATGCTAAATTAACAGATGAAGAGAAGTCGGAAGCACGTGATATTTTAAAGAAATTATCGGATGATCTTGATAAAGCAGATAAATAAACTTGATTTGATTAATAAAATTGAATGGTTTTTGAGAAAAGGGAGACAAGTGTCTCTCTTTTTTATTATAAATAAGGAGATGGAAAGATGGATCGTATTGATGTATTAATGAAAGCATTTATTGCTACATTTGGTGGCTTTTGTGGGTATTTCTTGGGAGGATGGGATGCAACATTGAAAATCTTAGTAACGATGGCAGTTATTGATTATCTAACTGGCATGATTGCAGCAGGATATAACGGAGAATTAAAAAGTAAAGTTGGTTTCAAAGGCATCGCCAAAAAGGTGGTGCTTTTTCTTTTGGTCGGAGCGGCAGCTCAATTAGATGCAGCGTTAGGAAGTAATAGTGCTATTCGTGAAGCGACAATTTTCTTCTTCATGGGTAATGAATTACTTTCACTTTTAGAAAATGCCGGACGAATGGGTATTCCGCTTCCACAAGCTTTAACAAATGCAGTTGAGATTTTAGGTGGTAAACAAAAACAAGAAGATAGAAAGGGAGATGTTAAGTAATGGGACAAATTATTGATATTTCAAAATGGAATGGTGACATTAACTGGCCTATAGCAAAGCAATACATTGATTTCATCATCGCTCGTGTACAAGATGGTTCAAACTATGTAGATCCATTGTATAAAGGATATGTACAAGCCATGAAGCAACATGGTATTCCTTTTGGTAACTATGCATTCTGTCGCTTCGTTTCTGAAAATGATGCAAGAGTAGAAGCTCGTGACTTCTGGAACCGTGGAGACAAGAGCGCGACAGTCTGGGTTGCAGATGTTGAAGTGAAAACAATGAATGATATGAGAGCGGGCACACAAGCATTTATTGATGAACTACGTCGATTAGGTGCTCAGAAAGTTGGTTTATACGTTGGTCATCATATGTATGCTCCGTTTGGTATGGCAAATGTAAAATCTGACTTTGTTTGGATTCCTCGTTATGGCGGTAACAAGCCAGCTTATCCATGCGATATTTGGCAATACACAGAGACAGGTAATGTACCTGGTATCGGTAAGTGTGATTTGAACCAATTGATTGGCAGTAAATCATTATCTTGGTTTACAGGAGAAAAACAACCAGAACAAGCTATTGCCAATGGTGGCTATCAATATGTTAAATCTGGTGGTTTTGGTATTTCATTGGTTCAGGAAGTCGTAAATGCTATGAATGAGCGTGGAACAAAAGGGAAGGTTGTCTCTAATCCATTAACTGGTTTAGCGTACTTACAAACTGAAGTACTACCTAATGGCGAACTTGATAAGATTACAGCTTGGATGGATGAAAGAAACTGGTGGTACGAGTACATTAAAAAATAAAACAAAAGAATAGTTTTATGAAAAAATTATTATCTGGTTCTATATGTAGATAATTATATATTGATTTTCATCTTTATAAATGTTAGGGTAAATATACACCGTTTCTTATTTATCTATGAGTACTGTCTGTAGAACGAATAGAATAATTTGAAAAAAATCCCCTTTTGCACCTATATGCAGAAGGGGATTTTAATATTTATGAGATTTAAAATTTACTTTTAGATAATGCTTTAAGTATTGGCTTTACAATTAAACTTATTAAACGAAAGCCTTTAAATATAGAGCGTACAACTTTCAAGGAATGTTCCTCCTAGTTGATGTTAATAAATGTATCATTATATAAAAAATAGAGATATAAAAATTTTTCTTCCATTTATCTTGTTCTTTTAAATTCTTCTTTCTTTGCCCTTAGAATCTAGCAAAATAGCATAAAAATTAATTAAAAAAGACAATTATTCTATTTATAAAACTATTCACTAAATTATTACCTTAATTAATCTTTAGAATCCTCATCGCTCATAATATATTCGATATCTTCATCTGTAAATTCATTGCCTTTAAATACTGGATGCCCATTTGGATCGAGCATACCCATTACTTTTTTATCTCTATCAGACACAATTAGTGTATAGTCCTCCATAAGAAAAGGGTTTTTTGGTAAATCCACTAATATTCTCCAAGCTGGTCTTATATCATCATTGTTTCTATTTTCTTTCACAATTTTAAATGTATAAGCCTCATCAAAGAAAAGCTGGTTGATATCTTCATTAACTACTCCATCTAATTTATTTTTCTTATGATAATGTTTAGCAATTTCTATTGCTTCCTGAGGCTTTAACATTACATCTACAGTAATTTCATTTATTTTCCTATAATGTCTTGAAAAATCTTCTTGCTTTAATTTTATATAATTTTGAAATTCTTCAGTAGACAATTGTTTAAACTCTTCATCAGACATATTTTTATACTTATTTAAAGACATATAAAATTCTCCTTTTATTTATATTTCAATCTTAATCTTTCGATATATTCTATTGAATGGTCAATAGAAGCTTTATCAAATAAATGTTTATTTTTCATTACTTGTTCAAATACATATTCTTCTCTTTCTAACCTACTAAGATTCATATATTGCTCTTTTCCTATATCTAACCACTGCTCTGCATGAAAACCCTCATGATGCATATTTATGACGGATGGTTTTTTCTTTAAATATATATCCCCATTAACAAAATCAAACGCTGCTTCTACATTGTTTGGAAGAATTGTTCCTTTTTTATCTATATTAACTTTTATACCTAATTCTCCCCATTCCTTTTTATACGCTCGAATTTCCTTTCTAGTAGCTAAAGTTTCTCCAATTTCATTGGTTTGAATATTTACTTTTCTAAAATCCAAGTCAGCTCCGCTTGTTGCCTTATTAACTTCAGCTGTACTTTCAGCAAACTGATGAGTCAATAATTTTTCTTTAGATTGTTTAAGGGCATTGCTATCTGAGAAAGAGTCTACAATATTTCTTCCTGTATAAGCAAATTGATTTTTTGGCATTAGAATATTATTCAACATGTCAACGCTTT
Source organism: Bacillus sp. M13(2017) (assembly GCF_002218325.1). Lineage (NCBI taxonomy): Bacteria > Bacillati > Bacillota > Bacilli > Caryophanales > Bacillaceae > Bacillus > Bacillus sp. M13(2017). The sequence goes on along the minus strand of NZ_KZ268528.1, from coordinate 11,093 downwards.
GCTTATACTTATCTAAAGTTATTACGTTTTTAGTGCCGTGTATAAAATTTACACTTTCACTAAGTTTTGAGGTTTTGCCTAACGTTGAAACTTTATCTACACCTTTTGTTCCTACGAATAATTCAGCGATTGCTAATTTAACTTGCATCTCTACATTTCCATACCATTTAGCTCTGCTATTCCAATCTCCATTTACAACATCTTGATTCCACGAATCAGAAATAGCTTGTTCTACAGCAGCAAATGTTTCGTCGATGTGAGAAAGAGCATACACAGCACCCTCAACACTATCTATTGGATGTAAAATTGTGTTTAATATTCCTTTAAGTTCATCTAACACCGCTTCATTTTGCCCTTTTTTGTAGTTGTAATATTGCCCAATAAGGGGAGTGTTTTCTATCTGGCGAATAAACTTTTCGTACAACTGATCTATCGCTTCTACGTTATTTTCAACAGTATCTTTAAATTTATCGAACAACGATTCTTCTATAATACTACTTCCTTCAGAATGACGTTTTTTTTCTTCTGTAATCGCTTGGATAGAAGTTATCCACTCCATATTCAACCCTTGCGTACTAAATGTACCACTTGCAGGACTAAAGCCTTTTCCACTTTGAACTTCCGCCAAACCCATCGCAATGCTAGCGGCTAGTTGGAGTGCAGTATCATAATTATTACTAGAAGTATAATTAAATTCATATAGATGTTCTAATTTTTCTTGCAGTTTTTTCCTCATGACAGTAAAAAGATTCGCCATAGCGTCCATACCCGGGAGTGGCATAGCTTGATTGATGGCTTCTATACTTGTTTTCATTCGGTCAATTTCTCGAATTTGTTCTAGTAACTCTTGTTCAACGACATCCGTGGAAGCGACCTGTGATTGGAATTGACTTGGAAAAGCATCATTCTGACGAATTAACTCTTCACACAGATAAATGATTCCTTGTGCTAAAGGGCGAAAGGTTTGTACAAAAAATGATTTTGCACTGCTATATGTTTGTCCTTGTAACACAGTATCAATTGCAAAAGCGTCAATCGACTGAATCGCTTGTTCCATACCTTGAATGGTAGCCGTACATACAGCATTCATACTTTGGGTTTGGGCATGTACTTCCCCTAAATACATATTTAAACTCAAAAATCTCCCCCCTTTTATGCGAACAAGTAAATCATACCAATTAAAGGATATATATGTAAATATGCTGCTGTAGTAAACTCAATATCAAAGTAGAACTTTTCCATTTAATTACTAAAGTACCGTCTAATTCGTTTATGGGTACCTGTGAAGAATATGGTATACAAAATAAATTTACAGGATTTGAAATGAATATATAATAGAAGAGAAAAGAAATGTTTATATTGTCGCTACCATGTTGGCGTCAACCTCATGCGCCTAATGGCAACGAAAAACATCTACTTCGTCCCATTCGGCCAAGATGCACCAGAGAAAAAACCGAACTCAATGGTAGCTCGCATGGAGCTGCTGGAAGATACAGTATTAGAAGCGCTGCAAGGGAAGCAATTGCAACCTGTGGTCGTAGAAAAATTCAGATATATGAATTAAAAAACGAAAAAAAACGGACAATTTTTGATGAAACCATCATTCTTACTGTAGAATATGATAAAATTAACGTTATTAAGATTAGAAGGGGTATTGTATACTCCTTCTGATTCTAAGTTATAGAAGGATTGGTATCTAGAAAGGGGCATAGTGATGGAAAAGCAAAAAACTTTTCATGTCGCTGTAGTTGGAGCAACCGGCGCAGTTGGTGAACAAATGTTAAATACTTTAGAGAAACGAGAATTTCCAATCGGGAAATTAACGTTACTTTCATCTAAACGATCTGCAGGTAAGAAACTTGTATTTAAAGGCGAAGAATTTACGGTTCAAGAGGCAACTCCTGAAAGCTTTGAAGGAGTAGATATCGCACTATTTAGTGCTGGTGGATCTGTATCGAAACAATTAGCCCCAGAAGCAGCAAAACGCGGTGCGATTGTTGTTGATAATACAAGTGCATTCCGTATGACAGAAAACGTGCCACTTGTTGTACCTGAAGTAAATGAAAATGACTTAAAAGAACATAATGGTATTATTGCAAATCCAAACTGTTCTACAATTCAAATGGTAGTAGCTCTTGAGCCAGTTCGTCAGCAATATGGTTTAAAACGAGTAATCGTTTCCACATATCAAGCTGTATCAGGTGCTGGTGCGGCAGCTATTGAAGAACTGCATGAACAATCACAAGCAATCTTAAATGGCGAAGAAGTTAAGGCAAATGTTCTTCCTGTATCAGGTGATAAGAAGCATTTCCCAATTGCTTTTAATGCGATTCCACAAATTGATAAATTCCAAGATAATGGATTTACATTTGAAGAAATGAAAATGATTAACGAAACGAAAAAAATTATGCATATGCCTGAATTAGAAGTAGCGGCAACATGTGTACGTTTACCAGTTGTATCAGGACACTCTGAGTCTGTTTACATCGAAGTAGAAAAAGAAGGCGTAACAGTAGCAGAATTAAAGAGCTTACTTGCAAATGCGGAAGGTATTGTTCTGCAAGATAATCCAGAAGAGCAGTTATATCCAATGCCAGCTACTGCAGTAGGTAAAAACGAAGTATTCGTTGGAAGAATCCGTAAAGATTTAAATAACGATAAAGGATTCCATCTTTGGGTCGTATCTGATAACTTATTAAAAGGCGCTGCATGGAATTCTGTTCAAATTGCAGAGCGCTTAGTAAAATTACAATTAGTGTAAACGGCTAAGAGAAGGTGCAAAATATGAAAATAATTGTTCAAAAATTTGGTGGCACATCAGTACGTGATGACAATGGACGTAAGCATGCGCTTCATCATATAAAAAAATCATTAGCTGCTGGTTATAAAGTAGTTACTGTCGTATCTGCTATGGGCCGTAAAGGTGAACCATATGCAACGGATACGTTATTAAGTCTTGTAAATCAAGAGGAATCTACTATTTCTAAACGTGAGCAAGATTTATTATTATCGTGCGGAGAGTTAATCTCTGCAATTGTTTTCTCTAATATGTTGAATGAGAACGGTATAAAAGCAGCAGCATTAAATGGTGCACAAGCTGGTTTTGTAACGAATGATGATTTTACGAATGCAAAGATTATTGAAATGAATTGCGATCGTATACATGAAGAGTTGGAAAATGTAGATGTAATCGTCGTTACAGGATTCCAAGGGCAAACGAAAAAAGGTGATACGACAACACTTGGGCGCGGAGGTAGTGATACTTCAGCTTCAGCATTAGGTGTTGCACTTCATGCTGAATACATCGATATATTCACTGATGTAGAAGGTGTTATGACTGCGGATCCTCGTATTGTAAAAGATGCACGTCATCTTCAAACTGTAACGTACAACGAGATTTGTAACATGGCTTATCAAGGTGCGAAAGTCGTTCATCCACGTGCAGTTGAAATTGCGATGCATGCAAAAGTGCCACTTCGTGTACGTTCTACGTATTCTGATAGTGAAGGTACACTTATTTCAGCATATGACGGTGCTACGAGAGGTCGTGATGTAGAAGAACGTCCTGTTACAGGTATTGCCCACGTATCAAACGTAACGCAAATTAAGGTGCTTGCAAAAGAAACGGCATATGATTTGCAACAACATGTGTTTAAAGAGATGGCGAACGAAGGAATAAGCGTCGATTTAATTAATATTTCACCTACTGGCGTAGCATATACGGTGAGTGATAATGTATCAAGTCATGCAGTTAAATTATTAAAGAACCTTGGATATGAGCCAATTGTGACAGAACATTGTGCGAAAGTATCTATCGTTGGAGCTGGAATGGCAGGATACCCAGGGGTTACTGCGAAAATCGTTACAGCTCTAGCGGAAAAAGGTATTCAAATCCTACAATCGGCAGATAGTCATACAACAATTTGGGTTCTTGTAAAAGAAACTGATTTAGTGGAGGCTGTAAATGCATTACATAGTGCGTTTGAGCTTTCAAAAGAAAAGCAACTGGAACAATAAGGAGTGAGACCATGATAGATTTTGGGACAATTGCAACCGCGATGGTAACACCGTTTGATATAAACGGGAATATCGATTTTGCAAAGACAACGAAATTGGTAAATTATTTAATTGATAATGGTACAACAGCAATCGTGGTAGGAGGAACGACAGGAGAATCTCCTACATTAACTTCAGAAGAGAAAGTAGCGTTATATCGCCATGTCGTATCTGTTGTCGATAAAAGAGTGCCCGTAATCGCTGGAACAGGTAGCAATAATACGCATGCTTCTATTGACTTAACTAAAAAGGCAACAGAAGTTGGTGTGGATGCAGTAATGCTAGTAGCACCGTATTATAACAAACCGAGCCAAGAAGGGATGTATCAGCATTTTAAAGCAATTGCTGAAAGCACGCCGCTTCCGGTTATGCTATATAACGTTCCGGGACGATCTATTGTACAAATCTCCGTTGATACAGTTGTTCGTTTATCAGAAATAGAAAACATTGTTGCTATTAAAGATGCCGGCGGCGATGTGTTAACAATGACAGAGATCATTGAAAAAACAGCGGACGACTTTGCGGTATACAGCGGTGATGACGGTTTAACGTTACCAGCTATGGCAGTTGGAGCGAAAGGTATCGTTTCGGTAGCATCTCATGTTATCGGAAACGAAATGCAAGAGATGATTACAGCATTTCAAGCAGGAGAGTTTAAGAAAGCACAAAAATTACATCAATTACTTGTAAGAGTAACTGATTCATTATTTATGGCGCCAAGTCCAACTCCAGTAAAAACAGCGTTACAAATGGTTGGATTAGATGTAGGTTCTGTACGTTTACCACTTCTTCCATTAACAGAAGAGGAAAGAGTAACGTTACAATCTGTTATGCAATCTATCCCTCGTTAATAAAAAATGACCTAGTGTAGAACTAGGTCATTTTTTATTATATGCAAATCTTTTCCTCTTTTTCTCACCTATATGTGTTTTTATAAGAACATTAATCGCTTCTTCATTATGTGTATAAGAAAATAATCATACCCCTTTAACTGAGTCAAAAAATGATAGATATTATGGAATAAACGTAATAAACCACGGTGTCTGTTTTTAGAGAAATCCCCTAAAATGTGACGTAATTCATAAAAAAAATCCATTTTGTAAGTGTTTTTGTTGGATTCTAGAAAAATAAATCTTGAAACTTCCTATTATGAAATGAATTTGGCGTATGTATGGCTAGTTCTTCAAAATAATATGGAGTATAAAATCGGAGTAAATATAAAGGAAATACGTTCGATACTTTTATTGTCATTCCGTTCTTTTCCTCTTTCTTTCGCACGATTTAACTTGTGTTCTATTTCTTGTATCAGGTATAATATGGCTAAGTAGCTTAGTACGGGTATGCTTAGCAAAATTGGTAAAAATTATAATTTGATTACATTTTCATATCATATCGAATAAGATATTTGATTTATATAATGAAAGAGAGGTGAAACCTGGTTTAAAAAATAAACAAGGACATGATATCGCATAACGGTAAGGACATTCGTCTTGGACGGTGAATATATGGTGGTTGTAGAGTTTCCCCTGGTGTCTCTGCAATTTTAGTGAAATCAGTGTTTGAAAGATTTTTAAACCAGGCAACAACATGAAGAGAAAAGAGAATGAGTCTGTTAAAGTATTTGCTCTTGGTGGAGTAGGTGAAATCGGGAAAAACATGTACTGTGTTGAAATTGATTCTGAAATCTTTATTGTAGATGCAGGGTTAATGTTCCCAGGAGATGAAATGTTTGGAATTGATATCGTTATTCCTGATATTACATATTTAGTGGAAAACCAAGAGCGAGTAAAAGGTTTATTTATTACTCACGGTCATGAAGATCATATTGGTGGTATTGTTTACGTACTTCGTAAATTATCTATTCCAGTATATGCAACGAAATTAACAGTAGGACTTATACAAGAAAAACTTGGCGAAGCGGGTATGTTAGGCCGTGTAGACTTAAAAACAATCGATTCAAATTCAACAGTAGAGTTTAATACTACAACGGTGTCATTCTTTGGAACGACACATAGTATTCCAGATTCTGTTGGTGTTTGTTTCCATACATCAAAAGGTGCGATTGTATATACGGGAGACTTTAAATTCGATCAAACTCCAATTGGAAATAGTGGAGCAGACCTTGGGAAAATGGCGCAAATCGGAAATGAAGGCGTACTTTGCTTATTATCTGATAGTACAAACGCAGAGCGCCCAGGTTATACAGGTTCAGAAAAAGAAGTTGGTGTAGAAATCTCTAAAGTGTTCTACGGCGCAGAAGGTCGTATTATTGTTGCTTCATTTGCATCGAATGTACATCGTATTCAACAAGTATTTGATGCAGCTGCTGAAACAGGGCGAAAAGTGGCGGTTGTAGGACGTAGTATGGTGAAAGTGGTAGATATCGCAAGACGTCTTGGTTATTTAGATGTTCCAGAAGGTATGGTTATTTCACTACAAGAAGTAGACAATTTCCCAGAGAAAAAGGTAGCTATTTTAACGACAGGTAGTCAAGGTGAACCGATGGCTGCTCTATCTAGAATGGCAAAGCAAGCTCATAAACAAATTTCAATTCGTAAAGGTGACACCGTTATTATTGCGGCTTCTCCAATTCCGGGTAATGAAATATCTGTATCAAAAATTATCGACTTGTTATTTAGAGCGGGAGCTGAAGTTGTTTATTACGGTGAAAGAAAAGTTCACGTTTCAGGTCACGGTAGCCAAGAAGAATTAAAATTAATGTTAAATTTAATGAAACCAAAGTACTTTGTACCCGTACACGGTGAGTTCCGTATGCAAAAAGCACATGCATACTTAGCTGAAGATGTAGGTATTACAAGAGAAAATATCTTTATCGTAGAAAAAGGCGATGTAATTGCTTTTGGTGACGATGAAGCGAACTTAGTCGGTAAAGTACAAGCTGGTAATGTTTTAATTGATGGATTAGGTGTAGGTGACGTTGGTAATATCGTTCTTCGAGATAGAAAGATGTTATCTCAAGATGGAATACTAGTAGTTGTTGTAACGCTTGGTAAAGATGAAAAGAAAATTATCTCTGGTCCAGAAATCATTTCACGTGGTTTCGTATATGTTCGTGAATCAGAAGCGTTAATTGAACGATCTACAGAGATTGTACGTATGATTGTTGAGCAGTCAATTAAAGAATATTCAATTGAATGGTCAATGTTAAAACAAAATATTCGTGAATTATTAGGACAGTTTTTGTACGAAGAGACAAAGAGAAAACCTATGATTTTACCGATTATTATGGAAGTATAAAAAAGATCACCCTTATGGGTGATCTTTTTTCTTTTTAACCCTATCGAATGAAATTTATAACTTAAGAAATAATAGTTATATACGAGTGAAAGGGGATGCGAAATGACAGAACGTGATCGATATACAAATGAAGAAAAAGAAGCTGAGCCAAAAGAAGCTGGAAAAGAGGCTTCAATAGTCGAAAAAATTCAACAGCTTGGACAGACAAATGTACCACAGATGAATGAATCACGTATTCATTGTTTAACGATTATCGGACAAGTGGAAGGTCATGTTCAATTACCACCGCAAAATAAAACAACAAAATACGAGCATATCATTCCGCAAATTGTTGCGATTGAACAAAATCCGAAAATTGAAGGTTTGCTTTTAATATTAAATACGGTTGGAGGTGACGTTGAAGCTGGGCTAGCAATTTCTGAAATGGTAGCTTCACTTTCAAAACCAACAGTGTCTCTAGTTTTAGGTGGGGGACATTCCATCGGTGTACCGATTGCTGTTTCTACTGACTATTCGTTTATTGCGGAAACTGCGACGATGACAATTCATCCAATTCGTTTAACAGGTCTTGTCATAGGTGTGCCACAAACATTTGAGTATTTGGATAAGATGCAAGAAAGAGTCATTCGTTTTGTGACGAAGCACTCGAAAGTAACAGAAGATCGTTTTAAAGAGCTTATGTTTGCGAAAGGAAATTTAACGCGAGATATTGGGACGAATGTAATTGGTGGGGATGCAGTAAAGTACGGTCTTATAGATGATGTAGGCGGTATTGGAAATGCTATTCGAAAATTAAACGAATTAATAGATGTTCGCGCGGAAGATAGTACAGAAGGGACAATGCTACAATGATTTTATATACAATTATGCCAGAGCAACTTGTGTATCCGGCCGATTATTCACAATGTGAAAGTCAAAAAGTCGTAAATATAAATGGTGTGGAATTAATGGTTTCTGAAGAGGAACATGGATTTTATTCTATTGTACGTGTGCTAAGTACGGACCCACTTCATTATTTAGAGTTTGAGCCCGGTCAGAAAATAACCTTTTAGCAAAAAGAAGGATTTTGTTTAGAAGCTATGGTATAATATAAAAAACAAGACGGTTGAGCAGCCATGAGTAGGCTGCTTTCTTCTGTTTATTTAGCATTTTACAAGAAGTGTAAAAATAGAAGATATAAAGACCTGAAAAATAGAGAAAACAGACATATAAATAGAGCATTTTGAGGGGAGCTTTACTTATATGTAGAACACGAGGTGAAGAAATGGCAAAACAAAAGCAAAGAGGGACGAAGTCAAAGGCAAGACGTACGATAAAGCCAACTTTGTATTATGAAATTGTCGGTTTAACTCTTTTTGCACTTTCAATCATTACGATTTTACAGCTAGGCGTTGTAGGGAAATCGTTTGTGTTATTTTTTCGCTTCTTCTTTGGTGAGTGGTACATAATTGGTGTGTTAGGTGTAATAGCTTTATCGGTTTCCTTTGTTATAAAACGCGGATGGCCGAACCTTTTAAATAAACGATTAATTGGATTTTATTTAATTGTATTGGCGATATTAATGTTTAGTCATATTACATTATTTAACCTTCTTACAAAAGATGGAGCAGTGCAAAATACTTCTGTTATTGTGAGTACGAAAGATAACTTCTTTCTTGAAATGAAAAAGGGGCCAGATAGTGTTCATTTAGGTGGTGGTATGTTTGGTGCGCTTATGTTCGCAACATGTTACTTCTTATTTGACGAAGTAGGAGCTTATATCATTGGTATTATTCTAGTTATTCTCGGTATACTTTGTATAACAAATAAGCATATTGGAGAAGTGTTAGCTCCAGTTGGTAGAATTCTTAGAAGTCAGTTTCAAGTGATGCAAGGGGATTATAAAGATTGGAGAGCTAAAAGAACGGCTGAACAAACAGAAAAGAAAAAAACAACAAGAAGCACAAGAAGCAAACGTGCTGCAGAACAAGAAGAAATTATTGAGCCGATGGAAGAAATCTCAATTGATCCTCCGATTATTTCGAATTTCACTGAGAATTATCCTGTAAATGAAGAAGAGGATAAACGAATCGAAGTAGAGCAAGAAGATTTGATCACTTCAACGTTTATTGAAGAGACTCCGCCAATTGAAGAACCAAAGAAAAAGCGTGGAGAAAAAATTGTTGAATCGTTAGAGAGTGAAGCGCAAGCACCTCCTATGCAATTTTCAAATGTAGAAAATAAAGATTACAAGCTTCCTTCACTTGATATATTAAAATTTCCAAAGAATAAGCAAGTTACAAATGAAAATGCGGAAATTTATGAGAATGCTCGTAAATTAGAGCGTACATTCCAAAGTTTCGGAGTGAAAGCGAAAGTAACAAAAGTACATAGAGGTCCGGCAGTTACAAAATATGAAGTGTATCCTGATATGGGGGTAAAGGTAAGCAAAATTGTCAGTTTAAGTGATGATTTAGCCCTTGCTTTAGCTGCAAAGGACATTCGTATTGAAGCGCCAATTCCCGGGAAATCAGCTGTAGGGATCGAAGTTCCGAACTCAGAGGTTTCGATGGTAACGCTGAGGGAAGTTCTTGATTCTAAGGCTAATAATCATCCGGAAGAGAAGTTGTTAATTGGTCTTGGCCGAGATATTACAGGTGAAGCTGTATTAGCCCGTCTAAATAAAATGCCTCATTTACTCGTAGCTGGTGCGACAGGTAGCGGGAAAAGTGTATGTATTAACGGTATTATTGTTAGTATTTTAATGCGTGCAAAACCGCATGAAGTAAAATTAATGATGATTGACCCGAAAATGGTAGAATTAAATGTATATAACGGTGTGCCTCATTTATTAACGCCAGTTGTAACTGATCCGAAAAAAGCATCGCAAGCATTGAAAAAAGTTGTGAGTGAGATGGAACGTCGTTATGAATTGTTTGCTCATAGTGGTACACGTAACATTGAAGGATACAACGATTATATAAAAGAGCATAATAGTCAATCAGAAGCGAAACAACCCGAATTACCTTATATTGTAGTAATTGTGGACGAGTTAGCAGATTTAATGATGGTTGCTTCGTCTGATGTAGAGGATGCGATTATGCGTCTAGCGCAAATGGCTCGTGCTGCTGGTATTCATTTAATTATTGCAACGCAACGTCCGTCAGTTGACGTTATTACGGGTGTTATTAAAGCAAATATTCCATCACGTATTGCATTCGCTGTATCTTCTCAAACAGATTCTCGTACAATTCTTGACGGTGGTGGTGCAGAGAAGCTACTAGGTCGTGGAGACATGCTGTTTATACCAATTGGTGCATCGAAACCTGTACGTGTACAAGGCGCATTTTTATCAGATGATGAAGTTGAGAGAGTTGTAGAATATGTTATTGGACAGCAAAAAGCACAATATCAAGAAGATATGATTCCGCAAGATGTTCCTGATACGAAGCAGGAAGTAGAAGATGAATTATATGATGAAGCGGTTCAACTTGTAGTGGAAATGCAAACAGCATCTGTTTCTATGTTACAACGTAGGTTTAGAGTAGGTTATACGCGAGCTGCTCGCCTAATTGATGCAATGGAAATGAATGGTGTAGTAGGTCCGTATGAAGGTAGTAAACCGAGAGAAGTGCTCATTAATGATGTACAAGAAAAAAGTTCTTAAAAAAAGCCTAATTGTTTTGAAGTGCACCCCAATTGTTAGACACAGTCTAACAATTGGAGGTGCATTTTTTATGGCTAAATTTTCTTCAAAAGAAAAAATCCAAGCGGTGAAACGATATTTAGATGGTACAGAA
>NZ_KZ268527.1:0-25285 GCF_002218325.1 Bacillus sp. M13(2017) | reverse complement strand
CTATAATCATAAAAGAATTAAGGCAAAATTAAAGGGTATGAGCCCAGTACAATACCGGGCTCATACCCTAGAGGCTGCCTAATGAAACGACCTGTCTAACTTTCGGGGGTCACTTCATATGGACTAAGGCTTTTTTTATTATATAAAAGGGAAGGGGGTACATTGTAGTAGCATAGGTGAAAGGTATAAGAAGAGTAGCTACTAGCAATGTAATTTGGTTATGTGATTGTTCTTCTTATTTGGCTTACTTTCTAACTTTATTGTACGAAATATAAGTAAGGAGAACTATCGAATTACATTACACATAACTTACAAACATGTAAGCCTTCTGTAATGTAATTCGATAGTTAAAAGATAGTAATTTTCATATAGTGTAACTAGAAAGTCTCAATGTATTACTTTCTGTTTGTAATGAAGAATGAAAAACCAACTAATTTTTAATAATCCTCATCTGAATAAAGATGAGGATCCTTTTTTAAACCTTACAACATTGTAAGGTTTACGTAAGTTAATTCGATAGTAAATTTGTCATATTTTTTGCATAATAGATACAGATAGAAAAATAATTAGGGATCTAGTAAGAAGGGAGAAAAATGGGATGCGTAAAGAAGAAGTAGTGAAGTTACCAATTAAAGATTTCTGTAGCTACTTTACTGTTGCCGTAGTGTGTATTGGATTATTTGATATCATAACAAACTTAATTGTTAAATAATATAGATGATAAAACAAGAAAGGAAGTCCTTTCTTGTTTTTTTTATGGGGGCATAAAGATGAAATGGATTGATAGTCATATACATGTTGATCAATATAAGGATGAAGAGAAGAACAGATTACTGAAAGAGGTGGAAAATAGTAATGAAATAAAGGGGCTTATTGCAGTATCTATGAATTATCAATCTTGTAAGGAAACGTTATCTTTAGCGAAGAACTATCCTTTTATATATCCAGCGATAGGGTTTCATCCAGAGCAACAGATTCATAAAGAAGAGTGTGAACAGATTTATAAACTTATTGAACAGAACGCAGAGGAAATTGTTGCGATTGGTGAAGTAGGTTTGCCCTATTATTTGAGGAAAGAAGATGAAAGAATTGCTGTAAATCCATACATAGTTGTATTGAAAAAATTTATAGAACTAGCTAGTAAGTATAATTTGCCGATTATATTACATGCAGTTTATGAAGATGCTGACATTGTATGTGATTTGCTAGAGAAATATAAAGTTTCACGTGCACATTTCCATTGGTTTAAAGGAAGTGATGAAACAATGAAACGGATGATGAAGAATGGTTATTATATTTCGATTACACCGGATGTTTTACATAAGGAGAAGATTAGAAAAATCGTTTCGTATTATCCACTTGAATATATGATGGTAGAAACAGATGGACCGTGGGAATTTCAAGAGGATGTTATAACGCATCCAAGAATGATTCGAGAGGTATTAAAGGAAATTAGTGTTATAAAAAACATATCTATTGATAAGGTCGCAGAAACAATATATGAAAACACAAGTCGATTTTATTTGAAAGGATAGAAGAATTATAATTTTAATAATGTAACGGAAAAAGTAAAAGTTGAATTTATTTAATAAAATGCCACGGTTTGATATATGACAAAACCACCAAGCGTTCCGCTCGGTGGTTTTGTATTAGGATTCTAATTTTTTTACACGTCTTAATAATAAGAGAAAGACAATGACGAAGAAACCAAGTATAAGGAAGAATCCATATTGTTTTATATAATCCATTACGTCGCTTGCGCTTGTTGGTTTTTCAATGTGAATGCCGTCTTTATTAGTAGTGATATGAATATCTTTCATTTTCACTTCATTTGTTTCTTTTTGTAAATCAATCCATTCTATATTTGGAATGCTTTCTAAATCCTTTAGTACTTCTTTTAATGGTTTCACACCTAAGTAAGGATGATAGAATGCACCGATAATGCCGTCAGATAGTTTTGTAACAGATACAGCACGTTCTTTCATTTTAGCGATAGCATGTGGCTTATCTTCTTCAATAAATCCGACTGTTTCAGGCAATAGTTTCATTCCATGTAAAAATGTCGGAGTACTTGTATAATATGGTGAGTGCATGGATTTCCAAGTTGTATCATTTAACTGTAGTTGCCCTACATAAGTTGAAAAGTACCTTGATAATATTTCATATCCTTTTTGAGACATCGTGTAATGAGGTGCTTCAAATGCGACAGGATATAGTTTAGCATCTACAAGTTCTTGAATCCCTTTTTCGATATGATCTGTCGTATATTTTTCCTCAAACTCTTCCCCTTTTTTTACATATTGGTTATATGCCTCTATATTTGGAAAGTCATCTTTTGTCTTCGGTTTTTCATGTTTCGGTTGGCGAATTGGTTGATCTGTCTTTACGTCCCAAAATTCAAACCCTTCACCAGTTTCACTGTCATAAAATTGGTGCGTATAACCATGCATAATAATTGCTGAACCATCATCTTGCATAGAGCGTAAAAGATCGACTAGTTCGGGTTTATCTTTTAGATGTATTGTCTTTCCCGTATCTGGATCTTTATATACCGGAATAACAGTAATCATGTAAGGCATCTTTTTCTCTTTTAGTAATTCAGCAATTTCTTTTAATTGATTTATATCTGCGGCCGGGTGAACATCCTCAAGACGTAAATAAGCTTCAACTTTATTTTTCGTTGGTTTTTGGCCGAAATAAGAAAATAACATTTCACCGACGTAATGAGACATCCAGTCAAAGAGATTTGGCGTTGCAACGTAATAAGACGTTTCATGCTGAACGATTAGTGGGTTAGTGTTATTTAAGCTTAAGGCGCTAGCAAGCACAGTTCCATTCGTATCAAATGATTGAATTAATCGTTCCGCTTCTAAGGTGTTTTTTAGCTTCTTGTCTGGATATTCAATTTTATTAACTCGTATATCGTCACTCTTCAATGTAATGAAAGAAAAACGCTTAGATAATTGTTCAACATTTTGTCCTAATACTAATATAGGGCCGGAGAAGTTTTCTAGAAATTGTTTCGTTTCATCAGAAAACACTTCTTTTGTTTCACCGATATAAACAATATGTGTATAGGAGGATACGTTATTAATTGAAGTTGCTTCTTTTAAGTTTTTTACGGTGATATCATTTGTAAAATGTCCTAATTGAGTATTAAGGATTTGGACATTATTTGAAACTTTATCGTCTTGTGTACTATACAAAACAAGTACTTTTGGTTTTGATGATGTTTGTGCAGAGGTGTAGGTAGGGATGAGTAGTAAAATGCTGAACAAGAGTGTTAGGCATTTTTTCATTTTGAATGCTCCTATTCTATATGTAGAGTTCAGTTTACAATTATATACAATAAATGCGTTATAGTCTATGAAAGTTACATTTTTGTACGTATTTACCAGCTGTTTTTTCACAAAATCGGTCTAAAGCATGATGATAATACGCATAGTTATTTGCTATGATAAAAGGGTAAGAGAATGATAGAATGTGGGTAATTGTAAAGGGAAGAAGGCTGAAAGGGGACAAATTTCAGCGGAGAAAGAGGTAGAGGTAGTGAAGAAATTCTTTGTAGGATTTTTAGTTGTTCTTGGAGTATATTTATATTTCCAAGGAAAGTCTGAAGGAATGGATAAGCTAGTGAATGGAACAAGCTATGTTGATTCAGAAGAAGCAAAACAGATGAAACAAATCATTATAGAGGAAGCGAAGAAAGTACATCTTCCAGAATGGATACCTCTTGCAATTGCCGAGCATGAAAGTCGATTAAATCCAAGAAGTGTTGGAGATAATGGAACTTCATTCGGATTGTTTCAACTACACCGCGGCGGCGGGCTTGCACCAGAACATTTAACTGATGATGAGCTGAAAGATCCACGTACAAATGCGCAAATTGCAATGCCGCATTTAATGAAAGGATATAAGCGTGGGGTACAAAAAGGTTTGACTGATTTTGCATTACTGAAATATATAGCGAATACATCTGGATGGCCAGGGAATTTAGGGCCAGAGTGGACGGATAATAACATGAAGTATAACATCGGATTAGAAGATGTATACTATCGAAATAAAGGTGTAATTAAAGAGTAGGTTTTCTATACCTACTCTGTTTTTTTATGAATAATTTCATCCTTTTCTTTCGTGAAATACTGCGTGAGTTGTATTTTCACCTCTTCTAGTTTTGTAGAAACTTGCGGTATTTTATATCCTACATACAATGGTGAAACGATAAATCTAGGTACAACTTTACAAATGATTTTTCCATTTAAGTAATAGAAGAATAAGTTATAACTACTGCATCCTTTATGGAAATCTGTCAGTATGTAACGTACAGTTTGTTGAATGTAATTTGCCATTTCATCTATATATAAAATATTATCAATGATTATATTGAATTCAGTGAAGCCAATAATGGGACGCTCTGAAATATTAAGCTCAATGCATTCATTTTTTTGAATAATTAACCCTTGGAAATTTTCTTCTTCAATATTTTCAAGATAATCTACATATTTCATTCCGATAATTTGCATGTGTGCATGATGCAAACTTCCACCTGAAAATGGACCGTGATTTTTATATAAAATCACAGATGCGAACTCTTCGTTCTTCTGTAAGTGTAACCAATGTTGAATAGAAAATTGCATTAATTTTCTCATATGTCCTTCGGTATATGTTGCGATATGATCTTCGCAATTATCGGTTTCGATTAACACTGTTTGAAATGTATCTTGTAATGTAGGAAATTTATTTTTTAACCAAATAATAGAACCATCAGTTGCTAAAATATCCGTTAATTGTTCTTTATCGCAAAATGGACATGCAGCGCTTCTATTCCGAATACTTTCTGGTTTTTGTTTACCGATATCGTTTAAAAAATATAGTTGTTGTGTATCCATTTGTATATATGCCCCTTTAAAATATGTGTAAAAATCCCGCTTAATACATTCGGGAAAAGGAGAAGGAAATCCTCTAAAGGAATAGGGGAAAAATAAAAGACAAGATATCCTCATTACGATAGGGTACCTTGTCTTTTATTTTTTCTCTAATAGCGTGTATGGATAATATAGAACATTTTCATTATTTTTCTTTTTTCTCTTTTTTATTGTGTATAAGGTAATTGCTGTGCTTGCAATTATAATAATGGCTTTCTTCATATTCATATACCCCTTTTTATTGTTGGTTTAATTCTTGGCTAACTGCTTTTGCATCGACTAAAGCGTGTAAAATCATTTTCACCATGTTCATCATATTTCTTCACTCCTTTTTATAGTTCATTTAGTTCGTTTACAACTGCTTGTCCGTTCACTAATACCTCAAAGATTGCTTTTACGATTTCTTTCATCATGTTTGTTTCCTCCTTTTGTTTGTCTCGCTTGTTTACATCTTTATTGTATAGGGAGGCATCTTTTCGTACTATCGCTTTCCATTACGTGAACATAACAGTTTTGTAAGATTTGATGTCACTTATTGAAATGTTTAGTCTATCTTCATTATTTTCAGAAAAATGACTATTCAAACATGAAATTGGAAAGTATAATAAAGAAGTAAGTATTAAATTCCGTACGAAAGGGGTGAATGAGATGAAACGTTCTTTAGCTGCGCGTGCCAAATTTTTAGATTTTATTTATTTTTGTCGTGCGATTTTTCATGATGTAGTTGTTAACGGGATACGTATGCCCTTTTTTAACAATTGCATAGTGACTATTGAACGATAGAAATCTCTTCACCCATTTTTAATAAACGTGTGAAAAGGGAGCTATTTGGCTTCCTTTTTCTATGCCGAAAACCATGGGGAATGTTTCTTTCTCATGGTTTTTTATATTGAAAGGAGTACGGAAAATGACTATTTGTAGTGTAAATAATGTAATGAAATCTTTTGGTGGAAACATCATATTTGAAAATATATCGCTTGAAATAAAGAATGGTGAACGTGTTGGGTTAGTTGGTCGTAACGGTAGTGGGAAGACAACAATCTTTGGACTTCTAACGGGAAGGGAGAGTTTGGATGCAGGAGCCATCCATATGAAGAAAGGTACACGTATTGGTCATGTCGCACAAATTCCGAAGTTTGATGAGGTCATGAATGTATATGATGTATTGAGTTCCGCTTTTAAAGTAGAAAAGGAATTAGAAAAAGAAATGCATGCTCTAGAAAAAAATATGGCGGAGGAGCAGGAACAATCTTCATTGCAAAAGCTAATGGAGAGGTACGGAATAATTCAAGAAAAATTTGCATTTCTCGGTGGTTATGAAATAGAGGCAAATATAATGAAGGTAGCAAATGGCTTACAAGTAACAGACTTATTTCCAAGAGTATTTACGGAATTAAGTGGAGGAGAACAGACGAAAGTTAGCCTTGCATATATGTTATTGCAGAAACCAGATTTACTTCTATTAGATGAACCAACAAATCATTTAGATTTGTTTGCAGTTGAATGGTTAGAGAAATTTTTAAAAGAATATATTGGAACAGTTATGGTTATTTCACACGATCGCTATTTCCTTGATGAAGTTGTAACGAAAATTTTTGATTTGGAAGATGGAGAGATTCACGTGTACCATACGAATTATTCTCAGTTCGTCGAGGAGAAGGAAGAAAGATTACTTCAAGAGTTTCAAGCTTATCAAGAGCAGCAAAAGAAAATAAAGAAAATGAAAGAAGCAATTAAGCGCCTACGTGAATGGGCAAATCAAGCGAATCCTCCGAATGAAGGATTGCATAAGAGAGCAAGAAGTATGGAACGTGCACTGGAACGGATGGAGAAACTAAAAAAACCTATTTTAGAACGAAAACAAATGGGACTTCAGTTTGAAGGGCAAGAGAGAAGTGGGAAAGATGTTGTTGTAATGAAAGAAGTGAGTAAGGGATTTGCTGACCACCCCTTATTTAACGAAGTGAATTTACATGTTCGTTTTCAAGAGCGTGCGGCCATCGTTGGTCGTAATGGTACAGGAAAGACAACGCTACTAAAATTATTATTAGAAGAAATAGAACCAGACGCGGGAGAAATTCGAATTGGTAGTAGTGTGAAAATCGGTTATTTATCCCAGCATGCGTACGGAAATATGAAGAGTAATGTATTAGAGGCTTTTAGAGAATATGTAGCTGTAACAGAGGGAGAAGCGAGACATATATTAGCTAAGTTTTTATTTTATGGTCCAGCGGTGTTTAAGAAAGTAACGCAACTGAGCGGTGGAGAAAGAATGAGGTTAAGACTTGCGCAACTTATGTATCAAGACATCAATTTTCTAATTTTAGATGAGCCGACAAACCATCTTGATATTGAATCAAGGGAAGTTTTAGAGGAAGCCCTTGAGCAATATAATGGGACGATTTTAGCTGTTTCACACGATCGTTATTTTTTAAATAAGTTATTTGAAAAGACGTACTGGATTGATGGATGCCAATTATTTGAGTTTGCAGGAAACTATGCATGGGCTCGTCAAAAGTGGGAGGAAAAGCTTGAGAAGCAAGTAATAAAGCAGAAACGCCAAGGGAGAAAAAGTGTTGAAACGGTTCTTGTAAAAGAGAAAGAAGCTAGGAATCTTGAAGAGATTGAAAATGAGTTAATGCATGTAGAAGAAGATATATATGCAATAGAATGTGGAATGGAACATGTAGCTGATGTTGAAAAACTTGAAAAATTATATGAGGAAAAAACGAAGAAAGAGTTGTTACGAGCAGATTTATATAATGAATTAGAGAATATTGTGGAGTAATAAAAATAGAATGAAAGAGCAAGTTGTTTTCTCATATTTTGAGGGAGGGCTTGTTCTTTTTTATATAAGAAAAGAGAAATAATTGGTATAATTTTCTTGTTGATACGATAGTGAGATGAGTTTTAGGTTATTAAAATGTGAGGAGAATTTTATGTTAGGATATGCGCGAATTGCCACAATCGTCATAATTTGTTTCGTTTACGCAAATCATGTTTCACGTGAAACAGCAAACTTACAAATTTTTGTCGGTATTGCACTTTTTATTTATATTGTGAATCATATTTTGCTTGTAAAAGTAAAAGAGAGTAGAAAACTCGTTTTTTATACCCTGTTAGCAAATGGTATTGTCACAGCGTTATTAGGTTTTTTATTTCCCGAGACATGTTTATATTTAATTATATTTGGAATTGATGCGGTAGGATTATTTATCCATGATTGGGGTAAAAGGGTGACTTATTTTTTTATCGCTTTTTTCTTTCTTTGTTGGTTTATAAATATAATGCATACGTATCAACATACAGGAAGTCTGGAATTAGAGAGTAATGCAATTAACTTTATGTTCATCGTTTTTAGTGCTTTAGCTGGGAACTTAATAAAAAAACTTACAGCAGCTCGGCAAATGGTAGATGAGCAATATGGAGAATTAGCATTATCTCATACAGCTTTAAAAGAAGCGCATGAACAATTACGTCTATATGCTAAAGAGGTAGAAGAATTGACTGCTGTTCGGGAGCGGAATGATATTGCCCGAGAAATTCATGATACAGTTGGTCATAATATGACGGCCTTACTTGTTCAGTTACAATTGGCAGAGGCTTTGTGGAAACAAAAATCGGACGCCACAGAAGAGGCTTTACATACATGTCATGGGCTAGCCAGAAAATCACTTCAAGAGGTGAGAGCTTCTGTGCATGCTTTAAAAGAAGAAAGTAAATTAGGGAATATAATAGAAAATATGCGTGAGATGTTGCATGAATATTCTAAAGCGACAAAAGTACAAGTATCTTTTCAATTACAAGGAGATCCGGTTGTGATTCCGTTGTCACTACAACCTACATTGCTCCGGATTATGCAAGAGTCTTTAACAAATGCAAAACGTCATGGGAAAGCGAGTTTATGTGAAGTGAGTCTAACTTGTTCAATGAAACAAGTTAAACTATGTATTCTGGATAATGGTTTGGGGGTCAATGAGGTAAGTCCAGGTTTTGGTTTACTTAATATGAAAGAACGTGTAGAGGAACATGGTGGAACTATTCAATTTGAGAGTGAGATAGAAAAGGGCTTTCAGTTACAGATTGAATTTCCACTTCAGGAGAAAACGTGGACAATAGGGGGAACAGTATGATTCGCATTATGATTGTTGATGATCAATCACTCATTCGTGATGGTTTAGCGATGTTATTAAATTTACGTCCGGAACTTGAAGTAGTGGGAACAGCGACTGATGGAGACGAAGTGATACAAAAGGTGAAAGAGCTACATCCTGAAATTATTTTGATGGATATTCGGATGCCTCGTATGAATGGTGTTGAAGGAACACGTTTAGTTAGAGAACAGTTCCCTCATATAAAGGTACTTATGTTGACGACTTTTAGTGATAGTGAGCTTATTTTTGAAGCATTGGAGCAAGGAGCGAGCGGATATTTATTAAAGGACATGGAGACGGATGCAATCGTTCAAGCTATTTTAACGGTACACGGTGGAGGGGCTGTGCTTCCTCAAGATATAACAGCACAAATCGTAAAGGAATTAAAAAAGACAAAAGTAGCAGTAGAGTGCCCCCCGCCAAAACAGCTAGAACAATTAACTGAGCGAGAATTAGATGTTTTAAGAGAAATTGGGCTTGGTTTAAATAATAAAGAGATTGCTGAAAAGTTATTTATTACAGAGGGAACTGTTAAGAATCATGTTTCTAATTTAATTAGTAAGTTAGAACTGAGAGATCGAACGCAAGCAGCGATATACGCAGTAAGGTATGGCATCACAATGTACACATGACTTTTGGCATATATAAGTGTGGAAAAGCAGCAGGATTTGCTGCTTTTTTATTTTGCATTTCTATCTTAAGGGTGATGGAGAAGAAAAGAAATTTTTCTACAATGAAAGTGTAGATGAATACAAAGGGGCTGAATCAGTATGTTAGTCATAGATCATATTACGAAATCATTTGGGAAGAAGGAAATCGTAAAGAATGTTTCTTTTGAAGTGAAGAAAGGTGAAACATTTGGATTGCTTGGTCCAAATGGAGCGGGAAAATCAACGACGATATCAATGATTTGCGGGTTAATTCCATACGATAGTGGTGATATAAAAGTTGGTGGAAAATCTGTAAAAGAGTATCCATTAGAAGCGAAAAAGAAAATTGGTATTGTTCCGCAAGACATTGCGCTGTATCCGACACTTTCAGCAAAGGAAAATTTGGTTTTTTGGGGAAAGATGTACGGTTTAAATGGGAAAGTTGCAAAAGAGCGAGCAGAGGAAGTATTAGCTTACGTCGGTTTACAGGATCGTGGAAAAGATAAAATTGAAACATTTTCAGGTGGGATGAAGAGGCGCATTAATATTGGTGCAGCACTTATGCACGAACCAGAGTTATTAATTATGGATGAGCCGACAGTCGGGATTGATCCACAATCGAGAAATCATATTTTAGAGACTGTTAAGAAATTAAATGAAAAAGGTATGACAGTTATTTATACGAGTCATTACATGGAAGAAGTAGAGTATTTATGTGAAAGAATTGCAATCGTTGATTACGGAAAGGTAATTGCATTAGGAACGAAAAGAGAGTTATGTAATCGCCTGACAGATGGATTTATGGTGAAATTGCAATTAAATCGCTATAGTAAGGAACTGCTACAAAAATTGAAAGCACTATCTGTCGTTGAACGGATTATTTTTGACGAAGATAATAACACAATTGATATTGGATTAAATGATGGTGAGGCCATTGGCACAGTTGTGTCATTAGTTGTTGAGAACAATGCTCACATTTTAAAGCTTGAAGTGCAAGAGCCGAATTTAGAGGCACTATTTTTACAATTAACAGGACGTTCACTTCGTGATTAAGGAGGTTAGGGTGAGATGAAAAGTTTCATTATTGCATGGAAAGATTTAAAAATACGTTTAATTGATCGGCGCGGATTTATGATGATGTTACTTATGCCGCTTTTATTAACGGCGATTTTAGGTTCAGCGCTAAGTAATGTATTTGATAGTGGTGGACTACCGAAAACAGTAATTGGTTATTATCAAGTGGGCACGGATGAGTTCGCAGATGTTTTTCAAAAAGACGTATTGCAATCTAAAGAAATAAAAGATGATGTGAAGGTAAAGATAGTTAACTCTCAGGAAGAGCTTGAAGATATGTTAAATGAAAAGAAAATCGATGTGGGAATCGTCATTCCAGATAAATGGAGCGAACAAGTGCAAGATGGAAAATTAAAAGAGCCAAAGGTGCTTATAGACCCATCAAAAGATATACAAACGAAAATTGCTGAATCAATGATTCAATCTTTTTCAGAACGTGTTCAAACAGTCGCAGTATCTACGAAAAGTGTTGTAACAGAATTAGCAAAATCTCAGCAGGGTGATGTAGCACAGGTTGCAAAAGAGGTAAGTGGAAGTCTACAGGAGATAGCAACCACAAGTACGAATAACATCGAACGAGGAACAATAGGTAAAAAAACAGTTGCGGCGATGCAATATTATGCAGCAGCGATGTTAGTCATGTTTTTACTATATAACATAACAGTAGGTGCAAGGTCAGTTGTAACAGAGCAACGAACCGAAACGTTGGCGCGTTTGTTCAGTACACCGACGAGTTCATTTTCAATTTTATTTGGGAAGTTTTTAGGTACGTTACTATTTGCCTGTATACAATTTGGAATATTTATAGTTGCTACACGCTTTATGTTTCATGTGGAATGGGGCGAAGACGTGTCTCAAATAGTAGTGTTGGGAATTTCTTATGCAATTTGTGTTGCTGGTTTATCTATGTTAATTGCCGCTTTTATTCGCGAGGAAAAAACAGCAGATGTAATGGGAGGAATCGGTATTCAAATACTAGCTATATTAGGGGGATCGATGTTACCGATTTACGTATTTCCTGATACACTTCAAACCATTGCGAATGTTGCTCCGAATAAATGGGCACTTACAAGCTTCTTAAATATTATGTCGGGAACATCTTGGGATGTGCTACTCCCTGTTATTTTTAGTTTATGTAGTGCAGGAATTGTTTCCGTTATGATTGGAACATTACGTTTACGTACGAGATAGGAGGGGGAAATGATGAAGAAGGTTTGGGCACTTTGTTGGCTAGAGTTAAAGCAAATTTTAATAAAGCCACAGAGTTATATACTCATGTTTGGAATGCCTATTATTTTCACACTCATTTTCGGCGGACTTTTAGGTGGAAGTGGGAATGAGAAAGTAAATATTAGCTTAGTAGATGAAGATGGTTCTGTGTTATCCAACAAATATTATGAGGAAATAAAGAAAAGTGACTTGATTTCTATAGAGAAGGCAACGTATGGGGAAGGGAAACAGAAGATTGAAAACAAAAAATCATCTGGTATAGTTATCATTCCGAAAGATTTTCAAAAGGGTATGCTAGATAGAAAGATAGAAAATATCCGGTTTCAAGCCAGTGCTGATTTTACTGGTGGAACTTCTGTAGAGCAAGTATTGACAAGTACGTTAAAAAAAATGGAGATAGAAGTTAGTGCAGCACGAGATTTTGAGAAGAAAAGTAACACTTCGTGGGAAACGATGTATAAAGAAATTTATACAAAAGTAGAACCTGTTTCGATTCAAAAAGAATCAATTTTACATGATGGACAAAAGTTAAATAACGTTACAGGACGAGCGGCAGGTTTTTCAATTCTATTCGTTATGATTGTCATGTTAAGTGCGACTGGAACCATTTTGAAAGCTAGACAAATCGGTGTTTGGTCCCGCTTATTAGGAGCACCAGTTTCAAAGGTTCAACTACTGGCAGGATATATCCTTTCCTTCTTTTTAATAGGGTGGATTCAATTTGGCGTTTTAATGATATTAACGCATTCCTTATTTGATGTGCAGTGGGGAAATCTATTGGGGGTTATTGCACTCGTTTCGGTATTATTATTAGCTGTCATTGGTTTAGCCTTATTATTAGCAAGCATCGTAAAAACAACAGAACAGCAGTCAGCGCTAGGTAATATCGTTGTGATTTCAACATGTATGATCAGTGGTCTTTATTGGCCGGTCGAAATTGAACCGGCATGGATGCAAACAGCAGCAAACTTTGTTCCACAAACGTGGGCGATGCGTGGCTTTACGGAATTAATTGTGAGAGGAGGCACGTTAGCAGATATAGGGGGATATGTTGGTATACTCACCTTATTTGCGGGGATATTTTTCGTAATTGCTTTAACTAGAATACGTTACGATTGAAAAAAGAGAGCAAAGTTACAGCTTTACGCGCTGAACTCTGCTCTCTTTTTGCGTGGCATCTTCTCTCGTTGAAATTATAATAGCGATCCCGAGCATGATAAAAAAAGCTAAAAAGAGGACGAACTTTGGGAAGAACGGGAATAGTAATAGCGCTCCGACTATCATAATTGTTAATAATACGTAGTGCAGGACGTATTGGAATAGGTTGTCCATATTTTCGCCCCCTTTTTGGTAATTGGTTATTAGTATTCTATGTTTCATGCTGAAGGAATAGAAGTAGATTTTTAAGTTTTAATACGAATTATAGCTGAGTTTTCTTAAAGTATAAATGTAGAGTGGTAATTTTAGAAAAATTCTAAAATTATTTATTTAGAAAGAATTGACAAAACATAATGAACGATATAAGCTAATAACCATAAAGTCTACCGGAAAGGTCGGAATAAGATTGTTACCCCTCAAAACATCTATTTTTTTACGATTAAAACCGACTTTTCCGATTGGCTATAAATGTTGCTGTGGGAGGCATACATAAGGTAATTCGTTCAGAGGGTATAATCATAAAAAGTTAGGATGGGGACAATGAAGAAAAAGACAAAAAAATGGGCTGGTGTATTTTCGGTATTAATGAGTAGTTCGCTTGTGTTGTCTGCTTGTGGGGGACAGGAGGACGCGGCTTCTACAGAGCCGGTTAAACAGCAGGATTTAAAAAATGTGAAAATTGAAAAGATCGCTGCGACAGATAAGACAAAGGTGCCTGATAAGGCGAAAAATAGAAAAGATACTTTTATTTCAGGTATCTCCAAGCCTGGGGGAGTTTTCTTACCTTACTTTCAAGAGAATGGTTGGGATGGCAATGTGACATCGGTTATTTTCGCTTCCCTTGTTACAACAGATAAACAAGGAAAGCCTATCCCAGATCTTGCTGAGAAATGGGATGTCTCTTCAGATCAACTAACATATACATTTCATTTACGCAAAGACTTGAAATTTAGTGATGGATCGCCATTAACTGCTGACGATGTAGCATTTACATTATCACTTCTACATGATAAAGCGTATGAAGGTGGCGATGATATTTCACAATATGCAATTAAAGGTGGAAAGGAATATAAAGAAGGAAAAGCGACGTCTATTGAAGGAATTCAAGTTGTTGATCCACAAACAATTAAAATTACGACTGAAAAAGTTAATTCACAAGCGCTAATTGCTTTAGGTGGTCCAGTATTATCGAAAGCTTATTATGGGAAAGAGTATAAACAAAATACTAGTTTAGATTATTTAAAAGAGTTATATGGAAAACCGATAGCTGCGGGACCATATAAATTTGAAAAGTATATCCCAGGACAGGAAGTTCGTTTTACAGCAAATGAGAATTATTATGCAGGCAAACCAAAAATTCAAAACTTTATTTATAAGATTACTTCACCAGATACAAAATTCCAATTATTCCAAACAGGTGAGATAGATTATACAGGAGTAGGTTACGGGGATGAAATTTTAGAACAAGTGAAGAGTTTACAGTTTGCGAATGTTGAAATAGAGACGGCTTCTTCATTTAGTTATATAAGAATGAATAGTAAAAAACCGTATTTAAAAGATAAGAAAGTTCGTCAAGCTCTTATTTATGGATTGGATCGTAAAAAATATGTAGATACAGCTTTGAAAGGATACGGTACAGTAGCAAATGTTCCAATTCATCCAACATCTTGGGCTTATACAGAAGAGGGTATTAATAAATACGAATATAACTTAGATAAGGCGAAGAAATTATTAGATGAAGCTGGATGGAAAGCTGGTTCAGACGGAATTCGGGAAAAAGATGGTCAAAAACTTAAATTAACGTATTATGGTGCAAGTTCAGCAAAAGAAGGTGATTTATTTATTCCGATAGCAAAAGAGAACTATAAAGAATTAGGTGTTGAGTTCAATCCTGAATTTATGGATTTCAATACGATGCTCTCAAAAGTGAAAAAAGGAGATTATGATTTAGCTTCTGTTGCAACACCAATTACAACAG
The DNA here is from genome assembly GCF_002218325.1 of Bacillus sp. M13(2017). Classification (NCBI taxonomy): domain Bacteria; kingdom Bacillati; phylum Bacillota; class Bacilli; order Caryophanales; family Bacillaceae; genus Bacillus; species Bacillus sp. M13(2017). The sequence goes on along the minus strand of NZ_KZ268527.1, from coordinate 10,116 downwards.
ATCCAAGTGAAACTGTAAGTGGTTACTCCTCAGAAGGTGATGATAATACTTTAGGTTATAAAAATGAAAAAGTAGATGAATTAATTAAAAAAGGAATTGAAACTGTAGATATTGAGAAACGTAAACCAATTTACAAAGAACTGTATAAAGAACTAAGTGATGATCCACCAGTAATTTTATTAAATTATCGTAGAATCATCACAGCTTACAATGGAAATATTAAAGGAATTGATCCTGAGAAGTATGACAGTATTAGTTCGAATTCACCAGTACTATCTATTGAAAAATAACGAGAAGAATGTATAAGTAGAAGACATTTTTTCATTCAGCTAGTAATATGCTGATTCGAAAAAATGTTCTTCTATTTTAAGCATAAGATTGGAGAGAAAAAGGGTGAAAACGTATATCGTTCGTAGGTTATTACAAATGATTCCTACACTTTTGGGAACGTCAGTTGTTATTTTCTTCCTGTTCGCACTTCTTCCAGGTGATTATATTGATTCGAATCCTAAAATTACACCGCAAAGGGCGGAAGAGCTTCGGGAATTGTACGGATTAAATAAGCCAATTGTTGAGCGCTATTTTCACTGGTTAGGTAATGCGTTACAAGGAGACTTTGGTTTTTCGCTTCAATATCAAGAACCAGTAACATCATTATTAAATAAATTTATTTGGAATTCTTTTAGTGTAGCAGTTATTGCGTTATTTTTTATTTGGCTAATTGCACTTATTATCGGTGTATTCTCCGCGACGAAGCAACATTCTTTATTCGATAAACTTGTAACAATCGGTGTTTTTGCAGCAATGTCATTTCCTTCATTCTTTATCGGTTTGTTTTTAATTAAGGTGTTTGCGGTTGACTTTAAGTTATTACCGATAGGTGGAATGATTGATGTTGGCAGTAATTCAACAGGATTTGCTTACGTGATAGAAGTTGCAAAACATATGATTTTACCAGTATTTATTTTGACACTTCTTGGGGTCGGCTCGCTAACTCGTTATTTTAGAACAAGTATGTTAGAGGTTGTAAGACAAGATTACATACGAACAGCAAGAGCGAAAGGTTTGAAGGAGAAGACGGTTATTTATAAGCATGCATTAAAAAATGCAATTTTACCGGCAATTACGTTATTAGCATTTGAATTACCTGGATTGTTTTCTGGGGCAATTATTATTGAACAAATTTTTAACTGGCCAGGGATTGGTAATATTCAATTAGAAGCATTAAATTTCCGTGACTATACAGTATTGATGGCATTTACGATGTTTCTTTCTTGTTTAACAATCGTTTCAAACTTTTTAGCAGATATCGTATATGCAGTTGTTGATCCAAGAATTCGGTTGAAGTAAGGGGGGAAAGAAATGGAGACTGTTACAGTAATTACAGAAAAAAAAGAAAAAAAGAGAAGAAATGAATCATCACCATGGCGACAAGCTTTTAAAAAGATAAAGAAAAATAAGATGGCACTTGTAGGGTTTTATGCATTAATTTTTATGTTTTTATTTTGTTTTATCGGTCCGTTCTTTTCTCCATATGCATCAGGAAAAATACAAGTTGCGCTCATTAACAAACCACCTAGTTTTTCTCATTGGCTTGGTACAGATCAATTAGGAAGAGATATTTTAACAAGGCTTATGCAAGCGGGACGTATTTCATTAACCATTGGTTTAGCTTCAATGGTTTTATCGGTTATACTTGGAGCTTTATTAGGAGCGATTGCAGGTTTTTATCGTGGTATTGTGGACAATATTATTATGCGACTTGCAGATATTTTAATGTCGATGCCAGGATTACCGTTACTTATTATAATGGGTGCGATTTTATCAGAGTGGAAAGTACCGTCTGATTATCGTTTGTATGTCATTATGATTATTTTAAGTTTAGTAGGTTGGCCAGGGCTTGCACGCCTTGTAAGAGGGCAAATTTTATCACTTAGGGAGCAAGCATTTATGCAAGCTGCGGATGTGTTAGGAATAAAAGATTACCGGAAAATTATATATCACTTAATACCTAATGTTTTACCCATTTTAATTGTCGTATCTACATTAGGTGTTGCAGGTTCTATTTTGGGAGAATCCGCACTAAGTTACTTAGGTCTCGGAGTCGTTCCACCTACACCATCATGGGGGAACATGATTAGCGCAGCTAACTCATTAATCGATTTCCAAAAGCGTCCATGGTTATGGATTCCGCCTGGTTTTGCAATCTTTATAACAGTTGTATCAATTAATTTACTTGGTGATGCACTTCGTGATGCATTAGATCCAAAGATGAGACGGTAGGTGAGGAGATATGAGTAAAGCGGTAGTAGAGCTGAAAGATTTACAAACACACTTTCAGACAGAAGAAGGGACAGTAAAAGCTGTGAATCATGTTAGTTTTTCTGTTCGAGAAGGTGAAACTGTTTGTGTTGTAGGTGAATCTGGTTGCGGAAAAAGTGTAACGGCGTTATCTATTATGGGACTTATTGCTGAATCAGGCAGTGTAGTAGGTGGAGATATTTTATATGAAGGAAAAAGTCTTTTAGGAATGAAAGAGAAAGAGCTTCGTAGTTTACGAGGGAATGATATTGCGATGATTTTCCAAGAACCGATGACATCGCTAAACCCCGTCTTCACTGTAGGAGAGCAAATTGTAGAAACGTTAAGGGAGCATGAATTACTTAGTAAAAATGAAGCATATAAGAAGGCAATTGAGTTAATTCGTAAAGTTGGCATAGCCCGCGCTGATGAAATCGTCCATTCTTATCCGCATGAACTGAGTGGCGGGATGTTACAACGTATTATGATTGCTGTTGCACTTAGTTGTAATCCTAAGTTATTAATTGCGGATGAACCAACAACAGCTCTTGATGTTACCATTCAGGCTCAAATATTGGATCTACTAAGACAAGTGAAAGAAGAATTTAAAACGTCGATTTTATTAATTACACATGACTTAGGTGTCGTAGCAGAAATGGCTGATTATGTTGTCGTTATGTATGGCGGGAAAGTTATTGAAGAAGCCCCAGTACTAGAGATATTCCAAAATCCAAAACATCCTTATACGAAAGGATTATTGAAATCAAAACCAGTAATGGGAAAACGAATAGATAAACTATATTCTATTCCAGGGCAAGTTCCGAATTTAGTTGGTTTAGGTGAGTTTTGTTACTTTAGTGGGCGTTGTGAGCATTGTATGGAAATATGTGAAAAAGAAGCCCCAAATCTAAATGTAAATGATGAAAATCATAAAGTAGCTTGCTGGTTATATGAGGAGCGTGCGGAACAATGAGTGAACCATTATTAGAGGTAAAAAACCTAAAGACATATTTTCCAATCAAGGGTGGCGTATTTAGTAGAACAATTGGGCATGTAAAAGCAGTTGATGGAGTAAGTTTTACTATTAATAAAGGTGAAGTGTTTGGTCTCGTTGGCGAATCAGGGAGCGGAAAAACAACAATAGGAAAAACAATTTTACGCCTCGTTCAAAAAACGGAGGGAGAAGTGAAGTTTAAAGGGAAAGATGTTCATTCTTTATCCAAGGATGAATTAAGAAAACATCGCCCTAATATGCAGCTCGTTTTCCAAGATCCATTTAGTTCATTAAATCCGAGAATGAGAATTGGAGAAGCGCTTGGAGAGCCAATGTTGGCCCACGGATTAGCAACGAAAGAAAATGTTCGTGAAAAGGTAATTGAAGTATTGGAGTTATGTGGATTAGCTCCTTATCATATTGACCGGTATCCCCATGAGTTTTCTGGTGGACAACGTCAGCGTATCGTAATCGCAAGAGCTATGGTATTAAATCCAGAATTCATTGTAGCTGATGAACCTGTGGCGGCACTAGATGTATCTATCCAAGCACAAATTATTAATTTATTTAGTGAGTTACAGGAGAAAAAGGGATTATCTTATTTATTCATTTCGCATGATTTAAGTGTAGTAGAACATTTATGTACGAAAATCGGAATTATGTATTTAGGTACGATTGTGGAGACAGCACCGCGTGATGAGTTATTTACCAATCCGCTACATCCTTATACGAAAGCATTGTTATCAGCTGTTCCAATACCAGATCCAACAGTGAAGCGAGAGCGAATTATACTAGAAGGGGATATTCCAAGTCCAGCAAATCCACCTTCGGGCTGTCGTTTTCATACACGTTGCCCATTTGCAACGGATGTTTGTAAAAAAACAGTACCAGAATTCCGTAATGTTGGTGAGGAGCATTTTGTTGCTTGTCATCACGTATAAAAGAAAAGGACCCTTTCAAATGGAAAGAGTCCTTTTCTTTTATTTACTAGATGAAGTTTGTTTCAATACAAATTGCTCAATTGCGTGAGCAACACCATGTTCATTGTTTGTTAATGTTACAACATCACATAGTTTTTTTACATCTTCTTCAGCATTTCCCATCGCAACTGATAAGCCAGCTACTTGTAACATTGGCACATCATTAAAGTTGTCCCCGATTGCAATAGTATCTTCAATTGGTATATTGAAATAAGCAGCCATTTCTTGTAGACCGTTTCCTTTATGACCAAGCTTATCCATAATTTCTACATTAGTAGGAGCTGATGCTGTAACCGAAATATCAGTGTCTTCTTGTAACATACTTAATAGCTGTGCACGATGCGTTGCATTAAATGTCAAAATGAAGAATTTAGATATTTCTAATTCTGGATTATTTACAACATCTTCAATTTTTTGGAAATCAGTAATTAAGTTTGATTTCTTTTGTTTTTCTGTAATTCTCTCAAGCTCCTCAAGTGTAACATCTAATGCATGCTTGTTCTCTTCGAAAGCTTGCATGACTTGATCTTGCCATGTATATGGAGAATAAACTCCTTTATTCGTATATAGCTTATAAGGAAAACCTTCAGATTCTAGTAATTTTGCAAGCTTGTATACTTTATCGTTTTGTAAACAACGCGAGTTAATTACTTTTCCATCCACATAAACAATTGCCCCATTGCTTGCTCCGACTGGAAGAGATAATTTATATTCTTCCAATAGTTTTAAAGCATCCTCTTTCGCACGACCAGAACAGATCATTACAATATGACCGGCTTCTTGTGCAGTTTGGATTGCTTGTAGGTTTTCTTTGGAGATTTCAAGATTAGATGATAGTAGTGTACCATCCATATCTAATGCGATTAATTTCAAAATGACCACCTCTTTGTTTTTATTATACATAGTTATATAGAGGAAACATATAAACTTATCTTGGAAAGACGGTATTTTATCTCATATTAAAAGTAAGTAAAGATTAGATAGGTTTAGTGGCACTAAATAAACAATTTGTAACAAAAATAGAGAGGAATATGGATACATTTCACTTTATGACTGTAATGTTACGCGAATGTTACAAACGTGGACTTAGTGAAAAATGCATTAAATAAAGGTTTTTGAGGGTTGTTATAAAAAAACGTAAAAAAAGTGTAATAAATTTTACGTAATTATATTGCAACGTAATAATAGTTATGTTACATTAATGTTACAAACATTACGTTATCAAATTTAATGTAACGTTAACATAAAAACTATGAAATAAACATTTCTTAGAAATTACATATAGATAACTTATAAAAAAAGGAGAATGAAAGATATGAAAGAGCAAGTATTACAAGTAACAAAAGGTGACTTCGTAGGATCAGCAAGTGGAGCAGTAGTATTAACAGCGTTAATCGTATTTCTATCAAGCGTATTAGTATAATAGAAGCTTTGTAACAAAAGAAAAAGAAGGGAGAATGAAAGATATGAAAGAGCAAGTATTACAAGTAACAAAAGGTGACTTCGTAGGATCAGCAAGTGGAGCGGTAGTATTAACAGCATTAATCGTATTTTTATCAAGCGTATTAGTATAATAGAAGTTTTGTAATAAAAGAAAAAGAGAGGAGAATGAAAGATATGAAAGAGCAAGTATTACAAGTAACAAAAGGTGACTTCGTAGGATCAGCAAGTGGAGCAGTAGTATTAACAGCATTAATCGTATTTTTATCAAGCGTATTAGTATAATAGAAGTTTTGTAATAAAAGAAAAAGAGAGGAGAATGAAAGATATGAAAGAGCAAGTATTACAAGTAACAAAAGGTGACTTCGTAGGATCAGCAAGTGGGGCAGTAGTATTAACAGCGTTAATCGTATTTCTATCAAGCGTATTAGTATAATAGAAGTTTTAAATCAAACAAAAAAGGAAGGAGAATGAGGGATATGAACAGTGAACAAGTGTTTCAAGTAACAAAAACAGATTTATTAGGATCCTTAGGTGGAGCGGTAATAGTAACATCATTTATTCTATTCCTTGCAAATGTATTAGTATGAGATATATAAATACAATCATTCAAAAAAAATAAAGACTCTAACGTATTGGTAAGTAGTTAATATGTTGGAGTCTTTTTTATATTCTTCTTATATACCCTCAAGTATTAAAGTTACCTCATTATCCAGCATTCAATGCTAATTAAACGCTGCGGTTGAAACTTGATTCAACGAATAATCAAAAATCCATTGAATAAAATCAAGCTGTATTTCAAAGAGAAAAAAGTCGAATTTTATATGTAAGAAAAAAAGAGGAATTTGACAGAAAAGATAGAAAATTTTAAAGGTCAGAATTTGTTAGCTTGCTAACTAATTTCTATTAATTAATGTTGGAAGCGTTTTCGGTTGGTTTTAAGTATGGACCATTTAATCTATTTACAGGGGGATGAAGATATTATGAAACAAAAATCTATGGATACGCTAGCTGCACAAATGGAGGACTTTTTTCCAGTACGTGATGTAGATCATTTGGAATTTTACGTAGGGAATGCAAAGCAATCGAGTTATTATCTTGCGAGAGCGTTCGGATTCAAAATTGTAGCTTACTCTGGATTAGAAACTGGAAACCGTGAAAAGGTATCTTATGTTCTTGTGCAAAAAAATATGCGTTTCGTTGTGTCTGGAGCTTTAAGTAGTGAAAATCGTATTGCAGAGTTTGTAAAGACTCATGGTGATGGCGTGAAGGATGTGGCACTACTTGTTGATGATGTTGATAAAGCATACTCAGAAGCAGTGAAACGTGGTGCCGTCGCAATTGCTCCACCACAGGAATTAACAGATGAGGAAGGTACATTGAAAAAAGCAGTTATTGGTACGTATGGTGATACAATTCATACGCTTGTAGAGCGTAAAAATTATAAAGGGGCATTTATGCCAGGATTCCAAAAGGTAGAATTTAATATTCCATTTGAAGAGTCTGGTTTAATTGCTGTTGATCATGTAGTTGGTAATGTTGAAAAAATGGAAGAGTGGGTTAGTTATTACGAGAATGTTATGGGCTTTAAACAAATGATTCATTTTGATGATGACGATATTAGTACAGAGTATTCGGCGTTAATGTCGAAAGTTATGACGAATGGAAGTCGTATTAAGTTTCCTATTAACGAACCAGCAGACGGAAAGAGAAAGTCACAAATTCAAGAGTATCTAGAATTCTATAATGGAGCTGGTGTACAACATCTTGCTTTATTAACAAGTGATATTGTTAAAACAGTTGAAGCGCTTCGTGCAAATGGGGTGGAGTTTTTAGATACACCTGATACTTATTATGATGAGTTAACTGCACGAGTTGGAAAAATTGATGAAGAAATTGATAAGTTAAAAGAATTAAAGATCTTAGTAGATCGTGATGATGAAGGTTACTTACTACAAATCTTTACGAAACCAATTGTAGATCGCCCGACTTTATTTATTGAAATCATTCAACGTAAAGGTTCTCGTGGATTTGGTGAAGGAAACTTTAAAGCGTTATTCGAATCAATTGAAAGAGAACAAGAGCGTCGCGGGAACTTATAAGATTTGTATCCACCAGCAAAAGTCCCTTTGCTGGTGGAAATTTCATTTTTATAAGGAGGAATCAGGATGAAATTTGTTACATTTCGTCTTCCTTCAAAAGAACTACGAGCTGGATGGCTTGAAGGTGACAAAGTAATAGATATGAATCTTGCTAGTGAAGGAGAAATCCCTTCTTCTATGATGGCTTTTTTAGAGAAAGCAGATGAGTATGTAGAAGTAGTGCGGAATATTAAGAATCCAAATAAGGGTATATATGCTTTAGAAGAAGTACAATTGACAGCTGCTCTTCCTAATCCGAGTAGTATTCGAGATTTTTACGCATTTGAACAACATGTAAAAACAGCTCGCGGACGAAGAGGATTAGATGTTGTGCCTGAATGGTATGATATTCCGGTTTTTTATTTTACTAATCATCGTGCTGTAATTGGTTCCGGTGATTTTGTAATTGGTCCGAAAAAGTCTAAAAAGCTTGATTATGAGTTGGAGATTGCTTGCGTAATAGGAAAAGAAGGGCGAAATATTTCTCGTGAGCAAGCAGAGGAATATATTTTTGGTTATTGTATTATGAACGACTGGAGTGCGAGAGACTTACAAGCAACAGAAATGAAAGTAGGTCTCGGTCCAGCGAAAGGAAAAGACTTTGCAACTTCTTTAGGAGCACATCTCGTTACGAAAGAGGAATTAGACGTTTATCGTAATGGTGATCGATATAATTTAGAAATGACTGCTCATGTAAATGGAAAACTATTATCAAAGGGAAACTTCCAAGATATTTACTATACATTTGCTGAAATGATTGAACGTGCTTCAGAGGACGTTACGTTATATCCAGGAGATGTGATTGGTTCTGGGACAGTAGGAACAGGATGTATTTTAGAACTGGGTACAGAAGAGTGGCTACAAGATGGAGATGTTGTAGAACTGTCGATTACTGGTTTAGGTACACTACGTAATACGATCAAAAAAGAAAAGGAAGCGGGTGATGGGCATGTTTTATCGTCACATGGGAGAACTACCTCATAAACGACATGTACAATTTCGTAAAAAAGATGGATCGCTTTATCGTGAACAGGTAATGGGAACAAAAGGTTTTTCTGGTACGCAGTCTATTTTATATCATCATTATATGCCAACAGAAGTAGGTCATTCTGCATTATCGCATTCTTGTCAGTTGCAGTATGAAGAGGATGTTGCTCTTTCTCATCGCCACTTTCGAACGAAAGAAAGTAAAAAAAGTGGTGATGCAATAAGTGGACGGAATTTCATACTTGGAAATGAAGATTTGTTAATTGGAGTAGTGAGTCCAACAGAAAAAATGGATTATTTCTATCGTAATGGTGATGGCGACGAAATGTTATTTGTTCATTATGGAACAGGAAAAATTGAAACGATGTTTGGAACGATTCACTATAGAAAAGGCGACTATGTAACGATTCCAATTGGAACGATTTATCGTGTTATTCCAGATGAAGGAGAGACTAAGTTTCTTGTTGTAGAGGCGAATAGCCAAATTACAACGCCGCGTCGTTATCGAAATGAATACGGACAATTGTTAGAGCATAGTCCGTTTTGTGAAAGAGATCTTCGTGGTCCAGAAAAATTAGAGACATATGATGAAAAAGGCGAGTTTGTCGTAATGACAAAATCAAGAGGCTATATGCATAAACATGTTTTAGGACACCACCCGTTAGATGTTGTTGGATGGGATGGCTATTTATATCCGTGGGTATTTAATGTAGAGGATTTTGAACCAATTACAGGGCGCATTCATCAGCCGCCGCCAGTACATCAAACATTTGAAGGACATAATTTTGTTATTTGCTCTTTCGTACCACGTTTATACGATTATCATCCAGAGTCAATTCCGGCACCATATTATCATAGTAATGTTAATAGTGATGAAGTTCTTTACTATGTAGAAGGAAACTTTATGAGTCGCAAAGGTGTGGAAGAAGGTTCTATTACACTTCATCCGAGCGGGATTCCCCATGGGCCGCATCCTGGGAAAACGGAGGCAAGTATAGGGAAGAAAGAGACGCTTGAATTAGCTGTTATGATAGACACATTCCGTCCGCTTCGTATTGTCAAACAAGCACATGAAACAGAAGATGAAAAGTATATGTATAGCTGGATTGAACAAGGTTCATATACTGTGAAATAAGTAAAAAAAGCATGCTCTCAATATAATCTGTACCCTTTGTAAAGGACATTTTGAAAAAAGTTAGGCAACATCAAGAAGATGATTTCTGTATCCAACAGGAGTCATCTTTTTTAAATTCCATTGATATCTATAATGATT
>NZ_KZ268526.1:0-25519 GCF_002218325.1 Bacillus sp. M13(2017) | reverse complement strand
ATAATCATTATAGATATCAATGGAATTTAAAAAAGATGACTCCTGTTGGATACAGAAATCATCTTCTTGATGTTGCCTAACTTTTTTCAAAATGTCCTTTACAAAGGGTACAGATTAATGTGTGTATGTACTTTTTTGTATTTCTTTTCTGCTACAACTAAATATACATACCGTCTTTCTTTCGCTAAAACAAACTTTAAAAATCCAGGTACTTGACTCACCTTTCACACTCCTTTTCGGTTTTCCTTACCAAACTTAAAAGAATATGAGTAAGGAAAACTATTTAGCTTTAATTACTAATTTAATAAATGTCCCGTTTTTTTGCTTTGAAAATACAAGAAAACGCTCATCATCACAATATTTATTACACCAGCTGCAGCACCAATTTTTGAGATAACATACACATATTCATTATTACTAACTGGCAATAGACTCGCGAAAATAAATAAAATTGAAATCATAAAGGATAAGAGCATATTTCTTTTGTTTTCATTCATTCAAAAAACCTCCATTTTGCACAAATATTTGTATTGCAATGGGTTAGGGTGTTAATCTGCATCATTACGGTTATAATGCCAGTTCTTTTCATCTACAAAGCCTTTAATGCTCCATACGCCAACCTTTGATTCTTTTGCTTCGTTTTCTGCTTCTTTCATTTCAGATAGAAATGTAGTATTAGGTCTAGAAATATAGGCTATAATCCCATAACCCGACTTGACCATTAATTCGTAGATGTGTATTCCATCGCAAAATACATAAGCCAATTTCCTATGGTATTTGTCTTCTTTTGATCCCCGATCATAAACAAATATTACACTTTTCCCTTCTAGCTGTTTCTTTAAAAAGGAAGATGCTTCTTTTCCCATCTTTTGTGGTGGAATTTTTTGAGATACAGACTCAGAGATATCTAATAACAGTAACCTTACCGTCTGTTTCTGCCCCTTTACGTTTACGTCTATTGTATCTCCGTCTTTTATATGTAATACCTCCCCTTTAACGGTCTCTAAGTCTTTTAATTTCCCCTTATAATCCTCTGGAATATCAACAACACCTTTCCCTTCTACGTGCTGTTGTATTCCGTTTTGTACTGCTTGGGCAGGTCTCGAATCATTTTTTGTTTGCGTCGAATTACTACATGCTGTCATTTGAAATACAAATGATGTTATACAAATAGCCTTAATTCATATTTTCATATCGGAATTTCTTCCTCCTAATCAAAATACGTAAATAGCTACATCTAATAAACAAACGGACTCTCTATTGTATTTACTTCTCGATAATTACAACATAGGCAAAACTCTATCCATTTTGGATAATTATTATAAAGTGCTCTAAATGAGCGTTTCTTACAATTCGGACATATTGACACTATGTTTTTTTCATTCTCTTCCTGACTTTTCAATTTTTCAAAAGAAACATTAGTAGATGCTATATTACTGGTACACAATATACATCCCCCTTTTGAGTCTTGAAATCTTAAAAACAAATAAAAAAGGACACACCTATCGCATATGTATGCGTAGGTGTGTCCTTTTGCAAGATAGTTTTAGAAGTATTTTGTTACTTTCATCATATCACACTTCTTATTAATTTTATATATGAAATTTAAGATTTTACGATATTATTTCTTTTTCTCATGTATAAACATAATGCGTTGTTTTTGTATAACATAGCTTAATTTTGCATCAAGTTTTTCTCCATTATTCCTATTTTCAAAACTTGAAATTGTATTGGTCATATTCTTTTCTAATAACCTTTTTTATTTCGTGCTAGTTATTTTCTTTTTCAACATAATGTTATTTTTCTTTTATTTTGGGTAAACAAATATTACGGGTAGAAAAACGAAAAACTTCTCTTATTCTAAAATAATTCCCTTGACACAAAGATACTGTCTCGTACAAGCATTCAACTTAATAAATATGTTTTAGGAAGGTTAGAAAAATGGATATTTTATTAGCGATTTTACCAGCCTTATTTTGGGGAAGTATTGTACTCTTCAACGTTAAACTAGGAGGTGGTCCTTACAGTCAAATACTTGGGACTACCCTTGGCGCTTTAGTTTTTTCTATCGGTGTTTATATTTTTATAAAACCCGTTTTGACGCCCGTGGTGATAATTATCGGGATTATATCTGGCCTATTTTGGGCATTAGGACAAGCCAATCAATTGAAAAGTATTGATTTAATTGGGGTTTCTAAAACAATGCCTATTTCAACAGGGATGCAATTAGTTTCGACTACTTTATTTGGGGTCATTGTATTTCATGAATGGTCAACAACAACATCTGTTGTATTAGGTGTTCTGGCACTTCTTTGTATCATAATCGGAATCGTTCTCACATCTCTCCAAAGCAAAGAGGAGAAAAACGATGAACAAACAGGAAATTTCAAAAAAGGGATTGTGATGTTATTAATTTCAACTCTTGGTTACTTAGTATATGTGGTAATTATCCGCCTATTCGGTATAGACGGATGGTCAGCGTTATTACCACAAGCCATTGGTATGGTGTTAGGTGGAATTCTACTAACCTTTAAGAATCAACCATTTAATAAATATGCGATTCGCAATATTATTCCTGGTTTAATTTGGGCAGCAGGAAATATGTTTTTATTTATTTCCCAGCCGCGTGTAGGGGTGGCAACAAGTTTTTCCCTTTCCCAAATGGGGATTGTGATCTCAACTTTAGGTGGAATTTTTATATTAGGTGAAAAGAAAACAAAACGACAATTTATTGCGATTGTCATTGGAATTATCTTCATTATTGCAGCTGGCATTATGTTAGGAATTGCTAAAGGATAAAAAGGAGGAAAAAATTATGTATACAGATTTAAAAGGGAAAGTTGTTGTTATTACAGGTGCATCCACAGGATTAGGAAGAGCGATGGCAATTCGTTTTGGAGAAGAACAAGCCAAAGTTGTAATTAATTACTATTCAAACGAATCAGAAGCAAATGAAGTAGTACAAGTAGTTAAACAAGCAGGTGGAGAAGCGATTGCAATAAAAGGAGATGTAACAGTTGAATCAGATGTTATCAATCTCGTTCAATCTGCTGTGAAAGAATTTGGTACACTGGATGTCATGATTAATAATGCGGGTATTGAAAATTCAGTACCTTCACATGAAATGCCATTAAGTGATTGGAATAAGGTAATTGCTACGAATTTAACAGGGGCTTTCTTAGGGAGCCGGGAAGCAATTAAATATTTTGTTGAGCATGATATTAAAGGTAGTGTTATTAATATGTCAAGCGTTCACGAGCAAATTCCATGGCCATTATTTGTACACTATGCAGCAAGTAAAGGTGGTGTTAAGCTAATGACAGAAACATTAGCACTAGAATATGCACCAAAAGGAATCCGTGTAAATAATATTGGGCCTGGTGCTATGAATACGCCGATTAATGCTGAAAAATTTGCGGATCCAGAAAAACGTGCCGATGTTGAAAGTATGGTTCCTATGGGATATATCGGAGAACCGAAAGAAATTGCAGCGGTAGCAGCATGGCTTGCTTCTTCACAAGCGAGCTATGTAACAGGTATTACACTATTTGCTGATGGTGGTATGTCGCTATATCCATCTTTCCAAGCTGGACGTGGTTGATTGATATATAACTAAATTAGTTACTTTCAATATGTTTAAATGCGGCAGTTAGCTTTTTTATTGAATAACTTTTTAATTATTCGTGACATCACATACATTTTTTTAAAAATACACTTTTCTTTCTGTAGAATTATAGGAAAGGGTAAAGTTATTTTATTTTAGGTTTACAATTTCGCTTTAGTTAAATGCCGATGGGTAAAGAAGCCCTATAATAAATTTAATATTATAATCAAAACAAAGGAATACCTTATAATAAAGGATTCCTTTGTTTTGATTATATAGCTGCTATTTAAAAACAAATAATGTTATACAAGCGATCTTAATCCAAGACTTCATCGTATTAACTATTAAAAAATTTAGATGTTAGCTATATTTCTGAAGTATACAATGTGACCATTCCATGTGTTCTATTTTCACTTGATATAATTAATTTGGTAATATTCTTAGGCGTAAATCGATATATAGAAATAGTTGGACCAGGATTATTAGATTTAAAGTGAATAACTTCTTCATTATCAATAAAACCTTGAATATAGCTTTCACTTCCTTCAAAAAATTGAAAATGAGCTGACACTGATATAATCTCGCCAGTGTTCTCAAATAAAACTATTGAATTTCTATATGTATCAAAATTAATAAGTTTCATTTTTGACATAATTAGGATGCTCCCTTCTATGAAAGCATGATGATTAAAGCATACTACCATTTACAGCAATTCTTTTATTACCATGTGTAAGTTCTAATGTTTTATTGAGAAAATACAAGCCATCTTGCTGATGTGAAATCATAATTAATATATTACAAAGATTGTAATTTTGAAGTATCTCATACATAAGATTTCTTGTATCAATATGTAAATTAGATGCTGCTTCATCTAATATTATTATATCCCTTTGTGTGAGGATAGCCCTTAAAAAGGCTATAAATTGTGCTTGACCTCCTGAAACACCGGAACCATCTTGTACAATTATAGTATCTAATCCATTCTCAAATCTGTTGAGATGTGATGTTAAATGATATCTTTTCATTAACTTAACTACATCTTCTTTCGTTTTATTTGTTTGTCCATATAATATGTTATCTAATATAGTTCCTTTAAACAAAAATATATTTTGTGAAACTATACCTATTCTATCTCTAACACTTTCTTTATGTATTAAGTTATAGTCAATATTATTTATCAATATCTTTCCACTTTCAGGTTGATATAAACCTGTTAATAATTTTATAAAGGTAGATTTTCCTGATCCATTTATACCATCAATTAATAACTTGTCACCCTTTTCAATTTGCACGTTTAAATGATCAAATATCAAATCACTATTTTCATTATATTTAAAACAAACATCTTTAAATTCTATTGAATTAATTGGTTCTTTCATTATATTTGTACCTAGTGTATTTTCAACATCTAAATTGAAGAACTCCTTAATTCTCTTAATACTAATACACACGGGTTTTAGAGTTATATCTAAGCTGCCTAAAGCTTGAGTAGTCGCAAGGAGTTTAGCCATATAAATTGAAAATGAAGTATACACCCCTATAGTAAGCTGGTTTTGTAAAATTAAAATACCTGATACCAGTAATACTATTACTGTAACAAAGTTATTTGTTACTATTAAATTTTGCATAAAGAAAATAAAATGTAAACTTTGTTTTAGCGCACTTTTAATTACATTATTTAATTTACTCTTAATCTTATTGGTTTGTATATTTTTACCGTTTAATAATTTTATATCCTCTATTCCATTTAAGGTTTCATACATTTCTGCGTTTAATACTGCCGATGACTCGTATACGTTTGTGGTACTTTTTGATATCATTTTAGAAGAATGTTTGGATATTATAAAATATATTGGGATAATAATTACTATGATACCTGTAAGTTTAACACTTAAATTAAACATTATAAATAAAGCAAAGAAAAAATCGAATATGCCTGAAAAAACCCTTAATAGATTTGGAGAAAATAATGCACTTACATTACCAGATTCAGCAATTCTGCTAAGAATGTAACCTTTCTCCTTCTGATTAATATAAGAAAGAGGCGCATCTATAATATTACTTATCATAGATAATCGAATTTCATTAACTACATTTTGTTGTACACGAGTAAATAAATACTCATAACCTATCGATATTAAATAGTTAATACAATAAATTAATAAGAGTATAAGAGTTGTTTTTAATAATTGATCGTAGCTTTTGTTTAATAGTATAACTTTATCAATAATGTAGCCAATAATATATGGTATCGGTGCGATAATCAAAGAAGCTATAACCATCCCAATTAAACCAAAAGCTAACAAAGTTTTTGTATTTTTCAAATACGGATATAAAAATAATAACTCTTTATAAGAAATTTGAATTTCATCTTGTTTATTTATCTTCTTATTCACCCTCTTTCTCCTCCTTTGTCTATTTATTATATTAATTTACGAATCAATATAATGAGGTTGATATAATTCCATAGATATCTTGAGACCTTATCCCGACGCATTATCCATGGAATTATATTGGTTTATCCTCAGAAACTTAACAATATTCATCTCATCCAATCATACTAATTTTGCCCTACCATTAATGGCTCCTTAATTATTTCAGGGACATGATTTTTAAACCATTTACATTTTTCGCCAATTTCTTGTACTTTTATAAAGCTTCTTAAGAAGCATGTACTACAAAAACGTTTATTTTCACACTCTTTACATTCCTCAGAGTCCATTTGAGGTGCTTGTAAGTTAAAAAATGCATTAATGTATTTGAATTTTTCATCATAAATATCTTTAATATTCTGTTTAAAAACATTACCTATACTGTTTTTCAAATCATCTAAACTATGCATAGTACACATTTTAATTTCACCATCAGGTGCAATCACAATATGTGATGTTATTGCACCACAATTCCTAATCTCAGCGCGCGCACCTTCATATAATGAAACAAATTTAGGATATTTTTTATTTATTTTCAACAATGCTTCACCATATGTTTTAACATCCTCTTCATTTAAATAAAGATCACTACATCCTAAGGCTCTTCCCATTGGTATTACTGGAGATACCCCAATACTATCAATCCCTAAATTATGTACCCATTCAGCTATATCTTCTACCTCGTGCACATTCAAATGTGTAACTATTGTGGCGATCCGCAAACGAACATCATTTTCGGCTAATTTCATTATGTTATTTTTAATTTTATGAAGTGTATTAGGAACTTTAAAGAACCAAGTCAAATAATTATCATCTAAGCTATGCATATCAATTTGCACAAATGTTTTCGACTTATTTTTTATTATTATGTCCATAACTTTATCAGAAAGAGCTATACCATTGGTCAACAGTGTTATTTGAGAAAAATCCAAGTTAAGTGCATATAACAATATCTCTTTTAGATTTGGATGTACTGTTATATCACCGCCCGTAAGTTCAATTAATTTCACTCCTATATTATTTAAGTCATCTAATAAGGATTTTATTTGATCTAAGCTCATTACTTTTGGCTTTACTGCTCCAAAATCTCCATAGCAATGACGACATCTTACATTACATCTGTTTGTAATTTCAATTGAAGCCACTTTTGGATATATAGTCTGTTCTTCAATTAAATTAACTGGTACATTTATAGGTTCTTCTTGCGTACCAATGTTCATATTGTAAACTTTGGATACATTATTCAAAAATGCATTTAGTTTCTTTTCAATACTTATTGGATCTTCACTGTATTTTAAAGACAAGAAAGATACAACTTGTCCATATGTTTTAGTACCATCAATTAACTCAATAATTTCAGTGGCGGTTTTATTTATCGTAAATGTATTTTCGTTTTTGAGTGTGGGAGCGCTTTCGTTTGGGTTTTTATGAACTACCAACATAGATTCATAATTTGATGTGAATTTTCTTATTTCTAGCTTTTCTTTCCAAAATAAGTAGCCATTCACTTTAATCATCTCCTATAAAATTTAAATTTGTTTTTAGTTTATGTATTACAAAAATCCCATACTCGTTTTCGATAAATTTATAGGACTTATTCTTAACATAACTGTTTGTCATTAGAATAAGTCCTAATTTAATTTCACCATAAACACTCTCACATTTTAAAATTTTAACTTGCAGTACTAGCTCCGGTTGCCGCAGTAACTAGATTTAATAACTCTACAGAACATGCTGCACATACTAAGCAACTCCAACAAGTCCAATCCCTTGGTTGTACTACTGGTGTTTCCATTTAGAACATCTCCTTTTTGGTTATTTATTTTTCTTCTAGAAAATTCATTTGACCAAAAGTTCTCATTCTCTTAGTACCTTTAACCAAAAAACTTCTAAAAGGATATTAGCTTGCAGTACTAGCCCCTGTTGCCGCAGTAACTAAATTTAATAATTCCACAGAACATGCTGCACATACTAAGCAACTCCAACAAGTCCAATCCCTTGGTTGTACTACTGGTGTTTCCATTTAGAACATCTCCTTTTTGATTATTTATTTTTCTCCTAGAAAGTCTAATTTGACCAAAAGTTCTCATTCTCTTAGTGCTTTTAACCAAAAAACTTCTGAAAGGATATTAGCTTGCAGTACTAGCCCCTGTTGCCGCAGTAACTAAATTTAATAATTCCACAGAACATGCTGCACATACTAAACAACTCCAACAAGTCCAGTCCCTTGGTTGTACTACTGGTGTTTCCATTTGACCTACCCCCTTTTCTGTATTGTGTGGTGCGACTAAAGTATAACTCCCTATGTTTTCTAAAAACAATCAAAAAATTTTAAACATTTTGTGTGTGTTTCTTTAATATTTTGTGACATATATTTACAAAACTTTCTTTTTGGTTTATTTAAAATAACAAATATCTTTATTAACTGATACTAAAAATTTTATTTATGAAAAGTTATTTAAGTTAACTTTCAAGTGATTTAATCGCAGTATATCTTGTTAAACTGCTTTTTATAATTTATAATATTAACTGTGTATGGTGTGTATGGTGTGCATTACATAACATAACACTTATCGATAGAGAGGTTGTTTAATGAAAATAGTCTTAAGTAATGTATCAAGTCTGCCTTTATATCAACAGATAAAGGAGCAAATTAAGGAATCCATATTTAACAATGAATTAAAAGAGGGTGAACAATTACCATCAATCCGCTCACTTGCTAACGACTTACATGTAAGTGTACTTACTACAAAAAGAGTTTATGCAGAATTAGAAACAGAAGGCTTTATTATTACAAAGGTTGGAAAAGGGACCTATGTAGCTCCTACAAATTTAGAGTTGTTAATGGAGTCCAAACGCCGGATGGTAGAAGTTAAACTTACTGAAGTTTGTCAAATGGCTCGTAGTATAGGTATTCATGCAGGTGATCTCCATTCAATTTTAGATTTAATTTTAGAGGAGGAGAATGAAAAATGAATGTTGTGTTAGAAGTAAATAATTTAAATAAATCTTACGGAAATTTTTCGTTAAAAGATGTTACCTTTTCACTTAATACAGACTGTATAACAGGATTTATCGGTACAAATGGTTCTGGAAAGACCACTACAATTAAAGCGATTTTGGGTCTTATTTTAAAAGATTCTGGAAAAATTAATTTTCTAGGAAAAGATATGGATAAGCATGAAAGAAAGTCTAAAAACAAAATTGGTATTGTGCTAGACGAGGGCTATTTTTATGATGAATTAACAGTAAAGGAAATGAAAAATGTTATTGCTCCATCCTACACTGAATGGGATGAAACAGTTTTCCAAAATTATATTAAAAAGTTTAACTTAAATCTAGAACAAAAAATCTCTACTCTATCCAAAGGAATGCGAATGAAATTTGCAGTTGCATTAGCCCTATCCCATCATGCAGATCTATTAATAATGGATGAACCAACAAGTGGCTTGGATCCATTAGTACGGAGTGAATTAATGGATATTCTCCTTGATTTCATGAAAGAGCCGGGGAAAAGCGTATTTTTTTCCACTCATATTACATCTGATTTAGATAAAATTGCTGATATGATTATTTTAATTGATGATGGAAAAGTTTTAGTAAATGATGAAAAAGATTTTTTAATAGACACACATGCATTGGTAAAGGGCGACAACCGCTTAATTAATAAACAAACAAGACCTCTTTTTTTAAATTTACATCAAACTCACTATGGATTTGAAGGGATTACTAATAAAAAAGATGATGTACGTCGACTCATGCCTGATGTAGTAATAGAAAGACCAACTATTGAGGAGATTATGCTTTCATATATTGGGGGGAACATCCATGTTAATTAACCTAGTGATGAAAGACTTTTTGTTAGTCAAAAAATATTTTCTAATCTTACTCGTTTTTGCTGCCATAGCTCCTATTTATCTTTCTTCACAATTACAATTAAACGATGGCGGTCTTGTTAGCTTTCTTTTAACCGTTATTTTGATGGAATATATTTTGTTCGGAACGGTATCCAAATTTGAGGATCAGTACAAGGGAGCGGCTTTACTTTGTGCTACCCCATACACACGAAGCGCATTTGTAAAAGCGAAGTACCTTTTTCTTTTGGTAATTTTTATTTGTGCAGCTATTATCCGTATAATCATTTCAGTTGTTGCACCATCAGGTATAGAAAGCCTGAGCGCTAGCGCTCTTGGAATAACTTTTTTAACTCTAAGTATTTTATTTGGTGTACTACTTCCTGTTCAGTTTAAATTTGGTTATGACAAAACCAAAATCATATCACTTTTAACTGCTTTTTTAATACCTTTTGTTGCTCCTACTCTTATAAGGGGACTACAATCAAGTGATATTGATTTCAAAAGTATTTTTCCATTCTCACCAACTGTCCTAACATGGATGCCTTGTTTCATCTCAATTATTATTGGTTTTATATCAATGATAATATCTCTGAGAGTATATGCAAAAAAAGATTTATAATTTAAATTTGAAATCATAGGAATGAGTAATTAAATACTTTATATATTTAATTACTCATTCCCTTTTATTTAATTCTCTCCTCTAATGAACTTATTCCTAAAATACATTTTATTGATATCAAAGTGAATAAAGTTTTCAAATCACTAATTCTCTTAACATCTCTTTTCATTAACGATTTAGTAAACTAAGGATTATACATAATATATCAAGGGGTGATTTTATGAAAAAAATAATTAAATTCCTTCTGTTAATTAACTTGATTTCCGGAACTTTCATACCTATTACTACAGTTCATGCTGAAGATAAATCTCAATATTACACTATAATGTTGAAGAATTATCAAAATCTCCAAAAACTAGCTAGTAAGTTTCAAAAATATGATATGCAAGTAGTCTATATTGTCCCAGAGATTGGTGTTATACAAGTGAAAGCTACCGAAAAAGCAATGAATATTGTTCATTCGGATCCTAATATAGATTCATATAATAAGTCATTACAATCGTTTAATTCAAGAGAAGTAGCAACCAATGTCTCTTCCCCCCTACCCTTAAATGAAATATGGGAGAATCAATGGGATATGCAACAAGTAACCCATAATGGTGATAGCTATAGACTATATCCAGGAACTAAAAATGTAACTGTTGGTATCATTGATTCAGGCATTGATATAAATCATCCTGATTTAAAAGATAACATTTCACCTGGATCTAAAAATTTAGTGCCTAAAGGTGGGTTTAGAGAGCAAGAATCTCAAGAAACAGGTGAATTAAATCGCCTAATAGATCTAAGAGGACATGGAACTTTTACTGCTGGACAGGTTGCAGCTAATGGTTTTATGAAAGGGGTTGCTCCTGGTATTGGAATTAAAATGTATAGAGTGTTTGGTAATGGAGCAGGTGAGGCTATTTGGGTTATTAAAGCCATAGTTGAAGCTGCGAAAGATAATGTTGATGTTATCAATTTAAGTTTAGGCGAATACCTCATCAATGGTATAGTATCTTCTTCAGACGGTGAATCTAGTGAGGAATTATCCGAAATTAAAGCTTATAAAAAAGCCATTAAATATGCTAAATCAAAGGGAAGTATTATAGTTGCTGCGGCTGGTAATGATGCTCTTGATGTTACTAACAAGCAGGAAATGAATGATTTTTTTAGGAAAAAAAATGAAAATACTGGGGTAACATTTACTGGAGAAGTATTAGATGTTCCTGCTGAGTTGCCTAATATAGTAACAGTTTCATCTGTTGGTCCATCTAAATTACTCTCCTTATTTTCAAATTATGGTGAAAGTTTTATAGATATTGCTGCACCTGGAGGAGATAATAGATTATTTCAGCAATATGGTTTAGAACAGTGGGTAAAAAATAAGTTAATGTTAAAAGAACTAATATTAACTACCGCCCCTGGTGGTGGCTACGCTCTCTCTATAGGGGTTTCACTTGCCGCTCCAAAAGTGTCAGGTGCTTTAGCATTAATTATTGATAAAAATAATTTTTAAAAAAATCCAGATAAGGCCGTGAGATATCTTTATAAAAATGGAGTTAACAATGATACCCCTACTAATAAAAGTTTTTATGGTAATGGTTTGCTTGATGTCTATAAAGCGATTTCCCAATAAAATATATACACTGCAATTTGGTTTTAAACTAACAATTGATAGTGATTTTTTGATGGAACTTTTATTTAAAGCAAGTCTAATTGCCTTAAATAAAGGTTTTTTATTATATTAAATTAAATTTTTCCATATCCATCTATTAGATGCCCTATTTAGTCATTCTTGGATCCCACTTTTACTAATAACCTTAACAAGTGGTTATTTGCATAATTAGACTATTGTATCCAAAATAAAAAAACACTATTCTTCCTTTATATTTCCACAGAGAGAAGGGCGTTTTTCCGGCAGATATTTCTCTAAACTTTTGAGAGAGATGTTAATGCAAGATTGTTATTCCCTATGTTCCTCTATCACCTTATAGTAATCAATTTTTTCTTCAATAAACATTATACTACTCGGAGTATACCGAGTGTATTTTTGTAAATAATAAGATTGTTAAATGTTAAATCGAGGAGGGTTTGTATGCAAGATCGTAAAAAATCTATAAAAAGTCCTGGTTCTGTTATGAAACCAGATTTTTCTGAAACAGATGCACAAAAAGTGAAACAAGAAATTCAAAATGATGTAAGAGCAGGACAAGGAGCAATGACTTCCCGAGAGGCAGGGGCAATGCGAGATTAAGAAAACACTCCTTATTGGTTTTTTCTTCTCTAGAACTTTAACCAGTAAGGAGTTATTCCAGAACTATTTTAGCTTTTTACGTTTATCATTTAGAACCATAATGCGTTTCGTTTGTAAATCATAGGTTATTCTTACATCGAATTTCTCTCCATTAAATCTCTTTTTTTAAACTAAGATTATTTTCTTTCAAATAATGTATTGCATCTTTGTTCACCGCTCGTAAATCTATACCTTGTTTCTCTGCTGCAAATGAACATCCACAATAACACTGACGGAAAACATCATATTCATTACACATTTCAATTGAACGTTGATATCCATTACTTTTCTTGAAATCACTTGGTAAATAACGAGAATCATAATTTTTTTGCACACCGATTCCAAGTTCATTTATTAATTGACTATTTTTATTTTTAGAAAGAGTAATAGCACTCCCGAAGTAATCAAAACCTTTTTCTTGTGCTACCTCAGCTGAACGATCCAATCTCATATCAAAACAAGCTGAACAACGAAGTCCACCTTCTGGCTCTTCTGCCAAACCTTCTTCTTTTACCATTTTAAAAAACACATTTGAACGGTAGTCATCCTCAAGAAATCCTACTGTGTGCCCAGTACGATCATTGAACTTTTCTACAAAAATCTTTTGTTCATTAGAGCGTCGCATATACTCACTTTTCGGATGAATATTCGAATTCGAGAAAAAAATCGTAATCTCTGCATGTTCTGCAAGAAATTCCAATGAAGCAGTACTACAAGGAGCACAGCATGAATGAAGTAACACTTTTGGTCTTTCGTTCCTTGCTTCCCAATCATTAATCATTTTTCTTAATACTTTATCATAATTTATTTTCTGATTCTTCATTTTCTTTAAATACGTTTCTACATCTAACACTTCTTTCACAACTAAACCTCCTGTTTATTTTTAATTATTTTATCACTTAAATTTATTGATAAAATATAGTAATGTATTTATCAATCTTAAAACGGTTCTTATGACCTTTGGTGATGGCTAAAATAATATATGTATTCTATTACCTCTATTTCTAAAATAAATCCTTAATCCTTCTTTTTCATCACAAAATCTTTTGGGTTACCTTTTAACTGGTAATACTTCACGTTAAGACGAATAACTACTACGATGATTACCAAAAATCCTATTATATATAACATTGTTCCTTTCTCCGTTTCTTATTGTTTAGCGAACTTATTCTGTAAATACTTCACATGTTTATTTTCAGTATCCTTATCAGTAATATTTGCTTGCAAAATAGTCTGGTAAATATGCTCAACCTCGTCTTTTGTTAATTTCACATCAATATAGGATTCGATACATTTTTTTAGATCGTTATAATATAGGACATGTTTATCTTTAGAATGAACATTTACTCTTTTTAGGCTGCATTTTGGATGAAACGCTGCAATAGAAATACACGGCAGCTGTTGTTCCATCACCCATTCAATTGTTTTCATGTGCTTATAGTTTTGTCTAAATGGATTTTGAAAAGAGTGTTTCTTTCTAAAAATACCTTGTGTCCATCTTGCTGCCTTTTCACTTCCATAGATCCAGCCCTCGTAGTTCTTCGTCTCTATAACAAATATACCTGTTTCTGCGATAACAATATGGTCAATTTGAGTTGTATCACCATACTCTGTATGAACCGTCACATCATGTAACACCCAATACCTTTCATGATCTAATTTTCTTAATATACGTTTTACCATCTTTTCTCCAGCTTTCCCTTTCCATTTTGGAGCATGTTTTTTTACCCTAATGTTTATCGGTATTAGAAGCACAATTAGAATTAATTCAAATATTAATACTTTCATATTATAAGTCCCCTTTTCACATTCTTGTGTTTCTATGCATTAAACGATATACATGGGTTTCTAATCCTAAAATATAATATGAGATACATAAACCTTTTATCACCATCTCTATGAATCCTAATGCTAATGAAACAAGGAGTCCGCCCCGAAATTGAAACGGTCTTGTCACCCTCCGATTCACTGGCTTTTCAATCACTCCAAAATTAGCCCAGGTTGGCAAACGCTTTTCTACATTCTTTATAGTGCCCATTAATCCATATTTCAATGACAAAATGAAACAACCAATTAGTAAATATACAATAGAAGAAAAATAGATAGATAAGCCCATAACAATAATTGTGAGGAGCCAACCTATCAAGATAGAATTACGTAAAGCGGTATATTCTCGATTTCTTTTCAAAACAAACACTCCTTTCAAAATAAATTAAGTTATTTTTAAATACGAGGAATAGTTTTCTAATTTAAATATTATTTTAGTTTCTATCTTTCTCGTCTGTTTTGCAGGCATACCAGCTCTACTATAAGTTCTGTTCATTCTACAAATGGCAATCATTTTCTAGCTGTCAAAGCGTAGTTGTCTGTATATCGAAAGATTACCGATACATAATCTCTATTAAATAATAGAATTTATTTGCAAAAAAACAAATAAAAATCGAATGAATTATCCTCAATAATGAGGAGCATGAAACTCTTACTGTTTAAACCAAAGATGAACAAAATTATATATATAACAGTGTGCCTAAGTAGCATATTCCCTTCCTATACCAGAGGAAATATTTGCAGAATACGAAAGAAAAAATGAGATGGGTAGTTAAAAGGTACTGAATGAACATTCAGTACCTTTTGCATCTATATATACTTCTTTACATATTCGCAAATAGCCATGGAGCGAGTACGGCTAACATACACAGTAAACAAGATCCCGTTATGACTCGATTGGACCAACGGTAATACTCCGGCTGTTTCGTACTCTCATGAATTTTTCTTAAACGAATACCTGCAATTAACATAAAGGGTGTGAAAATAAGTGCTGTTGATTTAAACAGGTTTAAAAAATCCGTAAAAATGTTCATAAACGAAAATACATCCGAACTAAATAAGAAGTATACACTTAATCTCATCGCCATCATGCTAACGAAAGAGAAAATCATACTCCCAGTTGCCCACTTCATCCATTGACCATTCTTTGTAATTAACGCCATAACCATAACGATAACACCTAATATGAAAGAGATAGAAAAAATATTTACTCCTACTTTAAAAGCTGGTGCATACATACCCTCAATTTTTTGTATGATTGATGACCCAAATGAATCGTCTTTTCCTGTCGCTTTTTCTCGATTATTTAATCCTTCTTTAAAAGATGACGAAACATCATTTCCTTTTAATTCATTAAAATCCACTTTTACAGATGCATGAGCTGTATGTAAAGGTATCAGTACTACAATCATAAAAACAAATGTACATAAAACCCCAATCATCCTTTTTTCTCGCTTCACAACACATCACCCGCTAATTTAGGCTTAACGCTCTTTAATTTGATTTCATTTCCTTCCGCAACGTAACGCAGATCTGCTGAATAATAAATATTCGCTTTTGTATATGCTCCCATAATCGCATTTGCAATTTCTTCTTTTTCTACTGCTACATATGTTTCATTTTCATTGTAAAACTCAATTTCAATTCGATTAATATTATTATTTAATACTGTTATATGTAACTCTTTTAAGCTATTCAAACGATTTCCTAAACCACAAACTAGCTTAAATACTTTGCTCGCAAGTGTTGGTGGCTTAACATATGTCGTATTAAAATGAATAGTTTCATCATCTATAACACCATCTTCCTCGACTGCGCATGTCATAATGAAAGAATGATTTTGTTTTTCAATTTCTTGTAGACTTAACTTGCGATCAATGACATATTTCAGACTTATTGATAAATTTTCTATATATTCATCTAAATCAGTATTAAAAATTTTAACCTCTGAGAATTCTGGGAAAATCATGTAAGCGTGCATGTTAGAACTACTTTTACTTACACGTAATACCTGTACCTGTTTCTTTTCATAGCGCACCGTCTGTTCCAATTTTTTTACTACATTGTTGCTTATATGATCTATTATCATATTTCATCAGCCTCCAGTAATTTTAATAAAATAATGTTTTACAATCTCATGTATATAAAGCATTGCAATATTTGCTGAGGTCTCGAAACTCATATTTTATGACTAATAATCACTTTAATCTTAAAATATCTTAATATTACAATGACGTAAAATTTTTCATTATAGTCGAATATTCTTATATGGTGAATCGTTCTGTTTCACTCATTTGTATAAAAATAAAAAGCTATTTTATCCTTAAACAAATGAGTGAGAACATACTGTATTTCATGCTATTTATCGTTTTCCGACAGAAGACCCCTTCCTCAAAAATGTGAAGGTGTGAAACACCAATTTTAGGTGGGAGATGAATGTCGGTTGGTATAAGCCAACATATTTGCTATCATTTACTTGTAAAGATTGCTCTTCGAAAACTGAAGATATGAGGTTGGTTGCAGAAAAACGTTGCAACCGTAAAACCTTCAACGTTCTATCTCCCCACGCTTCTCAAAATTGCGAAAACCAAGCTAAAGTAGGTAGTGTGGTGAGTCAGCGTACAAGATACTTATGTTCTCACCGTAGGGACTGCGGGTAGAGCCTGCTAAGATAACTGGTGGATACATCGGTGTTCGCAGGAATCTCCCACTTTAAACAGTCCGTTAGGACGTTAAGTGGTGAGTAGTTCAACTAAGAAAATACAACTAGGAAATAGATTTTATATACGCCCTAGTTATCTATCATTCCATTCAACTAATGTATAGAAATTAAGCAGATTCCCTTCAAATTTTCTATATATTCATGCATTTTTTTCTTTCTTTTTTCTAGAATTACAAACTATCAGAGGTACATATCAAAACAGACCAATAAATACCATTGTAAACATGGTTTTTTACTCTCTATTTTGTAAATTAACCGTACTCAAACTATTCATCTTTGAATCTATTTTTTCATTTTCCTTCTACTTGTTAATTTTGAATAAAGTTCTGTCACTAAACTATTGTCTATACGCATAATTTTTCTTACCAGATTTCTAATTGCAATAAAAAAGGAAGATCCAAGTATTCATATCACTTAGTTCTTCCTTTTCCCCTGTATAAACTACCATCACATAATTTACATCGTAGTTCTTCATTCGTACTCTCTAATAACTTATCTATATCAATCAATATATCATCCGGCTCTTTAGATTACTCTTTTAGTTCAACTAATACTATTCAAACATTATTTTATTTTGTTTTTTATGTTATGAATCATAAATAACCCCACCTGCAACTTGAAAACAACATAAAAAGGGCTTCTTCAAGTCGATTAAAAATGTGCATAACAAAATAAGCTATATATGCACTAATCGGCTCAAAGAAGCCCTTTCACAATTGAAACAAGAACACCACTTGCTTCTGCAACTCAACCACAACACATAAGGCGTGGGAATAAACGGAATTCAACAAATAACAATATACCCATATATTATACAATTTAGATTTTGGTATCAAGAATTTTTTTTATTATCTTTAGTTATTTATCAAATGTTATAAAATCAATAGCATTTTCTAATAAGTTAATCCCAAAACCAGATATTGTAATATTAATAGAAATCCTCAGTGAATTTTCATTAATAACGATAAATAAAAGACGCCAACTAGCGTCTTTTATTTTCCCTTCTATATTTTGGTTTTTCAATAATTTAAATTTCTACCTATAAAATGTACTCCTCGTACCATTTAGCTTTTTTAGTTTCCACTTTACTCTCTTTTTCTTCATCTCACTCTTGTATTTCTTCGTACATACGCTGCCTTTCTTTGTTGACAGCTCTAACTTGATCGTAATCGTAGTCAATCGATTCCCTTTCTTCTGTTCTACGTTGTATTTCTTCGTATATACGATGCTGCTCCTTGTAAGCTTCATCCCCCTGATCGTAATCAATTAATTCCTGTTCTTCGCCCCTAATTTGTCTTTTTCGCTCTTCTCTCTTTTGTTGTAGTTGATATCTTCTATATGCCTTTTTATCAGTAATTTTTTCACAGTCGTGCGCTAGCTCCTTCGTTTCGTCATGTCCATGTCCGCAAAAATCGTTTGGAATAATAGCACTAGATTTCTTAACAGATTCAGGATTAGGGTCTTCATGTTCTTTGCTAGCCTTCTCATCTTTAACTGCAGTATTGCTAAGACCATCTTGTTCTTTGTTCGTTACATTTCTATTAGAATCAAACTTTATAGTCATCGAACCGTGTCCACCGTGACCTAAATATATGTAGATAGAGAACAATTTCGTTGTCTCACTGGATCCAGGCTTTCCTGCTATCTCTATGACTTTGTCCGCAGACATTCCAACCTTGATTCGATTATACTGTTCTAGTGATACTGTTGATCCGTCTTCATGTACATCTTTATAATGCGGATATTTGTCATTGGTTTCCTCATCTTTATTCTTAGATTCCTCCACTTGTTGTACCTTTTTTTTCTTCTTAGGTTCTTCTGTACCCTCTTTGACCTTAGGCGGATTGGACTTCTTCTCTTCAACCTTAGGTGGATTAGACTTTTCCTCTTCGACCTTTGCGACTTCTATAGAGTCTTGTTTCTTATAAGGATCGTAACCCCCATCTTCCTTTACAGAGCAGGCACTGAAAATTGATACAGACGTTGCACTTAATAAAAGTAATTTCTTTAATAATTTCGTATTAAATTTCATAATATTATTCCCCCGTTACATATATTAAATTGCCCCCTTATGCTTCCTCCTATAAACGTTATCCTTTCCCTTCGCACATAGACTCTCATATAACTTTGCGTAAGCCTCTTCGATATTCATTGCAGATCACTTTTTGGCTGTAGTACTTATACACCCCCATAACATTTCAAGTTGATTAGTGTAACCCACAAGTCAGCATCTTTCTCATTATTCGCACTCTATTTCTATCAAATGTCTTAATTACGTATCTTATGCTACAGAACGAATTGTATATTAAATGTAATTCGTTATTTACCTTACTCCAGTAATCAGCGGCTAAGCGTTCAATTAATGATATGTAAATTTTTTAATTTCCATCATACAAATTACTGTATATTACATTTTAATAATATTATTTTAGCAAATATTGTTAATCTATTCAACGTTGAGTTAAAGGAGTTAAAAAACGAATAAGTGGAATTTTTAAGGAATAGAGATGAAATTTCATTTGCGAATTCACATAATTTTCACGCATTAAAATGCTACATGTTGATATTTGTTATATAATGAAACCAAGCCTTAAGTAAGATAGTTTCCCTGTTACGAGTAATGAGATAGTTTGTTTCACCTTTTTATATTATCTAAAAAAGAACTTGTAGTGATGCCTACAAGTTCTTTTTGCATTTTTTATGATTTTAACCAAGAAGACACATACCAAAATGAAGATGAATCAAGTGATGATTAATAAAGCCTATAAATTTCGAATCTACCCACATCTAGCACAATCAATTCTGGACAACAAAGTTAATGTTATCTCTTTACTATCAAGCGAAGGTTTTATAGTACCCTCAGAACGAAATTTTGTGCTAACTTGTAACAATACAGTTCATTTTTTCGTTTTAAGTTATTTCAAAATATGAGCTGAATAGGTACGTATAGTGACCTCCACTTAATTATCACAAAAACATTAGCCTTTAATTGCATACACGCTAATTACGATGATTTCCCAATTCCAGCACCATAATGAATCTCTCCTTCTCCTCTTTTCATCAGTATTGATAGGTAATAGAGGGGCCAGGCACAAAAACAGGTTGTGGAGAAAGTCTTCTTCACAACCTGAGAGTAAGTTATATATCCAAATATGACCTGTTCTTTTAAGTATTTAGTTTTTTATAATCTGTTATAGTCGATATAACTAGAGTCATAATAAATCCACTGACCTGTTCCAATTCTTAGCCAACCATTCTTTTCTTCATATACTGTAACTTTTTCGCCTTTACTTGTCTTTCTAACAATAGAATAGTTTGTACCTGACCCACTTCGAACATTTACCCCAATACCATTAATTTGAGCTGTTCCAACTACCTTTTCAACACTACCATTTTCAATTACTTGTAGCATATTTAGAATGAATGTTGCTGTTTCACCACGAGTTGTTGTTCCTTTAGGGTCGTATTGATTTTCACCCTTACCTTTGACAATACCTAAGCCATACAATCTTTGTACATCTTCTTTATAGCTAATTTGGTCTTTGTCTGAGAATGGTAGGTTTACAACTGGTCCCCATATACCTTTATACTGTAAAGCCTTGTTTACAATAATTGCTGATTCTTCTCTTGTAATAGGTGTGTTTGGGTCAAAATAACCATCTCCTCTACCTTGAATGATACCTGCACTTGCAGTACGTTTAATACCATCTCGTAAAGTTGAATTTGCATCGTTTAGGTCTTTAAATGAAGCATCTCCAGCTGGCAGGTTTAGAGAGTTAGAGATTAATTGAGCAAATTCGGCTCTTGTTATCGCTCTATTGGGTGCGAAAACTCCGTTTCCTTCCCCTATCATAATACCCCTTCTATTTAACTCTCGAATAGCTTCTTCATACCAACCTCCTGTAATGTCATCTTTTGGTTGATAAAGATCATTATAATACCCCTCAACGCTATTTACGAATACATCCCATTGCCCATTATTAATCATGTTAGCAGGGCAGATTTTACCGCTCCATTTTTGGTGTTTTACAATGTTATTTAACGGTACACCAGTTTCTTTCATTAAATAAGCTACAAGTTTCTTAGCGTTATCTACCGCTTTACTGTAGTTTCCGTCACTGTTAACTGCGATTTCAATTGCAATAGATTCTCTATTACCTGGACCATCACCGTCTCCTGCGTGCCATCCGTTCTCGTTTAATGGTAGATGTTGATAAATCTCTTTATCGTCTACTGTAAAATGCCACGATGCAGCTCGGTCTGTGTTCCCTACTGCTTGGTTATATAGGTATTGAGCGTGGTTTCTAGCACCTGCTCCTACACTTGTATTATCAGTCTCATGAATTGTAATATACTTTGGACTCATGTAGTTTTGAGGACGAATATTATCGTTACCTGCTGGAACAATCCATTCAGTGAATGGAACACCGTTTATTGTACTAGAGGTGCTAGGTGATATGGGAGATAGACTACGTTTTGTTCTGTTTGAATTGTTAGGAACAGTTAATGTACCTGTTTCTTCATGAATACCTTCTGAACGTTGAAGACTGTCTGTTTTTTTCTTGTCGACAGTACCTCCACCACGTCCATCTACCCCTTCAAAACTAGCTTCAATACTTTTTAAAGCTTGTTCATCTGATGTTGTTTTACTTTGTTCCTGAACTTTTGTAGGTTGCTTATTGTTTACTGATTGTTGTTCCTCTGCAAACGATACCAATGGTGAAGATAATACCGTTAATCCTGCCGTGAATGCTACTACTTTTTTATTAAATTTAATGTTCATTTCTAATTTGGTATATCACATTATCTTAATAGATATACCTTCCTCCTTGTACTTCTTTTAGTTCGAATAATAGTTTAAATATTGGTAGCCTGAACCTTCAAAATGACGGATTGATTTTACATTTCATATGTCAAACCGACATCTATAAGTCCTACATGAAATGTCAGTACTTTAGAATTATAACACAGCACGGTTGCAATAATTCCAAGACTCTTGCAAGTAATCTCCTAATCTTCGACATGCTGATAGGATGACTCTAAAAAAGGGGCATTATCAGTATGGAAAAGGGAAATTTGTTTAAACGGGGCATTATCACAGCGCTATCAAGCTAAAGTTTTATACGACCCATAAAGCAAAAAACGTTATCCTTTCTGTAGAATTATAGGAAGGGATAGCATTTCTTTATGAATCCTTAAATGCTTACGTTTACTGAAGAATTACAGCGGCATATGCCTCCCCAGGTTCTACAAAGGACGAAGCACTTGATTATCAACATGATTGATCGCATCTAGTTTCTCAGGATAACATTTTAAGAGTTCCTATTTCAAATGGTGAAGATTACACTATAGATGATAAATTTACAACTTCACTCTTATTATTCATCTGCATAGTTTATCATAATGGAATAGCATTCAAAAAATTCCCTAACAATATAAATCCCCCTCTCCAATTTCTTGAATCTGAGCAATCGGTACACCCTTACTGGTCTTTTTGTTTTTATCGTCACCCTTTCAAATCATCTTCATATGTTGTATATAGATATCTCCTTTCGAATTGACAATGATGCCTCTTTCAAGTCCTTAATGTACGCCTTACAAAGAGCACTTTTGAAAAGTGCTCTTTGTACTTTGTAATACACTCAATCTATAATAAAGTAATTTTAATGTATGAATAATTTACACCTGCCTCTTTGTATGAATTGTAATTATTTGTACACACTATAATTGGAAGGCTTGAATCATTGTCATTGAAAAATGTTCAGCACTTATGTTCAGCACTTCCGCTCCTTAAGAGAACAGTCTACGCAACTGTTCTCTTTCCTTTTTTAACAAATATAACAGGACAAGCATAGTTAACTATCCTACGATCGATTGCATTGCAACAGTCTCAACGTTTCCTCAACAATTTCTCAATATTTTTCATGGACAATAGCACACTTCCTTAACGTTATTAATATCTTAATATTAAATACTGAAAGGAGTTGCTAAAAAATGACTTGGTTCATTATTTTAGGATTTATGCTTATTTTAAGTATAGGTAACTTTCATACACATAGTATTCATATCATTTTCAAAATAGATTCAGATACAAAAGCTATGCCAAATTGGTCTTTCGTTAATAAAATAAACTTTCAAACATTTAAAGAATTGATAAAAAGACCAAAGAAGAATAAACTCAACAGCCTTACAATAGGAGAACTGTTTATCCCTTTAAGTATATTTAATAAATTATTTGGCAAAACATTAATTTTTCTAATCCTATTCTTCTATTCTCAATTCTTAAACTAAATATAATATGAGATGAGATGAGTAAAAGAATAGCAGTCGCCAACCATAACAAACAACAGACCGCCTATTACAGACGGTCTGTTTTAAAACAAATTGACTATATCAACAGAATAAGGAAACTTTAAATATTCATTATATTCTTATTATTAATGAAAAAAATGGTAGTAATAAGTGCATTAGCATATAGCACGAATAGTTTACATGCACCTCAACAATCTTCTTCTAATGGTGGAGATACACCAGCACCAACAATTCCTAGTGTCTCTGTAGAAGTATCTATTAATTAATGTAATACATTTTTCTCGGTTATAAAAATGTTGAATACACTGGATAGAATATTGAACCCTTAGTCCGAAACAAATTTGTTTCAGACTATTCACGTTACTATAATTGTACGTAGAATGATAGACTAAAACTTCCACTTAGTCTTATTCTGTAATTTCTTCTCTTTTTGAAGTAAGGCCTTTAACTTTTTTAAATAATCGATTTCCATACGTAAACATTCATTTTCATCTTTTAATGTCTCTATACCCCCTTCAATAGTTGCATTATTTAACTTTGATCTTGTCTTTTCCATAACTGCCCACCTTTCTTCTTTTTATATGAGAATTCCACGCCTTTTAAATCATATATTCCCCTTTACCTACTAACTATTCCAATAAATTCCTTAACACAAGCAATTCATTTATTTCATTTGTTTTTATTTTATTTCTCAGAATTTCAAATATATCTTTTGAAAAACCCCTGGTATTCCATTCATATTTATCTCTCCTAAATAAATCGTAATACACATTATACCCAACAAATTTATAAGCTTTAATCTTATTTTTAACAAAACCTTCATAATTTTAAATAGACATAACACTTCATGCTGTCAACTCTCCCTATATTGATAAATATGAAACATCTAATTTATTTGACATTTCAATGACTTATGACAGGAAAATATATACATTTAATTAAACCTAATGTATCTTTGGTTTGTAAGTCTTAGTTAGTTGGCCAACTTTTAATACAATTTAATAATTAAAAATAAAGGGGATTTAAAAATGAATCAAGTATTAAGGAAAAGTAAGAAAAAAATGATGTATCTAGTCGGTTCACTTCTAATTTCTCTATCAATGTTTTCAACTACAAGTTTTGCAGCTACAGAAGGTGCTGTAAAAAGTGTTACAAATAGTAATTATACTGGAATTGCAGCTGATATAAACCTACCAAAATCAGTTGTTGTTAAGGATGGATATGTGAATTGGTATTTAGGTATTGGAGCATCTAAAGTTGAAGGTGGTATTTCAAAAACACCAAGTGGATATAAAGTATTTCTTAATTCAGGATATAATGAATCAGGTCAAAACAATAAGTATTGGAAAACACAATATGATACATCAATTAAAGATGGTGATCGAGTAAACCTTAAAATAATTAATAACGGCAATGGTACGGTTACTATGTATGTAAATGGAATCCCTAGATATACAAATCAGCCTGTATATGGCTCATTTTCTCAATACGAACCAGTAAAAATGGTTCAGGGCGTTGAAGATACTGGACGTAATTCTTTTAGCCAAGCTAGCTTTTCAAACGTACATCTAAGAGCAGATACATCTGGATCTATCTACACGAGTTGGAACAGTTCTATTTCTTCCACATTTTCTAAACATGGTACTTATAGTGACAATTTCACAGTTTATTCTCAAGTACCATTAAGCGCAAGTTTACGCTAAGGTTGCTCTTGTATACGAATGATTTTGTAAAAAAAGGTAGCTGTACTTTTTAATCTGTACCCTTTGTAAAGGACATTTTGAAAAAAGTTAGGCAACATCAAGAAGATGATTTCTGTATCCAACAGGAGTCATCTTTTTTAAATTCCATTGATATCTATAATGATTATA
>NZ_KZ268525.1:0-31315 GCF_002218325.1 Bacillus sp. M13(2017) | reverse complement strand
TGTATCGAAAAGAATTTGAAAGTATAACACATTTCAAACAAGAGTTAGCAAAGTATATAGAATACTATAATCATAAAAGAATTAAGGCAAAATTAAAGGGTATGAGCCCAGTACAATACTGGGCTCATACCCTAGAGGCTGCCTAATGAAACGACCTGTCTAACTTTCGGGGGTCACTTCAACTATATAAAAGAATTTTATACATTTGTCGGTCAGTTGATATATTTAAAAAATCGCTAGGATAAATCTCATGTACCATTAGTGATATCCATATGCAAAATTACTGAACTTGAACAGAAATATTCTCTTCTTGCTCCTCGGGTTTAACAAGTGCATAACGTTCCCACGCTCTACTTTTCCAGCGGAAGAACATAATTATGGCACGTGTCCATTCGTCGATGGCGATCGCTAGCCAAATACCAACGAGCCCCATATCTAAATGAAAGGCAAAAAAGTAACCTAGTGGTAAACTCATTAACACCATAGAAAATGCACCGATTAAAACAGGATATTTTGCATCACCAGCTGCACGAAGCGAATTAATGATGACGATGTTCATCGTGCGTCCCGTTTCAAGTAGTACACTTAGTAAAAGAACACTTGCGCCTAACCCGATAATGTGCGGATTATCTGTAAACAGTCCCATTAATTGTGTACGGAATGTAATAACGAGAGCGACCATACATAAAGTTACACCAATTGCCCATTTTACACTTTTCCACAAGCGTTCGTATGCTTCATCCTTTTCGCCACCACCAACGAGGCGGCCGATAATAATGGCTGTTCCCATACCAATTGCAATTGCAAATAAATAAGTGAACATGGAAATGTTAGTAGCGTATTGTCTAGCAGCTAATGATTCCGTTCCTAAGTACGTTGCGTAATAAAGGAAGACGATTTGACAAGCTTGATACATCACTTGTTCAAATGCAGATGGAATGCCAATTTTTAAAATTTTCCCAATGTATTCTTTGGATAAAGTGAAGTAATATTGTAATTTTACACGATATTCCATAACGCGGTATAGTAACCAGAAGAAAACAATAAGTGCGATCAATCGACTGATAGCAGAAGAAATTGCAGCCCCTTGTACACCGAGCTCAGGGAAACCAAATTTCCCGAAAATGAGTACGTAGTTTCCAGCGATATGAATCATATTCATTCCGAGTGAAATAAACATCGCTTGCTTTGTAAAACCGTGTACACGGATAATTGCGGCTAATGAGTTAATAATAGCTTGTAGGAAGATGGCTCCTCCGACGATAGATAAGTAGTTTTGCGCATACGTTAGTACATCGCCTTGTAAGTTCATTGCGAGCATCATATGTTTCGAAAATAAAAGAAAACCAGCACTTATAACGAGCCCAACTATTAAATTTAATGTGACGGCTAATGCTGATATTTTAGATGCTTCCATAAAGCGTTTGGAACCGAGGTATTGAGATACAACGATAGCAGCGCCGTTCCCGATGACTTCTAATACCAAAATCGCAATATGAAGATATTGATTCGCTGCACCAACCCCAGATACAGCATCGTCTGATAATGCACTTAACATGAAAGTATCAGCGATCCCCATTAACATAAAAAGAAAAACTTCTAGAAAAATAGGCCATGTTAATAAGAATAAACTTAATTTCTCTGTCGGTCCATTTTTTGCCTGAATTGCTGTCATGTCCGTCCCCTCTTTACCGATATCTATTTTTAGCAAAATGTATCGTAACATACTTTCTTAACCTTTGCACTCATTTTAGCCTACATATTTTTAATATGAAGGGTCTGCTATTTTATGTTAAAAAGGGTGGGATAATTATGCATAAAGTATTATAAAATATAAAATTGTTTTTATCTGATAATTTAGAAAAATATAAAAATAATTATTTTCAGTACTTTAGTAAGGATTATCGGTAATATAAAACGTTTACAAAGATATATTTTAAAACGGAAAATTTTAATAAAATAGAAATATAAATATACAAAAAATATATTTGTGTGTATAATATGAATTATTAGAACATATATATATTTCTTTCTGTTTGAAAATGAAAGGGTTAACATTTTTTTTGGAGGGTGGAAGTATGAAAAAAAAGATACCAGTTTTTGTAGCATCAACAGTAGCGATGAGCATGATGTTAGGGGCATGTAGCTATCAAAAAGATGAACCGCAAGCGAACGCAAAAGGGGATAGCGGGAAAAGCGGCGCAAAGCAAGTTATTAACTTAATTGAAACGCAAGAAATACCAACGATGGATCCAGCATTATCAGCTGATGCAGTTTCTTCAAGAGTAATGACTAATACGATGGAAGGCTTATACAGTTTAGGAAAAGATGATAAGCTAGTTCCTGGTGTAGCGAAGGAATTCAAAAAATCAGAAGATGGTAAAAAATATACATTTAAATTACGTGAAGACGCAAAATGGTCAAATGGTGAGCCTGTGACGGCAAAAGATTTCGTATACGCATGGCAAAGAGCGATTAACCCAGATACAGCTGCGAAATCAGCGTACATTATGTATGATATAAAAAATGCAGAGAAAATTAATAAAAAAGAGATGAGTCCGGATCAATTAGGGGTAAAGGCGATTGATGATTATACATTAGAAGTGGAATTAGATAATACCATTCCATACCTTGTAGATTTAATGGTATATCCAATCTTCTATCCTGTGAATGAAAAGTTTGTGAAAGAGCAAGGTACGAAGTTTGGTTTGGAAGCGAATACAACGCTTTATAACGGACCATTTACATTAAGTGATTGGCAACATGAACGTAGCTTTAAAATGACAAAGAGCGCGTCATATTGGGACAATAAAGAAGTGAAGATTGAGGAAGTAAACTTTAATATTGTAAAAGATACATCTACGCCAATTAACTTATATGAAACAAATGCAATTGATCGAGCGTCGTTATTAGCGGAGTTTATTGATAAATATAAAGGAAAACCAGATTTCCAAACAGTAGAAGATACATCTGTGTTCTTCCTTCGTTTAAATCAAAAAGATCCAGCTTTAGCAAATAAAAATATTCGTAAAGCAATTTCACTTGCTTTTGACCGTAAGCCATTCGTGGATACATTATTAAATAACGGTTCTAAGCCAGCGACAGGATTAATTCCTGATAACTTTATTAAAGGACCAGATAAAAAAGATTTCCGTGCTGTAAACGGGGATATTGTAAAACCAAACGCGAAAGAAGCGAAAAAATATTGGGAAGCTGGTAAAAAAGAACTTGGTAAAAATGAAATCGAATTAGAATTATTAAATGAAGATGTAGAGTTATCAAAGAAAACTGGTGAATATTTAAAAGGTGAATTAGAAAAGAATTTACCAGGTTTAACAGTAAAGATTAAACAACAACCATTCGCACAAAAACTAAAATTAGAAGATGCGGGCGATTATGTCATGTCATTCTCTGGATGGAGTGCGGACTTCCCAGATCCAATTACATATCTTGATATGTTTGTAACAGATGGGTCACAAAATAAGATGAAGTACTCTAATCCAAAATACGATGAAATCATTATGAAGGCGAAAAAAGATGGAAGCGATGTAAATGCTCGTTGGAAAAACTTATTAGAAGCAGAAAAAATGTTACTTGATGACGCTGCAATCGTTCCAGTATATCAACGTGGTAGAGCATACTTACAAAGAGAAACAATTAAAGATATGTACAACCATAAATATGGCGGAGATTTAAGCTTTAAGTGGGCGTCCGTAGGAAAATAAAAAAAGCAGGCTAACCACCTGCTTTTTTTAATACGTTCGTTTCTTATAAATGCCTTTTCCGCCAACTTCGTTCCAGCCGGATTGTACATCCGAACTTTTGTTAACAAACTTCATTTTTTCTTTTCCACCAAAGAGTTTTTCACCAATGCTATTTGTAATGACACCAATCAATGCTGTTATTCCGATGATGAGGGCAGCAACCGTAATAAAATCAATAAAAAAAGCAATCATTTGCAAACTCCCCCTTTGCCTGTCTGTATGTTTATTGTATGAGATAAAAAATAAAAAAGAAAGAAATGTCAGAAAAATTTTCGGTTTACTTTAGAAATCTTGTAGACAGGAGGGGGAATGTTTGTTAAAATGAGAACAAACGTTCCTTTTCGTTCTCATTTGTATAGTCTTACATTTCTTAATTGATTTATCACGAAAAAGTAAGAAAACGTTCTCTTTTTCATAGGAAAGATTATAGATAAATAACTATATATTATATGAAAAATCTATGGGAAGTGAGTAGTAAAAGGGTTGAAAGTTATTGTTCAAGTACAGCTGAAGTGAGCGTAATCATGTTACATAACAGTGGAATACACGGAAGAGTTTTCTCAACTAGCAGGAAATTTACTGTATATTTCTTGCAAAATCTATTGTATAATGATTATAGAAGTTACTTATTAAAAGTAATTGTTGTTTATTATAAGTTGTTGCTTACATGAAATGCGATTTTTGTACTTTTTAATAAGACAAGTTATCGCGAAAAATTGCTGAAGTTAGAAATTAAAACTGTATTTAGTACAGAATTTGTACTCTTTAAGGAGAGTGAGCTTTGTATGGTAACATTATATAGTTCTCCAAGCTGTACGTCTTGTAGAAAGGCGAAATTATGGCTAGAGGAAAATCATATTCCTTATACAGAACGTAATATTTTCTCAGATCCATTAACGATTGAGGAAATTAAAGAGATTTTACGTATGACAGAAAGCGGAACGGATGAGATTATTTCTACTCGTTCGAAAGTTTTCCAAGAATTGAATGTAAACTTAGAGTCTTTACCACTTCAAGATTTATATAAGATGATTCGTGACTATCCAGGGATTTTACGTCGTCCAATTATGATTGACGAGAAACGCCTTCAAGTTGGTTACAACGAAGACGAAATTCGCCGTTTCTTACCACGTACAGTAAGAACGTTCCAATTACGTGAAGCACAACGTCTTGTAAATTAATTATAATAATATGAAAACCTTCTACCTATTATATAGTAGAAGGTTTTTTTTAATGTTTCACATTGCGTAATCGAACTTGTTGTACGATAAAGCCGATGCATAAAATAGTGAAAATGAACAAATAAGGAATGCTTGCAGTGAAACTTGGGTTGTTATGAAAAAAGGTTGCAAGTCTGTCTTCATGTGTAACCATTTTTCCTGCAGTATAGGAAAGAATCGCTGCACCACAATAAATGAGGAATGGAAATCGTTCCATAAGTATTAAAATAAGTTTGCTACCCCAAATAATAATCGGGATAGAAATGAGTAAGCCGATTATGACGAGTAAAAATCTCCCGTGAGCTGCACCTGCAATGGCAATAACATTATCAAACCCCATAACAAGGTCCGCGAATACAATTGTACGCACCGCTTGAAATAAAGTTGTTTTTCCTTGAATAGAAGAAAGATCGTTGCTATTATCAGTTAATAAATTTACTGCGATTAATGTAAGTAAAACGCCCCCGATAAGTTGCAGAAATGGAATGTCGAGTAAATAGACAGCTAGTATAGTAAGGACAATTCTTAGTACGATTGCTAAAAGAGTACCGATCAAAATGGCTTTATTTCGTTTCGATTCAGGTAAGTTTCGGCTAGCTAGTGCGATGACGATTGCATTGTCACCACCTAATACAACATCGATACCGACAATCATTAGTACTGATGTTAAAAACTCTAAGTCCATTCGTCTGCCTCCATTTATGATGTTTTAATAAGCGAACTATATGTATGTGATGAAGAAAGTTGTTGTTAAGTAATCTCTTCCAATAGAAGTTTCACTTTATTACAGTGTACGGGGGAATGTGGAAATGTATGTCCAAATTTTTTGTAAGTAAGAAATCGCTATAATAATATATTTATGTAGTTGATCGAGTAAAGATAGGCATATAACTATTTTTGTAAAATAAATCGATTTTATTTCCATTCTGGAGAATCTTATCATAAAATGAGAGTACAAGAATCTATTGATTTGTCATATGAGTGGGGAATCCCTTCATAACAATTCTAAGCAGGAAGGGAGAGTTGTATTTTGGATATTGAAAGAATTAATGATCATACGATGAAATTTTTTATTACGTACATTGATATAGAGGATAGAGGATTTAATCGTGAAGAAATTTGGTATGATCGCGAACGAAGTGAAGAGCTCTTTTGGGAGATGATGGACGAAGCTCGTGATCATGACGATTTCTTTATTGATGGACCGTTATGGATTCAAGTGCAAGCAGTCGATAAAGGGATTGAAGTACTTGTCACGAAAGCAGAGCTTTCAAAGGACGGGCAAAAGCTGGAACTACCGATAGGGGTAGACAAAATTATAGATATTCCTCTAGATGAAGGCATCGAATCATTATTCCAGCAAGAGTTAGTCGAAGAGGTAGAAGAACAAACAGGAACAACCTTTAATGAAGATGGTACGTTTGGCTTTTTAATTAAATTTAATGATTTTGAAGATGTCATTTCATTAAGTCATCGTCTTATCTTTGAAGATATAAAAGATGAGCTGTATTCATTTGAGAACCGCTATTATGTATATGTGGAATTCGATGAAGTGCTACATGATGAAGAAGAAATTGATCGTATTTTAAGTATTATTTTAGAATATGGAGAAGAATCAACTTTAACAATTCATCGTGTAAGTGAGTATGGAAAACAAATTGTGAAAGAGCATGCGCTTGAAACGATTCGCAATAATTTTCCTGCTAAAACGTAGGCCGATTTCTGTAGTATGAAATCGGCTTTTTATATGAAGAATAGGAAAGCTTTCTTAGTTAGGAGGTAAGAGATGAAAAATACGTTAAAGTTGATTTTCTTTGTTTTTCTATTGTTCGCATTATTTGTTTCACTACGTATGTTTATTGATGTAGCATTTTATTCGGATGTGATTGGGATAAAAGATGTTTCGATTTTAGGTATTATTAGTATTTTATTTACAGTATCTGCGTTTTTAATTGGCTGCGTTATTTTCTTAGAGAACCGTCATCCGTCAAAAACACTTACATGGTTAATTGTGTTAGGTATTTTTCCGGTATTTGGCTTCTTTGCTTATTTATTATTTGGACAAAATTTTCGGAGAAAAAGAATGTTCCAAAAGAAGGCTTTACTTGATGAACAGGCGTTTTTACAATATAAAGGGCATGAAGATTACGAAGAACGGATTTTGCGCAATCATAAGCATCAAGAGCTATTATTTCGTTTAGCGGATCGCTTAGGCGCTTTAAATATTTCATTTCAAACTGAAACGAGAACATTAACAAATGGAGATGAAACGTTTCAGGCCATTTTAGATGGATTAAAACGAGCGAAACATCACATTCATATGGAATATTACATT
The DNA here is from genome assembly GCF_002218325.1 of Bacillus sp. M13(2017). NCBI lineage: Bacteria > Bacillati > Bacillota > Bacilli > Caryophanales > Bacillaceae > Bacillus > Bacillus sp. M13(2017). The sequence continues at coordinate 23,996 of NZ_KZ268525.1, read as the reverse complement.
GTGCGTGATGATAAGCTTGGAACAGAAATTAAAGATATTTTAATACAAAAATCAAAAGAGGGCGTAGTCGTTCGTTTTTTATATGATGCGGTTGGAAGTTTTAAATTATCAAAATCGTATATTGAAGAATTAAACGATGCAGGTGTCGAAATGATTCCGTTCTTCCCTGTGCGCTTTCCGATTTTAAACGATAAGATTAATTATCGAAACCACCGAAAAATCGTTATTATTGATGGAAATGAAGGATTTGTAGGTGGATTAAATATTGGTGATGAATATTTAGGCAAGGATAAGTACTTCGGCTTTTGGCGAGACACACATTTATATTTGCGTGGTGAAGCTGTACAAAGTTTGCAGCTTATTTTCCTTCAAGATTGGTTTTATATGACTGGTGAGGCTGTGCTAGCCCCTGAATATTTACAAGCGAAAGCAGTTGAGGGGGAACATTGGGGAGGCGTGCAGCTCGTTGCAGGTGGACCGGATAATAAGTGGGAAACAATTAAGCATTTATATTTCGCAATGATTGCTTCTGCGCGGAAATCCATTTGGATTGCAACGCCGTATTTCATTCCGGATGATGATATTTTATCCGCATTAAAGGTTGCTGCACTTGCTGGTATCGATGTTCGTTTGTTAATGCCGAGTAAGCCTGATAAGCGTACTGTCTTTTACGCATCGAGATCGTATTTCCCAGAGCTTTTAGATGCAGGGGTAAAGATATATGAGTATGAAAAAGGTTTTCTCCATAGTAAAGTTGTCATTGTCGATTCTGATTTAGCTTCAATTGGGACAGCTAATATGGATATGAGAAGTTTTCATTTAAATTTTGAAGTAAATGCCTTTTTATATGATACAGATAGCATTCGAAAGCTTGTTCAAGATTTTAAAGACGATTTAGAAGAATCCAGTGAAATTCACGTCGATCGTTTTCATAAAAGGCGTCTTCATAGACGAATTGTTGAATCAACGTACCGGTTATTATCGCCTTTATTATAAAAAGAGATGTCCGAAATTGGGACATCTCTTTTTTAAAGGAATTTGTAACAAATTGTAGAATATAAGGAGCTGAAAGGGTGTGATTACGATATTTATCGCTAAAAGAGAAAACGGAGAAAAAATTCATTTACTCTACAATTGTAATGAAGAGCTTTTGCGCCGTATGCGTCAACAGGAACGATTCTTTTGTGTAGCTTGTGGAAAGGAAGTACAAATGAAATTAGGGAAACAAAAAAGTTGGCATTTTGCTCATAAAAAAGTGGATTCATGTCTTGCCTTTTATGAAGCGGAATCTATGTATCATAGGCACGGTAAAGAATTGTTATATAAATGGTTCAAACGTCAAAACTTTCATGTAGATATAGAGCGTTATATGCCAGAGATTCAGCAACGGCCAGATATTTTTATAGAGAGAGCAGGGAGAAAAATTGCGATTGAATACCAATGCGCAAACCTTTCTATAGAGCAGCTGTACAAACGAACATATTCGTATTGGCGAGCGGGTATACAGGTCATTTGGATCATTGGTGGAAATCAATTGAAAAAGCAATCTGCATATTGGATGAAATTCTCCTCACTTATGGCTTTCTCCTTACAATCTTATCCTCAACCATTTCTTATTTTCTTCTGTTCCAAACAAAAATCATTTATGAAATGCGCGTTTCTTACTTCATTTTCTACAAGCGTCTCTTTCTCACATACTATATATTTACCAACTGAAACGACTACTTTTGAACTACTCTTTTCCTCTGTTCCTTTCCAAAAAGAAATATTAGACCGAGAATGGAAGCAACGAAAGGACTATTTTCGAAAAAATGCTTTGCCTATTTGGAATTATAATTATAAGTCACTATTACGCTTTTTATATCAATGTAAATGTACCCCAGCAAATTTTCCTTCTGAAATTGGTGTGCCGCTCCCATCCTCATTTGCTTTTCAAACAAATCCATTTATATGGCAAGCATTTCTATATATGAAGTGTATAGGTGAGCTTGCGGTAGGGGATTGTATTTCTATTCAATATGTGTGTAGTTATGTAAAAAAGTATACGAAAAGGCGTATGCTCCCGTACTTTTCAAAGCATATATGGAAAGTAGCAGTTACTGAATATATGACATTTTTATGTTATACAGGTGTATTACGTAAAGTGGAGGCTTATAAGTACCGGAAAATAAGGGGGATCGTTATGTTAAAAACAGAGGAGGAAGTTATGAAATATGATGAAACTTGTTTAGCGTATGCCTTATCTTTATTTGAGGCAAAGTACAACATGAGAGAAGGAAAAGGGGATATAATAAAGACTGATTGTGAAGGAATTACATAAGAAAAAACGAATTGTACTTAAGTAGAGATATTTAAAGGAGGGCTTAAAGAATGTCTGAACAAAACAAAGCGAAAACATTACCAGATCGCAATGAGATTGAAGAAGCAAGTACGTGGCGATTAGAAGATATTTTCCAAACAGATGCAGAATGGGAAAAAGAATTCCAAGCTATTAAGGAGCTATTACCGAAGTTAACTGAATTTAAAGGGAAACTTGGTGATTCTGCGGACAATTTACTTGAGACATTGCAATATGAAGATGAAATTTCAATGCGATTAGGTAAGCTCTATACATATGCTCATATGCGTTACGATCAAGATACAACAAACTCTGTGTATCAAGCATTAAATGATCGCGCAACAAATTTATATTCACAAGTATCTAGTGGCACAGCGTATATTGTGCCTGAAATTTTATCTATTTCAGAAGATACACTGCAAACATTCTTGAAGGAAAATAGAGATTTAAGTGTATATGAACATGCATTAGAAGAAATTACACGTCAACGCCCGCACGTATTATCAGAAGCTGAAGAAGCTTTATTAGCGGAAGCATCTGAAGTAATGAGTTCATCAAGCAATACATTCGGTATGTTGAATAACGCGGATTTAAAATTCCCATCTATTAAAGGTGAAGACGGAGAAGAAATAGAAATTACACATGGTCGTTACATTCAGTTTTTAGAAAGTGATGATCGTCGTGTTCGCGAAGATGCATTTAAAGCTGTATATGAAACGTACGGAAAATTTAAAAACACATTCGCAAGTACGTTAAGTGGAGCAGTAAAACGTAATAATTTCAATGCGCGTGTTCGTAAATACGATTCTGCTCGCCAAGCTGCACTGAGCAATAATAATATTCCGGAAGCAGTATACGATCAACTCGTTGAAACGGTAAATGATAACTTACATTTATTACACCGTTACATCGATATTCGTAAGCGTGCATTAGGACTTGATGAGCTTCATATGTATGATTTATATACACCACTTGTACCAGAAGTGAAAATGAATGTGAAATACGAAGAAGCGCAAGACCTTTTATTAAAATCTTTAAACGTACTTGGTGATGAATATGTTGGTATTTTGAAAGAAGCATATGAAAATCGCTGGGTAGATGTGTATGAGAATAAAGGAAAACGAAGCGGGGCATATTCATCTGGTGCATATGGAACAAATCCGTATATTTTAATGAACTGGCATGATAATGTAAATAATTTATTTACACTTGCTCATGAGTTTGGTCATTCGGTGCATAGTTACTATACAAGAAAGACACAACCGCACGTATATGGTGATTATTCCATCTTCGTAGCAGAAGTGGCATCTACTTGTAATGAAGCGCTTCTAAATGATTATTTATTAAAAACGACAGAAGATAAGAAAGAGCGTCTATATTTATTAAATCATTATTTAGAAGGATTCCGTGGTACTGTATTCCGTCAAACGATGTTTGCAGAGTTTGAACATATTATTCATAAGAAAGTACAAGAAGGACATGCTGTTACGCCAGATATGCTAACGGAAATCTACTATGATTTAAATAAGAAATATTTCGGTGACGCTTTAGTAATCGACGAAGAGATTGGTTTAGAATGGTCTCGTATTCCACACTTCTACTACAACTATTACGTATATCAATACGCAACAGGATTTAGTGCAGCGACCGCTCTATCTAAACAGATTTTAGAAGAAGGACAACCAGCAGTAGAACGCTATATTAACGAGTTCTTAAAAGCAGGAAGCTCTGATTATCCAATTGAAGTGTTGAAAAAAGCAGGAGTAGATATGGCATCTCCTGAACCAGTAAAAGAGGCGCTACAAGTATTTGAAGAGAAATTAAATGAATTAGAAGCATTATTATTTGAAGAAAAGTAATGAAAAAAGACGAGGGATTGTATCCTCGTCTTTTTTGTTGAATAGATTCAATGTCGATATTTGTCGAAGAGAAGGGTGGATTTCTTTGTTTTTTCTAACTGAAAGGATAGCTTTACGGCTGACTTTTGAAATTAAAACCCTTTGAATCGTTTTTTATAATTGAAATAAGAGAGTGTGATAACGATGATTCCGAATAAAAGAGGTAAGGCAATAATTTTAGGAAAAGCTTGTAGTAGAGAGAGGATGTACAAGAAAAAAGAAACGATGACAGCTAGAAAGAGAAGAGCAATATAAGATTTTTTCATAAATAAACCCCCTAAATGACCTTTTTTATAGCTTATTCAAAAATGAAAACGTTTAGAATGTGACAAAAGTGTGAAAATCGACAAAAGGGGTTGTCATTTGACGTCGAATCTTGTAATATAATAAGCGTGAACGAATTCACATACAAACATATACCCCTTTGTTTGAACGTGAAAATTTCTCCCATCCCCTTTAATATTTTTATAAGCCGTAAAGAAGAAGACCTGGTGTTTACACCAGGTCTTTTTCTTTTGCTATCCATTTCCAATAACGTTGGCATTTTACTTCAATCATTTGCACTTTTCGTTTCAGTTGTAATTTTTTTAGTTCGCGCTCAATTTCTTGTTGCGGACAGTTATAAATAAATGCTACTTCTTTTGAAGATATAAATTGTGTGGCTTCTAGTAACACTTCTAAAGGTGGTAATGGTTCTGGCTCAATTTCACATTTTACAAGTTCTTTCAATAATTGTACGTATACATCGTAGGAATAATTTCCAGCAATTTTAATACCTTCTTCATCTGAGTTCGCATGAAAAAAGACGAGGGAGGGTATTTCTGTAATATGCATCTCATTCGTGAATTTCAAGTCACATTGGAAAGCTTTTTTTGCACTAGCAGAATGTAGGTCTTTTTTAAATTCTTCTACATCAATATTGCTATCTTTCGCACATGCAAGTAATAGTTCGCAGTCAGGGTTTGATACATTTTCAAGGAAGATGTATTCTTGGAGTTTTCGCAAAAACTTCGAACCTGCTTTTCGGCCTTGCAACTCCGCTGCCTTAATTGCCATCGAAACTAAATATGGTGTTGACGATGCTTCTTGCATATGTACCTTTCCATCACATGAAAAACCTTGTAAACTTGTTGTCTTTTCCCACACAAATCGAATATTAGCAGGTTTATTCCATTTGTGTGAGGAAGCGTTCGTTCCATCCACTTTTCCTGTTACGATATGACGAATAGAGAAGTATTTTCCGTATTCAAGCCATAGTTTAATAATAAAAGGCTCAATTTCCCAGCAATCTTTACAAAGTGGATCAATAAATAAATATGCTTCTACAGACTTATGCTCGCATGCGGAAGGAGATGGCATATTTATATGCTTTGCTTCCTGCTTATCCATTACACTTCACCTGTTTCGTTTGGAGTATTAACCATGTGTTGAGCGGTTAATGCTAAACGTTCAAAAACAAACTCTCTTATATGACCATGCACTTCAGTATCATCCATTGCTTGTTCCATACATGATAGCCAAGCTTCTGCTCGTTTTGGAGTAATCTCAAACGGGAGATGGCGTGCTCTTAACATAGGATGACCATGTTCTTCAGTGTACAAATTAGGACCACCTAAATATTGTGTTAAAAATTGCTTCTGCTTCCTAGCGGTTTCTGTTAAATCTTCCGGGAAGATGGGAGATAAGTCAGGGTGTTTACTGACGTAGGAATAAAATGTATCTACTAATATTGCAATGCATTGTTCACCGCCAATTGCTTCAAATGGTGTCATCGGTTGCTTGCTCATCCTTTATAAACTCCTTTTTCCATGAAATGTATATCTATTGTAGCAATGGAATGTTCGAGAGGGCAAATAAACAGCTTTCTCAAAGATTCTTTGCTTATTCTACGGGTGTAAACTTTTTTAGTGAGATGTATCCACTAGTGAAACATATTCACTAGTGGAATTTTCACTTTAGCGTGCTTTGTTTTGTTTGGCAAGAAAAAAGCGTTTTACTTTGTTATTTGTATGACGAACAGGTATGTTATGTTGCGTTAATAAATGAATAAATGCAGCTTTTCCTGTTTCTTCATCTTGCACTTCAAATTCAATTTCATAATCATCGTGATTGTAATAGAAACTATGATCAAAGACAAGCGTTCCGCCTTTAAATAATGTTTCTGCTCTTTCTGTTGTTAAACTACCCATATATGTTAAAGCAGAAACAGGAATTTGTAATTTATGTAATTGATCTACTACTGCTCCTTGAATGATTGTGTTTGTTTCCATCATCATTTTTGCTTCGTATTCTGTTACGACTTGATGCGTTTCTAATAAACCGATTTCTGCAGGTTGTTTCAACGTTAACGTATAAGTTTCTCCTTTATGACGAATACGAAGTGCAGAGCCAGCTTCTTTTAACGAGAAGTCAGGTGTTTCAAAGTAGTGATTCACTTGTTTTGTAAATGCTTCAATAGAAAACGATTTACATAATGTATCGAATTCTTCTTTTGTAACGATATTTTTGAATTCAATTTCAATTTCTTGTGTCATTGTATAATCTCCTTTTGAAAAATAATTCTTTACACATTATCGCTTTTTCATAAATTTGGTTCAATGTTTTATTTGTTTGCGTCCATGTTATGATACAATAATACTGTTAAGTAAGACAGGAAGTTGAGATGGAGGAGTTAGAGCATGCAAAATAAAATCCAAGTTAAGAGCGTAGAAAAGAGAGAGAATGCTCTTATTTTTTGTGCGGAAAATAGTGAAATAGAGGTAAAAGAGTTAAGTGCGCGTAATCACGTACTTGTAGACTCAGACAATTTATCATTTTTATATATCTTAGAAAACGAATCATCTTTCATTTATGTAAGTATTCCGCACACATGCTGGGAAGCAATGCATGAAGCGATGAATAACGATGTGGTTATGTTCGTTCGCGTGAATGACATTGAAATGGAATTAGAAGGATTAAAAGAAGAAGTAGAATATTTAGTTGAAAATATTGAAGGTAATGCAAATTACGGAGAAGAACTAGTAACTGCTGTAGAAAAAGTATTTCTATAAGCAAATGGATTGATTTTGGTGGTGGTTGAAATGAATCGAAATTGGGAAGAATTTTTAGCACCTTACCACCAAGCGGTGGCAGAGCTGAAAGTGAAACTAAAAGGAATGCGTACTCAATTTGCAATGTTAACAGAGCATTCTCCAATTGAGTTTGTAACAGGAAGGGTAAAGTCGGTTGCAAGTATTATTGATAAAGCGGAGAAGAGAAATGTACCGTTAGACCGATTGAGAGAAGATATGCAGGATATTGCTGGGCTTAGAATGATGTGTCAATTTGTTGATGAGATTAAGCCTGTTGTAGAATATCTTCGAAAACGAAATGACTTTGAAATCGTGGAAGAACGTGATTATGTCACGCAAAAGAAAGATAGCGGTTATCGTTCTTATCATGTTGTCATTAGTTATCCTGTTCAAACGATTCAGGGTGAACAAAAAGTATTGGTAGAAATCCAAATACGCACGCTAGCAATGAACTTTTGGGCAACAATTGAGCATTCTTTAAATTATAAATATAGTGGACGTTTTCCTGAAGATATTAAAATACGCTTGCAACGTGCAGCTGAAGCGGCGTTTTTATTAGATGAAGAAATGTCTTCTATTCGTCTTGAAATTCAAGAAGCGCAAAAGGCTTTTTCAAGAAAGCAAGAAACGAAAGATTCCGAATCATAAACTAAAGGGTGTTGGGCGATGAAATTTACAATTATGTCAAAGGGAGATCAATCATCAGATACACTGGCAAGCACGATGAAAGAGTACTTGCTAGATTTTGGATTTATAATGGATGAACAGGAACCCGATATTGTAATTTCTGTTGGGGGAGATGGAACGCTTTTATATGCGTTTCATCGTTATTATAATCGATTGGATGAAACAGCATTTGTTGGTGTACATACAGGACATTTAGGTTTCTATGCAGATTGGTTACCGACAGAAGTAGAGAAATTAGTAATTGCGATTGCGAAAACACCATTCCAAGTGGTGGAATATCCGCTTTTAGAAGTAATTATTCGCTATGTGAATGGAAGTAAAGAGTCACAGTATTTAGCGATGAATGAGGCGACTGTAAAAAGTGCAGAAGGTACATTAGTAACAGAAGTAGAAATACGCGGAGAATATTTTGAAACATTCCGCGGAGACGGCCTTTGTATCTCTACTCCTTCAGGCAGTACCGCGTATAATAAAGCGCTTGGCGGAGCAATTATTCACCCATCTATTGAAGCGATTCAAATTGCAGAAATGGCGTCCATTAACAATCGTGTATTTCGTACTGTAGGATCGCCACTTGTATTGCCGAAGCATCATACATGTGTGTTAAAGCCAGCTGCGGGAATGAACTTACAAATTACAGTGGATCATTTAACGATGGTTCATCAAGATGTGAAATCAATCCAGTATCGCGTCGCAAACGAGAAAGTACGATTTGTTCGTTTCCGCCCGTTCCCGTTCTGGAAACGAGTTCGTGACTCGTTTGTTGCAGATAAATAGAAAGGGTTATATATTTGAACAGATTTACATTGAAATGGGATATAGGGCTGGCTGAAGAGGGAACTTTAGTTAGGGAATTTTTGAAAACGAAAGGTATTTCTAAAGCCGCTTTAACGGATATAAAGTTTCACGGCGGGGCGATTGAAGTAAATGGGCAACATGCGAGTGTTCGTCATCAGCTGCGCGCTAGTGAAGAATTACGTATCTTTTTTCCAGTGGAGGAAAGAAGTGAAGGGATGATGGCAGAAGATATCCCTTTATACATTGTATATGAAGATGATGCGGTTCTTATCATTAATAAAGAGGCGAACATGTCAACAATTCCGTCTAGAGAACATCCGACAGGGAGTGTTGCTAATGCGCTTTTATCTCATTATGATAAGCAGCATCTTGCAAGTACAGTGCACATTGTAACACGGTTAGATCGTGATACTTCGGGGCTTATGCTTATTGCAAAAAATCGTTTTGTGCATCATCTTTTATCGAAGCAGCATCAACAAAAAGCTGTGAAACGAACGTATGAAGCAATTGTTCACGGAAAGATTGTAGAACGAGAAGGAATGATTGATGCACCAATTGGTCGAAAATCTGATAGCATTATTGAGCGAACGGTTTGTGAGGATGGACAAAGGGCAGTTACTCATTTTAAAGTAATTGATAGTACATATCATAAGACACATGTAGCGCTTGAGCTTGAAACAGGAAGAACGCATCAAATTCGTGTGCATATGGCTCATATAGGACATCCATTACTTGGTGATAGCTTATATGGAGGGAGAAGGGATGAAATGAAGCGGCAAGCACTTCATAGTAAATCTTTGACGTTTTATCATCCTATTTTAGAGAAAGAGATGTCTTTTACTATAAAGCTTCCAAGCGATATGCAAGAAGTGTTGCGGCATACTTAAAAAGGGAACAAAATTCTTATATTATAAAGAATTTTGTTCCCTTTTTTCTTAGCGGAATAATATTAAAATTTGGTTTTCACCCGTACGCTTTATGACGAAAAATCCACTTTCGGCTTTTGTAGCAATGCCATTGTCATTTGGACGACAATATCCATGTGCTTCGCAAGTGCCGTCATCACGTACTAACATTTGTCCAATTAATCCGACAGGAAGCCATTCGGCGCGATCTTTTCTTGCTACATATTTGCAAGTTGGATCCCATTTTGTATTTAAAAGAGGTTGTATTTCTTCTGTTTCCGTCCATACATATTGACGTTTTCCAAAGTTATCTGTTTTATAACGTTTTTGCCAACTTAAAGCCCCGCTATTTCCTATAAGAGCAGGGGTTGCACTAGATATTCCTAAAATGAATGAATCGTGTGAAGTAGCTAACCGAATTTTTTCTTCGCTACTAAATGTAACGAAATAACCGACATCAATAGGGGTAGGATCTTCTGTTTCAAACATTTGTGCAAAATCTGTTCCGCTTGCATTGTAAGACGCGCCCTCAATGTACATTTCTCCATTATGGGCAAGCCATTTAGCACCGATATTATGGTCGGTGTCGTTTACACCATTTGCAATAAACCAAGAATAAGCTTCTTCTGCAGTGCCGAAGCGCCCCATAATATGGCTACCTGCAAAATGAGCTGTTGATGTATGATGACCTTCCGCATGAGAAGAGGATCCGTTAGCGATAGTTGCGGTTCCTTCTGCGTGTGCTGCTTCGCCTAAAGCGATCGTCTGTTTACCCTCTGCATGAGAATAAGAGCCGCCTGCTGTCGTTTCACTTCCCTCACTATGCGAACTATGTCCAGTTGCTTTTGAGTTTGATCCTTCTGCATGAGAGAAAGAACCTTTTGCATGTGTTAATAAGCCTTCCGCATGTGCTGCCATGCCCTCTGCATGAGAGTGAAGCCCTTCCGCATATGCATATCGGCCGCCTCTTTTAACTTTTGTATTTTCAGGTGTAGGTGTCTCAATTATGAGCGGTTTTTCAATTTGTATATCATTCGATGAAGCCAATGCTTCTTTTATTTTTTTTACTTTGTTTATAATAGCAGCTGGAATTTCTGGTTCCACTTCTTTATTCACTGCTACAGAAATATTTTCTTCCGTCTTTTCTTCTGTTTGGTTAGAATGTAGTATCTGTTCATCTTGATTTGAAAGCTGTTTATTTTTTTGTTGCATCTTTATTTTTCTGCGATCGATTATGCGGCTCATCACAGCATTTTCTAAAGAGACATATGTTGGTTTTACTTTGCTTTTTTTTGATGACTCTTGTTCTTCCAGTTCTTCTATCGCTGCAGCCCGAATACTACACCAGTTGTTAATTCCGTACATGGGCAGATATAAAGGGGAAAATTTTCTTTTTTGTTTAGAAGATTTTTTCTTCATTCTGTCACCTCCTGCGACATTATATGTAGGGGAATTAAAAAAAGATGCACTTTATTGCATCTTTTTTTAATTACTTTACCTAGTTTTATATGAAATCTGCTTAAATAATACGATAATCTTTCGCTAAGTAAGGTAGTTATGAAATTGGACGGAATTTCTCGGCGACAAAAGGTAAAGAAGAAGGGACAGAGATAGTCTCCATTTCAGGATAACGTAATCCGGTTAATTTGCCACCAAATACAGCGCCAGTATCAATATTGACTGTCTGATTGATGAATCGAGGTTCTGCCACTGGTGTATGTCCATATACAATCCAAGCTTGTCCCTTGTATTCTTGTGCCCAATCGCGACGGACAGGTGAGCCATCGGCATGCTTTTCTCCTGTAATATCGCCATATAATACAAAGGTTTGTACTTTTTTATCTTGTCTTCCTATGTAATCTTGCCGAATTCCAGCGTGACATACGATTACTCTTTTTTCATCTAGTATGTGGTAGAGCGGTGATTGTTCATAAAGAGTGATAAACTTTTCTTTTATAATGTTTTGCTTATGAGAAGGAAGTGCCTCATATTCAGCAACAGTTGTTTCAAGTCCGTGAGCGACTGTTACATTACGCCCAAGGAAAAATCGATATAGTTTATTACAGTGATTTCCAGGAGCGTAATAAGCTTCTTTTTTATGTATGACAAGTTCCCATACAATTTCAATCATACGTAATGAATGAGGACCACGGTCTGTAATATCGCCAACGAATGCAAGTTTACGTTGGTCAGGGTGAACTGGTAGACCGCTACTCCAGTTATATCCTAGCTTCTCCGTTAAATTTTGAAACTCTTGGAAGCATCCATGAATATCTCCTATAATGTCATATTTCATATTTAAACCTCCATCGTATTTTTCATTAGTATATCTAAAAAAGGATAGAGATAAAAATATAGCGGTTTTATGTTGTTCATTTAAATATAAAGATTTTCGTTCTTGAGCGAACATTTAAAATGAATCCAATCGCAATCATGTATGTAAGTAGTGAACTGCCTCCGTAGCTCATAAGAGGTAATGTTATCCCTGTAATGGGAAGTAATCCAATTGTCATCCCGATATTTTGAAATACTTGGAAAGTAAACATTCCGATTGTACCAGCGCAAATGTAACTACCGAAAGGGTCATTACTTTCTAAAGCGATATGAATCATTCGGAAAATGAGTAAGAAAAAAAGTGAAATAATGACACTTGCGCCTAGAAATCCAAATTGTTCAGCGACATTAGTGAAAATAAAATCTGTATGGGGTTCTGGAAAATATACTTGTCCATTTTCCCATCCTTTTCCTTGCATTTCTCCGGATCCAGTCGCTAAGAATGCTTGTCTTAATTGATAGCCTTGTGCATCATATTTGTAAGGTGCTAACCATCCGTAGAAGCGATTTAATTGATATTCTTTTAAAATGTGTGCTTTAAAAAAATCTGTGTGAGTAAAAAAAATATATATTAATGTAGATCCAGCCACGAAAGTAGCTGAAACTAATCCGAAAATAAAACGCCATCGTATGCCAGAAACTAGTATCATTGCTGCAAGCATCGCTGAAATGACCATTGTGTTTCCTAAATCTGGTTCTTTTGCAATAAGTAGTAGTGGTGGCAAGCTTGTCGCAAATATTTTTCCAAGTAATAAAAAATCGTCATGTATCGTTTGGGAAAAATATTTCTCATTATGATTTGCTATAATTCGTCCAATGACGATAATTAAAAACAATTTCATAATTTCAGAAGGCTGAAAATTTCCGATACCTGGGAGCCTGTACCAAGCGGTAGCGCCTTTAATTGTAACGGCACCTGGTACTTGAAGTTCTAGTCCAATAAGTAGTACCATTGCAAAGCTGTATAAATACCAAGCAATTTTTTGATAACGATCGAAGTCGATAATCATAATAACACCAATGGCTATAAATCCAATGAAATACCATTGGATTTGCTTTAGTACAAAATTGACGTTTTGTAAAAATGGAGGTAAAGAGGCTTGTGCACTTGCAATAGCACAACAACTAACAATCCCAATGGCAAATAAAATAAATAGTAATAAGTAGTCTATTTGATATTGAGAATTTGGATCTTTCAATGTAGGTATTCCTTTCTACTGCTCTTTATAGTAATGGATTTTATCCCGCATTAATGGGCAGTAAGACCCCCACCTCAAAATTCAGGGAAAGCGAAGAAGTTAGGTGGGGGATCAACTGCCCGTAAAAGCCCGATTGGTGAGGGCTGATTAAAGTTTCACTTTATAGTATGAGAAAGAATGTATGAACTATACGAATGATTCACATATAGTCCATACACTTTTAATTTTGCAGAGTAGTTTAATTGTTTAACTCTTTAATAATTATATCCAAACAATGGGAAAGACGTACATGTGCGTCAGGAAAAATATCTAGTTGATGAAGATAGTATTTTAAGGAACTTTTACACCATTGGTAAGCACTAAGTAGAGCTGCTCTATAGTCCATAGTATTTTGTAAAAAGCCATATTCTTTTGCTGTTATAACAAGGTGTGTGAAATCTTCACAACCTTGAAGGAGCTTATTGTGTATTTGTTGTCCAGCATGGTAGCGAAATTGACTTAAAGGCTCAGAAATGTATATTGCATTTCCTTTAGAAAGTAAAGAAATCCATGAGGCCATATCAACACTACAAGAATATTGTCGCTCTTTAAGGGTGCCAAAAGGTTCAGTGAGTAATTTTTTTCGAAACAAAGTAGTCGTAGGCTCACCGATAATGTTGTGCCCGCCCTTTAACATCCAATTACCTAAAAATATCCCGTTTAATGGGGTGTCTTCACTATATAACCTTTGTGTTGGGTGGGAATCACCTATTAGATTTCCATAATCATCAATACGTACTCGATAAGAAGTAACAAGAGCAAGATTTTTATTGGAATCTTGCTCAAAATAGGCCATCATTTTTTGTATTTTATGCTTATAAAACACGTCATCGTCCATTAAAAAGTTTATATACTCACCATTTGATTTTTCTATGAGCATAAGGTCATTGTGAAATTGTCCTAGAGTAGGGGTATTTCGAATATATGTTATATTTTTATAATTTGGTAAGTATTGTTCGCGTATTAAAGTTGCTGTTTCATCATTTGTACTATCATCTCCGATGATGATTTCAATATTTGAATAAGTTTGTGCCAATGCACTTTCTAGAGCAATTTTGAAATAATGAGGCCGATTATAAGTGGGAATAAGGATGGAAACGAGAGGTGGATTTTTTTCATTCATCATACATAACTTCCTTTCAGAAGCTTTTTTTTGTAAGAACAATATCTTGGTAACTTGTATATTCATGTCTGCCGCACCATAAGCCGTAATGCGGCTTATTGATTATTTCTAGGTCGTACTTATTCAATAAATTGCAAATATCTGTCTCCGGATAAGCAACTGCGAAATTCGGAATATCTTTATTTACAACGTAGCAATTTTCAATTCGATGATAAAAACCTAATGTACTTTGTCCTGCATTTAAATAATAAGACGATTCAGGGTTTATAAGAAAGAATGTAATGAAACATCTCCCGTCTTTTTTTAATACACGTACAATTTCAGATACGTAATGTTCTAATTCTTTTGGGAGAAGATGCGTAAATACAGAAGTTAAAAAGATAAAATCGAATGTTCCGTCTTCATAGGGAAAACGATATTGAGAGGCATCTTCTTTTCCTTCCGGATTATAGAATTGATTGTATATGTCAACATGTTCAAAGTGAAAATTATTACGCATAGTTGAAATGTTATTTTGACACCAAGTAATTCCATCTTTAAACAAATCAAATCCATAATACGCTCCATCATCATTTAAGTAATTCATTAATGGTACAGCCATTCGGCCGACGCCGCAGCCTACATCCAATACTTTTTCATTTGATTTTAAAGCGCCAATTTGAATAAAATGCTTTAGGAACTCTTTTCCAACCTTTTTGAAGTCGCCACCTACATATTGGACGAGTTCAGGAGGGGGGAGTAAAGTCATTTCTTTGTTAAATTCGCTCATGAGTATACCCCTTTCTTGTGTGAGAATATGCAGTAACTCTATTAATGAAATTTTCAATTTGTAGTGAGAGAAGACAGGAAAACAATTGTTATATGTAAGGAGATTCCGAAAAAAATATTTTGTTGGGTTAGAAGTGAGAGAAGGATGAGTGAAAATGGGATCTCCTATAGATTAAATCTTTTTATTCTTTTCTCCAATAAACGCCAAATACATCAATTTTAGTAATAGGGGCTTTTAAATTTCGTTGCTTTCTAAAGTCTGTCACAGCCTCAGCGCATGGTGGTAGCCCGTAGTCATCGATAATTATATAGCCACCTTTAGAAACTTTATCATATAAGTTCATGAGACCATCCATGGTGGATTCGTACATATCACCATCAAGCCGTGCAATTGCTATTTTTTCAATTGGTGCTGTTGGTAAAGTATCTTTAAACCAACCTTTTAAAAATTTCACTTGATCATTTAGTAAATCATATTTTTTGAAATTCTCTTGTACTTGTTCTAAAGAGACGCGTAAGTAATCGAATGTGTGTAAATAATCACCGTAATCTTTTGGATATTGTTCTAGATTCGGTGCTGGCAAACCTTCAAATGAATCTGCGACCCACACATTACGATCCGTAATGTTGTTTGCTTGTAAAAACCCATTCATAAAAATGCATGATCCTCCGCGCCATACACCTGTTTCAATAAAATCACCTTCTATATTTTCACGAACAACGGTTTCCATCGCCTCTTGTAATTGGTTCATACGTTCTCGACCAATCATGCTATGTGCTGCTCTTGGCCAATCCATTCCATCATGACGTTCACTTTTTGAGACATTTGGTTTTACAATTTTTAAGTTATGGTTTTCGGCATATTGCTTAATGAATAAAGGGAGAGGGACTGTAACTGGTTCGAATTCTAGTTCTTTCGAAATATGTAGAGATGCGGGTAAGTATGCCTCATATTCTAACCATATTTCAAATAAAATTGTCTTCTTTAGCAATTCGAGATAAAGCTGAACAGCAGATTTACTTTCCATATTTGTGCCTCCTGCAAAATGTCATACAACAATATGATTATGTAGGTACTGAATGTTTCATGATTGAATTTGAAATTGAAAAAGCAGTAAAACTGATATCAGTTTTACTGCTAAGTAAAAAATTAAGCAACTTTTTCAATAATAATAGATGCACTCGTGCCAAGAGCTAATGATAGCCCAAGCCCTGTAACAATTACTTCAACTAATGATGGAGTTGTCGTAATTTGCGTAATTGCTTGAATAACGATAGGTGCTCCGAGTGAGATTAAACTTGATCCAGTACCTGGTACAGGTACTCCATTCACTTGGATTGTAAGACCTCCTAATAGACTTGCTGTTGCAGTATTAGCGATAACAGTAATTTTATAGAATCCAGTTTCACTAATTACGAAAGTATCAGCATCTAATTGAGAAATTGCTGTACCAAACTGAGATCCAACAGTATTAAATGGTACTGGATCATTAATTCCTAGATCTAAAGAAATTCCACCGGAGTTAAATGCGTATAGTCCTGCTGGAAGTCCTAGTCCGGATGGTCCAGTTGGTCCAGTCGGTCCAGTAGCCCCCGTAGGTCCAGTAGCCCCAGTAGCTCCAGTGTCACCAGTCGGCCCCGTAAGTCCAGTAGCTCCAGTGTCACCAGTCGGCCCCGTAGGTCCAGTAGCCCCAGTGTCACCAGTCGGCCCCGTCGGTCCAGTAGCCCCAGTGTCACCAGTCGGCCCCGTAGGTCCAGTAGCCCCAGTGTCACCAGTCGGCCCCGTAGGTCCAGTAGCCCCAGTGTCACCAGTTGGTCCCGTCGGTCCAGTTGGCCCCGTAGGTACAGTCGGCCCTGTAGGTCCGGTCGGTCCAGTCGGCCCGGTCGGCCCAGTCGGAAGGGTAAACGGTGGTATCGGTGGTAATGTAGGTCCTACAAGATTAGGGTCAAATGCACTAGCTGATAAAGATTCATCGGGATTTAATCCATTTGAATAATTATTATTTGACATAAATTCACCTCCATAAAGCGTTCATTATATAGTAGATGCAAAACCGAAAGAAAATGACACGGACATTTGAATTATTGAAAAGAAATCTTAAACTACTTGAACAATTTAAAAAAATGGAAAGTTTAGTATAGGTATAACATATGATTGATTTGGAAGAGGGTGATTATGTTGAACAAGCAAGGAATTACAATTAGTTTATGTATGATTGTTCGAGATGAAGAGGAGACAATAGCCCGTTGTTTAGACACAGTTGAAAAAATTGTGGATGAAATTATAGTAGTTGATACAGGTTCCGTCGATCGAACGAAAGAAATCGTAGAGAAATACACTTCTAACATATATGATTTCCAGTGGATTGATGATTTTGCAGCAGCAAGAAATTTTTCTTTTTCAAAAGCGACGCAAGAGTATATATTGTGGCTAGATGCAGATGACGTATTATTAGAAGATGCTCAAGAAGCGTTGAAACTTTTAAAAAGAGAATTAGATCCTAAAATTGATGCCGTTTCGATGCCTTATCACCTTGCAATGGATTCTAACGGGAAACCTTTATATTGTACAAAAAGAAATCGACTTGTAAAACGTGAAAAACAATTTCAATGGTTTGGAAAGGTTCACGAGTATTTAGCTATTTCTGGTGAGGTTTTTAGTAGTAATGTTGCTATTACGCATAAAAAAGAAAAAAAAGTAACAGATCGTAATTTGAGAATTTTTCAAAACACTGTAGCTGCAGGGGAAGAATTGAGTCCGAGGGATTTATTTTATTACGCAAATGAATCTATGGATAACCAAAAATATGATGATGCAGTTCTTCTTTATGAAACATTTCTTAATCAGGACGAAGGATGGTATGAAGAAAAAATTTATGCATGTGGTAAGTTAGGAGATTGCTATGCGAAGCTCGGAATGTGGGAGAAGGCAATTGAATCTTGTGTGAAGTCGTTTCGGTATGACGTCCCTAGAGGAGAGAATTGTACAAGAATAGGATATATATATATGGAACAAGAAAAATATAATGAAGCGATATTTTGGTTTAAACTTGCAACGGAAGTACCAATGGCAACGGAAAGTCCTTTCCATAGTCCAGCTAGCTACACATGGCTACCCTATTTACAAATGTGTATTTGTTATAGCAGGTTAGGAGAGCAGGATAAAGCATATTATTACAATGAATTAGCAGCTTCTTATGTTCCGAATAATGCTGCAATTGAATATAACCGTAAATATTTTCGGGGAGTTTTTGATAAACCATATAAAGCGTAATAGGTTTCGTTTTTTTAGAAATGATTTATCGTTATTCTAACTCTAATAGATTGGTTATATATTAGAGTATCAGTAACGTAACCAATATAGATAAAAATTTTTATACTGCTATTTGCGGGCTAATAATCAGTGGGGGATGAACAAAAACTACACTTTATAGAATTCATATGAGATTTATATTTCTAATTCAATTTGCATAAGGAGTGTGTGAAATGAATCGCGAAAAAAGTTCTTTATATGAAGAAAAATCCGAGCATTATTATAATGCAGCGAATCCGAATTTATTAAAGCATATAAAAAAGGAATGGAAAGAAGTTCTTGATATTGGTTGTTCGAGCGGTGCATTGGGAGCAGCTATTAAAGAAAACGGTACACGTGTATCAGGAATTGAGGCATTTCCAGAGGCTGCAGAAAAAGCGAAAGAAATACTAGATCATGTTATTTTAGGGGATATAGAAAAAATAGATCTTCCTTATGAGGAGGGGCAATTTGATTGCATCCTATTTGGAGATGTATTAGAGCATTTATTTGATCCGTGGGCTGTGATTGAAAAGGTTAAGCCATATATAAAGCAAAATGGTGTGATTTTAGCAAGTATACCAAACGTTGCTCATATTTCAGTATTAGCGCCCTTACTTGCCGGAAATTGGACGTATACAGAATATGGTTTATTAGATAAAACACATATTCGTTTCTTTACATTTAATGAAATGCTAAGAATGTTTTTAAAAGCAGGATATGTTATTAGTAAAGTAGATCGTGTATATGTTGATCATAAAATGTATGAGCCGCTTATTGAGGAGTTGTATGGAATTTGTAAAAAATATCGTCTTGGAAGTGGCTTCATGGCTGAGACAGTTGTATTTCAGTATATTATTGAAGCTGAAAAATCACAATTATGAGTGCTGCAGACAAAACAATATTATTTGTTACATGTATAAATGATCGGAAATTGTATGCAAACTGCGTGCGACATATATTGCAATTGTTAGTACCTCCAGGG
This sequence comes from Bacillus sp. M13(2017), assembly GCF_002218325.1. Classification (NCBI taxonomy): domain Bacteria; kingdom Bacillati; phylum Bacillota; class Bacilli; order Caryophanales; family Bacillaceae; genus Bacillus; species Bacillus sp. M13(2017). The sequence goes on along the minus strand of NZ_KZ268525.1, from coordinate 4,559 downwards.
TATATTGTTCAATTTATGCCGATTCGAAATGCGAAAAGTATGACGAGTGGATACAATCAAGCTATTTCGCATCCAGCGAAGTATAAAGTGTATTTACATCAAGATGTTTTTATTATAAATAGAGCTTTTTTATATGGATTACTTCAATTATTTGAGGAACATGAACACCTTGGTATGATTGGGATGGTTGGAGCGCAATATGTTCCTCCAACTGGTGTATGGAACGAAGGGCGTGGAATTGTAGGAAAGGTCATTGGTTATATGAATGATTTGTTTTATATGGCAAGTTTAGAACAACCGTATCATGAATCAAAAACATTTATTCCTGTAGAATGTATTGACGGTTTATTAATGGCGACACAATATGATGTTCCGTGGCGAGAAGACTTATTTGACGGATTTGATTTTTATGATGTATCTCAATCATTTGAATTTAAAAAAGCAGGATATACAGTCGGTGTACCTGTACAGCGCGATGCTTGGTGCATCCATTATCATTTTGATGTGAATATGACGAACTATGAAAAGTATCGAAAAATATTTGTAGAACACTATATGGCAGATGTAAATAAGGAAGAATAAAGGGGGGACAAAAATGAAAGATCATACAATATTAGTCGTTGTTTGTGTAAATAATGAGGAGCTTTTTAAACAATGTGAGAGCCAAATAAGAAACATTTTTGTTCCCCCTGGTTACGCTGTACAAATTTTTCCGATACGAGATGCACAAAGTATGGCAAGTGCATATAACCGAGCCCTTTCATATCCAGCGAAATACAAAGTGTATATACATCAAGATACATATCTTATTAATCGAGATATGTTTTATACACTTATATCTCTTTTTGAAGAAAATGAAAAGCTTGGTTTAATAGGGGTCGCTGGGGCTCAGTTTTTACCGAATAACGGGATATGGTGGGAAGGGAAAAATTTAGTAGGGAAAGTGATTGAATATAGAAGACGGAATTATCAATTATTAAATTTGGATCAGGTTTTTTATGGTAATCAACCATTTTTGTCAGTTCAGGCAATTGATGGTTTATTTATGGCAACGCAGTATGATATTCCGTGGCGAGAAGATTTATTTCAAGGGTTTCACTTTTATGATGTGTCACAATCTTTAGAATTTCAAAGGGCTGGTTATTTAATCGGTATCCCAAATCAAGCAAATTTATGGTGTATTCATTACAACGGGGATGAGTTTGATGCGGATACATATGAGAAGTACCGGAAAGTGTTTGTAGAACATTACAAAGATATATTATCTCCATCATAAAGGAGAGATGCAGAGTGAAAGGAATTATTTTAGCAGGTGGTACTGGGTCGAGATTATATCCAATAACGAAAGTAACGAATAAACATTTACTTCCTGTTGGGCGGTATCCGATGATTTATCATGCGGTATATAAACTAAAACAATGCGATATTACAGATATTATGATTATTACAGGTAAAGAGCATATGGGGGATGTTGTTAGCTTCTTAGGGAGTGGTCATGAATTTGGTGTGTCCTTTACGTATCGTGTGCAAGATAAAGCGGGCGGTATCGCACAGGCGTTAGGGCTTTGTGAAGATTTCGTCGGGAATGATCGTATGGTAGTTATATTGGGGGATAATATTTTCTCAGATGATATTCTTCCGTATGTTGAAGAGTTTGCAAATCAAAAAGAAGGTGCGAAAGTACTATTGCAATCTGTAGAAGATCCCGAAAGATTTGGCGTAGCACATATTCAAAACCGAAAAATAGTTGAAATTGAAGAAAAGCCGAAAGAGCCGAAAAGTTCTTATGCTGTTACGGGAATTTATTTGTATGATTCGAAAGTCTTTTCTTATATAAAAGAATTAAAACCTTCTGCACGGGGAGAACTTGAAATTACAGATATAAATAATTGGTATTTAAAACGAGGGGTACTTACTTATAATGAAATGAGCGGTTGGTGGACTGATGCTGGAACTCATGCTTCTCTTCAAAAGGCGAATACGTTAGCACAGGATATTAACTTTGGGAAACAGTTTAACGGAGAATAGGTGAGAATATGAAAGTTATAGAAACAAATTTTACCGATGCAAAATTGTTAGAACCGAGGTTATTTGGAGATGAGCGTGGCTTTTTTTCAGAGAGCTATAATAAGCAGGTGCTAGAAACATTAGGGATTACGTATTCATTTGTACAGGATAACGTATCTTATTCGGTTAAGGCAGGAACGATACGGGGGCTACACTTTCAAAAAAAACCGAAAGCACAAACGAAACTCATTCAAGTTATGCAAGGAGCAATTTATGATGTTATCGTTGATTTGCGAAAAAAATCACCAACATTTAAACAATGGAAAGGGTATATTTTAAGTGCAGATAACCATCGGCAATTACTAGTGCCAAAAGGATTTGCCCATGGTTTTTGCACGCTTGTCCCGCATACTATCGTTATGTATAAAGTAGATGAATATTATAGTGCAGAGCATGACTCTGGATTACTTTGGGAAGATAAAGATTTAGCAATTCCTTGGCCGGTAACAGATCCCATATTGTCCGATAAGGACCGGATATTGCCATTACTAGAGGAATATGAAGATAGTTTTTAAGTAGGAGAGTTGTTTATGAATATATTAGTAACAGGTGGGGCTGGATTTATTGGAAGTAATTTCGTTCATTACATGCTACAAAGTTATGAAACATATAAAATTATTAATTACGATGCATTAACATATAGCGGGAATTTAAATAATGTAAAATCTCTTCAGGATCACCCGAATTACTCTTTTGTAAAAGGAGAAATTCAAAATGGAGAGCTATTAGAACACATCATAAAAGAGCGAGACGTACAAGTGATTGTAAATTTTGCAGCTGAATCACATGTGGACCGTAGTATTGAAAATCCGATTCCTTTTTATGATACAAATGTAATTGGGACGGTCACTTTATTAGAACTAGTTAAAAAATATTCGCATATAAAACTTGTGCAAGTGTCAACAGATGAAGTGTATGGTTCTTTAGGAAAAACAGGGAAGTTCATAGAGACAACGCCGTTAGCTCCAAATAGTCCATATTCTTCAAGTAAGGCGAGCGCGGACATGATAGCTCTATCTTACTATAAAACATATCAATTACCAGTTATAGTAACGCGTTGTTCTAACAATTATGGGCCGTACCAGTATCCCGAAAAATTAATTCCATTAATGGTTACGAATGCACTGGAAGGAAAAAAATTACCGTTATATGGTGATGGTTTAAATGTAAGAGATTGGTTACATGTAACGGATCATTGCAGTGCGATTGACGTTGTTCTGCATAAGGGACGTGTAGGAGAAGTATATAATATAGGTGGAAATAATGAAAAAACAAATGTAGAAGTTGTGGAACAAATTATTACTCTTTTAGGAAAAACAAAAAAAGATATTGAATATGTTACAGATCGTTTAGGGCACGATCGTCGTTATGCGATTGATGCAGAGAAAATGAAGAATGAATTTGATTGGGAACCGAAATATACATTTCAACAAGGATTACAAGAGACGGTGAAATGGTATGAAAAGAATAAGGAATGGTGGAAACCACTAAAAGATTAGTAAGGGGCATGTTAAATGAAAGAGAGGGTTATCATAACAGGAGCAAACGGCCAATTAGGAAAGCAACTATTTGAAGAGTTAAACTCTGAAGAATATGATATATATGCATTTGATAAAAAGTTACTAGATGTCACAAATATATCCCGAATACAACAAGTGGTACAAGAAATAAAACCACATATAATTATTCATTGTGCTGCCTATACGAAAGTAGATCATGCAGAGAAAGAACAGGATCTTGCATATAGAATAAATGCAATTGGAGCTCGAAATGTAGCGGTCGCTTCACAATTAGTAGGGGCGAAGCTAGTTTATATTAGTACTGATTATGTATTTCAAGGCGCCAGACCAGAGGGGTACGATGAATTTCATAGTCCTGCTCCGGTAAATATATATGGAGCCTCTAAGTATGCGGGGGAGCAGTTCGTCAAAGAGTTACATAATAAATATTTTATCGTTCGCACATCGTGGCTATATGGTAAATATGGAAATAATTTCGTAAAAACGATGATACGATTAGGAAAAGAAAGAGATGAAATATCTGTTGTAGCGGATCAAGTTGGCTCTCCTACGTATGTGGCGGATTTAAATATGGTTATTAATAAGCTCATTCATACTTCTTTATACGGTACATACCACGTATCAAACAGAGGTTCATGCTCTTGGTTTGAATTTGCACAAAAAATATTTTCGTACGCCAATATGAAAGTGAATGTATTACCTGTTTCAACGGAAGAATTCGGAGCTGCGGCTGCAAGGCCCAAATATTCTATCTTTCAACATAACATGCTACGATTAAATGGTTTTTTACAAATGCCGTCTTGGGAAGAAGGATTAGAGCGCTTTTTTATAGAAACCAAAAGTCATTAACAAATTTTGAAGTGCACCCCAATTGTTAGACACAGTCTAACAATTGGAGGTGCATTTTTTATGGCTAAATTTTCTTCAAAAGAAAAAATCCAAGCGGTGAAACGATATTTAGATGGTACAGAA
>NZ_KZ268524.1:0-47395 GCF_002218325.1 Bacillus sp. M13(2017) | reverse complement strand
CCTATAGATTTAGCAATTGTTTTTCCACTTTCTGTACCATCTAAATATCGTTTCACCGCTTGGATTTTTTCTTTTGAAGAAAATTTAGCCATAAAAAATGCACCTCCAATTGTTAGACTATGTCTAACAATTGGGGTGCACTTCAATATAGACTAAGGCTTTTTTATTAACCTCAAAAATACCCTTACCCAGTATTTTTATTTTCGACAAAAAATAGCCGGGGGTATATTTCACTATCTCATCGTTAAAAGTTTGCTCTTCGCATTTATAGGAATATTTGCAACCTCAATCTCTTCAATCGATTCACCGTAACGTCCTTTTGCAAAAACCTTTAATGCTTCATCTCTCTTTAACATATGCTTAACCGTTTTCTTTATTTTCTGCTCTCTACCACGTTCATCGAATGCAATAAATTCATATTCATACCACTCATCACCAATATGCTGACCAATTGTATTCACAACCGTATAGTATTCTTTCGTCTTATAAAATGGATTATATTTATCGATAACCGGTCCAAGTTTCGTAGGCAGTAACATTACTACTATCACTATCATCGCTATTATAGTAGTGATCATTTTTTTCCTCATAATAAACATTCCTCCTCTGCAGGATATATATACATCCATTTTAAAAAGGGGGAATAAAATCTACTATTGAATCTCATTACATTACACTTACATTTTTGTAAGAATTAAAAAAGGTGAACGAATTTACTCGTTCACCTTTTAGCTTGCTTTAAAGCCACCGCCAAGTACATCACGTACATCATGTATAACAACGAAAGCATCTCCATCTACCCGGCTAATAACTTGTTTTAACTTAACAAGCTCTTGTTTATTAATAACAACATATAAAACTTCTTTATTTTTACCAGTATATCCGCCCCGCCCTTCTAATACAGTAACACCGCGTGTCATATTTTTCGTAATAGTTTCACGAATTAAGTCTGGTTGATTCGAAATAATCGTAACAGCCGTTTTTGTGTCCATTCCTTCTACAATGAAATCAATCACCTTCGCTCCAATGAACACAGCTACAAGTGTATACATTGCCTTTTCTTGCCCTATTATAAATACTGAACCAGCAATTACAACAATATCAATAATTAGTACGCCTTTACCTACACTCCAACCTAAATATTGATTTGCTAACTGAGCTAAGATTGCCGATCCTCCCGATGTACCTCCAGCTTTGAACATACAGCCTAATCCAATACCCACAAATAAACCAGCAAATAAAGCTGCTAATAATGTATCACTATTTACATGATACTCAATATGTTCTGTAACGTATAAAAACAAAGATGTTTCTACAATCCCTAAAATTGTATAAATCATTGTTTTCTTATCAAAAAATTTATAACCAATAGCTAGTAAAATTGCATTTATAGCAAAATTCACAATCCCTGGTGACCAATCAAATAAGTAGTACGTAACAACCGTTAAACCAATAATTCCACCTTCCGATAAACGGTTTGGAATTGCAAAGTAATTAATACCAATTGCGAATAATAATGAACCAATTGTAATTAGTGTTATTTCCTTTATACGTTGATTAACCATAGTTCATACCCTCCCCCCATTTGACATTGTATCACTATCTCCTAGAGGTTTAGAAGTGGTTTTTATTCCGCATTTTCCCTCTTAAAAATTGAAATATTATGTTTAAACAGAGGGTTGATTAATTATTCATATTTGCTCTAACTGCATGGATAAATTGCTCCACATTCCCTTTCTGAATATGCTTAGCGCGAATGGTTTCATGATTATAAGTAAACTCAAAGTACGAATGAAAATCTATGCTATCTATATGCAAATATGAGTACTCTTTAAATGTTGAAGGATAGTACGGAAATTTCCCGTAAAAAAGGAGACGTCTAGTAGTGGCAACAAAAATTCCATGTTGATAACATAACATGAAATTATCCTTCTCAAAGATCCCTACCACAAAAGCCAGAATCTTTTCATCATCATCTACATACTTTTTCATACTCGATAAAAGTTCATTCATGCATATTCCTCCAAATTCTATTCATTGCATTAACACTTGAAAAGAATCCATGGATTATTACAAACCGGTTTAACTCCTTTATAAAGTATGAAACGCGTTTCCTGTCAAAGATATTTCAAAAAAATAATCCGTTATGCGATTATACACATAACGGATTAAGATTAAACTGTAGAGCGTTCCACAAGTTCGTATGGAATTTCCAGCTTTTCTTGTTTAGAACTCTCGTCATTCACTTTTCTATGCAACATTTCAAAAGCAGTTTTCCCTATCTCCTTTAAATTTTGATCAATAGTTGTCAATTGTAACACTTGCGAGATAGGTTGATTATCAAAGCCAATAATCGCTAAATCCTCAGGAACTTGAATCCCTAGTTTTTCAACCTCTGTCATAACCCCAATCGCAACTTCATCACCTGCTACTATTAATGCTTCAGGAAGATCCTGTATCTCTTTTAACTTATGAGCCACTTTTACACCATCTTCTAGTGTAAAACATTCTGTAAAAATCCATTCTTCATTAACCTCTTCGTCTATAGATTGCAATCGCTGTTTATAAACATCAAAACGCTTTTGACTACTCGGCCCTAATTTTCTTCCCGTACAATAACCAATTTTTTTATAACCTTTCTCAATCAAATAATCCATTCCTAATTGAAAGGCCGCTGAATGATTCGTATATACACTTGAGATGTTTGAAATATCATTATCTTCACAAGCAATTATTGTGCCGTAAGAAGCATACGGTTCTATCGTTTCCCAATCATTTGCACGTGAACAAATAATAAGACCATCCAATTGTTTTGTTTTTAACATATGTAAACTTTTCATTTCTTCTTTTTTATTATAATTCGTTTGGCAAAGTAACACTCTGTAATTATGAGTTAACGCAATCTCCATCATTCCGCTCACCATCGCATCAAAACACGGATGATTAATATACGGTAAAATCACACCAACAATATTCGTCTTTCCTTTTGATAAATGAACAGCATTTGCGTTTTGCGAGTAATTCAATTTCTCAACTATCTCTATAACCGCTTTCCTTTTTTCTTCACTTACATATGGGTGATCATTCAACACTCTCGAAACAGTCGTAACTGAAACTCCCGCTATCTTTGCTATATCTTTAATATTAGCCATACACTCACCTCTATCTTTAACTTAATGAATCTCATGAACATATGTCAAATCTTCTTATCATTACACCTTCATTCGTTTCTCTTACAAAAGTGTAATTTTTCTGTAAGCTAATTCGATAGTGACTTTCCGCAACATTTCATACAATTAAGTCAGAAACAAGGTAACAACCATTCGAAAAGGAGCGGATTAATATGATGAACAAAATGAAAACGAACAATTTCTTACATACAATGGGCATGGTATTTTCCGCTCTTATCGACGCAAAAGCTGTTGCTTCTACATTAAACAAGTAAGGAGAATATATTATAAATAACATCACTTTTAACAAATTAGATTTTTTAGGACTAGCTAGTGGCTCTCTTCTTCTTACTGCTTTTATTTACGCCGCTACGCTTGTATAACTTTGTGTCCCCTTTCCCCTTTATTATAAATAGTAATAGAAAAGACGACCGTCTATGCCCGGTCGTCTTTTCTTATTTTTGATTTGATTGCAAAGCTTCTTTTAACTCCTCAAACTTCTCATTTAATTGATCTGTCATCATTTTCATAGCGGTTTTTCGATCTATTTGTTCTCCAGCCTCAATTTGAATCGGATCTCCAAAAATCAATTGTGCCTTTTTCCCCTTTATTAATTCTTTTACACTTGATGGACCAACATAAGCTGCCGGCACTAAAGGTACATTAGAACGCATCGCAATTGTCACAGCACCCGCTTTTAATGAAACATCTTCCGCTGATCTCGTTCCACTCGGAAAAATCCCTACTACCTTTCCTTCTTTTAATAAACGTGATGGAATTTTAAGTGTACTCGGTCCCGGATTCGCGCGATCTACAGGGAATGCATTTACATTTTTAAAGAACCAATTTTTGAATTTCCCTTCAAATAATTCTTTTTTTGCCATGTAATGAATCTCTGTTGGGTACATCCCTGTAGCTAACATTAATACATCCATAAAACTTGTATGTGTACACGCAACAACATACGGACCACCTTCTGGTAGCTTTTCTCTTCCTTGCACTTCTACTTTCCCAGCTGTTTTAAATATATATTTCAACAAAAATGTAATTGGTTTATACATTTATTTCGTTCCTTTCTAAACATCCGAAGTATAATCATATTCTTACAACAATTATAACACTAAGTTTTAGGAGTTGGTAATAAAAATAAGTATGAATTGTTAAATTTCAATTCTTACAAAAGTGTAATTTTCTTGTAAGCTAATTCGATAGTTACTTCTCACTATATTTCATACAATTAAGTCAGAAACAGGGCAACAACTATTCGAAAAGGAGTCGATTGATATGATGAACAATATGAAAACGAACAATTTCTTAAATACAATGGGCATGGTATTATCAGCTCTTTTCGACGCAAAAGCTGTTGCTTATACATTAAACAAGTAAGGAGAACTCATTATGAATAACATCACTTTTAACAAATTAGACTTTTTAGGATTAGCTAGCGGCTCTCTTCTTCTTACTGCTTTTATTTACGCTGCTACGCTTGTATAACTTTGTGTCCCCTTTCCCCTTTATATAGAAAAAGACGACCGTCTATGCCCGGTCGTCTTTTTAATTTTTTCTTTCTTTCAATTCTTTTAAAAGCTGTATCAGCTCAGCTTGTTGTTTTATCTTTTTACGACCATTTCGATTAATTGCTGCAAGCTCACAGGCAACTCCCACGGCGAAGAAAAACAATAAACTTTCTAACATGTAAAATCCTCCATTTGCCTATTAAACAGCTTGACGTAATTGTTCTTCTTGTAAAACTCTCTTATTTATATTTTCTTCTTTTCTCTGACAAACGTTATTGCGAATAAGCGCTGCAATAACAAGTACAGTCCCTATAATATCAAACATTGTGATTTGATACCCTTGCATCATCATAATAGCTAAAGTCGTAATTGGTACAAAATTAATAAATAAAATCCCATTAATGGATGATAAAATTTTCACACCATAGTTCCAAGCAAGTAGCGCTACAATACCTGGCAATGTCATCATAAATAACAAATCATATTTCACAATAGAAATCGTTCCCATACTCGGAACTGAAATATATCCAAGCGACGTAATAATTACCGTTATAATCGCTGTAACAGTCGTACCGAATACACACGTCAACGTAGAATAACGTAATGTTGACCAATCACTACAAGTTTGACCACCCATCGTATAAATAACCCAGCCTACAACACCAATAAATATAAATGCTAATGGGAACATATTATCTTTCAATGTTACAAAGAAACTCATGTCACCTTTTGTAATAACAAACACAGCTCCTACAAAAGCAATAACCATACTCGTTATCATATACTTCTTCGGTTTTATATGCTTATATCCCCATAAAATACAAATAGAAATCATCGGCATAAGTGCTTCCATAATGGAAGCTACCATTACACCCGACTTACCCATCAACATTTGCCCTAAAAATATGAGGACATTATATACTGTAAATGCCATCGTTCCAAAAAAGACGAGTAACTTTCCTCTTCCCTCTAAACGAAATGCCTGTTTTCCTTCTTTCATTAACAACAATACAATCAACATTATCGCCACTGCTCCATAGCGAATAAGCGAAAAATAAAATGGATCTATGTATTCTAGCGCATGATCAGCAACTGGAAACATCGCTCCCCATGACATACTCGCAATTAAACACGCTAAAGCCCCTATTATCATTTGACCTCTTCTCACCGCAATCCCCCGTTTCTTTCTATTTGCACAAAGAGAATTGTAAAAGAAAAAATATATCACGTAAAATGATTCAAAATGATGTTAACTATCATTTATAATGATAGTTAACATCAAGGGGGATTACAAAATGGAATTACGAGACTTACAAATCTTTAAAAGCGTTGCCGACCAAGGTAGTGTAAGTAGCGCAGCAAAGGAATTAAATTATGTACAATCAAATGTAACTGCACGTATTAAACAACTAGAAAACGAATTAAAAACCCCACTCTTTTACCGCCATAAACGAGGAATGACTTTAACAGCTGAAGGAAGAAAAATGCTCGTTTATGTTAGTAAAATTTTGCAAGATGTCGACGAACTAAAACAAGTATTTTTAGATAGCGAAACACCTTCTGGTATATTAAAAATCGGTACAGTCGAAACAGTAAGTACACTGCCTACCATTTTATCTTCTTACTATAAAAGCTATCCGAATGTCGATTTATCATTACAAGCGGGTCTAACAGAAGAATTAATTAGAGAAGTACTTGATCATCAATTAGATGGCGCCTTTATATCAGGTCCTATTAAACATCCACTAATCGAACAATACGATGTTAGTACAGAGAAATTAATGCTTATAACACAAAATAAAGCCTTTCATATAGAAGAATTTACAACAACGCCTCTACTCGTTTTTAACCAAGGATGTGGATACCGCTCCAAACTAGAACGTTGGCTTAAAGATGAAGGTTTGCTACCAAAAAGAATTATGGAATTCAATATATTAGAGACAATATTAAACAGTGTTGCACTCGGTCTCGGAATTACACTCGTACCACAGTCTGCTGTCCATCATCTTTCTAAAGCAGGTAAGGTACATTGTCATGCAATCCCTGAAAAATACGGCAGTATTTCAACGGTTTTCATACGCCGTAAAGATAGCTATATGACAAATTCAATGCGTAGTTTTTTAAAAACAATTGAAGACCATCATCATATCAATATGCTGTGAAAGACATTCTTACATGAATGTCTTTTTTTCTTACAAAAGTGTAAGTCTTTCGTAAGCTAATTCGATAGTTGCAAGTAGCCATATTCCCTATAATTAAGACATAAGCAGGGCAACAACAATTCGAAAAGGAGCGGATACGCATGATGAACAATATAAAATCAAATAAATTTTTAAATACAATGGGCATGGTGCTATCCGCACTTGTCGATGCAAAAGCTGTTGCAACTACATTAAACAAATAAGGAGAGATTATAATGAACAACATTACTTTCAACAAATCAGACTTTATCGGACTTGCAAGTGGAGCTACTCTTCTTACGGCTTTCATTTATACACTTGCTCAAGGTCTTGTTTAACACTTTGTTTCCCCAAACCCCTTTATATATAGAAAAAGCTGCTCGTCTTATAGACAAGCAGCTTTTTAGTTTGTCCCGCTTTAATGGGCAGTAAGACCCCCACCTCGAAATTCAGCGAAAGCAAAGAAGTTAGGTGGGGATCAGGCTGCCCATTAAAGTCCGATTGGTGAGGGCTAATAATCAGTGGGTGATGAAGAACCCCCCACTGATTAAAGTTTCACTTTATTTCATATATAATTTGACCCGTTTTCGTAATATCATATCCGCCAATCGCATTTAATTCATTATGAAATTCTTCCGATTGCAGAATGTCTTTCACAACTTCAATCAGCTCTTCATTTTCTTTATTCTTCAAAATTACTAAATCATACTGTTCTTTCATGATCGGAATAAAGTCCACATTTACAATTTGCGAAAACTTTTCTGAACCTACTCCTACATCAGCTTTTCCATTTGCAACTTGCGTGGCAACACCAAGATGATTCGATTCTTCCCATTCATATCCACTAATATCAGCTTTATTTAATTTTTGGATTCGTAATTGTTCATCCACTAACACTCTAATACCAGAACCCTTTTCTCGATTCACAAACTTTATAGTGGACCCGGATATGTCAGCCCATGTCTTTATTCTCTTCGGATTTCCTTTTCGGACATAAAATCCCACATTTCTGGACAATAAATTAATCATAATACATGGCTGTCCTACTAAAATGCGTTTTACGTAAGGAATATTATATGTACCCGTTTCACCATCAAACAAATGCAAACTAACGATACTTCCTTCTCCTTGATACATTTTCACCAAACTTGTTAAGCTACCTTGATACGCTCTTAAAACATTAGAACTTGGCAAACGATTTTCTATACGTTTAGCTAACATATCTAACGTTAGTTCTTGACCACTAATAATACACGTGTTCAAGTTACTACTACCATCGTTTTTTACAGGATTAACTTGTACCTTTCCTGTTTTCATTTGCTTTATATATTGATCTAAATCTGCTGCATCAATGCGCATCTGTCTACCAACTCTATAAGAAGGAAGTTCTCCTTTTTTAATTAAGTCGTATACAGTTAATTTCGATACTTTTAATCGCTTTGCTACTTCTTCCGTTGTGTAGGAATGATGATCCATAGACGATTCCTCACTTTCTCCTTTCATTGTAACAAAGAAAAGAATATTTCTCCTATTTTTAAAAAATAGATATATGTTCAAATTATATTCAATTATAACTAGTTATATTTAGTTATATTTAGTTATAATTAGATGTATCAAAATGAAAGGGTATTTTTTTATGAATAAATTTATATTACGTTCCATCGGGGCACTTATACTTTCTTTCCTTCTTATATTTAGCGCTGCTTGTACAAGTGGGGAAAAGCATACAAATTCAGCTGCTAAAGAGGATAAAACAGTTGAACTGACTATCTCAGCTGCTGCAAGCTTACAAGATGCATTAAAAGAAATCGAAAAACAATATAAAGAAAAAGAGCCAAATATCAAACTTTCTTTTAACTTCGGTGCTTCTGGAGCACTTCAACAACAAATTGAACAAGGTGCACCTGCTGATTTATTCTTCTCAGCAGCAGAAGATAAATTCCAAACCCTTGTAAAAAAAGGATTCATTAATGAAAAAGAAGGGAAAAATCTTCTTGGAAATGAACTAGTTCTAGTCATCCCTAAAGATAGTTCTCTTACAAAATTTCAAGATTTAAAAGATGAGAAAATCAAAAAAATTGCACTTGGTACACCTGAATCTGTACCTGCTGGCAAATATGCAAAGGCTTCTCTAACACACGAAAACCTTTGGAATGATGTTCAAAATAAAGTCGTATTTACAAAAGATGTTCGCCAAGTGTTAACATATGTAGAAACAGGGAATGTCGATGCTGGTATCGTATACAAAACAGATGCTCTCATTTCGGATAAAGTAAAGATTGGTGAGACAGCAGCAGCTACTTCTCATGAGCCAATCCACTATCCTTTAGGTGTTATAAAGGAATCTAAACATAAGAAAGAGGCGACCTCATTTTATGAGTATTTGCAGTCAAAAGATGCACAATCTATCTTTAAGAAATATGGATTTACAGTCCTGTCGTAATTACTATGAGCATTGATGCTATTTTATCGCCTGTCTTTCTATCTTTAAGAGTAGCTGCGTGTGCCACTATTCTCGTTACAATTTTAGGGACAATTGTCGGGCGAGCACTAGCTCGCTCCTCATGGCGATATAAAGTACTATTAGAAACCATATTTTTATTACCAATGGTACTTCCACCAACTGTTATCGGCTTCTTTCTCATTATCATCTTTGGAAACAACAGCCCGATCGGAAAGTGGATTGAATCATTATTTCAGCAGTCTATTATGTTCACATCTACTGCTGCGATCATCGCTTCTACAGTTGTTGCATTTCCGCTTATGTACCAATCAGCGAAAACAGGGTTTTCTATCGCAAATGTACAAATTGAAGAAAGTGCTCGTGACCTTGGCGCAAGTGAATATCAAGTTTTTCTACACGTTACACTTCCACTCGCATTTCCCGCATTACTAAGCGGGATGATTTTGAGCTTTGTCCGCGCACTCGGAGAGTTTGGTGCTACACTTATGTTTGCCGGGAACATTCCTGGTAAAACACAGACAATCCCAACTGCAATTTACATGGCTATTGATGCAAGTAATATGCAACTCGCCTGGACACTTGTAGTTATTACTATCGGTATGTCACTCGTATTTCTACTATGTATTCAACTTATTAATAAAAGAATCACTAACTCTTAAAGCAGCTTTTGTCAAAGCTGCTTCTTTATTTCTTAGGAAATAAAATATACCAATGGGAAATAACTGAATTTTACCTCTTATTAAAATAGACATTTTATTTGAATTCACTTTCTAAAATAGGCAATTTCCTGTTATTATATGGAGGTGTTTCAAAAAATGAAGAAATGAAAACGCATTTATATCGTGAATTCTTCATCCTGTTTTAGCGATCGGTAATCTTCTACTCTATTAGTGGTGCATTACCGATCGTTAGAACGATATGTAACTATATTGGTATAGCAAACCGAAGGGAGTCTTGTAATGGACATTTTATTAGCGCTTCTTCCTGCAATTGCATGGGGAAACATCTTATTAGTAAGCGTAAAAATGGGCGGTGGTGCATATAGCCAAACGGTAGGTATGACAATCGGTGCTCTATTCTTCGCAACAATTATGTATGTATTTACTCAACCAGCTTTAACAATGACAATCTTAATTGTTGGTTTTATCTCAGGTTTATTCTGGGCTTTAGGACAAGTAAACCAATTAAAAACAGTTGAAAAACTAGGTGTTTCAACTACTGTAACGATTTCTACTGGTATGCAACTTGTTGCAACTTCTATCTTTGGGGTTATCGCTTTCCGTGAGTGGACTACTACGACAACAATCATTCTGGGAACGATTGCAATCCTATTAATCGTAGTTGGTGTTGTATTCACATCATTAGATGATAAAGAAAATGCTCAGCCACCTGGACAATTGAAAAAAGGACTTCTTACTTTAATTGTTTCTACTTTCGGCTATCTTGTATATGTAATAATTATTCGTTGGTATAATATTGATGGTTGGTCTGCTATCTTACCACAAGCAGTTGGTATGTTTGTTGGTGCGGTTGTACTGACGTCTAAACATAAACCATTTAACAAATATGCAATCCGTAATGCTTTGTCTGGTTTACTATGGGGAACTGGAAACTTATTCTTACTTCTTTCATTACCACGTGTTGGAGTAGCAACAAGCTTCCCATTATCTCAAACTGGAATCGTTATCTCAACATTCGGTGCGATTGTATTCTTAGGTGAAAAGAAAACAAAACGTCAATTGATCTTTATTGCACTAGGTAGTGTTTTAATTATCGGCGGCGCTGTATTACTTGGTATGACAAAAGCATAATCTTATATTCTATTAGTAAACCCCTGAAGCATATATGCTTCAGGGGTTTTTCAATTCTAATTATTTTCTAGATATAGTTATTTTTATGTTCTTGTCCCTTATAATTGCTCTTCCACTCTAGCAAACCAGCTACACATATAAAGAGATTAATAACAGTTAATATTAGCATGATGTATAAACCAATATAAGGAATAGCTCCTTCCTTTACCATGAATTTCCGCCTTCTCATTATCCATTCCATCTACGGTAAGTCTTTTCTTTTTACAAAATTCTCTTAAAGATGATATCGTTTTTATAACATATCTCTACTAGAAAGGAATAAAGGATATGCTAACTAAACATCGAATTTTATTTATTGGTGCTGGTCGTATGGCAGAAGCTATATTTTCCGGATTACTTAAAACAAGCAAAGAATACATCGAAGAAATTATCGTTTCTAACCGAAGCAACGTAGAAAAGCTAAAGCAATTACAAGGGCGATATGATGTGTCTACTACAACAGATTGGAAGCAGCATGTTACATCTGTTGATACGGTTGTTTTAGCAATGCCACCTTCTGCTCATGAAGAGTTATTAGCTGAGCTATCTCCGTTACTATCAAATCAACTAGTCGTAACAGTAGCAGCTGGCATTGGACCATCTTATTTAGAAGCTAGACTCCCAAAAGGCACGCCTGTTGCTTGGATTATGCCTAATACAGCTGCTGAAATTGGAAAGTCTATCTCCTTATATACAATGGGACAATCAGTAAACGAGATACATCAAGAAACCCTGCAACTACTTTTAAAAGGTATTGGTACTTCGCAACTTTGTACTGAGGAAGAAGTTCATCAGCTTACTGCAGTTACTGGAAGTGCACCAGCCTTCCTTTATTACTTTGCTGAAAGCTTAATTGAAGCAACAAAAAGTTATGGAGTCGATGAAGAAACCGCAAAACATCTTGTCATTCAAATGATTTCTGGCTCTGCTTCTATGCTCGAACAAACGCAAAATCCAGCTAACCTCCGCGAACAAGTAACAACGCCAGGTGGTTCCACAGCTGAGGGTCTCAAAATTTTATACGAGTATAATTTTTCAGAGGCAATTCAAAAAGCAGTAGAAGCAACAAACAAAAAAGCTAGGGGGAAATAATATGATTTTAACAAGTTTAAAAGACTATACAACATTACATAACGGTGTAAAAATGCCTTGGTTTGGTTTAGGTGTTTTTAAAGTAGAAGATGGTTCAGAAGTAATTGATTCTGTAAAAGCAGCAATTAAAAATGGCTACCGCAGCATCGATACTGCAGCAATCTATCAAAATGAAGAAGGCGTTGGACAAGCGATTCGTGAATCCGGTGTTTCACGTGAAGAATTATTTATTACCTCAAAAGTATGGAATAGCGATCAAGGATATGAAACAACACTTCAAGCATTTGAAACTACATTAGAGAAATTAGGTCTAGAATATTTAGATTTATATTTAGTACATTGGCCTGTAAAAGGGAAATATACTGAATCATGGAAAGCATTAGAAAAACTTTATAAAGATGGTCGTGTTCGCGCTATCGGTGTGAGTAATTTCCACATTCACCACTTACAAGACGTATTTGAAATTGCTGAAATTAAGCCAATGGTCAACCAAGTGGAATACCACCCACGTTTAGCACAAGAAGAGTTACATGCATTCTGTAAAGAACATAATATCCAGCTTGAAGCTTGGTCACCATTAATGCAAGGACAACTACTAGATAATCCAACGTTACAAGAAATTGCGACAAAATATAATAAATCAACTGCGCAAATTATTTTACGCTGGGATTTACAAAACAAAGTTGTAACAATTCCTAAATCAATTAAAGAACATCGCATTATTGAAAATGCAAACATCTTCGACTTTGAATTAAGTGCTGATGATATGAAAGCAATTCAAGCTTTAAATGAAGATCGTCGCGTTGGTCCAGATCCAGATAACTTTAACTTCTAGTAGAAAAACCACTGCCATATGCAGTGGTCTTTTTATTTAAGAAAACTGAAAATTTAAACTATATTCCATTCAGTTGACACTTCATTATTCAAGGTGTAAGATTTTGAATTATCAAAGAAACACAAAAATTAATAAAATTTATTCGTTTACTCATTGTATCAAGAGAGGTGGAGGGACTGGCCCTTTGAAACCTCGGCAACAGGTTCATTTTGAATACTGTGCCACTTCCTGCAAGCTTTATGCTTGAAAGATAGAATGAGGGACTTCGTTTATATACGGGTGCATAACTTGTACGTAAAAATCCCTCTTTCTCAATATGAAAAGAGGGATTTTTTATTTTTCATTTCCCTCATCATCATCCAAACTTAATTATTTAGGAGGAAAATCAAATGAAAAAGAAGTTTGTACCCGGTATTGCATCAGTTGTAGGAGTAAGTATTTTATTAACTGGTTGCGGTAGTTATAAAAACGAAGCAAGCGGAGCAAATGCAAAAGACGAGGCACCTAGTAAACAGGTTTTAAACTTATCTTCACCTACTGAAATACGAACAATGGATACGGCTCGTGCTACAGATACTGATTCTGGTCAAGTAATGAGAAACGTATTTGAAGGTTTGTATAATCTTGGTGAAGGTAACAAACCTGTTCCTGGTGTTGCAAAATCTCATGAAGTAAGTGGCGATAAAACGAAATACACATTCCATTTGCGAGATTCAAAATGGTCAAACGGCACTCCTGTTACAGCTAAAGATTTTGTGTTCGCTTGGCAAAGAGCCGTAGATCCAGCAACAGCCTCTGAATATGCATTTCTATTCTTTGATATTAAAAACGCAACAAAAATTAACAACAAAGAACTTCCAGCCGACCAACTTGGTGTAAAAGCAGTTGATGACCATACGTTTGAGGTAGAATTGGAGCGTCCTGTTCCGTATTTTATTAGCTTAACAGCGTTCCCAACATTTCTACCAATTAACGAGGAATTCTTTAAAGCACAAGGTGATAAGTACGCTTTAGAAGATAATACAATCTTGTACAACGGAGCTTTTACACTAAGCGATTGGAAGCACGAACAAAGCTTTAAATTCAAGAAAAACCCTACCTATTGGGATAAAGATACTGTCAAACTAGAAGAAATCAATTTTAACGTCGTAAAAGAAAAATCAACAGAAGTAAATTTATTCGAGTCAAAACAATTAGATCGTATAAAACTAACATCTGACTTCGTCGATAAATATAAAAAGGATGCTAACTTTAAAGAACGTCCAAACGTAGGCGTACAATTTTTACGTATGAATCAACAAAACAAAGTGCTTCAAAACGTTTCTGCACGCCAAGCAATTGATCAAACAATTGATAGAAAATCCTTTGTAAATACGTTATTAAATGATGGATCTACACCAACATTTGGTCTCGTTCCAAAAAACTTTGCAAAAGGACCTGAAGGAAAAGACTTCCGTACTGCAAACGGCGATTTAACAAAAGTTGATACAAAATCTGCACAAGAGTTATGGAAAAAAGCTAAACAAGAGCTTGGTTCGGAAAAGATAACATTAGAATTATTAACGAGTGATGCTGACCTTGATAAGAAAACTGGTGAATTCTTAAAAGGACAACTAGAAAAGAATCTAGATGGATTAACAGTAAATATAAAACCGCAACCGCGTAAGCAACAAGTTTCGCTTTTATTAAAAGGTGACTACGAAATCGGAATTGATGGCTGGAGCCCTGACTTTGCGGATCCAATTACATTCCTTGAGCTATTTACAACGAATAACCCTTATAACTTAGATCATTACTCTAATAAGGAATTCGATGAAACAATAGCAAAAGTGAAAACAACTTTAGCTGGTGATGAAAAAGCTCGCTGGGAAGCATTACTAGCATCCGAGAAAATATTATTTAAAGACTCTGTTATCGCTCCTCTTTACCAAAAAGGCGAATCTTATTTAGAACGTTCTTATGTGAAAGGAATTGTGCAAGTAGACTTTGCAGGTCAATTAAACTTCAAGTGGGCAAAAATTGAAAAATAAAGTGAAACTTTAATAAGTGGGGGGTTCTTCATCCCCACTTATTATTAGCCCACACCAATTGTTTTTTTAGCAAAATATATTAAAAATAGGTTCTCTCACACATGAGAATCTGCTTTTTTAATATATTATTCTAAGAAATTAACAATCTATTTTTACTATTGACATATAGTTCTTTCCAGTGCTAATATTCTAAATATTCAAAGAAACAAAATATTTCACCATCAAAATATAATGTCTACTACGTTGAAACACATAACGATAGATTATAGTTCAACATGTATATACATATAGAACACATGATTACCTATAAACAAATATTTATAATAGGTTTTATCTCCTTCTATAGCCACTTCAAGACACGGACATTATGACGTTACGAACAACACATTTAGGGAGGAACGAACAATGAAGAAAAAAGTTGTACCTGTTGTTGCATCTGTTTTAGGGGCAAGTCTATTACTAACTGCTTGCGGGGGAAATAAAGATAATGCAAGCGGAGCGAAAGCAAACGATAAAGCACCTGATAAACAGGCAATTAACTTATCATTCGCTTCAGAAATTCCAACAATGGATGTTGCAAAAGCAACGGATGGGGAATCCATGAACGTAATGCGCAATGTTTTTGAAGGGTTATATGCAATGGGAGAAGATAATAAACCGGTTCCTGGCGTCGCTGAGTCGGTTGACATTAGTCCCGATAAAACAAAATATACATTCCATCTGCGTGATTCAAAATGGTCAAACGGTACTCCTGTTACAGCAAAGGACTTTGCCTTCGCTTGGCAACGTGCTGTAAATCCTAATACAGCAGCTGAATACGCATTCTTATTCTTCGATATAAAGAATGCGAAACAAATAAACCAAAAACAATTGCCAATTGATCAACTAGGGGTCAAAGCTGTTGATGACAAAACGTTAGAAGTACAACTAGACCGTCCTGTTCCCTACTTCTTAAGCTTAACGACATTCTCAACATTCTTACCAATTAATGAAGAGTACTTAAAGTCTCAAGGCGATAAATATGGTTTAGAAACAAATCATTTAATTTACAACGGTGCTTTCACATTAGAGAACTGGAAACATGAACAAAGCTTCCAATTGAAGAAAAACCCTAACTATTGGGATGCTAAAACTGTAAAATTAGAAGAAATCAACTTCAATGTCGTTAAAGATAAGTCTACAGAAGTGAACTTATATGATTCAGGACAAATTGATCGTGTTGCTTTAACTGCAGAGTTTGTTGATAAATATAAAAGCGATCCAAACTTCAAGGAACGCGCTGAAGTCGGCATTCAATTTTTACGACTAAATCAGAAAAATGAAACATTAAAAAATCAACATGCACGCCTTGCTATTAACGGCGCAATGAATAAAAAAGCTTACGTAGAAACAATCTTAAATAACGGCGCTGTTCCAGCTGAAGGAATGGTTCCTGCGAAATTTGCAAAGAGCCCAGAAGGCAATGACTTCCGTAAAGAAAATGGAAATCTAGTCAAGGATGATGTGAAAACAGCGAAAGAAAATTGGAAAAAAGCAAAACAAGAACTTGGTACTGACAAAGTAACAATCGAACTATTAACAAGTGATAATGCTTTAGCTAAAAAGACTGGTGAATATTTAAAAGGTGAATTAGAAAAAAACTTAGATGGATTAACAGTGAATTTAAAACCGCAACCACGCAAACAACAGTTGAAACTACTATTAAGTGGTGACTATGAAATTGGTATTGACGGGTGGGGCCCTGACTTCGCTGATCCAATTACATTCTTAGATTTATTTACAACAGATAGTGCTTATAACTTCGATAAATACTCTAACAAAGAGTACGATGAGCTAATTCATAAAGTGAAAACAGATTTAGCTGGCGATGAAAAAGCACGCTTTGAAGCAATGAAGCAAGCTGAAAAAATTCTATTACAAGACGGTGCTGTCGCTCCTTTATACCAACAAGGTCGTTCTTACCTACAACGCTCTTTCATTAAAGGGCTTGTAACAACTGACTTCGGCGGTGAATTTAACTACAAGTGGACAGAAGTTGCAAAATAATAAAATAAAAAGGTATCCAATCACAGGATACCTTTTTATTTTATACTTCTTTAACTACATGACTTCTTCTCTTTACTATTCCTTTTATAGATACAGTAATTACCGCTACCAATTGCGTAACTAATATAATGACTAATAATGAAATAATATTTTTCTCTAGACTAACTCCCCCAAATATTATTGTATAATAGCCATTTGCTGCATATGTTGCGGGAAATACTTCACCCATTGTTTGATATGTTTTAGAAAGCATTTCATGCGGTACAATTACACCCGAACTTACAAGTTGTAGTGATAGCGAGATAATATTAAAAATCATACCTGCGTTTCCGAAAACAGCTATGAACATTTGTGTTAATGAAAGAAAGGCGAAGAAGACTATCGCTTGAAACATCCATATACTCCATACTGCTTCATGTATTTCAATTTGAAATCCTCTCATCAAACCAATTGTAATACATGCAAGTAAAATTGATACTATACTGTTAATAACCTGTCTTGATACAAAATTACTCCAACCGTTCTTTACTTCCTTTGCAACTTTTGATAGTTCCATACTCATGATCATGGCTCCTACAAATGAAGCTAATACCATCATTAGTGGTACCATGTTAACCGAAAATCCTTTTGCATCATTTACTCTATGCACTGTAAAACTAATTGAATCTTCGTTTAACCCTTTTATTACTTCTACATTTTCAGGCCCTACAGCTTGTAATTTCCCCACAATCGCTTGTTTTTTATAACTTGTTATCTCTTTATTTACATTGTCTCGGATTTGTTTTGCGGCTCCTTCCATCAGTTGCTTTGCCATCATGGCATTCGCTTGATTAATGTGAAAGTTTAAATTTGATTTTCCTGTTTCATTTATATCCTTTGAAAAAGAAGCAGGAATTTCAATAATCATATCGTATACATGGTCATTCATTGCTTTATTTGCTTTTTCCACAGACTGTTCTGCTTTCACCTGAAATGGTAAACTTCTCTGTAAGCCTTCTGCTATTTTACTACCTATATTTCCATCTTCATTCACAATAGCAATACGCATTTGGTCTGCCCTTTCATTCACTCCATCATATGCCGTTAACCAAACACAAAAGAAAACAAGTTGGAACGATAGCGCTACTACCATTCCAATATACGTACCTGGTCTTTTTAAAAACTGTTTTAATGTATCCATCTTCCCGCTCTCCCGTACAGCAAGCAAGTACTTACTTACATTTTGTTTTTAAATAAATACTAGGGTCTTAAAGCCCTAGCATATAAAACTATATTATTCTCAATAAATTTCTCATCATCGATTTCCATAAGTCGGTTTTCAAAACGTAATTTAGATAAGAAGTAACCAAAATTAATCCATATAAAATTCATTACTTGCGCTTCAATATTTGTATGAATAACCTTTCCCTGTTCCTGCATTTCAGCAAAATATATGATTAATTCTTCTTTTAACCCTTTTGGAATTTTGGAGATTTCCTCATCTAATTCAGGAAATTCCCTCGCCTCACGTATACCGATAGAAATAATGTCTTTTATGCTATCTAAAAATTTATGATAATGCCTCGCTAAGTTCTTTAAATCCGTTTCTAATTCCCATACAATTTCTGTTTGTAAAAAATGTTTTAAATGCGGGACATATGAAAATTCAGCAACCGCCGCTTCAATAACACCCTTTTTACTTTTAAAATTGCGGAATATCGTTACTTCATTAACACCAGCACGCATTGCAATTTCCTTCGTTGTTGCCGCCGTATATCCCTTTTCTTTCACTAATTCAATTGCTGCTTGAATAATTTTTTCTGCTGTCTTTGAGCGCGCCATAAAAAACCTCTCTCCCTAATGCAAGTGATCACTTACATTTAGATTATATACCTTTTCTAATTATTGTCAATAATCCTCTTCTCCCTCTTTTTGCACAGAATTAAAACTCATAATAAATATAAACATAAACATCAAATATGTTCTCCACGTCAAAGAAGGTATATGCCCTGACCAAAGATAGCTAACTAAATAATTAATTCCCATAATACAAGACGATATTACTATACTAATACTTATTAGTTTTACATATTTGAACATATCTTTTCTCCTTGTTTTTATTTTTCTACTTCTTCAAATTGTAGATTCACCGGTTCTTCTAAAAGTGTTTCATAAAAGTTCTCTGCCAAATCTGTTGAAGGAATTTTTTCATCTACTTCATCAAATCGAATACTATCTAGCCACACACAACCTTCCCCTGATAATAAAACACCAAATGCAATACCAAGCGCTCCTTCTTGTATATCTAATACAACCGAGTACGATTGCCAGTTATTCGTATTTTTAATGGGGCGATTTTGCATATTATCCATAGCGAGCGGTTCTGTATCTTTTCCATCTACTCGCATCCACAATCCTGCCCAATCTCTTACGCTTTCACTCTTAACAAATGCTGTAAAACGTAATCTCTTCCCTACATATTTATCCGCTCTGAACATTTGCATTAATGTCGAAAATCCTCCGTGCGTAACATTCTCTTTTGCTTTTATGTATGCAGATACTTTTCCTTGATGGACAACTTCATAATCTAAACCCATCTCATATTCAGCAGGATGACTTCCACTTAAGATCCATCCTTTTGGTATACCTTTTTGCATTGAAACACCCTCTCTTTCTATATAAAATGACTGGAAGTACTTTCGATATTTCTTTGGTGGCAATTGAAACATTCTTTTAAAAGCTCTCGTAAATGCCTCTTGTGAGGAAAAACCGTATTGCACTGCAATATCAATAACAGCTCTCTCCGTTGACACTAAAACTTGTGCAGCATGAGTTAACCTTCTCTTTCGAATATAATCCGTTACACTCATCCCAACATATCTTTGAAAGATGCGATGAAAATGGTACATCGATACTGCACTGTGAGATGCCACTCTTTCTGTTGTAAGCTCCTCATGTAAGTGATTCTCTATATATTCAATTGATTTTTTTATTATCTCTTTATATTCTTCATGCATTTTAGTCCCTCCCTCACAACTTCAATTTACCATATACATACAAATCGTTTTTGATTTAAATTGCGGATTAGCCCTTGTGACTGCAGAATAATAATTTATTTTCAACACATACATAATTACATGTTTTTGGGAAAAACTTGTATAGAACGAATTTACATAAGGAGGAATTTATAATGAGAATTCTACTATCAGTTTTATTAGCTCTTATGCTAGTACCTGCATTAACAGGATGTAAAGCTCCTGCAAAAGAAGACACAACTTCTAATAAAAAGACGACTGAAGAAGCAAAAAATGAGGCTCCTGCAGATTTAAAATTAAACTTTAATGAATTTAGTTTAGATGCAGACTATGAAGATACGAAGAAAGACTACGAAGCTGATTATAAAAATGTAGCGGCTGATAAGAAAATGGAAGCAAAGCTTGAAGATCATAAAACAAATGCAAAGTTTACAGGTGACGAGGCTATTACAAAATTAAGCCCACTTCTACAAGAATTAAAATTTGATAAAGACACTCCTGACCAAGAAGTAATCGATCAAGTAGTGAACGTGTTCAAACTTGATAAAGACTATCAAAAATTCGATTTAGAAGTTGTCTTCTCTGATGGAACGAAAAAAGAATACAAAAGAGAAATAAAATAACCTTGCACAGGCAAGGTTATTTTTTCGTTTCTGCTTGAAAACGTTTATAGTATGTCGATGCTGTTGCAAAATTAATTTCTATATCACGAATCAACGATGAATCTTCTTCTTTAGCTAACTTCTGTAATTTTTTCATCGCTTGCTCCGATTCATTCAAGAAACCAATATATACTTCATGTTCTTGCTCTTTCGACTTCGGCACACGAATTTCTTTACGTATATGATCAATATCTTCTAACATGCTCGTTGTTACCTTTTGCACATCTTCTTTATATGTAGCAGTCGTTATTTCCTTACCGCCCTTTTCTTTTGCTACTTCAAATAACTGCAGTGCTTTATTAATTTCTTTATTCATTTTCAAATCATATTTTTCATGTACTGCACGGTATTCTTTCATCTCTTCTGTTTGTTCTGTAGATTGCTCTACCTTTTCTTTCGGTTCTTTCGTATCTTTATTTCCATTACACCCTGCTAGAAGGAGCATTCCTCCCATTACGGCAATACCCAAAACCTTCTTCATCTCTTCTTCTCCTTTTATCTACAACTATTACTCATTATAGTTTCTTTTATCTCCACTTGTTATTATACCGAGAACATCCTACTTTTTACACTTAAGACGACATCGTAATATATATACCAACATGTTTGTCACAGTATCGTCACTTTATACAAATAACTTTTGCAATGCTTTACTACATCACCTTACAAAACTGTATGAGGTATTTCAAAGAAATGAAAAAAAGAACTGATCCAAACATTCCCTTTGAATCAGTTCTTTTTTGTTAAGCCTCTAGATTTTGTTTTTGTTGCAGTTCAAACTGCTTCTCACTTCTTCTAGCCATAAATAGATAACATAACACTGCTCCTACTTCACAAAGCGCAATAACAACACCCATCGGTAATGCTGTATTACTTCCACCGATACCTACTAGCGGAGCAACAAGAGCTCCTGAAATAAACTGTAATAAACCTAATAAAGCTGATGCTGTTCCTGCAGCTTGCTTCTGATTTCTCATCGCTAATGAGAACCCAGTTGTTGATACAACCCCGACACTTGATACGACAAGGAATAACGAACATAAAACACCAATTAAACCTATTCCTAATACAATTGTCAGTAGTAAAGATAGACCACCAACAGCTGCGATAATAATACCCGCAACAAATAATGTCTTCTCATTTACTTTCCCCGCTAAACGACCCGTTACCTGACTAGCAATAATAATACCGATGCCGTTAATCGCAAAAAATAAACTAAATTGCTGTGGTGATGCTCCGTATATGTTCTGCAACACAAATGGTGAGCCCGAAATGTATGCAAACATTGCCGCTGTTACTAATCCTTGTGACAATGCATATCCCATAAACAGACGGTCCTTTAACAATTTCCCGTACGTCGCCAAAGTCCCTGACAAACCACCCGTTTCTCTTTCTTCAGGAGGTAATGTTTCGCGCAATACGAAAGTAGCTGAGATTAACATGAATATGCTAATTGCCCCAAGGACGATGAAGACACCGCGCCACGTTGTAAACTGTAACAATTGCCCTCCAATAATTGGTGCCAAAATAGGTGCTGCTCCGTTTACTAACATAAGCAGTGAGAAAAACTTCGTCATTTCAGAACCTGAGTACATATCTCTTACCATTGCACGTGATATAACAATTCCGGCTGATCCTGAAGCTCCTTGTAGGAAGCGCAATAACACTAATGTCCAAATAGATGGCGCAACAGCACAAAGTAAAGAAGAAGCTACATAAATAATAAGTGCAATAATAAGAGGTTTGCGCCTTCCGTAAATATCACTAATCGAACCGACAAATAATTGTCCTACTGAAAGCCCAAGTAAACAAGCTGTCAATGTAAGTTGCGCAAGGGATGCACCTGTTTGCAAGTCATCCGTTAACTTCGGTAATGAAGGCAAATACATATCAATAGATAATGGCCCAATCGCCGTAAGTGTTCCTAATACAAGAATCATCCATAACCTGTTTGCCTTTACAGGTTTATATATTTCGTGATTAACTTCATTCACTTTTCCAATTCACCCTTTCCTATACACACCAAATCGTAACAATTATAGTTACATCATAAACATACGTCAAGTACATTGCATTTTCCTCTTTCATAATGTAAAAAAAGCGATAGAAATTCTATCGCTTTACTTTTTCACATTGCTATTCGTAAATTTAGATACTGAGGCCATCGTCTCTCCCGTATCTAAATATGTAATTTGAATTGGGTCTCCTACTTCTGTAAACATAGCATATGGGAATTTCTTCACTGGTATCATAAATACCTTTTGTTCATTCTCTAAAAGTACGTACACGATTGTATTTTCACCTGATTTTTCTTTATATACACGTTGTACAATACCTTCTTTTTGCGCTTCTTTTCCTGTTGAGGTTGGTCTAAATGTATCACCATTACCGCTCATTACGTTTTTATAATTCTCAAGCGCTTCTTTCTGCGAAGAACCTGTTGCAAATATTTTTGCATTAGCAGCATATACAACTGTATGCGCACGTACTAGGCCTCCGTCATCAACAACCGGAATAATCCAAGCTGGTTTACCGTATACGTTATAAATGACAGGCATTGTCCCATGCCATTTCTCTCTCTTAAAGGAATTATCTACTACTTCTGTAGCTGCTGAACCATCCATAATCCCCTTTACTTCTTTTCCATTATAGTAATATAGCTTGCCTGTGCGTGCATCTACTAATGAATAGCCTAGAGCTGAATCTACTCCTTCTTTTGGAGAAGTAAAGTCTGTAAAATAATACAGTGTTCCATCTTTACCAAAAATCGGGGTCACGCCTTCTTTCGTTCCCCACTCAGTCGGAATTTTCATATCTGTTTGTGAGAATTTCGTATTCCAAAATCCGTGAATATATTTACCAAAGTACGTATTTAACGTAGATGCAGTCTCATGATTTAATACACCATCAACAAATTTAGGTGCCTTTCCTTTATCATATCTTTTCACTTCACCTGTTTGTGCATCTACTACGACAACACCTTCTACCTCAAATCCAGATCTTCCTGAAATAAATTCACCATACGTCATTGTATAATATGGTTTTCCTTTATCATCAACCTCAAATTTAGGTTTTCCTTTAAAGATTAAATTTGGTTCTGCTTGCCTTACCACACGCTCTAAATTATTACCAAAAAACATGCTTGGCACATATTTCATTTTATAACCGAGGTGCAGTTTCGCTTCCGCATCAGGATTCGTACCTGACATCGTTACGTACCCTGGAATTGTCTCAGCTTTACGCGCTTTAAAAAATCCTGAAACTTCAATCGGCGCTACATATAAAGCCTCGCCGTTTACCATTTGTGGCGTTAATTCTCCTAGCTCAAAATAAGCTACTTTTGGAATATCACCAAATACTTTTTTCATCTTATTCTCCGCTGTCTTTGGCGGCACTGTAAACGGCTGGTCATTTTCAGTAAATGGCTCTGAAATATCTTTCTCTACCTTAACAACAGAATCATATTTCTTTTGCGAGATTACTATATCGTGCAAATAACCAAAGTAGCCGTAACCTGCGAGTAAAATAAACATTAGAATTCCTTTTAATGTACCTTCTAATTTCCCTATTTGATCTTGTGAAAATAAAACAAGCCCAATTAAAATTGCTACTGCAACAGAATAATGAGTAAGAATCGAATCTACTCGATCATCAATTAGCCAAAAGTATTCATAGATTGCAATACCTATCCAAAATAAAACAGGAATAACTAAAATAGATGATTTCTTACCCTTTACAATCTTCTTATCTCCCTTCTTATCCACTGCTCGAAGCTTACTACTACTTCTTGTCCATGGAATCAAAAACAAAGTAAGAATAGCTAAAACTACAAATTTCATCAAAGGCACTGTCCCCTTTTCTTTTGTATTCCCTTTTAGTATAACAAATAAAGGGTATTAAGGTGAAAATAGGAATAGTTATATTTTTTTACTACTTAATACAATCCCGCTCACTACATATAGAATAGTTGCAATATAAAAAATTGTACCAATCGTAAAGAAATCTACTAAATATCCCGTGGTAATAACCGCTACTGCTCCGCCAATGGATGTCCACACATGGTATTTTCCAATCTCATAACCAGCCTTTTCCTGCGCAACCTTTCGTGCTAACGAAGTCTTCTCAGTATTACGCTGCACAGCACCTAAAACGCCCATTACAATTTGAAGAATATACACATGCCAAACTTCCGTGGCAATTGGAAAGCAAAGCATTAAGATTGCCATGGACCAAGCGTATATGATTAATAATTTTTTATCACCTACTTGATCAGATACCTTCCCCACTAGTGGATATACAAGTGCTGATGTTAAAGCAAATAAGCCATACGCCCAGCCAAATTGCGAGAAGCTATTTCCAACGTTTCGAAGCAATAATATATAAAAAGGAAATACCATACTTCCTGCCATCATGATGATACTTTGCGAGGCCACAAATCTTCTATATGTCATTTCGTATACTCCCTATAAAATAAATTCACAAATCTCTCTTCTGAATCTACTTCCTTCTTTTTCTTGAGAAATTCTTCAATACGAGGATATGCCCTCTTTAACTGCTCTTTCGTTGGATAAGAATAATACGGCAAATAGTAACTACCGTTATGCTTTAAAGTAACATCAATCATCTTGCGAATGACATCCTCTGTTTTCTTTATCTCACTCTCTGAGCGTCCCTGGTTAATCAAAAGAACCAGCGCAAACATATCATCTTTCGCATAGGACAAAACTGCATTTTCATTCTTTTCCACGTAACGAATGGTAATGTTGAGTAAATTAAACTCTTCTTCATTTAATACGTTACGTAAATCATCTATATACTCTGTGAAAGCATCTATAGGCACAAAGTATTCTTGTAACACTTCGGTCCTATTTGGATTTTCATATTCCATAAAAGCACTATCTGATCTCATAACATTATTACGCGTCTCATACTTTCCATCTGTACGTTCAAAATAACCTCTTTGTATATCCCAAAATGTATTCTTTCCCCAATCACTATAACGTGATAACCCAAGTAAAAATTTCGGTACAGCTATAATATTTTCTTCCTTTAATTCACTGTACTCTTCTCTCATATTTTGATTTTGTGCCAAAGTATAATCTGTCACATACATCTCTTTTAAAAATGAATTTGGAGCAACAGAAATACGCGCTAAGTGCATACGAACATTCTCATCTCTTTTCACTTTCTCTTTGAAATAAGATACGTATTCTTTATAATCTATCATTCTCGTGTGCATTTCATATAATTCATCATCTGTTAACTTCAGCGTCACATCTAAAATAACTCCAAATAAACCGTAACCCCCAATGACATATGGAAATAACTCTGCATTTTCTTCTCTACTTACATTACGTACCGTGCCATCTGCCATTAACAATCTAAATGAATCTACTGTATCAATCAGTGCCTCATGACGAATATCACGCCCGTGTACATTTACACTTAATGAACCGCCAACAGTAAAAATATTTTGAGACTGCATGACCTGTACCGCAAGGCCATAAGGATTTATTTTCTTCTGAATATCATTCCAGGTGACACCACTTTGCACTGTAATCCGCTTCTTCTCTGGATCAAATTCTAATATTTTATTATATCCTTTCATATCGAGCATCGTGCCATTCGGATAATATGTCTGTCCTCCTTGGCTATGTTGCATGCCTGCAATGGAAATTTTCTCTCCTGAAACTTTTGCATCTCGCACTAATTTTATTAACGAGTGCTCTTCCGTAGCACTTTCAACACGTTTTATTTTTGTCGGAAGCAATTTACCTACATCACTCATAATAGGATGATCAATTTGTTTTTTATACGTATGTACAGACGTTGCAAGCAAAACCGTATATGCGACAATGACCACTGCTATCTTTCTTTTTTTCAAAGGACACTCTCCTTATTAGCAACAAAAAGAGATACCCGTTCTTTCAGGTACCTCTCTTGACAGTGATTACTTTGCTGCTGGCAATTGTATTGGATCAAATTTATCATACGATGTAAACTTTGCATCCGTAATAATGTGCGCTTTATCCTCACCATTGCTACTCATAACCATATCTATCTTTGCTGATTCATATTTAAATTCTTTTGTAATAATATATTCCCCATCTATTTCTTCTATCTTTGCATTTTGGCCTTGTAGCATTTGTTTCTGCTTTTCATCCATACTAGCTAGCATACTCTCTGTCTCTTGCCCTTTTAATGCAAACTTCAGCTTATAATTATCTCCACTTTTCTCCATCTTCACTTTATTTAAAATTTCCGATGGAATCTCTAAATTATCTACCATTCCTTGAGTCGCGTTCATTCCGTTAGCATTCAATTGTTCCTCTGGTACAGACATAATTTCACCCGTATTAGGATTTTTTAACTGACCAGCAATTTTGCCACCCACATCATAAACAACAACCTCTGTACCAGAAACATTCATTTCAGAACGAGAATTTTTTTTCTTCGGCTCTAGTTGCATTTTAGCCTTTATTACATTCATCTCTGTTCCTTCAGCCTTTATTCCCACATCATATGTCATCGTTACATTTTCTTCGTTTTTAAAAGCTTCATTCGCTTTATTAAAAACATCCTTCGCTGTTAATTCCTTTTCTTTCTGCACAACTTCTTTTTTCGGTTCATCAGTCTTTTTAGTTTTCTCATTACTACACCCTACTCCTAGACCGACTGCAAGTACTAAGCTTGAAATTAAAATAAATTTTTTCATAACATCCCCTCCTCCCCAAAAATAATATCATCTCTTTTCCTATGAAATCCATATAATTCTTAATATTCCTCTTTAAATTTATTTTCTATATAGCAACATGTTTGAGAAAAACTTTAAATATGTTGTAAATAATAACAACTCATTTCAGGAGGTCATTATGAAAGCTATTATTTGCACAAAGTATGGACCACCTAATGTTCTCCAGCTTCAAAATGTAGAAAAGCCTAAACCTAAAAAAAATGAAGTATTAGTTAAAATTCACGCAACAAGTGTATCGACTGGAGATTGTAGAATACGTGGCTTTAATAGCCCCCCCTTATTTTGGATTCCTATGTGGATCATATTAGGTTTCAGAAAACCGAGAAAACCTATACTTGGCGTAGAGTTATCCGGTGAAATCGAAGACATTGGAACAGATGTAACACAATTTAAAAAGGGAGATCAAGTTTTTGCATTAACAGAACTAAACCTTGGTGGTTATGCGGAATACACATGCGTGCATGAAAGTGGATTAATAGCATTAAAACCTACCAATGTGACATATGAAGAAGCTGCCGTTATTCCTTTTGGCGGAACTTCAGCATTACACTTCCTTAGAAAAGGACAGATAAAAAAAGGGCAACGAGTACTTATATACGGCGCCTCTGGGTCAGTAGGGACAGCTGCCATACAACTTGCTAAATACTTCGGGGCGACTGTCACAGCCATTTGTAGTAGTTCGAATTTCGATTTAGTAACAACATTAGGGGCAGACAACGTAATTGATTATATGAAAGAAGATTTTACTAAGCAGGGCGAGCACTACGATATTATATTTGATGCAGTTGGAAAATATAAAAAGTCTCTTTGTACAGATGCATTAATGCCTAATGGAAAATATGTATCTGTGAACGGAATGATGGCAAAGGTCAGTAAAGAAGATATGAACCTGCTAAAACAACTAGCTGAAACAGAAAAGCTAAAACCTGTTATTGATAGAACTTACCGATTAGAAGAAATTGCTGAAGCACATATATATGTAGAAAAAGGACATAAAAAGGGAAACGTTTCGATTACCTTAAAATAAAATATATTCTGAAAATATTATTGACAATTCTTTTTGTACGATTTACTATTAGTACCATATTCAAAACTACATACACATACTCTTATCAAGAGTGGCGGAGGGACTGGCCCGATGATGCCCGGCAACCGAGCTTATGACGTATAAGCTAAGGTGCTAATTCCTGCAAAACGATTTTTCGTTTTGGAAGATAAGAGAGGAATCTATTTCGTCTATTCGGCACCTCTCTTATTTTTGGGAGGTGCTTTTTATTTTGGAACGTATATGAAGGAGGATTTATAGATGAAAAAGGTATTATTAAGCATTGTAAGCGGAGCAGTATTGTTATTAGGCGCATGTAGCGTGAGTTCAAATAAAGAGGTAAAAGCATTAGACGAGAAAAAGATTACTGTCGGTGTAACAGGTGGACCACATGAACAAATTTTTGAAAAGGTAAAAGAAGTTGCAGCAAAAGATGGTCTCGAAATTGATATAAAAGTATTTAATGATTATGTAGCGCCAAACGTATCATTAGATGAAAAAAGCCTTGATGTAAATAGCTACCAAACGAAATCTTATTTAGATGTATTTAAAGCTGAACGCAATATGAAATTAACTGAAGTATTTTCAACAGTAACATTCCCTATGGGCGTATATTCTAAAGATGTAAAAGATGTAAAAGATTTAAAAGAGGGCGACGCAATTGCTGTACCAAATGACCCAACAAATGAACTTCGAGCTTTAAAATTATTTGAAAAAGCAGGGGTTTTAAAAGTTGATCCAAAGGCTACAGAAAAAGCGACTGCAAAAGATGTAATTGAAAATCCAAAAAAATTAAAGATTGTCGAATTAGAGGCATCTCAATTACCAACGCAACTAAGTGAAGTGAAAGCAGCTGCAATTAACACAAACTTTGCATTAGGTGCAAAATTAAGTCCAGCGAAAGATTCTATTTTCCGCGAAGGAAAAGATTCACCATATGTGAACTGGGTTGTTGTTCGTACTGAAAATAAAGATGATGCCGTTGTAAATAAATTAAAGAAAGCTTATCAATCTAAAGAAGTAAAAGAGTTTATCGAGAAAAAATTTGATGGTTCAGTTTTACCATCTTGGTAGGAGCTGACGATAATGATTGAATTACAAAACATATCCAAAGTATTTACAACAAAAAAAGGGAATGTTGAGGCTCTTAAGTCTACTTCCCTTAAAGTAGAAAAAGGCGAGGTATTTGGAATCATTGGGTATAGTGGCGCTGGTAAAAGTACATTGATTCGATGTGTAAATTTATTAGAAAAACCAACGACAGGAAATATCATTGTAAACGAACAAGACTTAACAACGTTATCGACAAAAGAACTAGCAAAAGCGAGACAAAAAATCGGAATGATCTTTCAAGGATTCAATTTACTTAAAACTGTTACCGTTTATGAAAATATCGCATTACCGTTACGGCTTGCTGGCATTCCAAAAGCAGAAATTGAAAAAAGAGTAGAAAAGTATTTACGCATTGTCGATCTTTTTAATCGAAAAGATGCGTATCCAAGCGAACTTTCTGGTGGTCAAAAACAGCGTGTTGCAATTGCTCGTGCGCTATCACATGAACCTGAAGTGTTATTAAGTGATGAAGCAACGAGCGCATTAGATCCAGAAACAACCGATTCTATCCTTGATTTGCTATTAAAGATTAACGAAGAAATCGGAATTACGATTTTACTCATTACACATGAAATGAATGTCATCCAGCGTATATGTGACCGCGTTGCTGTTATGGAACATGGATCTGTAGTCGAAAGTGGAACTGTAAAAGATATTTTCACAAACCCACAACATGTAACAACGAAGAAATTTGTAAATAGCGCATTTGCAGCGAAAATTCCAGAAGAGGTACAGAAAGAACTACAACGTACTGGAGAAATTGTAACACTTTCATTTATTGGCACTACTTCAGGGGAACCTGCCTTAGCCGTTGCCACAAAACGTTTCCAAGTGTATCCGAATATTTTATCCGGTAATATTACGCAGTTAAAACATGAAGCATATGGGAAACTAGTCGTTCATATGCAAGGGGAACAAAATGAAATCCACCGTGCTTTATCATTTTTACAAGAGCAAGGAATCATCGTAGAAGGAGGTAGAACAGATTATGGGAAACAAGTCCTTTTTGGATGAATGGGGTAAAGTCATATGGGAAGCCACAATCCAAACCTTTCAAATGACATCTATTTCATTACTCATCTCGATCCTTATTGCACTGCCACTTGGCGTCACACTTGTTTTAACGAGACCTGGTGGGCAGCGTGAAAATAAAATCATCTATCCTATTCTTAATACGGTTATTAATGTTATTCGCTCTCTTCCATTTATCATTCTATTATTCTTTATCTTGCCTTTTACAAAGTTTCTAATGGGAACATCCATTGGCGTGCAAGGTGTTATCGTACCGCTTGTCGTCTTCACAGCCCCTTATATCGCACGTTTAATGGAGACAGCTTTACTAGAAGTCGATCGCGGTGTCATTGAAGCCTACCAAGCGATGGGAGTCTCTACTATAAAAATCATTTGGCACGTCATGGTGAAAGAAGCTCGTCCCTCCCTTGTACTTGGATTAACAATTGCAACAATTGGCTTAATTGGCGCAACAGCAATGGCTGGCCTTGTAGGTGCTGGCGGATTAGGGGATTTAGCATACCGCTTCGGACATTTACGCTACGAGCCTGAAGTAATGTATGCAACGGTCTTTATTTTAATTATCCTCGTTCAAGGATTACAATCTTTAGGGAATGGTGTTGCACGAAGACTGAAGAAAGATTAAAAAAGAAGGTATCTCACCAAGGTGAGATACCTTCTTTTTATCTTTTAAATCCACCTTCTGAATGAATAACTTGCCCAGTAATCCACTCAGCTTCTTCACTTACTAAAAATTTAATGAGTCTAGCTGCATCCCTTGGCTCACCAATTCTGCCAAAAGGAAACATCGGCTTTAACCCTTGTTTTATCTCTTCAGTCATCCATCCTGTATCGGTTGGTCCTGGATTAATTGCATTCACTGTTATTCCTAAATGAGCTACCTCTGCTGACAACGTACTAGTAAGAGCATCAATAGCTCCCTTCGTTGTCGCATAAGCTAGTTCTCCTGCCATAGGACCTTGAAATTGCCCCGAAGTCATATTCACAATTCTACCACCAGATTTCTTATCAAATCCCCGGGAAAATTGACTACTGAGCAATGTAGTCGCACGAATATTCACCATATAATGCCTATCCAATTCTTCAGCAGTCAAATTAAAGAAATCATTATTCGTAGAATACGCTGCATTATTAATTAATATATGAGGGTATCCAATTTGTTCAGTAACTCTATTTATAAGCTCTCTCGGTGCATCATTCTGAGTTAAATCTAACTCCATACTCGATACTCTAACACCTTTTTGTAATAGCTCTTCTTCTAATTGTATTTGTTCATTTTCATCAATGCCCCAAGGCATCTCTTTATCGTAAGCTGTCCAATACGTAAAAAATATATCGTATCCTGATTCAGCTAATTCTTTACAAATCGCTGCGCCTATACCATCTAGACGACTTACCCCTGTAATAACTGCTACCTTATTTTTTAATTGGTTTATCATATACTCCTCCAAATTTAAAGGACGCATATTTTATATAAGAGATATAAACCTTCCCACAAAAAAGACAGATACATAAAATAGGTATCTATCCTTACAAAAAGGATATACAAGCCAAATATGCATTCCTTGAATGATTTACAGATAACTAAATAAACCCTCGCTTATGAGAGAAAAATTCATCTATCTAGTAGTTTCTAATCATTACAAGTTCATCCACATATTGAGTCGTTGTCTCCTCTCCATATATCTCTATTCTTAGTTTACCAAAACAGATAAAATGTTACAAAAAATAAAACAATTACTCACAGCCTATCCTTGTTCACATTATATCCATTGTGATTTTTTTCACAATGGATATATAATAAACTTGTAAATACAATATTGGAGGGATTTCAATGGTTATCAATTTTTTAAGAACTGATAAACGTGCTACTTTCATATTATTACTTTTACGGCTTTACATAGGATATACATGGCTCGCTGCTGGGATAGGCAAAGTCTTCGGACAATCTTTTGACGCAAGTGGCTTTCTAAAGGGTGCTATTGCTCAAGCATCTGGTGACCACCCTGCAGTACAAAGTTGGTGGGCAGATTTTCTTCAACATTTTGTCCTTCCAAACGCAGACCTATTTAGCTTTTTAGTTCAATGGGGAGAAATTTTAGTAGGTCTAGGTTTAATTTTAGGCGGACTAACAAAAACAGCTGCATTTTTCGGAATCATAATGAATCTTTCATTTTTATTAAGTGGAACTGTTAGTGTAAACCCAAACCTGCTTATTTTGACTATGTTCATTTTAGTTGCAGGGCAGAACGCTGGACGTATTGGATTAGATGGCTCTGTTTTCCCTAAACTTTTCCGTAAAAACAACCACGGAACATATAAATTAAGTAAAACTGCGTAGTAACAGTTTACTTTTAAAATATAAATAAGAAAAAGAGCCTGAATATAGGCTCTTTTTCTTATTTATCCTAATTTAAACTTTTAACGAGCCACGAAAACCTCTGGCAGCATAGTAAGAGTCTGCTCCATTGTGGTACACGAAAACATGTCCAAAACGATAATCGCAAAATAGAGCACCACCGAGTTCTCTAATATCTGAAGGTGTTTGTACCCAACTTGATGATTTCATGTCAAAATCGCCAAGTTGTTGCAATTCCCGATATTGTTCTTCCGTTAATAGTTCAATGCCCATAGCATTGGCAACATCAATAACGTTATTTTCTGGTTTATGTTTTTTTCTTGATTCTAACGCTTCAAGATCATAACAAAGACTTCTGCGACCTTTAGGACTCTCCTTTGAACAATCATAGAAAGTATATTCGTCCTTTTCTTCATCATAACCGACAACATCCGGCTCACCGCCAGTTACTTCCATTTCGTTAAGTGACCATAATTTTTCAGCATTACCTTCTATCTTCGCTTCAACTTTAGCCCATTCAAGACCTTCATGGCGGTTCATGTTTTTCTCAAAACGAACTTGCAATACTTTCAATAACTCTTCACGTTTTTCTACTAGTAAGTCATTTTTATTCCCTGTCATATTAGTCCTCCCTAATGTATGTACTGATAGTAGTTTAAGTATATATTTTATAATAAATCATCTCAATATGAAGACCGTTTCAACCTTATGTCTTGTACAAACACCCATTACAAAGTCCTAAAACCCTCCATACTCTCTCCAAGAATATAGTGTGAAAACCACATCAAGTTCTGCTTCATAATAGCTACATGAACTCCTGGTTGGTCAGAACTATATGCCATTCCTTTAAATATAATTAATTCTGTATCAACTTCCATATCCATTAATCCTTGATATAGATCATATGCATTTGTAATTGGAATTCTTGCATCCTTTTCCCCATGTTGAATTAAGGTAGGCGTACAAGCTGATTTAATATACGTCATAGGTGATGTCTTCGTATATATCTCTGGATCATTCCATGGAGTATTTCCTAAATACATTCTAATAAAGTAAGGTATATCTGTATTTACATAATGGGTACTCCAGTTAGTGATTCCACCGCCAACTGAAATAGCTTTAAATCGACTACTAAATGTAGAACAGAAAGCTGATACATATCCACCGTTGCTCCATCCCATAACTCCTACCCTATCCTTGTCTACCATCCCTTTTTCTACTAGTTCATCCACTCCAGATATAACATCATCGTAGTCAGCAATCCCCTGTTTTCTATAGTTAGCTTTTAAAAATTCATTACCATAACCTGAACTTCCTCTGTAATTTGGTTCTAAAACGATAAAGCCTTTTTCAATAAACTGTTCAATCGGATATTTCTCATTGAAGCAGTCTGAAAATATCGGAAAAGATGCCCAAGCCGGACCGCCGTGAATTACTACTAATAAAGGATATTTTTTATTAGTGTCAAACTCTACTGGCGTTGATAAAACACCTTCTATTT
Organism: Bacillus sp. M13(2017); assembly: GCF_002218325.1. Lineage (NCBI taxonomy): Bacteria > Bacillati > Bacillota > Bacilli > Caryophanales > Bacillaceae > Bacillus > Bacillus sp. M13(2017). The sequence goes on along the minus strand of NZ_KZ268524.1, from coordinate 12,731 downwards.
CAAGATCATCGCTACTTTTCCATGAGATGATTTCCCTGTTACTTCTAAGTTTCCCTTTGAAAAAGCTATTTTCATTCGTTATTTTTTTATCGTCTAAATAGATTTCAAAGGTTTCATTTGTTATTGCCTTATTGTAGGATATATGTTTGCCATCCTTTGTTATAGAAGCATCCATTATAAAGCCATCTACTTTTTCGCTTAATATTTCCACAGTGCCATCTTCGGCTAGCAATCCAATAAGATAATTCGTTTTATTCTGCCACCTAATTAAAACCCCTTTAGCTGTCCACTGTAATGGCATAACCGTACTATCAAAATCTGTTAAAAGTTGAATTAGCTCTCCGGTATTTATATCATATATCTCTAACGTACTATCTTGTATATGGTTTCTATAGTAATCCTTCTCTCTTATGCTTGCTGTGTAACATATTTTACTGCCGTCAGGAGAAAAGCAAACACTCCCTCCCAACAACTTATTCACATTCAGCTTTTGTAGCTCTCCAGCTTTAATATGGAGTATGTATAGATCTCCATTTATATAATCTTCCATATTTGAGCTTGGTGTCGCCATAAATACAACCTTTTTACCATCATTTGAAATATCAAATTCATGGATATGAAAATCCTTACCATCCGTTAATTGATAAACAACTCTGTTCTCGTGTTCATCTGTATCACTTTGTATCACCTTTTCTATTTCAATGTAATATAAACAATTATTCTGGTGTTCCTTACCTATATGTTGAAAATCTCCATATAGGTCCTTACGTTTCTTTATCTCCTCACATTCTTTTGACTGCGTAACATAATAAAGACCCTTGCCAGTAGGACCCCATTTGAATGTACTGACTCCTTCTTTCTCATCAGTAATTTGAACCTCTCTATAACCATCTAGTGACTTAACAAATATCTGATTTTTCCCATCACCAACTAGACTAAGATATGCGATACACCTAGCATCTGGAGACCATAATGGGTGTGTACTATCTATATCCCCATTTGATAATGGGTAACTCTGCTTCTTATCTTTTTCATATATCCATACATGATTCCTATATGTATTTTCTTTCCAATCAGCCGTCTTCTTAACAAATGCTACGTTTTTACCATCATCACTTATGTTTGTACTTGATAAGGTTGGTAATGAAATAATCTCTTCTATACTTAAATATGTTTTTTCATTCACTTTAATCAATATACCCCCTTGAAATGTCCATAAATCTCTCGTCTCTTTTTGTCGTAATAAAGGAAATTGTTCACGAATACTTAAAATGATAATCGAAAATTCAGATAAATAAAAGTGAATTCGATAAAGTAAAACTTTAATCTATAGGGTTCTATCCGCTTACCAATTCTAGATGTTCTTTTTCGACACAAAAACACCCCTTTTAGATACAAATTTGTAAGTTTATTTTAAAGCTATAACTATATGTTGGTTTGGAATAAAATTTGATAAAAATGAAGTCACAAATCTTTATTTAACAACAAAAAAATCCATTTTGAAAAAACGATTGATCAAAATAGAATTACTCTTTTTAACTAAGTATGAGATTTTTATAAAAAAATTTTAATCAAAACTCACTTAGAATCTTTACTTGAAGGAATAAAGCTTCGCATCTTTTTTATGAACATCGTTAAACTAAGATAAACTTTGACTGCATCTGTAATTAATTGTAAAATATTACACATAGAAAGGTATTATAAAATAAATATAGAAGGGGTATGTTTTTTAGTTTTAAAGGGGCTAAAGCACATCTATTTTATGTTTTTAGAGGGAGAATTGAAAAATCATATGAAGAATTTCAAAAAGAGTACAGGTAAAATTTTACTAGTATCCGGATTAGTAGTTTCTATGTCAGCTTGTAGTGTAACTAGTTTATTTGGAGAAAAAGAAAAAACAAATGCTGAATCTGGTAAACAAGAAAGTAAAGAAACTACGACAGAAGGAACAAGTTCAACTAAGTCAGAAAGTAAATCATCTGAAACAAAGGAAAAATCAACTAACTCGAAAGAAGAAAGTAAAGATGTTAAGATGATTATGGTTTTACCTGAGGATTACCCACAACTTATGGTAGACATTGAAGAAGACTTATTAAGACGTCTAGATTACTATGATGCTTCTGTAAGGGATAATAAAAAGGGAAGTAAGTCAAATGAAGAGGTACGAGATAGTATTAAAGACTTAGATAAAGTATTTAATAAAATAGAGCGTATAGATGCACCAGGAAAATACAAGGAAGACCATAAGGAAATTGTAAAAGCTGTTCAAAAGTTAAAAGAGTCTTTCAAAGAAGTATCGAAGTTATTTGATTACTCTAAAACACTTAAAGATACGGATGATGCAATCATAGATAAAGCAAACAATAAATTAGATGAAGCAAAACGCATTTGGAAACCTGTATTTGATAAGTTAAAAGCGGAAGCTAAGGGTGGTTCAACAACTACTTCTACAACAAGTGGTACTAGTTCTTCTAACTCACCGAGTTTATCTAGTGGTAATACAGTTAAAACATACAGTACCCAAGATAAAACTGGTATATTCAAAGGAAAAATTGATACACCAGACGAGGATTCCGCTAAGTTTAAGAATGTACAGAACAACTATAAAGACGGTACAGAGCTTGTAGGTAATTGGGGTATTGATTACGGAGACGGAGTCAAAACTACGTTAGTCCTAAAAGCAGATAAGACATTTGAAACATATGCAAATGGTTCTTATCCAAATAAAGATAATTACTTAACAGGAACATACCAAGCAGACGTTTCTTCCCATCAGTTAACGCTAATGGTGGAAAAAGGAACTCAAAATGGTCAAGAAGTGAAATTGGAAAGACCTATTTATTCATCATATGAAGTTAAAAATTTAGATGGTAAAGCATTACAGATTTTCCACATAGACGAACAAGTAACAATTTGTTATGTAAAACAATAAATAACTAAAAAAACTCTGTAAAATGATTTTTACAGAGTTTTTTTCTTAGTTTTAATTTATTATAAACGATCAGACTTTTTTATAAACTATCAAAATTTATTTCAAACGCATACTATATTTATTAACCTACCAACGTCCTACTCAACAGTAACAGACTTAGCTAAGTTACGTGGCTTATCAACGTCACACTCGCGGTGAAGTGCTGCGTAGTATGAGATAAGTTGTAATGGAATAACTGCTACTAGCGGTGCTAGTGCTTCGTGTACAGCTGGTAATACGAAGCTGTCACCTTCCATTTCTAAGCCTTTCATTGAGATGATACATGGGTTAGCTCCGCGTGCTACTACTTCTTTCACGTTACCACGAATTCCAAGGTTTACGTGCTCTTGTGTAGCAAGTGCAATAACTGGTGTACCATTTTCAATTAAAGCGATTGTACCGTGTTTTAACTCTCCTCCAGCGAATCCTTCTGCTTGGATGTAAGAGATTTCTTTTAGTTTTAACGCGCCTTCTAATCCTACGTAGAAGTCTACGCTACGTCCGATGAAGAAACAGTTACGCGTTGTTGCTAAAAATTGTTTTGCTAATGCGTCCATTTCTTCTTTTTGATCACAAAGTTCTATCATTGCATTTGCTACAAGTCCTAGTTCGTGTGTTAAATCGAAATCAAGAACTTCACCTTTTGCTTTAGCAATATCAGCTGCTAAAATTGAAAGTACTGCAAGCTGTGCTGTGTAAGCTTTCGTTGATGCAACTGCAATTTCTGGTCCAGCGTATAACGGAAGTGTATAATCAGCTTCACGAGAAAGTGTAGAACCAGGCACGTTTGTAATTGTTAAGGCTTTATGGCCCATTTCATTTGTTTGCACAAGTACTGCACGGCTATCAGCTGTTTCACCACTTTGTGAAATGTAAATGAAGAATGGTCTTTCTGTTAATAATGGCATGTTATAAGAGAATTCACTTGCCACGTGTACTTCAACTGGCATTTTTGCAAACTTCTCGATAAATTGTTTTCCAACAAGACCTGCATGATAACTCGTTCCACATGCAATGATGTAAATACGATCGCTATCTAAAATCGCATTGCGGATGTCTTGATTTAATTCAATTTCGCCATTTTCATCTTGATACTTTTGAATTATATTACGGATTACAAGTGGTTGCTCATCGATTTCTTTAAGCATGAAATGAGGATATGTTCCCTTTTCAATATCACTTGCGTCTAATTCCGCTGTAAACGGTGCACGTTCAATCATTTCACCTTGTAAGTTTTTAATTGTAATACTTTCTTTCGTTACAATTACGATTTCTTTATCCATTAACTCAATAAATTGATCTGTAACTTGTAACATCGCCATAGCGTCGCTTGCCACAACATTAAAGTTGTCACCAACACCTACTAATAGCGGGCTTTTGTTTTTAGCAACATAAATCATGTTTGGATTTTCAGCATCAAGTAATCCGATTGCATAAGAGCCATGTAAAAGAGATAGTGTATTACGGAACGCTTCTTCTACACTTAATCCTGTGCTCACTTGTTGTTCCATAAGCTGTACGATAACCTCTGTATCTGTTTCACTTACGAACGTTACATCTTGTAAATATTCCTTTTTCACTAATTCATAGTTTTCAATTACACCGTTATGAACTAATGTAAAGCGTTTTGATGTACTTTGATGCGGATGCGCGTTTACTTTACTTGGAACACCGTGTGTAGCCCAGCGTGTGTGTCCGATACCTACGCTTGCTGCTACGTTCTCATCTACGATTTCACGAAGTTTTGCGATACGGCCTTTTTCTTTGTATACAACAACACCGTTCTCTGCTTGTACTGCAATACCTGCTGAATCATATCCACGATATTCTAGCTTTTCTAAACCTTTTAATAAAATTTCCTTTGCATCTTGCTCTCCAATAAATCCTACGATTCCACACATGTTTAGTCGCCGTTACAAATGCTTACACTGCTCTGCGAACATGTAACGACATAGTCCGATACCATTTTTATTTATACTAAAAAACGGATTACATATTGCTAGCCCTGTAAGCTTGTAACGGCTTTCACCTTCCTCTCGATTGGGTTTAAGTCCGTATATACTTATACAGCTAGTTTTCATCCGTTCCTCTTCTCTCATCACACTTTCACCTTTGTCCACTAAGTCACCTTAATGATTTAAGTAAAAGCTTGCGGTTGTGATGAACAACCGGGAGTCATCCGCCGAAATCTCGATAAACCCCACCTCGTCAACTACACTATTTGTAGTTCTGGCGCTTTTATAATTTACAATATTTCCTTTGAGAAAAAGAACAAGACTATCTTATAACAAACATGGATAAACCGTCAATGAAATTTTTTTCATTGTCTATAAAACATATGAAAAAGGAGCACTTTTTGTGCTCCTTTTTCATATAAATTTAGCTAATTATTCAGCGCCAACTTCAGCTTTCACAACTTCTACAATGCGATGTACATATGCATCACAAACTTCTTGTGTTGGTGCTTCTGCCATTACACGAATAAGTGGCTCTGTTCCAGATGGACGAACAAGAATACGGCCATCACCGTTCATTTCTTCCTCTACAACACGAATAATTTCTTTAATTTTTTCGTTTTCTAATGCTAATTTTTTATCTGTTACACGAACGTTTACTAGCAATTGTGGGAATTTCGTCATTTCTCCTGCAAGCTCAGATAATGGCTTTTTCGTCATTTTCATGATGTTTACAAGTTGAAGTGCACTTAACATTCCATCACCAGTTGTAATGTAATCAAGTAAGATAATATGGCCTGATTGTTCTCCACCTAAGTTGTAACCTCCGCGCTTCATTTCTTCCATTACGTAGCGGTCACCAACTGCTGTTTTATCACTTGTAATATTATTTGCTTCAAGTGCTTTGTAGAAACCTAAGTTACTCATAACAGTTGAAACAACTGTATTATGTTTTAATTGACCAGTTTCTTTCATATACTTCGCACAAATGAACATAATTTGATCACCGTCAACGATGTTTCCTTTTTCGTCTACAGCAATTAAACGGTCGCCATCGCCATCAAAAGCAAGTCCGATATCCGCTCCTTTTTCTTTTACCAATTCAGCTAAGCCTTCTGGATGTGTAGATCCTACACCTTCATTAATATTCATACCATTTGGAGAAGTTCCCATTGTTGAAATATCAGCTTCTAGGTCTGCAAATAAGTATGGAGCTAGAGAAGAAGTTGCACCATGTGCACAATCTAAAGCGATATGTAGGCCGGAGAAATCTTCTTCAACAGTTTGTTTAATGTACTGTAAATATTTTTGTCCACCTTCAAAGTAATCGCTCACTTGTCCAAGATTAGTACCTGTCGGACGTGGTAGTTCATCAACTTCTTTGTCTAATAAAGCTTCAATCTCAGCTTCTTGCTCATCTGTTAATTTAAAGCCGTCTGAACCAAAGAATTTAATACCGTTATCTTGTACTGGATTATGAGATGCAGAAATCATAACACCCGCTTGTGCGTCTAGTGCTTTTGTTAAATAAGCAACGCCCGGTGTAGAAATAACGCCAAGGCGCATTACTTCTGCTCCAGTTGATAATAGCCCTGCTACTAAAGCTCCTTCTAACATATGGCCAGATACACGTGTATCACGACCGATGATTACTTTTGGACGATCTGTATCTTTTGTTAATACATAACCACCAAAACGTCCAATTTTGAAAGCTAATTCAGGTGTTAACTCCTTATTTGCAACTCCGCGTACTCCATCTGTACCAAAATATTTACCCATTATGATTCGCTCCTTTTTCTTGCTCTTTTTGATTGTGATTATCTACTGTTGGTTCTTGACTCGTTTCTTTATCTTGATTTTGATTTTGGTTTTGGTTTTGGTTTTGGTTTTGATTCTTTTCCTGTTCTTTTTCTGAATCAGGTTCAGGATTTTTTGGTTTCTCATTTTGATTTTCTTGATCGGTGTTTGAATCCGGTTGTTGACCGTTACCCTGTACTTCTTTATCTGGTTTTTCTTTCTTCACAATAGTAACTTTAGCACTTTTTTGTTTTGGTTCTATTGAAATATTACCAGGACCACTCACTTGAATGGAAATATCTTTCGTTCCTGGAGATACATTTTGCAGATTAATTACCGCTGTTATTTGAGCAGCTGTTATTTTATCTACTATACTTGCTTCTCCTGAAATATCAACACTTATCTTTCCATCTTGCGGCGAAAGTAGCTGAGCAGTAACATCTTTAGAAAGTCCATTTTTCTGGATTGGGATACCATCAATCGTTTTTGTTTTCGTTTGTTTTGTTTTTTGCACTCCCACCGAAACCTTCACTTGATTCGGTTTTGCACTTGTTACACCCTTGGGTAATAAAACAGAGGCATCGAATGTTGTAGACTCTGTCAATTGACTAAGATCTACTTCGACCCCCTCTAGCGATTGTATATTATCCAAAATATCTTTTGGACCTGCTATCGTTACTTCTCTCGGCTCAACACTGATATTTGTAACTGCCAATCCTTCTGCTAAACTCCCCTTCTTCGTATACGTTACAGGAACAGTTTTTTCAGTATTATTGGCTGTAGTTTGCATTGCCACATTCAACGTTACACTAATCTTAGATGGACTTGTTCTTACATTTAAACGTTTTCCTTCTTTATTGTATAATGTAACTTCGGGCGTTTTTGTAACAGTTTTATTAACACCTTTTAAATCAACATACGCTTTGGCAGATGAAATACTTTCAATTTCTTCTTTCGTCCCAACTACCTCAACAGTATCCGGTTTAAGGCTTGATTTTTCTAGTGTAGCCCCCGCTGGCATCTGATCCTCATTTGATAATTTCAGATCTACATGAACATATTTTCTCGCCTTTTCATGCAGAGTAACTTTAATTGTTGATGGCTGAACTGTTCCTTTCACATCATCTGGAAGCCCGTTCGTTTTTAAAGAAATCTCATAAGTTCCTTTTGGACTATCTCGCAAATCAATCGGTATATCAAATTGTTTTTTTGCTTTTGCTGTAGCAACTGATGCTTTTGGGCCTTCTAATTTCACCTTAACGCCCTCTGCTGGAATACCACTTACAATATATTTCTCCTCATCATACTTAAGATTAATAGCATAATTAGTTAATGTTTCTTTCGTATCATTTGCAAAAGGTAATATACCTGATGTCGTATTTTTTTCAGTTAACGTCGCTGACATAAAAAGCATACACGCCAATAGTAATGAGATCCCTTTTAAAAACCAATGATTCTCCATTAACTTATCCATGACGCTTTCTCCTCCAATTCCATAAAGACGAAGAAGTCGTTTTTTCGTTTCCACTAAATTCAGCTAATAACATATCCTTCAGCTGTTCTGTCTTCAAATCACGATGCAACTTACCATTTTTCGTTAAAGAAATTTGACCAGTTTCTTCAGACACAACTACTGTAATACTATCAGTAACTTCACTAACTCCCATTGCAGCACGATGTCTAGTTCCTAATTCTTTAGAAATAAACGGACTTTCTGATAATGGAAGATAGCATGCTGCTGCTTTAATTGTACTTCCTTGCATAATTACCGCTCCGTCATGAAGAGGTGTATTTGGAATAAAAATATTAATAAGTAATTCCGATGATACGTTTGCATTCAGCGGAATACCCGTTTCCACATAATCACCCATACCGGTCTCTTTTGACAAAGTAATTAATGCACCAATTCTACGTTTCCCCATATATTCGGTTGCTTTTGCTATCGCTGTTGCAACCATTTCAGGTTCATCATCCTCATGCGTTCCAACACGCGAAAATAAGCTTCCGCGCCCTAGCTGCTCAAGTGCTCTTCGCAATTCTGGCTGAAAGATAATAATAACGGCTAAAAATCCCCACGTTAATACTTGTTCAGTTAGCCAAGATAGCGTACGCAATTCAAGGAAAATACTGATCATCTTAACGACGATAATAACTGTAATCCCTTTTAAAAGTTGAACAGCTTTCGTCCCTCGGATTATAAGAATTAGCTTATATATAATAAACCATACAATGGCAATATCTAATGCCGTACTAAGATATTTCAAAATGGTCGTATCTTCAAAAGGCATGCTATCCCTTCCTCCTACTTACGAGCAATTCTATCCATATATTGAAATATTGTTTTATGCTCTATCTGTATGTATTTCCAACAACTAGTTAATTATACCATACATGAAACAAACGACAATTACAAACAACCCCCTTTAGCTCAAATTGGTAAGATGTCAAACATTTTTATTGTACAGTATAATATAAATCATTATTATACGCCTATTTTCAAATAAAAAAAGCAACTTCTCAGTTGCTTTTCTTACATTTATTTTAGTTTTTCACCGAATAAAGAACCCATTAAAGCAACTGCTGTTGTTGCCGTTCTATTTCTCTCATCTAAAATCGTATTTACCTCAACAAATTCAGCAGATGTGATAATATCAGCTTCTGCTAACATTTCCATCGCCAAATGACTTTCACGATAAGATAGACCGCCAATTACAGGCGTTCCAACACCTGGTGCATCATGAGGATCAAGACCGTCTAAATCTAATGATAAGTGTACACCATCAGTATGAGATAAATATGCGATTGTTTCTTCCATAACAGCCGTCATCCCCATACGATCAATTTCATGCATTGAGAACACTTTAATACCTTCATTGCGAATGAAATCTTTTTCTCCTTCATCCAATGCACGCGCACCGATAATTACGACATTCTCTTTTTTCACCTTTGGATATGCTCCGTATAAATCTACAAGTGAAGAATGTCCATAACCTAAACTTGCTGCAAGTGACATACCATGAATATTTCCAGATGGTGAAGTTTCCTCTGTATTTAAATCACCGTGTGCATCATACCAAATAACGCCTAAGTTTTTATAATGTTTTGCTACACCAGCTAATGTACCGATAGCAATACTATGGTCACCACCTAATACAAGTGGAAAACGACCTTCTTCTATAATATGATCCACCTTACTTGCTAATTCATTACATACAGTTGCAACTTGTGTAAGGTTTCTTAATTTTGTATTTTCATCTATCTCTTTTTCTCTCTCTATACATATATCTCCCATATCTTTAACTTCATATCCAATTTCTTCAATTCTTTCAATTACCCCTGCATAACGGATCGCGCTCGGTCCCATATCAACTCCACGGCGCATCTGTCCTAAATCCATTGGAACTCCAATAACTGAGATTTCTTTTTTCATAGATAGTATCCCCCTTTTATGCCTTCACTAAATATTTTAAATCTTTTATATAGTCTGACTCAACTCGACATTTTTCTGTATGGATATACAATTTATTCACTTATATTCATACTGAAAACCAAATTTTAAAACTATTCTATGTATAAAGTTAACTTAATGAAACAATCGCAATCACTATTATTAAATAATAATAATAAAACACTCCTACATTTAGAAGTGTTTTTCTGATGCTATTTTCCATACTGTTGCAATATTTTTTGTTGTCATTTCAATATTTTCTTCTGCTACTTTATATGCTTCTTCTAGTGTCATCGGTCTCGTTGTAATACTAAATACCGCATCTATTCCTTTCTCGTACACAGCTGAATAATCAGGTGATACAGACCCTCCAATAGCAATTACAGGCACAGAAAAACGTTTTGCACGCCCCGCAACACCCACAGGAGCCTTTCCATATGCAGTTTGTTTATCTATTCTACCTTCACCAGTTATAATGAGATTTGCATCTTCTATATGTTTAACGAAATTTGTATAATCTAATACAATTTCAATGCCCCTCCGCAAGTCTCCCTTTAACACTGAAATAACAGCCGCTCCCATTCCTCCCGCTGCCCCTGCACCAGGTATTTCAGATACATCAAAAGATACATATCGTTTAAGCATATTCGCATAATGTTGTAAATTCTCATCTAGCTCTTTCATCATCTCTACATTTGCACCCTTTTGTCTCCCAAATATGAAAGATGCTCCCTGCATTCCGACTAATGGATTATCCACATCACATGCCGCTTCTATCTTTACCCCCTTTAAGCGGGGGTCCATTCGTGAAAAATCAATAGCAACAATCGAATGTAATGTGCCTCCAGATGGATCTATTACTTCACCCTTGTCATTTATAAATCTTACTCCTAAAGCTGCTAACATACCTGTCCCACCATCATTTGTAGCACTTCCTCCAAGTCCTAAAATTATGTACTCCACTCCTTGATCTAGCGCATGTAATATAAGTTCTCCTGTTCCTTTTGTCGTTGTAATAAGTGGGTTGCGCTTTTCAACTGGAACGTGCTGTAATCCTGATGCTGCTGCCATTTCAATAAACGCTGTCTTTTTATCTTTAGAAATGCCATAAAAAGCTTGTATACCTTCTCTAAGCGGTCCTGTCACACTAATTGATATAATTCTCCCCCCTGTAGCATCAACAAGTGATTCAACCGTCCCTTCTCCTCCATCTCCAATTGGTATTTTCACATACTCTGCATTAGGAAAAATTGCTCTAAAACCTCTTTCAATAGCTCCACATACTTCTATAGCTTTTAGGCTTTCTTTATATGAATCAGATGCAATAACAACTTTCACAATTATCTCCCCATCCCTTATTTTTACGTTTTCTTCATTTTAAACGACAAGTATAAAAGTTGTCTTTTTGAACACAAAAAAAGCTTACATCATATGATGTAAGCTTTTTTATTTAGATGGAGCCTAGCGGGATCGAACCGCTGACCTCCTGCGTGCAAGGCAGGCGCTCTCCCAGCTGAGCTAAGGCCCCTTAATTAAGCGGAAGACGGGATTCGAACCCGCGACCCCAACCTTGGCAAGGTTGTATTCTACCACTGAACTACTTCCGCAAAAATGATGAGCCATGAAGGACTCGAACCTTCGACCCTCTGATTAAAAGTCAGATGCTCTACCAACTGAGCTAATGGCTCGTAAATGGCTGGGCTAGCTGGATTCGAACCAGCGCATGACGGAGTCAAAGTCCGTTGCCTTACCGCTTGGCTATAGCCCATTAATATTTACTAGTATGGTTATCTTTTCAAAAAAATAAACCCTCTCAGGTTATTTTAAAGAAAATGGTGGAGGGGGGCAGATTCGAACTGCCGAACCCGAAGGAGCGGATTTACAGTCCGCCGCGTTTAGCCACTTCGCTACCCCTCCGACATTTTAAATATATATGGTGGAGGATGACGGGATCGAACCGCCGACCCCCTGCTTGTAAGGCAGGTGCTCTCCCAGCTGAGCTAATCCTCCAAAAGTGGTGACCCGTACGGGATTCGAACCCGTGTTACCGCCGTGAAAGGGCGGTGTCTTAACCACTTGACCAACGGGCCAAAAAAGTTTTAAACCTATTCCCAAGCTTCCAACCGGGCTTGAACCGGTGACCTCTTCCTTACCATGGAAGTGCTCTACCAGCTGAGCTATGGAAGCATAATGGCTCCGCAGGTAGGACTCGAACCTACGACCGATCGGTTAACAGCCGATAGCTCTACCACTGAGCTACTGCGGAATAATATTAGCCTGGCAACGTCCTACTCTCACAGGGACAAGGTCCCAACTACCATCGGCGCTAGAGAGCTTAACTTCCGTGTTCGGTATGGGAACGGGTGTGACCTCTCTGCCATCATTACCAGACTTTTATCATTATAAACATTTCTTTCGAAATGTCAAGAAGAAATTTTAATGCATATTCCTTCAAAACTAGATAACATTGCTACATATTATATGGTTAAGTCCTCGATCTATTAGTATTCGTCAGCTCCACATGTCACCATGCTTCCACCTCGAACCTATCAACCTGATC
>NZ_KZ268523.1:0-48405 GCF_002218325.1 Bacillus sp. M13(2017) | reverse complement strand
CCGCCAGCGTTCATCCTGAGCCAGGATCAAACTCTCCAATAAAGTTAGTTTGTCTAGCATCTAAAATAAAAATTGACGTTTCACGTTGTTTGTTTCGTTCAGTTTTCAAAGAACTACTTCGTCGCTCGGAAGCGACTTTATCAATATAACATTTCGTTATATTTTCGTCAACAACTTTTTTCAATAAGTTGTTTTTCGTTTGTTTTGTTTGTTACCTTTCGTGGCAACGAATATAAATATACCAGTTTGATTATTAAAATGCAATAGTTTTTCTAATAAAATTTTTAACTTAGTAAAAAAGTATAAAAACAGCACATTTCTTCTATATAAATATAATTTCTCGCACTATCAAGATTTACTATACCCACGCAACTCATGCTCAAATAAAAAAAGCTTTGGAGAAATCTCCAAAGCTTAGTCTTGTTTATGGCGCATAGCAGGGAATAATAATACATCACGAATAGATGGTGCATTTGTTAATAACATAACTAGACGATCAATACCAATTCCTAATCCACCCGTAGGAGGCATACCGTACTCAAGAGCTTCAATATAATCATCATCCATCATATGAGCTTCGTCATTACCTTGTTCGCGCTCTTTTAATTGCGCTTCAAAACGTTCTTTTTGATCGATTGGATCATTTAATTCAGTGAATGCATTTGCATGTTCACGTGCAACGATAAATAATTCGAAACGATCTGTGAATCGTGGATCTTCATCATTCTTTTTCGCAAGCGGCGAGATTTCTACCGGATGACCGTAAATAAATGTTGGTTGGATTAATTTATCTTCTACTTTTTGTTCGAAGAATTCATTTATAATATGACCAACTTCCATTGTATCTTTAATTTCTACATTATGTTCTTTTGCAAGTTCACGCGCTTCTTCTACACTCATCGGATTCCAGAAATCAGCTCCAGAGTATTGCTTAATCGCATCTACCATATGAAGACGTGTCCATTCTGGTTCTAGATTAATTTCATAATCACCATACTGGATTGTTGTTGTACCCAGTACCTTTTTCGCGATATGAGCAACCATATCTTCTGTTAACTTCATAATATCTTTATAATCAGCGTATGCTTCATATAATTCAATCATCGTAAACTCAGGGTTATGACGAGTTGATACACCCTCATTACGGAATACACGGCCGATCTCATATACTTTTTCTAAACCACCCACAATAAGACGCTTTAAATGTAGCTCAATTGCGATACGCATATATAATTCCATATCTAACGCATTATGGTGTGTAGTGAAAGGACGCGCAGAAGCTCCACCTGCAATTGCATGCATCATAGGTGTTTCCACTTCAAGATAACCGTTGTCATCTAGGTATCTTCTCATCTCACGAATGATTTTACTACGAGTAACGAACGTTTCACGACTTTCCATACTTGTAATCAAGTCTAAGTAACGTTGACGGTAGCGTTGTTCAACATCTTTTAATCCATGGTATTTATCTGGTAATGGACGAAGAGATTTCGTTAATAGCGTAAAGCCTGTTGCTTTTACTGAAAGTTCTCCAACGTTTGTTTTGAACACTTTACCTTCAATACCTACTAAATCACCTAAATCTGCTGTTTTAAATAATTCGTACTCGTCATCTCCAACAGCATCTTTACGAACATAAATTTGAACTTGTCCATGTAAATCTTGAACGTGTGCAAATCCAGCTTTCCCTTTTCCGCGTTTTGTCATAATACGACCAGCGATAGAAACAGCGATTTCCTTCTCCTCTAATTCTTCCTTAGAGAACTCTCCATATAGACTCACTAAGTCAGTTGTTGAATTTGTGCGTTCAAATCTTTTACCGAACGGGTCAATTCCTTGTTCACGTAAATTATGTAGCTTTTCACGACGAACAATCAATTGGTCGTTTAATTCTTCGTGGTTCATGTTATCCATGATATTGATATCACTCCAGCTCTATTTAATTTTACAATATATACAGTATAGCATTTTCTACTCAACTAGAAAAACTGCCAGCAACTAACTGGCAGCTCTTCTTTCTTTCACGTAATTATAGGAAGTGTATAGAAGAATGTCAATCTCCTATGTCCATTATTAACCAACGTAAATTGTTTGTTGTTTCGCTTCCACTTCTTCTACAAATGTACCTAACACATTCGCAAGGTCTTCCCGTGTGTTACAAGCATTAATACCATTACGTACACTCGCATTACCACGAACACCTTTTAAATACCAAGCTGCATGTTTTCTCATCTCTCTTACAGCGACACTTTCATTCTTTAAGTCGATAAGACGATCTAGATGCAACATACATACATCAATTTTCTCGCGCACTGTTGGTTCCGGCATTAATTCACCCGTCTCCAAATACTTTACCGTACGATAAATCATCCACGGATCTCCAAGAGCAGCACGACCAATCATAACACCATCTACACCAATTTCATCAAGCATACGCTTTGCATCTTGCGGCGTTGCGACATCACCATTTCCGATAACCGGGATATTTACAGATTGTTTTACTTGTTTAATAATATCCCAATCCGCTTTTCCTTCATACATTTGCACTCGTGTACGTCCGTGAACCGCCACAGCTTGGCCACCAGCACGCTCAACAGCCCTAGCATTTTCTATTGCGAAAATATGTTCTTCATCCCAACCGATACGCATTTTAACTGTAACCGGCTTTTCAACAGCATCTACAACCGCTGCTACCATTTCATATATTTTATTCGGGTCTAAAAGCCACCTTGCCCCCGCATCACATTTAACGATTTTCGGCACTGGACAACCCATATTAATATCAATTATGTCTGCTGTCGTATATTTATCTACATATTTCGCAGCATCTACAAGAGTTTCTTTCTCTCCACCAAAAATTTGTAAACTTAATGGCTTTTCTCTCTCGTCGATATATAACATATCTAATGTTCTTTTATTATTAAGCAATATTGCCTTATCACTTACCATTTCAGCACAAACTAAGCCGGCACCAAATTCTTTTACTGTTAAACGGAATGCAGAGTTACACACTCCCGCCATCGGTGCTAGTACAACCGGATTTTTCATCTCGATATTTGCAATCTTTAACAATCAATCTACTCCTTCCTGTACAATCACTTTGGCATTAATTCCTCTATTGAAACATTTAATGCCTTGGCAACTTCTACTACAAAATCTTGAGAAGGCGATCTATTCCCTCTCTCAACCTCACCTAAAACAGATACAGATACCCCTAGTTCTTTAGCAAAACCTTCTTGTGTATAGCCTTTTAGCTTTCGAAAAGCACGAATGCGTCTTCCCCATTTTTCTGCTTCCATACCGTTACTCCCTCTCGCCTTTTCATTTCTTCTACTTGTGAACGTGAAATGTTTTGTTTTATGTCTTGATTAATCTCTAACAACGGAACGATAACAAAAGCTCTTTCAAACATCCGCGGATGCGGAACAATAAGATTCTCTGCTTCAATATTCTCTTGATTATAAAGTAAAATGTCAAGGTCGATAGTCCTCGGCCCCCACCTAATTTCCCTTTTTCTTCCTAGGTCATTTTCTACTTTTTGTGTTACTTTCAATAATTCTTGTGGTGATAAATTGGTAGAAATTTTTATAACTAAATTTAAAAAGCAACTTTGGTCAGTATAGCCAACTGGCTCAGTTTCATATACAGATGAAATATCATCAACCTGAATATAAGGATTTTTATTTAAAAACTGAATCGCTTCAGTTAGATACGTATAACGCTCTCCAATATTTGACCCTAATGCAATGTAAGCTATATTGTTCATGGACGTCCTCTCGTAATTTCTACTGCTACAGCACGATAATGACCCGGTATCGGTGGATCCGGCTTAATTACCTTAATTGTACAGCGCGAAATACTTTCATATTGTTTTAATATATCTGCAGCAATATTTTCAGCGATACTCTCCACAAGCTTATACTTTCTATCCTCAACAACTTTTCTACATAATTCGAAAAGCTCTCCATAATTGACCGAATGCTCTAAGTCATCATTTTCCCCTGCACACTTTAAATCCAACTCCACCGTTAAGTCAACTTTAAATCTCTGACCTAATTTATTCTCCTCTGGGAACACACCATGATAACCATAAAACTCCATATCATGGATATAAATTTTATCCAATTACCTTACCCCCTTACCAATCATCGCATCCATCATTTTAGCCATACGCGCCATTTCTTTCACATCATGGACACGAACAAACTCACAGCCCTTTTCAATACCAAGACAAACAGTAGCTCCCGTTCCCTCAAGGCGTTCCTCTACTGGCAAATCTAATACGTGCCCAATAAAGGACTTTCTCGAAGTACCTAAGAGAACCGGATAACCTAGCACATTTAACTGTTCTAAATTACGCATCGCCTCTAAGTTCTGCTCAGGTGTTTTAGCAAAACCGATACCTGGATCTAAAATAATATTCTCATCTCGCACACCAGCATTTTTAACAATTTTAATACTGTCATACAAATCAGCAATCATATCCGCCATTAAATTACGATAATTCATATTATCGCGGTTATGCATTAAAATGATGGGTACATCATAATGAGCTGCGACTTCAGCAATTTTTGGCTCCGCCTTCGCTCCCCAAATATCATTAATAATATGAGCACCAGCCTCAATTGCTTGCTTTGCAACTTCAGCTTTATATGTATCGATAGATATAGGCAATTTTACTTCTTTTGAAACTGCTTGAATCATCGGGACAACTCGCTTTATTTCTTCTTCTACTGATACTTTAGCAAAACCTGGGCGAGTAGATTCGCCACCAATATCAATAATATGAGCACCTTCACCTTGCATTTCTTTTGCGTGACGTACCGCAGCATCTACCTCGTTGTAACTCCCACCATCAGAAAACGAATCTGGTGTTACATTTAAAATTCCCATGATTAATGTTTTTTCATTTAAATTCAATGTATATTCGCCGCAGCGTAAATCATAATCCCACTTCAAACTACGCATCTCCTCTTCGTAATTCATTTCTGCTCCATAATTTCTCTCTTTGCATTCCATAAAGGTACATTAAACTTTTTGTAACCACTCCTACTTTACCCGGGAAATCCTGCGCTTCTATACGATAAAGCGGAACAATTTCTTGAATGGAGTTTGTTACGAAGACTTCATCCGCTGAAAGTAGCTCATCTTTTGTAAAGAAACCTTCCTTTACTTCTATATTTAATTGTTCAGCACTCTTTATAATAAACGCACGAGTGATACCATTTAAAATCCCTGTCTCTAACGAAGGCGTATATAAAACATCACCTTTCACAAAAAATAGATTCGAAACAATACCCTCTGCAACATAACCTGCTTCAGTAAGGAAAATACCTTCCTTACTCACAACATTTCCAATTTCACGCTTCCCTAAAATATTATTTAAATAGTGATGAGACTTCAGGCGAAATGTTCCTTCCGGTGTATTTCGCACTTGTTTTAGAATAACACCTTCTTTTTCCGCTACATCCCCCGGCGCTGTTAAAGGTTTTATAAAAACAATAACCGAAGGCTCTTCATACATTTCCGTTTGTAATCCTATTTCATCTATACCCGCTGATACATTAAAACGTACATATGCATGCTCCAATTCATTCTTAGCGAGTAAATTTTTTAAAATAAGCATCACATCATTTTTTGTCATTGTCCATTTAATTTGCAATGTATCCAGCGCTTCTATTAAACGATCATAATGATCATCCAATAAGAAAGGATGACCATTATAAATACGAAACGTTTCAAAAACTCCAAGACCATATAAATAACCATGATCATAAGGAGAAATTTTCGCTTCACTTGCTTCTACATACTGACCATTTACGTAAATTAACATAATGTTGCACTTGGCCTGTATTTACAAATGAAATTCTGTAACAACTCTTTCCCATGAGAAGTCATAATAGATTCCGGATGGAATTGCACACCCTCTATCGGCAATGTCTTATGACGAAGTGCCATAATTTCTCCTTCCTCTGTCCAAGATGTTATCTCTAAGCAATCGGGTAACGTTTCTTTCTTAACAATAAGGGAATGATAGCGCGTCGCAGTAAACGGATTAGGAATATCCGAAAAAATCGTCTTTCCATCATGATGCATAAGCGACGTTTTCCCATGCATTAATCGTTCTGCACGGACAACCTCTCCACCAAACACTTGTGCAATGGATTGATGCCCAAGACAAACTCCAAAAATCGGAATCTTTCCAGCAAAGTATTTAATAACTTCCATACTAATCCCCGCTTCATTAGGACTACATGGACCTGGAGAAATCATTAGAAAATCTGGTTTCATATTCTCAATATCTGAAATGGTCACTTCATCGTTACGTTTAACAACGAGCTCTTGTCCAAGTTCTCCAAGAAACTGCACTAAATTAAATGTAAAAGAATCATAATTATCAATCATTAATATCATTTCTCTCACCTAACCGTTTCTTCGCTACGTTCTTTTGCACGCCATAAAGCAATCGCCTTTTTTAACGACTCTTTATATTCATTTTCTGGATTTGAATCAATTACAATTCCCGCCCCTGCTTGTACATGAGCTTTTCCATCTTTAGCAAGAAGTGTTCTAATTACAATATTCAATTCTGTATCTCCAGAATAACCAATCCAACCGATTGAACCTGTATAAATCCCTCTTCGAACAGGTTCTAATTCCTCAATAATTTCCATCGTACGTATTTTCGGGGCACCAGTAATTGTTCCCCCAGGGAATACAGCCTTCACTAAATCAAAAGCATCTTTATCTTCTTCCACCTCACCACGCACATTAGAAACAATATGCATAACATGTGAGTATTTCTCAATTACCATAAATTCATCTACTTCTACAGTGCCATATTTACAAACACGTCCTAAATCATTTCTTTCTAAATCCACAAGCATTACATGCTCTGCTCTTTCTTTTTCGTTCTCAATTAATTCTCTTGCTAATTCTTCATCCTCTTGCTCATCCGCGCCTCTAGATCTCGTTCCAGCAATTGGTCTTGTACTTACTTCAGTTCCTTGTTTCTTAATTAACAACTCTGGCGATCCACTAACAATTTGAAAATCCCCAAGCTCCAGGTAACCCATATATGGAGATGGATTAATTTCACGAAGACTTGTATAAATTTCTAGTGGGTGTGTCTGTAACGTTCTTTCTTGTCTCGTCGACAAGTTTACTTGGAACACATCACCCGCCCCAATATATTCTTGAATACATTCAACTGCCTTCATAAAGCTGGCTTCAGTAAAAGCAACCGCTTCACTTTTCTTTTCAGGACTTTCAAAGGGCACTGTCACTTCAGGCGCTTCCGTCATCCAAAGACCCTTCCACTCATTTAGCCGTTCTTTTGCCTCTTCATATTTATCTACATAATGCGTAATAATCCATAACACTTGTTCTTTTTGATCATAGACAAATACGTCATCAAATAATAAAAAGAAGATGTCAGGTATATTAATATCATCTTCCGCAAGAGAAGGCAGCTTTTCAATATAACGGATACAGTCATAACTGAAATAGCCAATTGCACCACCTTGAAAAGGCGGATACTCTGGGTTATAGTCCGTCTTCCATTGTTCCATATATTCTTGCATTAAATCTAACGGATTCCCTCGTTTTATTGTTTCCTTACCACTTTCACTTATATGTAACGTTTCATCCTTCCCTTGGATTACCGCTACTGGGTTCAGCCCTACAATGTTATAACGACCGCCACGGCCACTTTCTAACAAAATATGTTGCGATTTACCCTGAGAAAGAAATTTATATTGCTTAAAGAAATCTAACTGATATGGAATAGAAAGCGCTAAAGATTTTCTTCGTTGCATATCAACACCCCGTCTTCTTTTATCCCACCCTCTTAGATAAACCAGCTCAAACTACATAAGTTATTTATATAGAGATTGATTATACTCGAAGGCTAGTGAAAATAATTTAATTATACTACCTCTTATTTTACATGAAGTTTTCTAGTCATTCACTCTTTTCCTATTTCCAATCCCAAAAGAAAAAGCACCCTTTTTCAAGGATGCTTTTTCAATCGCATTTAATTATGATTCAAATTGATAAAGTGGTGTACTTAAATAACGTTCACCATTACTCGGGATAATAACAAGTACCTTTTTCCCTTTACCTAACTTTTTCGCAACTTCTGTTGCTGCATAAATAACCGCGCCTGAAGAGATACCAACTAAAATACCTTCCTCTTTAGCCACTCTTCTCGCATATTCAAATGCTTGCTCTGTTTTCACTTGAATAATTTCATCATATACTTCTACATCCAACGTCTCCGGAACAAATCCCGCCCCAATTCCTTGGATTTTATGTGGACCTGGTTTCCCACCAGATAATACTGGTGAATCTGCAGGTTCTACCGCATAAATTTTAATATCCTTATACGCTTCCTTCAGTACTTCACCAGCACCAGTGATCGTTCCACCTGTACCAATACCTGCAATAAATGCATCTAATTGGTCGCCCATTTGTTCAATAATTTCTGGACCCGTTGTTAAACGGTGAATTTCTGGATTCGATTGGTTTTTGAACTGTTGTGGTATAAAGTAGCCATGCTCTTTTGCTAATTCAGTCGCTTTACGAATTGCTCCACCCATTCCTTCAGGCCCTGGAGTCAATACTAATTCCGCACCGTAAGCACGTAATAAATTACGACGCTCAATACTCATTGTTTCTGGCATTACTAAGATTGCATTATATCCTTTAGCAGCCGCTACCATCGCTAAACCAATTCCTGTGTTACCACTTGTCGGCTCAATGATTGTATCGCCTTCTTTTAATAATCCCTTTTTTTCAGCATCTTCAATCATAGCTAATGCAATACGATCTTTAACGCTACTCCCCGGATTCATAAATTCTAATTTTAAGTATATATCTGCGCTGTCTGATTCTACGATGCGGTTCAACTTAACGATCGGCGTTTTCCCGATTAATTCTGAAACTGATTGTGCCACTCGCATTCCTGTCACTCCTAACACCGAGTATTTTTATTGGTTTTATTTATATTTAGATTTTGTCAGAAAATTCCCTGTTTGTCAATTCATTTGGAGGATTGCTCCTCTTAATTCCCTTATTACAAATTCTCGATTAAATTTGTAATATCTTCTTTAGAGAACTTGTATCGTTCATTACAGAAATGACAGTGAACTTCCGTCTCTTCCTCTTCTTCACGAACTTGCTCTAACTCTGTTTTACCTAAACTAATTAATACACTCTCAATACGCTCGCGTGAGCATGTGCAATTAAATTGAACATCCATTGTTTCTAATACTTTTACTTTATCTTCTCCAAGAACTGCATATAGTAGCTCTTCCGGAGAAAGGCCTTGTTCAATCAACGTTGATACAGGCGGAATCTTTTGTAAACGGTCTTCAATAAATGAAATCGTTTCATCTTGCGCACCCGGCATAATTTGAAGGATAAATCCACCTGCCGCTAATATGCTATCATCTCCATTTACAAGAACACCAACACCTACAGAAGAAGGCGTTTGTTCAGAAACTGCAAAATAATACGTAAAGTCTTCTCCTAATTCTCCTGAAACGATTGGAGATTGACCAATAAACGGCTCACGCATTCCAATATCTTTAATTACAGTTACAAACCCCTCTGTACCTACCGCTTGATATACACGTAACTTCCCTTGTTCTGTTCCTTCAAAATCAACATGCGGATTCGTTACATAACCACGTACATCTCCATTTGCATGAGCATCTACTAAGATAGGGCCAATTGGACCGTTACCTTCTACCTTAATTGTTAACTTTTGCTCACCTTTTAACATTGCACCCATCATTGTACCCGCAGTTAAAGAACGCCCTAGTGCCGCTGAAGCTGTTCTCCATGTATCATGACGTCTTTGCGCCTCACTTACTGTATTTGTTGTACGCACACTATACGCACGCACTTCTCCATCAAACGCTAACGCTTTTACTAAATAATCTTTCATACGTATTTATTCACCTTTCTCATGCTGTAAATTTGCATTACGTTCATATAACATATACAAACCTTTTAACGTTAAAAACGGATCTACAATATCAATTACATTCGATTCTTCGGAAATTAATTTTGCCAATCCACCTGTTGCAATAACTTTAGGTTCTTGTCTAGCTTCTTCTTTCATACGCTTAACAATACCTTCCACTTGTCCAACATAACCATAAAGAATACCAGATTGCATCGCACTTACTGTATTTTTCCCAACAACACTGCTTGGTTTTGTAATTTCGATACGAGGAAGTTTTGCCGCTCTGCTATATAAAGCCTCTGCTGAAATCATAATTCCTGGTGTAATAACTCCACCCATATAATGCTTTTCTTCGTTAATATAACAATATGTAGTAGCCGTACCAAAATCAACGATAATAAGCGGACTTCCATATAAGTGGATTCCTGCTACTGCATTTACAATTCGGTCTGCGCCTACTTCACGCGGATTTTCATATTTAATATTTAGTCCTGTTTTTATCCCAGGCCCTACTACAAGCGGTTTAATTTTAAAATATTTTTCACACATGCGCTCTAAAGCAAACATAATTGGTGGTACAACTGAAGACACAATAATACCTTTCACATCTTCAAACGAAAGACCCTCATGCTCAAGCAATTGCTTTACAAGCATTCCATATTCATCTTCTGTCTTATGACGATCTGTTTCCATGCGCCAATGCTGACGAAGTTCCCCCTCTTCAAACACACCTAGTACAGCATTTGTGTTCCCTACATCCAATACAAAAATCATATTCTCACCACTTATCTTATTTAATCTATATTTGTGCAGTATGTATAAAACTTATAAAAACATCATATCACACATACTTATATAATCAGCTTTCCTATCCTCATCATTTTACAAAAAGATTGCTCTCTATTTCAATTTTTAATACTAGTTTTACTTAAATTACTTTATCCACTAAGTTCTCAATAGTAATTAACAAAGGTTTTAACAAACAAAAAAGGAGTGACGATAGTCACTCCTTCTTTTCTTACTTATCTTCTTTATCTTCATCGTCTTTCTTCATGTTGATGTTTACTTTCACATCATCTGAAGATGTTGGACGTTCTGGCAATCTGCCGTAATCACATAAATGATTGATTTGCTCTGCATCTAACGTTTCTACTTCAAGTAACGTTTGCGCGATAATATCTAGTTTATCACGGTTTTCAGTAAGAATTTGTTTTGCACGAGCATAACATTCTTTCATAATTGATTGCATTTCCATATCGATTTCATGTGCAATCGCATCACTATAGTTTTGTTCTGAGTGGAAGTCTCTTCCTAAGAACACTTGACCACCTTGCGAGCTACCAAATTGCATCGGTCCAAGTTTGTCACTCATACCAAATTCCGTAACCATGCGTCTTGCAATACCAGTCGCACGTTGGAAGTCATTATGAGCACCTGTACTCACTTCACCAAATACAATCTCCTCAGCTACTCGGCCACCAAGTAAACCAGTGATTTTATCAAGTAACTCTGGCTTTGTCATGAAGTAACGATCTTCTTTCGGAAGCATTACCGCATATCCACCAGCCTGACCACGAGGGACAATTGTTACTTTATGAACGACATCAGCTTCATCGAGAACAACACCAATTACAGTATGACCTGCTTCATGGAAAGCAACGATATTACGTTCTTTTTCAGAGATAACACGACTTTTCTTAGCTGGACCTGCAATAACACGATCCGTCGCTTCATCGATATCACTCATATCAATTTTCTTCTTATCTTGACGTGCAGCTACTAAAGCAGCTTCGTTTAATAAGTTTTCAAGATCCGCACCAGAGAATCCTGGTGTACGAGTCGCAATCGCTCTTAAATTAATATGCTCATCAAGTGGTTTATTACGCGCATGTACTTTCAATACAGCTTCACGGCCATTTACATCTGGACGATCTACTGTAATTTGACGGTCAAAACGACCTGGACGTAATAACGCTGGGTCAAGAATGTCTGGACGGTTTGTCGCAGCAACGATAATAATACCTTCGTTTGCACCGAATCCATCCATTTCAACAAGTAATTGGTTCAATGTTTGCTCACGCTCATCATGACCACCACCAAGACCTGCGCCACGTTGACGACCTACTGCATCAATTTCATCAATGAAAATGATACAAGGAGCATTTTTCTTTGCATTTTCAAATAAATCACGTACACGTGATGCACCGACACCGACAAACATCTCTACGAAGTCAGAACCACTGATAGAGAAGAATGGAACGCCAGCCTCACCTGCAACAGCACGCGCTAATAAAGTTTTACCTGTACCTGGAGGTCCAACTAATAGGACACCCTTTGGAATACGAGCACCAACTTCAGAGAACTTACGAGGGTCTTTCAAGAATTCAACTACCTCAACAAGTTCTTGTTTCTCTTCATCCGCTCCAGCAACATCTCTGAAACGAACTTTTTTCTTTTCATCATTATATAACTTCGCCTTACTTTTCCCGAAGTTCATAACACGGCTACCGCCGCCTTGAGCTTGGTTTAATAAGAAGAAGAATAAAATGAAGATGATGACAAATGGAATGATTGAAGTAAAGAATGTTACCCAAGCACTTGTTTCTTCTGCTGGTTGATACTTAACTTCGGCACCTTTCGCTTTATCATTAATTTTCTTTTGTAATTCCTCAGTATTTGGTGCATAAGTAACAAATTGTTCTCCTTGGCTAGAGTTATTAAATTGTCCTTTTACCTCAAATACACCATTTTTCGGTTGAAGTTGCACATTACGCACTTCACCGCTTTCTAGTTTAGTAATGAATTTGTCGTAGCTAACTGATGTCGTTTTTTGTGTCGAACCATTAAAATAGCTCACGATTCCAATTACTACTAAGAATATCAGTAAATAAAAGATGGTATTACGGAAGATACGATTCATTCCTAACCTCCTCTCACGGCATAAACACTATAGTAAATCGTAACATAGAAAAACTTTCCTATACAATTGTGAAGCCTATATTTAATTAATTTGAGTAAACGCTTGGTTTTAATACGCCTACATAAGGAAGATTACGGTACTGCTCTTTATAATCTAATCCATATCCTACTACAAATTCATGTGGAACAGTAAATCCAACATAATCCGCTTTCAGATCAACCTTACGGCCTGTTGGCTTATCTAATAATGTAACAATTTTTACAGACTTCGCTTTACGATATTTGAATAAGTCTACTAAGTAGCTTAGTGTAAGACCACTATCAATAATATCTTCGACGATTAAAATATCGCGACCTTCTACAGAAGTGTCAAGATCTTTTAAAATTTTCACTTCGCCTGTTGAAACTGTAGAGTGACCGTAACTAGATACAGCCATAAAATCCATTTCAAGATATGTATCTGTTCTCTTTAATAAATCTGCCATGAATGGCATTGCGCCTTTTAATACACCAATTGCAAGAGGTACTGTGTTTTTATAATCCTCTGCAACAATTGCACCTAGTTCGCGCACCTTTTCTTGTATTTGCTCTTCAGAAATTAATACTTTTTCGATATCTTGATTCATCATTTCATTATCCTCCCGGAAGACTCCTTGCTTTTGTAGTGAATAATCATATATTTATCCTTCTTTGCCATCTCTTTCGAAATTGCAAATGCAGATCGCTTCAACAAGGGTACCCAAATAATGGTCCCACTTGCATCACAAACGACCGGCCATTCTTCTCTTTTTTCTTTCGGTACTTTTGCTTCGATAAAAATAGCTTTTATCTTTTTCGTGCCATTCATACCTTGTATTGACATGCGATCTCCATTTTCCCTAGAACGAATACGAAGTGGATATGATATATCATTATACTTAGCAACAAATACTGTTTCATTCATGTTACTTGGTATATCTTCGCTCACCTCTGTTACAAATTCATCCCCGTTCAATAGCGTAATGGTCCCGGGTACTGATAAATCTTGTAAAAAAGGAGAAACAATTTCTTGTTTAAATCTAAAGCTACACTCCTCGTATGTACGAACAATTTTCAAATCACCCGGAAAATCAAGTGAACCTGAAGGTTGTGTCCGCTTAAAAAACTCAATCACCTTGTCAATATGTATGGAAGAAAGAGAAGATGGAATCTTATATTCATAAAGATAGTTTAATATTAGTTGAATCCCTCTTCTTTGTAAAGGCATAGACATGGATTCAAAGGCAGGAATTGATAAGCTAATTTGTTTATCACTTTTTTTTGTAATTACTTTATTCATTTTCTCAAAAGCTAATTCCTGCAAATAAGCCTCATCCTCTTGCATCTGCACGCTAAATTTTTGGAATTTCTCATGCACTTGCGGATTTTCTTCTTTCAAATGAGGAAGGACATATTTACGTAATCGATTCCTTGTATATACTTCCTTTTTATTACTCGGATCTATACGTGGCATTAAATTTAGCTTATTACAGTAATCAACAATTTCTTCCTTTGTTACGCCAAGTAACGGCCTAATTAAATATCCATTATGAAAAGGACGCTTCACTGCAATTCCTGCATATCCTTTCGGAGTACTCCCTCTTACGAGACGCATTAAAATTGTCTCGACTTGATCATCTCCATGATGTCCAAGAGCAACATATCTTGCATCATATTTCTTCATTATTCTTTCCAAAAATGCATATCTGCATTCTCTAGCAGCAACCTGTGCATTCATTCCGTATTGCTGTTGATATTGTGATACATTAATCCTTATCGTTTCACAAATAATTCCCAGTTCTTCACAAAGGCCCTGCACAAATTGTAAATCCTCATAAGATTCATCACCTCTAAACATATGATCCACATGAGCAACTACAATTTTCAACTGTTTTTCCGCTCTTTTTTCTAATAAATAATATAAAAGCGCTAACGAGTCAGGACCACCAGAAACTCCCACAACAATTGTTGAATCATTCTTTAATACATCATGCTGCTTTACAAAGTCATCTACTTTTTCAACAAATGTATCTTTCAACTTCGCAATCACCTTTCATTAAACAAGAACAGCAACCTTAGTAGCCTTGTCTACAATGGTACAACTTTTACAAACATTGTGCAAAAAAAAGATATACAAAAATTACATTTTTATCTTACATCCTCCGTGTATATTCACAAAATTAATAACATTACCTTTTTCCACAAAAAAACCTAGGTATACACCTAGGTTTTTAAAATCAAATTATAGATAAACATTCCACTTACATTTTACTGCGCCTGCATTCCTACAATCGGAATCGTAGCCCACTTGGGCATATTTTTCTTCACTTTTGCCACTACAATAGTCATATCATCATTTATATAACCGTCACAAGAGCGAATCACTTCTTCCATAATGATATCAGCAATTTCTTGCGGGTCTTCGGTTTGCAATTCTTTAATTTTTCGTTTCATCCACAATTCATGATTCTCCACATGCTGCGCTCCTTCAAAAATCCCATCGCTCATCATAATAAGAATATCGCCCGTTTTTAATTGTTCACCCACCACATCAACTTCAACATCTTCGATGATTCCCATCGGTAAATTACTTGCTTCAATTTTCAAAATATTATTTGCACGTTTAACAAAACTCGGCGTCGATCCAATCTTTAAAAACCTTGCACTCGCATCCCGCAAATCTACCATAGCTAAATCTAATGTCGTAAACATTTCTTCTGTCGTTCTCAAAGAAAGAATTGAATTGATAGACTTAATTGCTATTTCTTCATCAATGCCTGATTGGAGTATTTTTTGTAATAATTTCACCGTTTCCTTACTTTCCATATGAGCTCTTTGCCCATTACCCATACCATCACTAATTGCAAGTGCATATTTACCAACACTTAAATCCATCATCGCATAAGAATCACCCGAAACAAACCCACCACCCTTTGCAGCTGTGGCTAAGCCCGTATCAAGAGAATACGTTTTCGCTGAACCAAATGATATTAAGCTATGACCATTCGGATAAGAAGATTTTTCTTCATGTTTAACAACAATATTTTCCTTTAGAATATCAGAAAGCATCGGTGCGACTAACTTTTCACACTCTCCATGTTCATTAGATGCAACTGGAATTAACATTTCAATATCAATACTTCCTCTATCTAAACAATAAATATCAACATGCTCTACTTCGACACCAAAATCACGGAACGCTTGCATAATCTGTTCTTCCTGCACTTGATGATTTTCACGCTCTCGTTGTATCTCCTTAGCAAAATCCTCCATAACCTTTGATACACCTAATAGTTGCTCGGCTACTATTCTACGATTTTCCTTCATTTGTTTTCGTAATTTTTGACCCTCATAGAAGTGATCTAATTCACCTGCTACTAAATCCGTCACTTTTTTCCCTCTCACACAATGCTTGTCCCACTCACGAACTAATTTACGATTATGTTGCAGGGTTCCTTCTTCCGTTTCATTCATTATTTGTTTCATATAATCGTACGTTTTATCAAAATTCACTACCCAGCATTGATCCTTTTTAAAGCATGTTTGACATGTTTTCGCAGTAATTGTACTCAAAAACAAATCTGCTTCTGTCTCTTTATCTTCTTCCTCTACATACCCATATACAGAAAAGCTATTAGATAAAGCAGCAAATACATTTGCAAATTGTTTGATTTTATTTGCTGTAACATCACGCATCCTTCTTAAATATTGTTGTTGATCTTGCGAATGCTCTTGTGTACCTGGCATAAATTTAGCAATACGATCCAAAACAAGCTGCGGTGTTAATAAGAAGATAACAATCGCTACACCTGACTCAATTAAAGTTGTTACAATATTTGTCTGTTTGTCTACATATAATGTAATTAAGCTTGTCCCAATTAATAAACCTAAACTAACACCTAAACGCTTCCCTTCTTTTAACAATCCACCAAGCAATCCAGAAAAAGCAAGAAGGCTAAGCTGAGACAAGCTAGACACATTTGCTAAACTTAATATTAGTCCTGTTACAACCCCCACTGTAGATCCTGTGGCAGCACCCGCAATAAATGCAAATACTAGCACTAAATACCTTGTAAAAATATGTTGAATAGAAGCATCATATACAAACCAATCTGTTGTACCTGTTAAAACAGATGCTAGTAATATAATCAAACAAACAATTTCTTCCGTCTCTAATGCCTGTTGTTTTCCTTTCCTTTCCACTAAAAGCGGGACACTTTGTAAAAATATCATAGTTAATACGAAACTAAGTCCAGCCTCGATAGTACTAACGAGTAAATCGTACATGGTGACAGTTTGTTGCGCAAAATATACAACAACTAAGTGTGCTGTTAATGCGGAGATAAATACTTGAAATGGAACAAGTCCAACAGTTTTACGTGTAAATCGACTAAAGAAGATATTATAAATGAAGAAGGTAAAGATGGATGCAAAGGTAAAAAACAAATTATCTATCGATACTGAAAGAGCTCCTCCCATTAGAGCTAAAAATGCTAGCGGCATCTTATCCCGCTTCATAACATAAACAGCAGCAAAAAATGGCAGTGCAAACGGTAAAATATTTGTTAATATATATGCTCGTCCCAAAAGAAAACCAATAACAACAATAATAAATCCCCATCTAAAGAAAACTTGCTCAAATTTCATTCGCAACTTACTCGTCCACTTTATTCCTCCAAGCTGACTCTCATTCATTGCCAATGCACTTGTATTCATAGTATTCCTTCCTGCTTTAGGCATATTTTTAACACCACCTGCATAGTTTAATTACTGTCATTATAAAAGACGATTGTTGGTTTTTTTGTCAAAACAACAGTTTTCACTTTTATAATCGTTCGACTTTTTATTCGAAATAACTCTACAGATATACACGGTATGTAAGTTATTTTTGATATTTTAATTAAATATTCAGAAAATATAGGGTGATTTTGTAGAAGTGTTGTATATCTTAATTTATTTAACAAAAAAAGATCATGCAAATTTGCATGATCTTTTTTTGATGACCCGTACGGGATTCGAACCCGTGTTACCGCCGTGAAAGGGCGGTGTCTTAACCACTTGACCAACGGGCCGTTAAATTAAATATAGCGGCGGAGGGGATCGAACCCCCGACCTCACGGGTATGAACCGTACGCTCTAGCCAGCTGAGCTACACCGCCATGTCGTCTTATTTAACGGACAATTAGTATCTTACATCAGATACTAATTAAAGTCAACACATCTCAAAAACTTTTTTAAAAATATATTTTTACATATAAAAAAGCACCCTGAGCCATCACCCTGGGTACCTCTCTATATGTTAAAAACTAAACGTTCTTATTATCCGCGACGCGCGCCACGGCCACCACGTTTAGACTCTGTGTTACGCTTTAAAGAAGTTAAGCGATCTTCGCTATCTTTTAAGAAGCGTGCCATCTTTTGCTCAAATGTTTCTTTCGGAGCTCGGTCGTTACCGCCACCGCGATTATCTCTGTTGAAAGAGCGATTATTACGTTGTGGACGTCCAGAACGTTGTTGATCACCACCGCGTTGGTATTCACCGCGTGGACGATCTCCTTCTGTTTTTTCACGTTCTTTCGCTTTTTTGATAGATAAACCAATCTTTCCATCTTTTTCAACATTAATAACTTTTACTTCTACTTGGTCGCCCACTTTTAAGTGATCGTTAATATCTTTTACATAGTTATCAGCAACTTCACTAATATGAACAAGACCCGTTAAGCCCTCTGGCAGCTCCACAAAAGCCCCAAAATTTGTAATACCTGTTACTTTACCCTGTAACTTGCTGCCTACCTCGATTGACATAAAAAAAATGCTCCTCCTTAGTGGTTAAAAAGTCAAATTTTACTTTATTATATATAATCCTAAAATATAGTGTCAATAAGACATACTCTACTTAGAAACAGGAAAAATTATCTCCCCTTTACCAGAGAAGAAATAATCCCTTCTAGCAATCTTTAATACGTACTCTTCATCATTTAACTTTTGAACTTCGTCTTTTAGACTTTTTTCTTTATTCGTTAATGAATCCAGTTCTTTTTTCATGTCCTTAACTTTTGCTTCTTTTGCTTTAATGGAACTGTTTTGTTGATAAAACGTTACACTAATACTCGCAATAATTGTAAAAGTAAAGACAAGAAAAACCGCTAAACGGCGATAAAGTCGCTTCCTGTTCTCATCCGTTTGTATTATATGCTCTTTAACAGGATTTGGACTCTGTTTTTCGATTGTTCTTTGTCTCAGTTCCCTCATTTCCGAGGTCCCCCTAACTTCTTTTTTATACGCTCCCATAATTGGAAGATATGTCCCTTCAATTTTGCTATATATTGCAGGAACCCTATATGTTTCACTATAAAAAGTTTAACACGATTAGGGAGAAGTTTCCATATGAGCGAAGCAATAAATCGAACAGGCCAGAAAAAAACTTTCCATATGAAAAGTAATATCCAAATCACCATTTTCCATAACACATGTCCAATTGAAAGCAGTATACGAAATAAGAATAATATAAATGCAATAAATAGCTGCGCTATAATAATAACAGGTTTTATCATGAGTAGCTGTATAATTCGAACAAAAAAATATGTTGTTTGCATAAAAATATAGATGAGAAAATTTAACAGCTTCATGTATAGTGCCTTCAGTAAGCTTTGATATGCCGCAAAACCACATAATAATGCCAAAAACACATATATACGTAGCTCAGCTTCATTTACGAGAAGCAATACATAAAAGACGAATAATGCTTGGACAATCCAAAATAATATATCATGTATAAATACAAGCCAACGTTTACGTTCTTGGCGCTTTAAAAAACGTTGATATGTATCTAAAGACGCTCCAATCCAAGCACCCATTCCAATCATTGAAAGCATTGTATACAACTGAATTGTTAAGCTCATTTAAACAACTTACTAAAGAAACCTTTAGTTTTTTCCCCTTGATTTTCATCAATATACAGCATCTCATTAACTTTCCCTTTAATCGACACAATACCTTTTTCCACATCTAAATTTTTCATTTGTAAATTTTGACCACGAATCGTTAAAAAACCCATTACGGTCTCTAGTAAAAACTCTTCGCTATCAAAACTCTCTACCTGCTTTACACCGGTAATATCAATTATACGCCTGCCACGCATAATAATGTCATGCTCTACAGAAACATTTTGTTGATTAGAAGACGTAGGTGAGTAACCATTATTCACGTAAATCCCCCCATAGGTTTTTACTAGCTAATAGTAATGTATGAGGGGATAAATGATTTTAGAACAAGCCTTCTTCCGCTTTTACTTTTTCTTCACGAACTAAGCTATACATATTTGCTGCATCTTCTTTTTTAGTTGTTTCTTTTAATTCATTTATTTTCACAGTCACTATTTTTTGACCAAAACGAATTGTTAATTCGTCAGCTACTTTCACATCAGAACTCGCTTTTGCCACCTGACCATTAATAGATATTCTTCCTTGATCAGCTACTTCTTTCGCTAATGTTCTTCTTTTAATTAAACGTGATACTTTTAAAAACTTATCTAGACGCATATCAAATCCCCCTATTAACGCTCTGTCTGTTTCGCTTCTTCCCATAAAACATCTAACTGTTCTAATGATAAATCTTTCATCTCTTTATTCATTTCAGCTACTTTTGCCTCCATGTATAAAAAACGACCAGTAAATTTCTCATTAGTTGAACGTAACGCCTCTTCTGGATCTATTTTGTAATGACGAGCTATATTAACAAATGCAAAGAGTAAATCACCAAACTCACCTAGCATCTTTTCCTCATCCATATTTGTAACTTCTTGTTGGAACTCTTGCCATTCTTCCAAGGCTTTCTCTATCATCGGTTGCACATCAACCCAATCAAATCCAACCTTACCAGCTTTCTTCTGAATTTCATAGGCGCGTAGTAACTGCGGCAAACTTTTTGGAACGCCATTTAAAACAGATTCTTTCACGAATCCTTTTTCTTGTTTTTTAATCTCTTCCCAATTTGCAATCACTTCATCAGCGCTGTTTACATCCGTATTTCCAAACACATGCGGATGGCGACGAACCATTTTCTCAGATAGAGTTCGAATGATATCATCTATAGAGAACCAACCTTCATCTTCTCCGATTTGAGCATGAAGCATAACTTGTAATAATATATCACCTAATTCTTCTACTAAGTGATCATCATCCTCTTCATCGATTGCTTCCAACACTTCATAAGCTTCCTCAATTAAATATTTCTTTAATGATTGATGTGTTTGCTTTTTATCCCACGGACAACCATTTGGACCACGAAGTTCCGCAATAATTTCTCTAAGAACATCAAACTGTTGATACAAGGACGCACGCTCCTGAACTGGCGGCACGTACACACTCGTTAAATTATTCAATTCCGTTTCATGATCTAACATGTACAACGGTACCTTCTTTACTTGTTCAAATGAAGTTCCTGCAGCTGTTACGATATACAATTCATAATCATCTGGTAACATCTCCATTAATGTTAATTTCACATCAGATGCAACGAATGCATCATATACTTGGCAAAAGATTAAATGTTGACGCAGTTCTAATTGCCCTCTTTCAAATGATGTAGCATCAAGTAATTGGAATCCTTCAATCGGATCAATCTTTAGACTTGCAAACATAGGATCAAGGAAACTTTGTCCACCCTCAATTCGCACTTCAACATTTGAAACTTCTCCTTTTTCCAACAGTAGCTGAACTGTTCTTTCTGCTACAAGTGGATGCCCGGGAACAGCATAGATAATTTCTGTACCTTCAGCTTGTTCTAGCAATTTATTCGCAATTGTTTCATATACAATTTCAAACGTATCATGTGCTTCATATACAGCATCAAAAGACGTATATTGTACGCCTTCTTTCTCCAATTCTTCTATAACTGGATGTTCTTTCGTTCTAACAAACAGATGGTCTGCTTCTTTTATTTTTCGATATACACCCATCGTTAGCTGATCTAATTCACCAGCTCCTAAACCTAAAATAGTAATGATTCCACTCACAACCAGTCACCTCTATCCACTCTTCTTCAATGAACCTTCTTTTTCCTCTTGTTTCATAACGGTTCCTAATTCTTTTTTTGTAAATACACGTAATTTCAAAATAAAAAACATATATGTCAATCCGCCGATGGCTACACCTAACAACGCTTCAAGCGTCGCGCTTCCTCTATGTTCCGTATTAATTACTAATCCAGACATATGTAACACATGTGTGAACATCATTAATACAAATCCCATACAAATACCACTAATTACTATCCCTAACATATTTCGCTTATTGATAAGTGCCCCTGATACAGCTCTCGTAAGCAACAAACTATTTAGTCCAGAGATTATAATTAACGCACATAAAGTCGCAAAGGCTGCACCTTTCACACCAAAATAAGGCATGAATATATAATTTAACGCTAACTTTAAGCAACCTCCAAATACAACAAATAATGCTGGCTTAAACGTTTGCCCTAATCCTTGTAAAATAGAAGCTGTCGTAATTGACAATGAACTAAATAAAATAGATAACGATAAAATAGATAAAACATCTGATCCATCACTGTTTTCAAACAACATAATATTGGTAGGTTGAATAATACAAGTTAGTCCAATAGTTGCTGCAAGTCCAATAACAAATGTTATTTTCATTGCTAACTTTACCTTTTCTTGAATAAAGGAAAGATCTCCTCTTTCCTTCGCCGCTGTAATAATCGGAATAAGTGACAACGAGAAAGAAGTCGTCACAACAGTACCTAATTGCATTAGCGGAATACTTCTATCATAAACACCCTTTAATACCTTTGCATTTTCAGCCTGTTCTCCAGCACCAATAAGTAAGCTGTAAAAGGACACTGAATCAGCCATCTGTATAAAAATAAGCACTAAATTACTAACACAAATCGCTAACCCCTGCCAAAAAAGGATTTTAACTATCTTCCTTTTACCCTTAATTCTCGCTGCACTTTTGAAAAATATAGAACGAAAATCTTGACGCATATACAATATAAGTACAATAATCCCAATAAGTCCACCCGCAATTGAGCCTAACATAGCCCCTGCACCAACTGTATATAAATCAAGTCCGTGAGCAATTAGGAATAGCGATAAAAATACAATAATAGAAACTCGAATTGTTTGTTCTATTACTTGCGAAACAGCCGTTGGCATCATATTATTAAATCCTTGAAAATACCCTCTTGCTACAGACAAAAATGGCATCAATAAGAATGAAAATGAAATAACACGTAGTAACTTATCTAAGTGTATATCGCCCATAGCTACCGCAATTGTTTCAGCCCCAAAAAACAATGTAAAGAAGCCTATAAAACCAATTCCTAATAAGAACCAAAAAGATACACAAATAATTTCTTCTGCTTCTTTTTGTTTTCCCCGCTCTAGTCGTTCTGCAACCATTTTCGAAATGATAACAGGAAATCCATAAGTAGCTAAAATTAAACAAAATCCATAAAACGGGTAAATTTGTTGGTAAATATAAAACCCAATATCCCCCGCTATATTTTGATATGGAATACGGTAAAAAGCGCTTAATACTTTTGTAACAAAACTTGCAATCGTTAATATAATAGCCCCACGCCAAAAGGCTTGATACTTCTTCGCTTCCATACAAGAAAACTCCTTTTTCTATTCTCACCTCTCGTATTATATCATAAAGAAAAGAACAAACTCCCTTACCAACACGGGTAATAATGAGTTCCTACACGTTAAAAATATTCAACGAAAAAAGGTAGCAAAGTGCTACCTTCATTCAATATACATATATCTCCAAATAATTGATTTCTCAAAAAGAAAGATCATAATTAGGAAAGATTGCTACTTCTAAAATCAATATACCCTTACTGTTCCATTTGTTTCGCTAAGAAACTGGCAGCAGTATTAACCGCTTTATGCTCGATCTCGCTTATAATAGCTTCTTTTGAAAAAATAATGACGGCTCCAATCGGATCTCCGTTTGCAACAATTGGTCCAACTGTATAAGAATGAACCTTTTCTGTTACACCATCAATAATGGAAATATCACTTTCATCCGTCATAATAACAGACTTTCGTTCTTCCATCGTTTTTTCAATTAAATCGCCAACACTTTTATTTAAGTA
Organism: Bacillus sp. M13(2017); assembly: GCF_002218325.1. Lineage (NCBI taxonomy): Bacteria > Bacillati > Bacillota > Bacilli > Caryophanales > Bacillaceae > Bacillus > Bacillus sp. M13(2017). The sequence continues at coordinate 24,374 of NZ_KZ268523.1, read as the reverse complement.
TTCTTTTTTCGATACGCCTGATACTGCGATGATAGAATCTCGATCACACACAAGCACATTATGTCCTAAGCTGTCATATAAAGCATCAGCATATTCTTTTGCAAAATCACCTAGCTCACTAATTGGAGAATACTTCTTTAAAATTACCTCTCCATCGCGATCAACAAATATTTCTAGTGGGTCTCCTTCTCGAATACGTAAAGTTCTACGAATTTCCTTCGGGATTACGACCCTGCCTAAATCATCAATTCGACGTACGATTCCAGTTGCTTTCATTCTAATGCTGCCTCACTTTCTACTGATGATCAAAGTGGTGAATTTACCTGTTCATGTAAAAATCACCAACTGTTAGATATAGTATTTTACACATTAGTTCTTCTATGCACGTCGAATTGTATTTTTTTATCTTATTTTAGGCATTTATTACTTCTTTTTTTACATCTGGTAAGCCTTTTAATAAATTTTCAGCAATTGTTAACCACTTCGATGTCTCTAAGCCATTTGTTTTCATAACAATTTTCAATTGTGATCCTTCCATTCCTAAACCGATCATACGTCCAAAACTATTTCCGAGCATGAATAATTTTCCACCATCAATATTTTGACTTGCTTGTTCAGAAAACAGAAATGTTACTTCAAATTTATTCTGCTTAATTAATTCAATTTGTTCTTTCATTGCCAACACTTTAATATTTGCAATTTGTAATAAATAACCAACTTCTTGTGGATAATCGCCAAATCTGTCGATCATTTCTTCCTGCAATTCTTCAATATCCTCAATTGCAGAAACACCTCTAAATTGTTTATACATCATAATTTTTTGCTTACTATCTGAAATATAAGCATCTGGTAAGTATGCATCTACCTCTAAGTCAATTTCAACATTAACTATATTTTCAGCCCCATCTGTTCCTCTACGCTGTTCAATTGCATCTTTTAACATTTGAGAATATAGATCAAATCCGACAGAATCAATAAATCCATGCTGTTCTGCCCCTAACAAATTACCTGCTCCACGAATAGATAAATCTCTCATCGCAATTTTGAAACCAGATCCAAGTTCCGTGAACTCTTTAATTGCTTGTAGACGCTTCTCTGCAACCTCTGACAGCACTTTGTCACGTTTATATGCAAAGTATGCATATGCAACACGATTAGAACGTCCAACACGCCCACGAAGCTGATACAACTGTGATAATCCCATACGATCTGCATCAAATACAATTAACGTATTTACATTCGGAATATCTACACCCGTCTCAATAATTGTTGTACTTACAAGAACATCATGCTGTCCTTCTAAAAATGATAGCATAACAGACTCTAATTCGCTTTCGTTCATTTTCCCATGTGCGTACGTTACGCGGGCATCTGGAACTAACATCGAAATTTCATCTGCTTTTCTTTCAATATCCTCTACACGGTTATATAGGAAGTAAACTTGACCACCTCTTGCAAGCTCTCGCTCTATCGCCTCTCTCATTAACGCTGGATTATACTCGACTACATACGTTTGGACTGGGAAACGATTTTCTGGTGGTGTCTCAATAACAGATAAGTCGCGCACACCAAGCATAGACATATGAAGCGTCCGCGGAATCGGAGTTGCCGTTAATGTTAATACGTCAACATTCGCCTTCAATTGTTTAATTTTTTCTTTATGTGTTACACCAAATCTTTGTTCTTCATCAATAATAAGAAGCCCTAAATCTTTATACGTAACATCTTTAGATAAAATACGATGTGTTCCGATTACAATATCTACTGTTCCATCCTTTAAGCCCTTAATTGTTTCATTTTGTTGTTTTCTCGTACGGAATCTACTTAATAAGCCTATATTGATCGGATAATCTTGAAAACGCTCTCGAATTGTTTCATAGTGTTGCTGCGCAAGAATCGTTGTCGGTACTAAAATTGCAACTTGTTTTTCATCCATAATTGCTTTAAATGCCGCACGAATAGCCACTTCAGTCTTTCCATACCCTACGTCACCACAAAGGAGCCTATCCATCGGGCGTCCGCGTTCCATATCTTTTTTAATCTCGTCAATAGAACGTAACTGATCCTCTGTCTCTTGATACGGGAAAGATGATTCGAACTCTTGTTGTTCTGCCGTATCTGGCGTATATGCATAGCCTTTTGAAGCTTCGCGCTCAGCATATAGTTTAATTAGGTCATCCGCAATGTCTTGTACAGATTTTTCAACTTTCGTTTTAACCTTCTTCCAATCATTACCACCTAATTTATAAACTTTCGGATCCTTACCTTCAGATCCTACATATTTTTGAACTTGATCAATTTGTTCAATTGGAACGTATAGCTTATCATTACCTTGATATTTAATATTTAAATAATCTTTATGAACACCATTAATCTCTAATGTCTCAATACCTAAAAATTTACCTATACCATGATTTACGTGAACTACATAATCTCCAACTTTTAATTCTGAATAACTTTTAATACGTTCAGCATTCGATAACTTTTGTTTACGTTGTGATTTTTTAACTTTCTTATGAAAAAGCTCCTTTTCAGTAATGACAACAAGCTTTTGCATCGGCATTTCAAATCCTGCATGTAAATCACCTACAGCAATCTGTAACCTTCCAGGCAATAAAATATCTGTACCTTCTACAATATCTGCCTCAATATCATAATCACTTAAAATATGTTGTAATTTTTTCACACGTTCATCATCTGTTCCAAGTACAACAGTCGTAAAATGCCCTTCATTCCATCTATCAATTTCTGTTTTTAACAAATTCATCTGTCCATGGAAATCTTGCATTGTTTTACATGTTACATTAACAATATTTTGCGGATGTGTGTGTGCGATATGACGCAAGAATAACGTTAAATATACAAAACTTCTTTTTTTATGATGAAGAAACCCCTCGAATGGGTGAGAGAAAGATAAATCTTGAATAATTGTTCCTTCACCAAGAAGTGATATATACCATTCCGCCTCTTCTGTTTCAAGATGTGATGCTGTCTCTTGAATACGGGAAATCTCATCTAAAATTACAACACCATCTTCTGGTAAATAATCTATCAGACTAGCAGGTTCTTTATAGAAAATAGATAAGTATTTAAACATCTGTTCTATACTTTGCCCGTTTTTCAACATCTCAATTTCATGACTTACCGTCTCAAGCACTTTAGTCTTTAGTTTATCATCAGAAAGTTTTTGCATCGTCTTAGTCAAGCCTTCTTCAAGATGCTGAATTCCTGATTTTAATTCTTCCTGTGAAAATAAAAACTCTGTTGCCGGACCAAACCTAACGCTTTCTTTTTTACCTTGAGAACGCTGTTCATCCACATCAAATAATCGAATAGAATCGACTTCTGTATCAAAGAATTCAATACGAAATGGTAGTTCTTCAGTTAAAGGATAAATATCTAATATTCCCCCACGCAAACTGAACTCCCCTGGAGCTTCTACCATCGACTTACGTTCATAGCCAATATGATGTAAAGTATGCAAGAGCGCATCTAAATCAATCTCTTGCCCTAGATTGATTTCAACTTGCTTTTGCTTCCACAATTCTTTTATTGGTAAAAATCTACGCAATCCTGCCACTGGCGCTACAATGATTCCATTCTCTCCCGCAGCCAAGCGATTTAACACTTCTATACGTTGCGCCTTCAATTCTGGACTTGCAACTCCAATTTCCGATGCTATCAGTTCATTCACTGGATATAACCACACATCTTTTTCACCAAGTAACGCCACTAAATCTTCATGTACTTTTTGTGCTTGGTATAAGTTATGTGTCACGATTAATTGTGATTTTTTTGTTTTTTTATATAAAGCCGCCATTAATAATGAACGAGAAGACGTTGCCATCCCTGATATAAGTTGTTCTTTTAACCCATCTTCTAACCCATTAATAACCGATTGTATCTCTTCATTTTTATAAAATTGCTCTAATAAACCTATCATTTTTAAAACTCCTCTCAACATAAAGAGCAAGTCATTCTATTTTATGCAAATATTTTGGAAAAGGAAAACAGAAAAATGCTTTGGACATGCCAAAGCGACAACATTTTATTGCAGAAATTTTTCATACTCATAATACTCAGGATAAGATGCGAGCGTTTCCTGACACGATTCACAAATCGTTTTTATATATATATTTCCATTCTCATGAAAATGAATCATTTCTACTACTTCTTGCTCCGTTAGTTGAAATAAAACGTCGCTATATACTTTTTCTGCGTTAATGGAGCCTACATTACCTCCGCAGTGTCTGCAATAATAATACCCTTCCATACTAGCCTCCTAAAAATTCAATTACTACTAGTATGGGTAAAACAAAAGAGAAATATTCCCAATCTCATTTTTAACTATTGAAAGTATTCATGATTTGAAGAAAAGGCTTATTTAGCCACTCTTCACATGCATCCGCTGCTTTTTCAATAGAATGGTTAACATCCGGAATCTCTTCAGATGTAAAGCGTCCCAATACATAATCGACTACCTTCATTCCATTTTTCGGGCGATCAATTCCCATACGGATACGTTGAAATTCTTGTGTTCCTAAGTGCGAAATCGTTGACTTTACACCATTATGTCCACCGGCACTACCTTTCATGCGAAGACGCAATTTACCTACAGGAATGTCTAAATCGTCGTACATAACAACGAAGTCCTCAACATCAATTTTATAATAATCCATGAGTGGACGAATACTTTCCCCAGATAAATTCATGTATGTTAGCGGCTTTAATAAGATTACCTTTTCTCCATTAACAAACCCTGCACCAAATACACCTTTAAATTTTTGTTCATTCAAAGAAATGTTCCAACGCTTCGCAAGTTCATCAATGGCCATAAATCCAATATTATGCCTTGTTAATTCATATTCTCTACCTGGGTTCCCAAGTCCTACTATCAATTTCATTCTTGTACCACTACTTTCTTTTTTCGATACGAAAAGACGTAACCAATTTTGGTTACGTCTCATTCTATCCAATTAATTGAATAATACACTCACAGATTCTTCTTCGTATACACGAATGATTGCTTCTCCGATTAATGGAGCAACTGAAAGTTCATGTACTTTGTCGATTTTCTTCTCTTCTGGTAATACAATAGAGTTCGTTACAACTAACTCTTTAATGTTTGAATTTTGAATACGCTCAATTGCTGGACCAGATAATACTGGGTGTGTACAGCAAGCATATACTTCAGAAGCACCGTTCTCAACAAGAGCGTTTGCTGCTAATGTAATTGTACCAGCTGTATCAATGATGTCATCAATTAAAATCGCTGTTTTGCCTTCAATATTACCGATAATGTTCATTACCTCTGAAACGTTCGGGCGAGGACGACGCTTATCAATAATAGCGATTGGCGCTTTTAGACGATCTGCCATTTTTCTTGCACGAGTTACACCACCATGATCAGGAGACACGATTACGATATCTTTAAGACCTTTTGTTTCAAAGTAATCAGAAAGAATCGGTACACCCATTAAGTGGTCGATTGGGATATCAAAGAACCCTTGAATTTGTGGAGCATGTAAATCTAGAGTGATTACACGAGTTGCACCTGCTGTTTCAAGCAAGTTTGCTACAAGTTTCGATGTAATTGGTTCACGAGAACGCGCTTTACGGTCTTGACGCGCATAACCATAGTAAGGAATAACAATATTAATTGTTTTCGCAGATGCACGTTTTAATGCATCGATCATAATAAGTAATTCCATGATATGTTCGTTTACTGGGAAGCTTGTAGATTGAATAATGAATACATCGCAACCACGGATACTTTCTTCAATGTTAATTTGAACTTCTCCATCACTAAAACGATCAACAGAACATTTTCCTAGTCCTACTCCAATATGCTTTGCAATCTGCTCAGCAAGTTCCTTATTAGAGTTTAAAGAGAATACTTTCAAATTAGAATTTAGATATTGAGTCGACATCTAGATTAACCCTCCACATTATTATGATTTTTTCTTATTCAGCAATTGATCAACATAGTCTTCTTTGTTAACTTGACGTGCACGTGCTACCGATAATGCTTTTGATGGAACATTCTCTGTAATTGTAGAGCCTGCCGCCACATAAGCACCATCTTCAACTGTTACTGGAGCAACAAGGTTTGAATTACATCCAATAAATACCCCATTACCAATCACAGTTTTGAATTTATTCTTACCGTCATAGTTCACCGTAATTGAACCACAACCAAGATTCACGTCTTCTCCAACTTGTGCATCCCCGATATAACTCAAGTGCGAAGCTTTACTTCTATTACCAAAGACAGTTTTTTTGATTTCCACGAAGTTTCCAACGCGTACTTCGTCTCCAATAACTGAATCTGGGCGAATATGTGCAAATGGACCAACCGATACTTCCGTACCAAGCTTACTATCATGTACAGTAGATTGTCGAATTGTCGTACGATCTCCAATTTCACTATCGCGAATTACTGTATGCGGTCCAATTTCACAATCAGAACCAATTACAGTGTTCCCCTCAATAATTGTTCCTGGATGAAGAACTGTATCGCTACCGATAATTGCATCAGCAGAAATATAAGTGTTACTTGGATCAATAATTGTAACACCATTTACCATGTTCTTTCGGTTGATACGGTTTTTCATAATAATTTCCGCTTGCGATAGAGCGACTCTGTCGTTAACACCTAACGTTTCATCGAACTGCTCTGTTTGATAAGCTGATACGATATGACCTTCATTTTTTAAAATCTCAATAACATCTGGAAGGTAATATTCACCTTGCACGTTATCATTTGAAACTTTAGAAAGTGAAGCAAATAAAGCCTTATTATCAAAACAATACGTACCTGTATTGATTTCTTTAATAGCTAATTCTTTCTCATTTGCATCTTTATGCTCAACAATCTTTTCAACATGACCATTCTCATTACGAACAATACGGCCATATCCAGCAGGCTCTTCTATGTATGCTGTTAGCACCGTCGCCATTGCTCCTGCTTCTTTATGTTGCTGAAGTAATGCTTCCATTGTTTCAGCAGTTATTAGAGGCGTATCACCACAAATAACTAAAGTTGTTCCTTCTTCATTTGCAAGTACACTTGCAGCTTGATCTACAGCATGTGCTGTACCAAGTTGTTCTGCTTGTAATGCAAATTCACTTACGTTCCCTAGCTGTTCTTGTACCATTTCAGCACCATGTCCAACAACCGTTACAAGTTTCTGCAATCCTAATTGAGATACTTGATCGACTACGTGTTGTACCATAGGTTTTCCACATACAGGATGCAGCACTTTGTATAGCTTTGACTTCATACGTGTGCCTTTACCTGCAGCTAGAATCACTGCAAATCTGTTTGACATATAGACCCTCCATCGCAACCTATTTATCCATTAAAGATATTATCCTAAATCATCATATATTTCAAGAAACACATTTTAACTATTAAATTTTACCATAATTCTTATAAGATGTTTTACTCTTTAGTATCTTTTTTAAGAAATAAGCTATACTATTTAAAATGATTTTGAAAAAATTAGTAGTTTCTTCTTTTTATGTTAATAAATTATGAAGTTTCCAAATATAAAACAAAAAAAAACAAACCCCTGTAAATGCTTACAGGAGTTTGCTACAAAATTATAAGGCTTTTTGTCAAAAGCCCTTTTCATTCGAATTTTACGAAGCACCTGCTTCTTCAAACTCAACCTCTTCTAACTCGCCTAAACGATGATACTCTGTTAAAACCGCATCTTGAATTTTAGAGCGTGTACCAGAATTAATTGGATGTGCAATGTCACGGAACTCTCCATCTGGAGTACGTTTACTTGGCATTGCTACAAATAATCCATTATTACCATCAATTACACGAATATCATGAACAACAAATTCATGGTCTAGAGTAATAGAGGCAATTGCTCTCATGCGGCCTTCTGTGTTTACGCGGCGTAATCTTACGTCAGTCACTTCCATCTTGTGTTCACCACCCTTTTCTAAATAAGCGATATATTTGTATAAATTCCACAAATTTTCTATTTTCCCTTTAATTTTTTAAAAATTTTTAAGATAAAAATTTTTAAAGTAGTTGAATATAGAGATTAGTGGAGGTTATCGCTTACAAAAGGTTACTTAACTAGGGCGATTACTTCAATTTCAACGGAAACATCTTTCGGTAATTTTGCTACTTGCACACAAGATCGAGCTGGTTTATGAGTAGAGAAATAAGAGCTATACACTTCATTCACAGCATTAAAATCATCCATGTCCTTTAAAAATACTGTTGTTTTTACGACTGTATCAAATGAAGCACCTGCTTCCTCTAATACCGCTTGTAAATTTTGAAATACTTGTTCTGTTTGTGCTGTTACATCTCCTGTTACAAGCTCCCCATTTGCCGTCAATGGAATTTGTCCTGAGCTATAGAACATGTTATTTACAATAATCCCCTGTGAATAAGGTCCAATTGCTTGTGGTGCCTTGCTTGTTTGAACAACTTTCATACTTTTCACCCTTTTATTATTTATTTTACTCTTTAAAAATAGTGTACGAAAGGCAGTTTGTCCATCTATTTTATAATCTATAAATAAAATAAAAAAAGATAGAGCTATCTGCTCTATCTTTTATTCCGCCTCTACAAGCCCTTCATCAAATGGTGCAAGAGAATAATTCCCTTTTTCCACTTGAATCGTTTTTTCTTTCACATCAACTTCCGATAGACGAATTAATGATACAAAATTATTAATTAGTCGTTCTTCAATATCTGTGGATTCTACTAATACACCAATACCAACAACATTAGCCTTGAACTCTTCTAACATACTCATCATACCTTGAATTGTTCCGCCAGCTTTCATGAAGTCATCAATAATTAAAACATTCGACCCTTCTGGAAGACTGCGTTTTGCTAACGTCATTGTTTGAATTCGTTTAGAAGAACCCGACACATAGTTAATACTAACAGTCGGACCTTCTGTTACCTTATTATCTTTTCTTGCAATTACAACTGGTACATCTAAGTAATTTGCCACTGCATAAGCAAGTGGAATCCCCTTCGTTGCCACCGTCATAACTGCATCAATTGGTTGCCTAGCAAAAACAGAAGCAAACAAACGACCTGCGCCATTAATATGGCGAGGATTACTCAATAAATCTGTCATGTATAAGTAACCACCAGGCAAAATACGATCTGGGTTTTCAAATAAGCCACAAAGCTCATCAATAATTAGATCTGCCTCTTCTTCACTTATATACGGTATATATTTCACTCCTCCTGCTGCTCCTGGTATCGTTTGCAATGTGCCGACCCCTTGTTGTTCAAACGTTTGCTTAATAATAACTAAATCTTCACTAATGGAAGACTTAGCCGATTGATACCTTTCAGCAAAAAAAGTGAGAGATACTAGCTGACGAGGGTTTTGTAGCAAGTAATAAGTCATATCGACTAATCTTGTACTTCTTCTAATTTTCATACTCTCACCTCAAATCACGAATATTCTAAACAAATCATAACGTATTATACGTCTTTATTCAAGCGTTTCTCGCTCTCCTAATAAACGTACCGCATAGACTTGTTCACAAAATCCTTTTAATCCGTTATAAATGCGATGCATTCGTGAATCATGGTGTACAAGTCCAAATACAGTTGGACCACTTCCACTCATTAATACAGCATCCGCTCCAAATCGCTTCATCTGTGATTTAATACGGGCAACTTCAGGATGCATTCCAAATGTTACATCTTCTAAAACGTTACCAACAGTATCACAAATTCCTTTATAATCACCAGAATTTATGACATCAACCATTTTATCTACATTTGGATGTGTAACTCGATTTAACTTTAAATTTCCATACACATCAGCAGTAGATACACCTATATGTGGTTTCGCTAAAATAACCCAACAAGAAGGCGGAGTCTTTATATGCTCAATTTTCTCTCCTCTTCCAGTGGCAATTGCTGTGCCGCCGTATACACAGAACGATACATCTGATCCAATTTCTGCGCCAAGCTCTGCTAACTCATCAATTGTAAGCCCTAAATTCCATAATTTATTAAGACCACGTAATGTCGCTGCTGCATCACTACTTCCACCTGCTAATCCAGCTGCTACTGGAATCGTTTTTTCAATAGTAATAGATACACCTTTTTTTACATTAAACTTCTCTTTTAATAATTTCGCTGCCTGATAAGCTAAATTTCGTTGGTCGTCTGGGACATACCTATTATGGGATAAAATTTCAATACGGTCTTCTGCTAATTCCGTTAGTTCTAGACGATCTGCTAAATCAATGGTTGTCATAATCATTTTCACTTCATGATATCCGTCTTGTCTTTTTCCCAGTACATCTAACGACAGATTAATCTTTGCTGGTGCTTTCACTAGTAGCTTCAATCTATTCACCCACTCTATGTACTCAATCTTTTATCGTTTATTTTACCATAAATTTATAGTAAGACGATGACACTTCCCTAATTATAACGAAAAGCATTCAGAATGAAACTACTTATGTAAAATGATGGCACCTTTTAGAGTACAAAAAGCCGAGGAATGTCTCCTCGGCTACCGTAGCATAGAAAGTATCTTACAACTACTGGTTTCGTTTCATTAATTGCTGTTCTGCAATTTCTATAGCACGTTTCACCATGTTACCAGCATCTTTCGCACGAATTCCGCCCCATCCTTCTTTCTGAACAACATCATAAAAGCCAAGCTCTTTTGCTAGCTCTTCTTTAAATTGGTTTGACATGACACCTCTTCGTCTACTACTCAATGCAGAGTCCCTCCTTATTTTGCTACGGTATAGTTAGTATGCAAAATAATATAGCTTTTCATTTCTGGGAATATATGTAATGATATACGGATTATAAAATGACCTCATTATGAGGGTCTCCATAAAATGTTAACTCTACTGTCTCTGTTAAAACATCTGCATAACTATAAGATACACGTTGCAACGCATCTTCTTGTTGATCCAATTGTACAACAAAAACGGAACGGTATGTTTCTGCTAGTACACCTGATTGCTCCACAGTTTTTCTTCTTCCACTATTTGCTTTTAACATAAGTCGCTGTCCAAGATGGTGATCTAATTCGCTTTTAATTTCATCTAAACGTTTTGACATATACTTCGCTACACCTCGCTGTAATTTAGATTGAACACTTAAAGCACGATATATCTATCCTAATTATTAACCGCGATTCACAGCTAATATCATCCTGCGTTTGAATAGATAGAAGAAATACTATATTGTAAAAGTATCATTACGTAGTCTGTACGTTCTTGCCTCTTTTTATCCAAATTCATTTAAATCCTTCCATACAAAAAAGCAAGATACATATGTACCCTGCTTACTCTTCATAATGTTGAAAAGGTAATCCCGTTCGTAAAATCCCTCTCGTTTCAATTCCACCTAGTCCCTTTTCACCAGTAATTGTATTACGTACGACATCCCATACATTGACTCTCTCCATAAATGAAGTAAAACTAATTTTACCAACTACATATACAGGATCTAGTGCATGAATATTAATTCTAGATGGTGAACTAGCGAAATTGGCCCCTGCACGAATTAGTGCCTCAAAATGTGATTGACATGCCCCAGCAAAAATAACAAGTTGATCCAATGATGGATATTTTTTTCGCACTTCACGAACAGCCTGTACAAAATGCCTTGAATGCCTATATGCCGCTAAATCTCCCTTCACTCCTTTTGATTTTGTATATGCATCATGCCCTGTAATAACGAGAATGTCTGGGCGAAAGTGATCTATTAAGTCTACTACTTTTTCATGCATCTCCGTTTCTTTACAATGAATACCTTGAACAGGAACGCCAATTTTATTATATAAATCTAAGCACTTGCGCAAATATAAAGGGTCTCCATCTATATGCAATACACGTCCCGGCATTTGAAAATAATTCACCTCACTTGTATATCCACCAGTTGAAGTATGTTCATGCCTTTGTTTCATCAGCACATAATCTTGTTGAAACAAACGGTACGTGCGCTCCATTGTTTCTTTCTCACGCTTCACCCTTTTTTTATGTTCTCTTTGATCTATACTAATTAAATCTTCAAGTGGCGCATCCGCCACCAGTCTAATTTCCTCTCCAAACAATATAGCTATCTCGCCTTTTATTTCTATAATACGAAAAAGAATATCCCTCTTATGAGAATATCGTTCCACTAATTCTCCAACATGTAAAACCATTCTCCTACCTCCAAACTCATTAGGCCATCTTACCTGTTTTTAAAGTATGAATTTAGAGAGAGAAAGGTGACAAAAGGGACAGTTCAACTTGAACTGCCCCTTTCATATTCTTATGATAATTTATGAAGAACTAATGCATTACTTAATGTTGCAAACTCTTCAATAGATAGCGTTTCGCCTCTTCGCTTTGGATCAATTCCTACTTCTGTTAAAATTCGATCCAATAACTCCTTATCTTTCGGGAAACCATTTAAATTATTTGATAAATTATTCATTAAAGTTTTACGGCGCTGTGCGAAACTTGCTCGTACTACTTCAAAGAAGAACGTTTCATCTTTCACCTCTACAACCGGTTTAGGACGCTTTAGAAGGCGGATAATTGCAGAATCAACATTTGGCTGTGGTACAAACACTGTACGCGGTACAGTCATAACTGTTTCAACCTCTGTATAATACTGAATGGCAATCGATAAAGAACCATACTCTTTCGTTCCAGGTTTAGCAGCTAAACGATCTCCAACTTCTTTTTGCATCATAACAACAAATCCACGAACTGGTAACTTTTCTTCAAGCAATTTAAATAAAATTGGCGTTGTAATATAGTATGGTAAGTTAGCTACTACCATTACATCTTGTCCTTCTTCAAATTGCTCATTAAATACTTCATGTACATCTGCTTTTAGTACGTCTTTATTAATAACTGTAACGTTACCATATGGCGCTAACGTCTCATCTAAAATTGGTAATAGTCTTTGATCAATTTCAAAAGCCACTACTTTTTTAGCACGCTTCGCTAATTGCTCTGTTAATGCACCGATACCTGGTCCAATTTCAATTGCACCACTTTCTGAACCAATTTCTGCATGATCGACAATACGATTTAATACATTTGTATCAATTAAAAAGTTTTGTCCTAAACTTTTTTTGAATGAAAATCCATACTTTTCAACAATGTCTTTTGTACGATTTGGCGTTGCGATATCCTTCATTTTTTTTCCTCCTGTATTACTTGCTTATAAGCTTCTGCAAATGATTCCTTTGAAACTTGAAACATCTGTAATCGTTTATGTAACTGTTTTGCATTTGTATAACCAATCTTTAATAGCTTACCCATTCTTTCTCTGCGGCTCTTTGCCATTTCTCCGCCCACTAAGCCTGCATCGACTAAATCGCTCCAACTAATTTCACTTGTGTAAGCTTCCATTTCTTCATGTATATTCTCTAGAGCACGGCGAATCGACTCATTAGAAGCATGTTCAATCCCGACACCCTTTTTCCTTTTAGCAAGCGCTTCTTCCTTCGGTAAAAAGGCATGCTTACAGCCAGGAACCTTGTCAGAAATAATTTTTCGAATACGTTCTCCAGGATAATCCGGATCTGTAAAAATAATAACGCCCCTTTTTTGTTGCGCTAATTTAACTTGCTCAATAACATGATCACCGATTGCTGAACCGTTCGTTTCAATTGTATCCGCATCAACAGCATGCTTAATCGCAACTGTATCATCTTTACCTTCTACAACGATAATCTCTTTTATTTTCATGCTTGCCTCCACACTCATTTCGTCTCTACTTAGTAAAACAAAAAAATGACGACTTTTCCATTATTATTTTCCCCATTCTTATATTTTAAAAAATAGAATAGAAAAATCTTTGTTCTCTGTCCTTATTGTAACACTTCATCATTCACATTTATTTTCTTCATCACTTCTACTAGTTTTTCTCAAAATAAAAAAGAACAGGTTCCCCCGTTCTTTTTATTCAACACCAAATAAAACTTTTGCATTTTTAGTTGTCATTTCTGCTACTTCCTCATAAGAAATTCCTTTTAAATTCGCAATTTCTTCTGCTACGAGTTTTACATAACTCGGTTCATTTCGTTTCCCTCGAAATGGGTGCGGCGTTAAATACGGACAATCCGTCTCTATTAACAATTTCTCTAATGGAATCTCCGTAGCAACCTCTTTCGGCTTCTTAGCATTTTTAAATGTAACTGGTCCACCTAACGAAATTAAAAAGTTCATATCAACACATCGCTCTGCTACCTCTACACTGCCGCTAAAGCAATGCATAATGCCTCCTACTTCAGCTGCATTCTCTTCTTCTAGAATATCAACAATATCTTGAGTTGCATCGCGGTTATGTATAATAATCGGCAATTTTACTTTTTTCGCTAATGCAATTTGTTTACGGAATACTTCTTTCTGTATTTCTTTTGGAGACTTATCCCAGTGATAATCTAAGCCCATTTCTCCAAGTGCAACGACTTTAGGATGAGAAGCAAGTTCTTCTAACCAAGCTAAATGTTCTTCTGTCATGTCGATTGCATCAACTGGGTGCCACCCAACCGCAGCGTAAATAAAATCATAGGCTTCAGCTAATTCCATCGCCTTTTTTATCGTTACTTCATCAAAACCAACAACAACTGTATAAGTAACTCCCGCTTCTTTCATTCGGGCAATAACCTCTTGCAAATCTCCTTCGAATTGCTCTGCATTCAAATGTGAATGTGTATCAAACAACATAATACATAACTCCTTTTATATTGAAATCAAGTTTATTCTACAAAAATAAGTTCTTTAATAACTTAACGATAACAATACTACAATCTTAATGCAAAAATAGAGAGTGTAAAAAGAAAAAAGACGCTTCACACATGTTACACGTGAAACATCTCTTTTCTTGTCTTAATTACTTGATTTTTGTACCATTTGGTAGATTTTGGTCAATTGATGCTAATGACAATACGCCATTCTCTTCACCCGCTAAAATCATACCTTGCGATAATTCACCGCGTAATTTTACAGGTTTTAAGTTTGTTACACAAATAACCTTTTTACCTTTTAAGTCTTCCGGTGAATAGAATTTTGCAATTCCAGAAACAACTTGACGCTTTTCTGTGCCTAAGTCTAGTTGAATTTTTAACAACTTGTCTGCTTTTTTCACAGGTTCAGCAGATAGTACTTCAGCTACGCGTAATTCTACTTTAAAGAAATCATCAATTGTAATTTCTTCTGCCTTCGGTTCTTCTTCTTTTTTCTCTTCTACTTTAGGAGCAGAGCTTTTCATTTGTTCTTTAATGTACTCTACTTCCACTTCCATTTCTAAACGAGGGAAAATTGGGTTTCCTTTTTCTACTTTTGTTCCAGCTGGAATGCAGCCAATTGTAGATAGACTTTCCCAAGATTTATGAGCTTCATCAGTAAGGCCAAGCTGAGCAAACATCTTGCTTGGTGCTACTGTTAAGAATGGCATAAGCATAATACCTGTTTGACGAAGTACTTCTGCTAAGTGAGCCATTACAGAAGCTAACTTTTCACGATCATTCTCATCTTTTGCTAATACCCATGGTTGTGTTTCATCAATATATTTATTCGTACGACTAACCAATTGCCAAATAGATCCTAACGCTACAGAGAACTCCATATTCTCCATTGCTTCTTCTACTTTTTTCAAAGTATCTTGCGCAAACGCTACTAACGTTTCATCAAATTCCGTTACATTTGCTTTAAATGCAGGGATTTCTCCGTTAAAGTACTTATCAATCATAGCTACTGTACGATTTAATAAATTACCTAAGTCATTTGCTAAGTCGAAATTAATACGCTCCACAAATCCTTCTGGTGTGAATACGCCATCAGATCCAAATGGAACTTCACGAAGTAAGTAATAACGTAATGCATCTAATCCGTAACGATCGATTAATGTAACTGGATCTACTACGTTTCCTTTTGACTTACTCATCTTTCCATCCTTCATTAAAATCCAGCCATGAGCAAAGACTTTCTTCGGAAGAGGTAAATCTAATGCCATTAAAATTATCGGCCAATAAATTGTATGGAAACGAACAATTTCTTTCCCAACTAAATGCACATCTGCAGGCCAGAATTTTTTATATTTCTCTTCATTTGCTGTTCCATAACCTAACGCCGTAATATAGTTAGATAATGCGTCAACCCATACGTAAATAACGTGTTTTGGGTTACCAGGAACACGAACTCCCCAGTCAAATGAAGTACGAGAAACTGCTAAATCTTCTAATCCTGGTTTAATAAAATTATTAATCATTTCATTTTTACGAGACTCCGGCTGAATGAAATGTGGATTATCTTCATAGAATTTTAATAGTCTGTCGACATATTTACCCATTCTAAAGAAATAAGATTCTTCACGAACAAGTTCTACATCATGACCACTATCTGGGCTTTTTCCTCCAACTACTTTGTCGCCTTCCATAATTGGATCTACTAATTGATGCTCTGTATAGAACGTCTCATCTTGTACAGAATACCAACCTTCATATTCATCAAGATAAATGTCACCTTGATCTACTAATTGCTTAAAGATTTTTTCGACAACATCTTTATGACGATCTTCAGTTGTACGAATAAAATCATCATAAGAAATATCCATCTTCTCCCAAAGCTCTTTAATTCCTGAAACAATGTTATCAACATATGCCTGTGGCGTAATATTTAACTCTTCTGCTTTCTTTTGGATCTTCTGTCCATGCTCATCAGTTCCTGTTAAATAATGCACATTATAACCTTGCATACGCTTATATCGTGCCATCGCATCTCCTGCTACTGTCGTATAAGCATGTCCAATGTGTAATTTTCCACTTGGATAATAAATTGGGGTAGTAATATAAAAGGACTTATTTTCCTCTGTCATTGTTTTGGACCTCCCGAATAACCTCATATGTATTTATAAACAGTATATCAAAAACTCATATATAAAGTGAAACTTTAATCAGTAGGGTTTTTGTTCCTCCCCACTAATTATTAGCCCACATTAATTAGGCTTTTACGAGCAGCCCAAATCTAATTTATCTTCTTTACGCCAACCTAATTTTAAATTTAGGTCTTAATGCTCAATATCTTTATCATCTATTGCTCATATTTCAAAAAAATATACAATCTCCACTTTAAATTTATTTTTTTCAGAAAATATCGTAAATAATTGTGGAATTTCCTCTCAATCTATTATATATAAGAAATAAGAAATCTATAAATCTTTTTAAAAAATATAGAATTTAAGAATTGACGGAAATGTAAATGATTGGTATCATATGTCCATAGGGTATTTTGTCGAAAAATGACGAATCTAAAAATAGACTCGAAACTTATAAACTATTTATTTAGGAGGAAAAAAATTATGAAATCTACTGGTATTGTTCGTAAAGTTGATGAATTAGGTCGTGTAGTAATTCCAATCGAATTACGCCGTACTTTAGGTATTGCAGAAAAGGACGCTCTTGAAATCTATGTTGATGACGAAAAAATCATCTTAAAGAAATATAAACCAAACATGACTTGCCAAGTAACTGGTGAAGTATCTGACGGTAACCTTTCTTTAGCTGAAGGTAAAATCATCTTAAGCAAAGAAGGCGCTGAGCAAATCTTAAACGAACTTCAAGATTATATCGAAACAGCAAAATAAGCTTCTCAATTATGAGAAGCTTATTTTTTATCGACATGATAGATTTGATATACATCTCTTTTCGACAAATCTCGATCTTTAGCGACTGTTTTAATCGCTTCTTTTGAATTCATACTTTTTTCATTTATATAGTGTTCAATATGATCATATACCGAAAGAGATTCCCACCATTGTTCTTCTGGAGCTGGTTCTTCTGTTGAACCTGCTACTAAAATACAAAACTCACCACGTACTTCATTTTGCTTCGTCCACTCAATTGCTTCTTCGATTGTTCCTCGAATAAATTCCTCAAATTTTTTCGTTAACTCTCGACATAATACAATCTCTCTATTTCCCAACACTTCCTGCATCGAAATTAAAGTATCATCTAAACGATGAGGCGCTTCATAAAACATCATTGTAGTTTGTACATAACGAAGCTTTTCTAACTCCATCTTCCGTTCCTTTTTGTTTCTCTGCAAGAAACCATAGAAATAAAACTGCTGTGTTTCAAGGCCGGATGCAATTAATGCTGTAAGGGCTGCATTTGCTCCAGGAAGTGGAATTACATGGTATTGCTCAGCTACTGCCTCAACAACAATATCGTAACCTGGATCAGAAATACACGGCATACCAGCGTCACTAACAAGTGCTATATTCTTTCCATCCTCTAATTTCTCTAATAGTTTCTTCCCACTTACTTCTTTATTGTGCTCATGATAACTCGTGACAGGTGTTTCAATTTCAAAATAATTACAAAGTTTTTTCGTTTGTCTCGTATCTTCAGCAGCAATTAAATCAACTTCTTTTAAAATTCGGATTGCACGAAATGTCATATCTTCTAGATTTCCAATAGGAGTTGGTACTAAATATAAAACTCCCTTTTCATTTTGTTGAAAGCTTTTTTGTTGCCACATAGCGTTCTCCTTTTTGCATATATGCCTCTTTTTGTTTTCTCGTTAATTGCTTAAAGTAATACTCCGCTTGCATAGCTGTACGCTTATCATTGTGGGTCTCTACATATTTTAAAACGACAGGAAGCCTGGCGCGTGTATACCTAGCTCCTTTGCCGCTATTATGAGTCTGAATTCTCTTCTCTATATGGTTTGTATATCCAGCATAATAACTTCCATCAGAGCACTCTACCACATAAAAAAAATGCTTATTCTTCTCCATATAAAATTGAACGTAGCTCCTTTGTATATTCGTTATTGTTCTCATATACAACGAGAGGTGGTAAAATTTTTAAATCTGCATTTCCATCCTTAATTCCTTCAATTAACAATGTATTTGCTTCTTTTCCAACCTTAGGATAAACAAATTGCACACGCTTTGGTTCAATTTTATATTTACGCATTAATGTGACAATGTCTAGTAATCGCCCTGGACGATGTACAAACGCTACTTTCCCACCTTGTTTTACTAACTGACTACTTGCAGATACAACATCTTCTAATGTACACATAATTTCATGACGAGCTATCGCTAAATGTTCATTCATATTTTTCTCTGAAGTTTGAGGTGTTTGAAAATATGGTGGATTACATGTAACAACATCATATTGATGACGCCCAAGTTTCTCTGGCATATCTTTCAAATCTCCATGTATGAGGTGAATTCTTTCTTCCAACCCATTGTATTGAACACTTCTTACTCCCATATCATATAAGCGTTCTTGAATTTCCACACCAGTAATATTTCCTTTTGTTCTTGTACTTAATAGAAGGGGAACAACCGCGTTACCTGTACACAAATCAAGTAAATTCCCTTTTTGAATTGGTATCCATGCAAAATCTGCAAGTAAAACGGCATCTAAAGAAAAATTAAATACTGATGGGCTTTGTATAATCTTCATGTCTTGTGCTAATAAGTAATCTAAACGTTCATCTTCATATAAATTCATATACTGCTCCTTTTCTTACCCTTAACCTACCCTATTTCATGTATAAAAAATTACCTTTCCAATTATAATTGGAAAGGTAATTTCACTTTTTATTTAAGAATGACAGACAGAATAAACAATCTCCCTCTTTACGTACACTTCCATAATGTAGATTGCAAATATGAAAACCTTCTTGATACAGTCTCGCTAAATTGTCATAGCCTTCACCAATATCTGTTTTCGGCTTCACTTCTTTACGTTTTTGAGTTTTTTGTTTTTCTTTATTCTGCACTTCTTCAAAACGGTGTCGCAAATTGTTATTTTCCATTTTTATATGCTGGTTTTCTTCCAACAACTCTGCAAGATGCTGTTTTAACTCTCCCAACTGTTTGTATAAATGTCCAATTTGCTCTTCCATACTAGAAACCGATTCAAAAATATCTTTTTTCTCCACAAGCACCCACCTCATTAATCTGTGGTTTGACTCGAAACGACCCCTTTATTTACTAACTCATCTAACGTATATTCTACTATCCGTTCCTTGTCTACTAGTTCCACTTGAATTAATCTTTCTAAAATATTTAATCCGATAACACGGCCAGTACCATGCGGGGTTTGTATACGTTGATCTAAATCAGGAAGTTGTTCCTTTGCTGCCTCATATTCATCATTCTCATATTTTAAGCAACACATTAAGCGACCACATAAACCAGAGATTTTTGCAGGATTTAATGATAAATTTTGATCCTTTGCCATTTTAATGGATACAGGTTCAAAATCTCCTAAAAAAGTAGAACAACAAAGCATACGACCACATGGACCAATACCACCTAGCATCTTCGCTTCATCACGAACACCAATTTGTCTTAGTTCAATTCTTGTTCTAAAAATTGCGGCTAAGTCCTTCACTAGTTCGCGGAAATCGATCCGACCATCCGCAGTAAAATAGAAAATAATCTTATTACGATCGAATGTATACTCTACATCTACAAGTTTCATATCAAGATTATGCTCTACTACCTTTTGTTGACAGACTTGATATGCTTCTTTGGCAGCATGTTTGTTCTCTTCAACAATGGTACGATCATTTTCATTTGCAATACGAATAACCTTTTTTAGCGGTAATACAACGTCGTTTTCATCAACTTGTTTTTTGGTAATAACTACTTTTCCGTATTCAATACCTCTTACCGTTTCTACAATGACAAACTCATTTTCAGAGATATCGAACTGATTTGGATCAAAGTAATATACCTTCCCGGCCTTCTTAAAGCGAACACCTACTACATCATACAAAACGGTCATCCCTCCTGCAACCGCAACACTAACTGTTCGAACACAAGCTGCGCATTTACATTAGCGTTGATTCTATTTTTTGCCTCTAATATATTAAAGAGAGCTGATACAATGCGCTTCTGAGCATAGGAAAACGATTCAAACATCTCTTTCTGCTCATGAAAAACAAGACGATCTTCTTCTCCAAGTTGAACATATAATAAATCCTTATAAATAAGGAGTAACATATCTAAACCTTGCTGTAATTGTTCTTTCTCTCCAAAGTGTTTTCCCCATTTTTCTTGTACAAAAAAAATAGAGGTTTTATCTTTTTCGAGCGCTTCACATAATTTTATCACTAAAGCTCGTGCTTGTGCAAACCATTCATCACTACATAAAGCTAAAGCTTCATCAAAACTATTTGTAAGTTGAGCAGCAAGTGTCGATAAAGATGCTGTAATCCCTTCATCCTGTAATCTTCTAATTAAAGATTCCGTAGGTAACGGTCTAAACGTAACAACTTGGCAACGAGATAAAATCGTATTTAAAATTTGATGACTTTGTTCAGTAAGTAAAATAGCAGTTGTATCACTACTTGGTTCTTCTAAAAATTTCAAAAGTGTATTTGCCGCATTTGCTGTCATACGATCTGCATGCTCAATAATATATAATTTTTTATTTGCTTCTAATCCTGTTTTTGAAAACTCTTCTTGTAAATCATGAATTTGCTGCTTCTTAATAGATAATCCGTCTGGTTTTACAATATGTAAGTTAGGGTGGTTACCTGAATCAATTCGCTTACAGTTTGTACATACATGGCAGGGCTCTACCCCATTTCGCTCAGAACAGAGGAAACTCTTTGCCATTTGAATTGCTGTCGCAAACTTTCCTGTCCCTTTCCCTCCCTCTAACAAGTAAGCGTGGGATATACGCTCTTTTGCAATGCTATTCATCAACATTTTTACACCGATGGGTTGTATAGCAGAAAGCTGCTCCCACGTCTTCGTCATAATGCATACCTCACTTATTTCATTCTTTCCTTCTATTATAACAATTTATCTTCTATAAGCTGAACAACTTCTTCTATAAGTTTTTCCATCGGCTGATCAGCATTTACCAATACAATACGATCCGAGAAACGTTCTACAACTTGTAAATACCCTTCGCGCACACGTTTATGGAAAGAGATATCTTCCATATCTAGTCGATTTACTTCACGTCCTGCATCTTTTTCAATCCGAGCCAAACCAACCTCAGGCTCAATGTCTAGATAAATTGTTAAACTAGGCATACAGTCCTCTGTTGCGAAACGATTTATTTCAAATACCTTATCCATACCCAATCCTCTTGCATAGCCTTGGTATGCTAAAGAGCTATCTATAAAACGATCACATAACACGAGGTAGTTCTCATTAAGTGCTGGCATAACTTTTTCTACTAAATGTTGTCTGCGCGCAGCAGCATAAAGAAGCGCTTCTGTACGTGCTTCCATCATCGTATATTCTTGTTTATGTAAAATCGTCCTAATGTCCTCAGAAATTGCAATACCGCCTGGTTCCCTTGTCGCCATTACCTTTTGTGCTTTTTGTTCAAAATATGGCAATAAGCTTTTAATTAACGTTGTTTTACCTGAACCTTCTGGGCCCTCAATTGTTACAAATAATCCCTTCATCCTAAAACCTACTTTCTATATCATACACTTTCATATATTTCGTATTCCCTTGAAAACGAGCTCCTGCTCTCTCTAAATACATAATTTGCTCTTTATGCTCTGAAGTAATTCTCTCTCCATACATAATCAATGGAATTCCAGGTGGATACGGAATCACCATTTCCGCCGCTATCATTCCAACAGCCTCTTCTATAGATACTATCTTTGTTTCATATACGTCTAGTTGTTTATACGTATACGGTAAAAGAGAGAATTCACCTTTATAAGTATAACGAATAGATTCCCTCTTGTCTTTCACCTCATAATGTTGCAATGCTACTCGGATCATCTCTATAACCTTCATATATCCCTCATTTACTTGTAAGGGTAAAATAAATAGGACATTGTACGGATCAGCCATCTCTGTATATATACCGACCTTTTCAAATACAGACTGTAATTCGTACCCTGATAACTGACAACGAGTTTGTACGGTGACCTTTAACTCATCTTGCAACGGATATTCTAAAATGGCGATTTGGGGAATAGAACGTAATTGTTCCTTAAATCTTCGTAAAAACTCAACAATTTCACTGTGACCTTCTTCTTTTATACGCGCCATTGTAAAGCGTGCTATATCCAAGGAAGCCATAATTGGATACGATGGACTACTAGATTGTAGCATACTTAAATAAGTAGTAACCTTCTCTTCGTCTACTAAGTGACTATTTATATGTAAATAGGAACCCATTGTCATTGCGGGTAATGTTTTATGTGCAGAATGAACTACAATATCTGCACCATATGTTAATGCTGACTTCGGGAATGGTTCTCCCAAGCACAAATGTGCCCCATGTGCCTCATCTACCAAAACAGGGATTTTATGTGCATGTGCAAAAGCGATGCTTGCCTCTAGATCCATACCCATACCATAATAATTAGGATGCGTTAAAATGAGTGCTTTCGCATTTGGATACTTTTCAATTGCTTTCTTAATAATTTCGTTACGAACTCCCACCGGTACGTTATAAGCTTCATCAATCCATGGATCTAAAAAAATGGGATTTGCTCCCGCAAGTTTTAAAGCATTAATAATTGATTTATGGCAATTTCTTTGTACAAGAACAATATCATGTTCCCCGCAACAAGACAAAATCATTGCTAAGTTCCCGACTGTTGAACCATTAATTAAAAAATAGCTCCTCTTTGTATTATAAACTTCAGCCAATAATTGTTGTGCCTCATCTATACATTCAAACGGACTATGCAAATCATCTAGTCCTGCTAACTCAGTTACATCAATAGATAGAATATCTTTAAACTCTCTTATTGCCTCCTGAGGGAAGTTTAAACCATTCTTATGACCTGGAACATGAAAGGATAACGGCCCTCTTTCTTTAAACTCTATTAACGCCTCATATAAAGGCATACGATTTTGATTCATCTACATCTCTTCCTTATGATTCATTCTCTATCTATTATACAGAACAAAAAAAATAATAGGCATATGCCTATTTAAAAATATGATACTTCTAATTTTCGAAGCTGCTTTAAATAATGTATATATTTCGGATCATCTGTCTCTGTATTCACCATATCCTTTTCACATTCATAGCATATTAAATTATTATAAACATATATACCTTCTTTTCTTTTTGTCTCACAAACAATACAAACTTCACTTTGTAATTTCATAACCTTCCCTCCCTATTTAAGTGAACCTATTTTATACTTCTAATCCTTAACAATTTACAGAAAAATATACACCCATCTTTTATATAATATGATTAACTCTTGGGCAACGTGTTTGTATTACCATTACTTCTTTCCTATTCTTTTTAACAATACAAAAAAACACAAGTCAAATGACTTGTGTTTTTAGTTGCTTGGCGACGTCCTACTCTCACAGGGACAAGGTCCCAACTACCATCGGCGCTAGAGAGCTTAACTTCCGTGTTCGGTATGGG
>NZ_KZ268522.1:0-50238 GCF_002218325.1 Bacillus sp. M13(2017) | reverse complement strand
GTAAATAGTTTTTTTGTCATTTTCAACATTCTCCGATCCCAATTTTCCTTTTATTATACAAGAAATACCCTATAGAATAGACTTTTTTCAAGTGTCTATTCTATAGGGTACATTTTATTCAGATGCTTTACTTTTTTTTTACATTAGTTTAGACAAGCCTTAATAATAGTTTATTAAAATGAAAGTGTATTCATTCATTATATTCACTGTGTATAAAGTTATAATGATATGAACATTTGCATATTTTAATTTAGTGATAGAAATTTCGTGAAAGGTGGGATATTCTAGTCATAGGTTAACCGGACGACATCATAGGATCCTAACAAAATGTTTACAATAATTCAATTATAAAATGGAGGATTTTATATGAAAAAGAAAGTACTTGCTTTAGCAGCAGCTATTACATTAGTTGCTCCATTACAAAGTGTTGCATTTGCTCATGAAAATGATGGGGCACAGAGATTTGGAGTTATTCCGCGCTGGTCTGCTGAAGATAAACATAAAGAAGGCGTGAATTCTCATTTATGGATTGTAAACCGTGCAATTGATATTATGTCTCGTAATACAACACTTGTAAAACAAGATCGAGTTGCACTATTAAATGAATGGCGTACGGAGTTAGAGAACGGTATTTATGCTGCTGACTATGAAAATCCTTATTATGATAATAGCACATTTGCTTCACATTTCTATGACCCTGACAATGGGAAAACTTATATTCCGTATGCAAAGCAGGCAAAGGAAACGGGAGCTAAATATTTTAAATTAGCTGGTGAGTCTTACAAAAATAAAGATATGAAACAAGCATTCTTCTATTTAGGATTATCTCTTCATTATTTAGGGGATGTAAATCAACCGATGCATGCGGCAAACTTTACGAACCTTTCATATCCACAAGGGTTCCATTCTAAATATGAAAACTTTGTAGATACGATAAAAGATAACTATAAAGTAACGGATGGAAATGGATATTGGAACTGGAAAGGTACGAATCCAGAAGATTGGATTCATGGAGCGGCAGTAGTTGCGAAACAAGATTACGCTGGCATTGTAAATGATAATACGAAAGATTGGTTCGTGAGAGCTGCTGTATCACAAGAATATGCAGATAAATGGCGCGCTGAAGTTACACCAATGACAGGTAAGCGTTTAATGGATGCACAACGTGTTACTGCTGGATATATTCAGCTTTGGTTTGATACGTACGGAAATCGTTAAGTATTTAAAAAAGGTCAAATCTCAGAATAGAGTATTTGGCCTTTTTATCACTATACAATACATGGAGGTATGAAACGTGAAAGGTAAATTGCTAAAAGGTGTACTTAGCTTAGGTGTTGGTTTAGGGGCTTTATATAGCGGAACGTCAGCTCAAGCAGAAGCGTCTACAAATCAAAATGATACATTAAAAGTGATGACGCATAATGTATATATGCTATCAACAAACTTATATCCGAACTGGGGACAAACTGAGCGTGCTGATTTAATTGGGGCGGCAGATTATATAAAGAATCAAGATGTAGTTATATTAAATGAAGTGTTTGATAATAGCGCCTCAGATCGTTTATTAGGGAATTTGAAGAAAGAATATCCAAATCAAACAGCGGTATTAGGTCGTAGTAGTGGTAGCGAATGGGACAAGACGTTAGGAAACTATTCATCTTCAACTCCTGAAGATGGTGGCGTTGCGATTGTGAGCAAATGGCCAATCGCTGAAAAGATTCAATATGTATTTGCAAAAGGATGCGGGCCAGATAATTTATCGAATAAAGGATTTGTATACACGAAAATTAAGAAAAATGATCGTTTCATTCACGTGATTGGTACGCATTTGCAAGCGGAAGATAGCATGTGCGGAAAAACTTCACCTGCATCTGTACGTACAGACCAATTAAAAGAAATTCAAGACTTTATTAAAAATAAAAATATACCAAAGAATGAGTATGTGTTAATTGGTGGTGATATGAACGTAAATAAAATAAATACAGAGAACAAGAATGATTCAGAGTATGCATCTATGTTTAAAACATTGAACGCTTCTGTACCATCTTATACTGGACATACAGCGACTTGGGACGCGACGACAAACAGTATTGCAAAATATAATTTCCCTGATAGTCCTGCTGAGTATTTAGATTATATTATTGCAAGTAAAGACCATGCGAACCCATCGTATATAGAGAATAAGGTGTTACAGCCGAAATCTCCACAATGGACTGTTACATCATGGTTCCAAAAATATACGTATAATGATTACTCTGATCATTATCCAGTAGAGGCGACTCTTTCTATGAAGTAGTTTCAAAAAGTTTCTTCGTAAAGAAGAAACTTTTTTTATTTGCAAACAGGAAAATCACACTTTCTTTCCAATATGTATAAGACATATTGAGAAGAGGAGAGAAAAATGTGGATCGAGGACTTTTTAAAGAAGTTCCATTACCGTGTGCATTTTTGGATGAAGTGGCTTTAGATAGAAATATTCAATCGATTATAGAGTTAAGTGGAAATAAAAAGATTCGTATAGCGAGTAAATCGTTACGCTCTGTTCCGATTATGCAAAAGATTTTAGCTGCAAATGATCGATTTCAAGGTATTATGTGCTTTTCACCTAGAGAGATTTTATTTTTAATAGAACAAGGATTTAATGATTTATTGCTTGGATATCCTGCTTACGATGAAAGAGCTCTGTATGAAATTAGTTTGTTAACAAAGAAAGGTTTCATTATAACTTGTATGGTGGATTGTGAAGAGCATATTGTGTATTTAGAAAACATTGCTGAGAAATCTAAAGGATGTTTTCGTGTTTGTTTGGATATTGATATGAGTAGTCGTTTCTTTCAATTTCATTTTGGTGTACAAAGGTCCCCAGTAAAAAATGTGCAGGATGCGTTGAAAGTAGTAGAAAAGGTGAGAAGGTCATCATATTTAATGTTAGATGGTGTGATGGGTTATGAAGCTCAAATTGCTGGGGTGGGAGATCATATACCGAATCAATGGTTGAAAAGTAAAGTGATTTCGTATTTAAAGCAGAAATCAGTGCTAGAAGTTAAAGAAAGAAGAGAACATATTGTAAAAGCAATACAAAACATTGGTATTGAGCTAAGGTTTGTAAATGGAGGCGGAACAGGAAGCATAAAAACAACCGAGAAAGATAATTCAGTTTCAGAGATTACAGTAGGTTCTGCTTTTTATTCTCCAAAGCTGTTTGATTATTATAAAGAGGTGAAATTTCATCCAGCGGTCGGATTTGCCTTACCAGTTGTGCGGAAACCAGTCCCGTTTATTTACACTTGCCTAGGTGGTGGATATATTGCTTCAGGAGCAGTTGGAAAAGATAAAGAGCCTGAAGTTTGGAGACCGAAGGGTGCAAAACTATTAGCTTTAGAAGGTGCTGGAGAGGTACAAACACCAATTTTTTATAACGGCGAGGAACGAGTGGATATAGGAGAGTCCATATTGTTTCGCCATAGTAAAGCTGGTGAGTTATGTGAGCGTTTTCCTTTTTTGTATCGTGTTAAAAAAGGAGAGATTGTTGGGGAGTATTCAACATATCGGGGGGATGGCCAATGCTTTCTATAAAGGGACAAAAGTGGAGAAATTGGACAGGGAATGTAGAAGGAACGCCGCATTATACGATGTATCCAGAAAGTATACAAGATGTAGTAGAAGTTGTGGGGCTTGCGCGAAAAAAGGGGAAGAAAATTCGTGTTGTCGGTTCAGGACATTCGTTTACACCCCTTGTGCAAACGGAAGAAGTTTTAGTTTCTTTAGATGAATTGAAGGGTATTGTGAATATTGATGCAGAGAAGATGGTTGCTGAAGTATGGGCAGGAACAAAGTTATATGATTTAGGGAAGTTACTTGAGGAAAAAGGTTATGCGCAAGAAAATTTAGGAGATATTGATTTACAATCTATTGCAGGAGCGATTAGTACGGGGACTCATGGAACGGGTATTACCTTTGGGAGTTTATCAACACAAGTTATAGAGATTACGGCAGTTTTATCTAATGGTGAGAGTATAGTTTGTTCGGAAGCTGAGAACGTAGAATATTGGAGAGCGTTTCAGTTGTCACTTGGAATGTTAGGTATCATTGTAAAGATAAAATTGAAGGTTATTCCAGCGTATTCACTCGTTTATGAAAGTGAGAAACAGTCATTATCTACTGTAATGAACAAACTAGAAGAATATAAGAAGCATCGTCATTTTGAATTTTTCGTTTTTCCTTATTCTGATGAAGTACAAGTGAAACTTACGAACGAAACAACGAATAAAGGCAGTGATTTGAAATGGCATAAACTAAAGGTAGAGTTACTTGAAAATAGGATGTTCTCTTTACTATCTAAAGGATGTAAATGGTTTCCTTCTATAAGTAAAGGAGTGAGTCGATTATCAGCTAAAGCTGTACCAAACACAAAAATAATTGGCCCGAGCTATGAAGTATTTGCTACATCACGTACGGTACCATTTTATGAAATGGAGTATAGCATTCCTTCAAAGTATATGAGGACGGTTGTAGAAGAAATCTCAAATCTTATTGAAAAGAAAAAGTATAAGGTGCACTTCCCAATCGAATGCCGCTATGTAAAAGGGGATGATATATGGCTTAGTCCAGCCTATGGAAGAGATTCAGCGTATATCGCTGTTCATATGTATAAAGGTATGAAATATGCTGCTTACTTTGGCGAAGTGGAAAAAATTTTTCTGAAGTATGAAGGGCGTCCGCATTGGGGGAAAATGCATACATTATCGTATGAGCAATTACAAGATATATATCCAGAGTTTCATTCGTTTTTACAGGTGAGGAAATCTCTAGATGAACTTGGAATGTTTTTTAATCCTTATGCAGAAAAGTTATTTATCCCGCTATTTGTCAGGCAGTAAGACCCCCACCTCAAAATTCAGCGGAAGCAAAGAAGTTAGGTCGGGGCTGATTAAAGTTTCACATTATGTATATGAAAAAGCTGACAAATAATTATTTGTCAGCTTTTTTTAGTGTAATTGCATTTCTTGTATGACTAATATGTTCATAAAATAGTAGTTTATCACGGCTAAATACATGAAGTAAAACATGAATAATGAATAGGCCGTTAATGATAAATAGGAATAACAATGTAACGAGTAATACTAAAGGCTCTGTGTGATTTAAAATAGAGCTACTAGAAAGAATATAATTGATTCCGCCTAACGCAAAATAAAATATACCGTAGCGAATAAATAGTTCTTTTAATGTAATACGATTTGATTTTCCTTTCACGTGAATGCGAAGCAATGCTTTCCCAATTGTTTTTCCATTCGTAAAGTATGGAATAATAATAAAGTAAATAAGGATTGAACACGTAATGAAAATGAGTTCATACATATTCGTGTAAGATTGCATATTAGAAACGAAGAAAGAATTCCCTTTGTTTTTAACGACAGGTACGACGATAGATAAGAAAATCCAATCAATTTGCATCGCGATAAGGCGACGAATGAATCCGACTGGTTTCGTTTCCAAATTAATATGACTATCTAACTCGTTTGTCTTCGGAAGGAAGTACGTAAATATTGGTGCAATGATAAAACCAATTACGCCACCTAATGTATTTAAAAATAAATCATCGATATCAAATAATCGGTATGCACAATTGTATATACCGTATAATCCAGTCACTTGTGTTAGCTCAAAAAATAGTGAAAGGAAAAAGGAAATGCAAATTGTTTGTAAGAAACTACGTCGGAAATAATAACGTAAGTAAATGCCGAATGGAACAGTTAATAGAACATTAAAGGCAACTTGTAAAAACGCAGACTCTTTTAATAAGTAGAAATAAGTAGTTGGTTTCGTTAAAACTGCCGATGTATGACTACTAATCTCTTGTATGAAATAAAATGGTGAGAGTTGCATGTGTTGTGTATTAGCCGGTTGTAGGCTACAAGTATCAAACGTTTGTGGCAACGGCAAAATAACAAGAAAATAGGCATTTAATAAGTAAAGTAATAATGAGTATAAAATAAATGAGCGCCATTTATTTAAATAACCGTATTTTCGATAATTAAATATTAAAAAAGGGATTAAAAGAAACATTGCTAAAAAAGGAAATAAAATAAATGCTGTTTTCACTGGAAATAAATATGCAGTCAAAGTAAAACTCCTTTCAATAAAAATTCGTTTATCATTATAGCGCTAAAAATATTTAAATACAAAGTTAAAATTTTTCGAAATAGAAATAATTACTAATTTTATAGGGATTAAGTTATAATAAATTAAATATAAGGATATTGTGATTACATAATTTGAGAGAGGGTACAAGAGATGCGATATGAACTTTTTTCTGTAAGTGGGGATCATATTACGACTTTTGAAAGTGCATGGCGTTTTCAGGAGGGAGAACAGATTTTTGTTCATGATGATCAAACAAAACGAAACTTTATTATTATTCGGCTGACACATGATGTATTTCAACAAAATAAACATGTTATTCGTTTGTATTGTCAAGAGAAGAAAGTGTATGCATAAGAGAAGCCCTCTTACAGTATGAAAAGTAAGAGGGTCCTTATCTCGTTATTTGTGAACAGCCCAATTGATGAGGGCTGATTAAAGTTTCACTTTATCATTTTGGCCCTCGTAAGGAATAAAAAGAGAAGGATTAATGCACATAGGTAGCATTTGATTTGGAAGAAAGGATATAGCCTTGTATTTTGTGCTTCAAAGTTTCATTGCCTTCTTTTTGAGAAAGCCATGTATGGTAATCTTGTTGTGTTTTCCATAACATACGAATCATATACTCTGCCTTATCATTTGTACGATGAACATGTGAAAACTCTATGTTAATACAACCGTTCGTTCCAGGGGAAGGATAATATTGTTTAAGCCCATAAAGTAGCTCATTTTCATATCCGTACTTAATGTGAATGAGTTTAGTAACTATAAACATATAAACACCTCTTTTACGATAATAGTAGGAAAGATAGAATTACTGTAATAGTGAACTTTATAAAAAATATACTATTCAGAAAATTATAAGTAAATAATAGGTTTTAACTTAATAAAGGTATAAAAAAGCGAGTTATTCTATTACACTAGATGACTCGCTTTCAATTTGTAAGTTTTACTTTATAAGAAAATAAGAGTAAGTACACCTACGATAATACAATAGAAAGAGAAATATTTTAAATTTCCTTTTGCCATAATGTTCATAAACCATTTTAGTGAAATATACGTCATGATAAATGTTGCGATGAATGCAACGACATATGGTACGAATAATGTGTCTAGATTTGGATCATTTGCAATGTCTGTAATGCTTAACAATAAGCCACCTAAGCTAACAGGAATGTATAGTAAGAATGAGAAGCGAAGAGCTGTTTCTTGCTTCATACCAAGTAATATTGCTGCTACGATTGTGGCACCAGATCGGCTTATTCCGGGAATCAGTGCGCAAGCTTGTGCTAATCCGACGATGATTGCATCTTTCATAGAAAGGTCGCCATCATTTTTACGACCGCGTAAATTTCTAATAATCCAAAGGCCGACAGCAGTAATAAGAAGGGAAATCCCAACCATCTTCACACCTTTTAAGTACTGATCGATGTAATCTTTAAATAAAACACCAATAAAACCTGCTGGAATGGTTGCCATAACAAGATAAATAATAAAGAAGAAATCTGATTTTGCGTCTTCTGCTCTTGTAAATATATAAGAGAGACCATTCTTTGTTAGACGAATTAAATCATTTCTATAAATAAGTAATACAGCTAATAATGAAGCTGAATTAACAAGTAGTTCGAAGCTAAACCCTTCTATTTTTAGTTCTAGCAAATGTTGTGCTAAAACGAGATGACCACTTGAAGAAATCGGAATTGGTTCTGTTAGTCCTTGGAACAGACCGAGAATTAAATATTTTAAAACGTAGTAAAATTGTTCCATAATAACCTCCTTGTTTATTAGTTGAAAGAAACAACTTTTCCATTATAACAAAGATATGGATGAATATTGAAAAGAAATAAATATTCGAAATAAAATAAAAATCCCTTATAGCAGTATAAGGGATTTTTATTTTTAATTAAGAAGTTACTGTTCCTTGAAGACTTTTAGACAATTGAACATCGACTTTTTCAGCATCATGAATATGATTCATAATAGTAGTATTTAATTTTTGGAACATTTGTTGTGTGTTAGCGAATTCTCGTAATATGTCATCATTACAAGATTTTTGGTTTTCAATAGCCTTAATAACATTTGTAGCACCATTTTGTAACGTTTGAATCATAACTAAAATATTTTCAATTCTAGCATTTGTATCGGCGCTCATTTCTACACCTTCATCGACTAAATGTAAATTATCTTTTGTGTTATCATATGCTTTTTCAATTTCTTCTTGAATTTTTTTCGTTAAGTTGCCGATGTTTTTTGTACTTTCTGCTGTACTTTCCGCTAGTTTTCTTACTTCATTGGCAACGACAGCGAATCCTTTACCGTGCTCTCCAGCACGTGCGGCTTCAATACTCGCATTTAAAGCAAGTAAATTTGTTTGTGCTGCAATGTTTTGAATGACTTCTACAATTTGCTCGATTTCCTTTGAGCGTTCGCTTAGATGATTCATACTATTAGACGTGCGTTGAGATTGTTCACCTAATTTATTAATTACAATAAGTAAGCGGTGAACGGATTCTTTTCCTTCATTAGAGCAGTCAATAATTTCTGCAATAGATTGAATTAAGCTTTGTTCCTTTTGTAACATTTCATTATTTAGCTCATTGGAATGTGTCGTACGTGTTGAAACATTTTCGAAACATGAACTTAATTGTTGAACTAAATTTTGAAGTGTATTATGTTGGTTATTTACAAGTTGATGCTCTTGGACAACACTTTGTACACGATCGTGGATAGTAGAAATAGTCTCTTGTTTTTCAATATCTTTTTGTTTTAATTCTGCTTCTAATTCTTGTATACGCTCTTCTAATTGAGCAATTGTATGTTGGAGTGATTTTTTTTGAGTAAACATGTATTTATTTCAACCGCCTTCGAAAGTTATATTTTCTCTATATTTGGATTTTAGCATCTTTTGTATTTTTTAAATATAGGAATTGTTAAATATTTAAGAATCTATTACATTTTATTCATAATTCTCTTTTTTTTGTCACGAAAAATAAACTGTATTTAATCGTTTTGTAAACAAACTGTAAAATAAATCATGTATAACTGTATAAGAAGGGAGTCGGATTATGAACTATTTTAAGCGAATCAGCTGTCTAGTATTAGCAGGAATTATCGGTCTTTCTAGTACAGTCGCTGTTAAAGCAGAGTCAAACGACGAGAAACTTAACAACATGCAACAGCAATTGCAACAAAACGATGCAGAAATGCAAAAGAAAGAGCAAGAGAAGCAAGCTGTTAGTAAAGAAATTAAAGGTATCGAAAACGAACTACATAATTTAAATAATACAATTGCAAAAAATAAAGAGGATCAAGCTGCTATTCAACGTAAAATCGATGAAACACATAAGCAGATTGAGCAAAAAAAGCAAGAAATTGTCGTTTTGGAGGATAAAGTCCTTGCTCGTAAAGATATTATGAGAAAACGTATGGTTTCTGTTCAAAACAGTTCAAATACAAGTTTAGTAGTAGAAGTTGTAGTAGAATCAAAAAACTTTGCAGACTTCTTACAACGTATGAACGCAGTTTCTACTATTCTAGAAGCTGATAAAGAAATTTTACGTCTACAAGAACAAGATCTTCGTCAAATTGAAGAAGATAAGAAAACAATTGACGAAAAAGAAGCATCTTTAGTAGTAGACAAACAAAAATTAGCAAAAGCGCAAGCTGAACTGCAAGATAACTTGAAAAAGCGTCAAGATAACTTACAAACAGTTCAAGCTAAATATAATGAAGTTGCAAGTCAACTTAATTTAGCAGCGGAAGAAAAAGCTAAAATTGAATCAAATATGAAGACAGTACAAGAAACGATTGCTCGTGAGCAAGAAGCAGCAAGAATCGCAGCGGAAGAGCGTGCAAAAGCAGAAGCGGCTGCAAAAGCAGAGCAAGAAGCTTTAGCGAAAGCACAAGCAGAAATTGCTGAAAAGCAAAAGCAGGAAAAAGCTAGTAAACCAGCTGAACCAGTTGCTAATAATAATTCGAAGGTACAACCTACCAAACCTGCACAACCTGAACCACCTTCTAAGCCAACTGCTGGTGGGAAAGAAATTTATGTAGAAGCTACAGCTTATACAGCTGATCCAGCGGAAAATGGTTATGCACCAGGTCAACAAGTATTTTCTGCATGGGGACACTATAACTTAACTGCAAACCCAGGAATGAAATTAATTGCTGTAGATCCAAATGTTATTCCATTAGGTAAGACTGTAAATGTTGAAGGTTATGGAGTAGCAATTGCAGCCGATACTGGTGGAGCTATTAAGGGGCATAGAATTGATGTTTTAATGCCAGATAAAGGTTCATCAAGTAGTTGGGGCAGAAGAACAGTTAAAGTTACAATTTTAAACTAAAGCGAAATCCAACTTTACAATATGTAAAGTTGGATTTTTTTATAATAATAATGTTAAGTTGAGTTTACATTTTGTTAAGGATAGCATACAATAATGGTGAGAGGTGGTAAATTTGACCATTTTAAACAGAGTAAAAGAATTAAGAGCTCGTTTTAACTTTACGCAAAGCGTATTAGCAGAAAAGGTTGGAGTAACGAGACAAACAATTGCAGCAATTGAAAAAGGGGATTACGTTCCTTCGTTGTTATTAGCACTTACGATTTGTGATGTGTTTCAGTTAAAGATGGAAGATGTGTTTGTTTTAAATAAGGAGGGGGAAGAGGATGAATAGAATTGTTTTTTCTTATATCATAAACGTGCTTTATACTGCTTTAGCATGCTGGACATTTGTTGAATTTTATAGTGTCATTACAGAGTTAGCAGATATAATTAAAAACGAGAAATTCCCATTTGAAGTATGGTTTAATGGAGTACCATTCATTTTATTATTTATTGGAGCAATTATAGTTACAATTTTTTATAGAATTCAAAAGAAAAAATATAAGAATTTATCTTTTTGGATGTATCCATTATTATTTCCACTAGAAGATGAACGTGAAAAAGCGATTACGGATAAAGCTTGCCGAACAACATTTGTATCGTTATGGTTTGTGTTACCTTGTGCAGTTGGATTTTTAACTTTTTCGCCTATTATTAATGAATATCTTCCTGGATACCCATTATATATTATATTTTCGATTTTCTTTATTCAAATGACAGTATTTCACGTATCACTATACAGAAATAAATTAGCTTAAAAAGAAACCTTCTTGCACCGGCAAGAAGGTTTCTTTTCAGCTAATACTTGTACATATGGCGATATTATTTTATCATTTTATATAGAGTAAGATTTTGTAAGGGAAAGGAATTGTATATGAATAAGCAAAGAATTTATAGTATAGTAGCAATCCTTCTATTTGTTGTAGGTGGCGTGTTAATTGGAAAGCCATTTTATGATGGATATCAGGCTGAAAAGAAACAGACTGAAAATGTGCAGGCTGTTCAAAAGATGGATTATGAAAAGCATGAGACGGAATTTGTAGATGCTTCCAAAATTAATCAACCAGACTTGGCGGAAGTAGCGAATGCATCATTAGATAAGAAACAAGTAATCGGTCGTATTTCGATTCCAAGTGTTTCAGTAGAACTGCCTGTTTTGAAAGCTTCTACTGAAAAAAACTTATTATCAGGTGCAGCGACAGTAAAAGAGAATCAAGTTATGGGAAAAGGAAATTACGCACTAGCAGGACATAACATGTCTAAAAAAGGTGTTTTATTTAGTGATATAGCTTCTTTGAAAAAAGGCGATAAAATTTATTTGTATGACAATGAAAATGAATATGAGTATGCGGTTACTGGTGTATCTGAAGTAACTCCTGATAAGTGGGAAGTTGTAGAGGATCATGGGAAAGATGAGATAACGCTTATTACAT
The DNA here is from genome assembly GCF_002218325.1 of Bacillus sp. M13(2017). Lineage (NCBI taxonomy): Bacteria > Bacillati > Bacillota > Bacilli > Caryophanales > Bacillaceae > Bacillus > Bacillus sp. M13(2017). The sequence continues at coordinate 38,279 of NZ_KZ268522.1, read as the reverse complement.
GTGTATCTGTAAAGGATAATTCTAAGCGTTATGTTGTTGCTGGTGATTTAGTAGGAACGAAGGCGAAGAAGTAAAAAAGAAGGTGAACTCTTTAAAGAGTTCACCTTCTTTTTTACTAATGTTGAGAAATAATAGAATATTTCGGTTCGTATTTAAATATTCTTCTATTTATGTATAATAAAGTTAGAATTCTATATTTTGGGAGGAACAAGAGTGAGACAACAAGTGAAGAAACTTCTTTTAACAACGAGTATAGCGTTATTGGTAGCTCCAATTTCAGCTTATGCGCATCCAGGGCGTACAGATGCTAATGGCGGACATACGTGTCGTACAAATTGTGAGAAGTGGGGATTACAGTATGGGGAATATCATTATCACAATAAACCAGCTTCTAGTAGTGGCGTAACGAGCCCAGCTCCTAGTCAGAATAATAATAGTGCTGTAGAAACTGAGAGACAAGCAGAAGCACAGCGCAATACTGAGGCTGAAAAACAACGTGCTGCAGAAGCACAGCGCAACGCTGAGGCTGAAAAACAACGTAATGCAGAAGCACAGCGTAAAGCTGAAGAAGAGAGACAACGTGTAGCCGAGGAACAAAGAAAAGCTGAAGAGGCACGTAAGCAAGAGGAAGCACAGCGCCAAGCTGATATGGAAAAAGGTCAACTTGAAGGTCAAAAGAATGGAGAAACTGATTTTAAAGCAGGAAAAAATGATGCAGAAGTGCATGTAGCTGGAAAATCTGATGCATATAAACAAGCGTTTAAAGCGACTTATGCAGCCGCATGGTCTTTAGAAGAGCAGAAGAAAACGCATTTTGAAAAAGGAAAAGAACAAGGTTTAGCACAAGAGACGATGGACGATAGTCAAGTTGCTCCAGAGTTTAAGGTAAACTTTGCAGACGGGTTCAAAGCAGGGAATAAAGAAAGAACAGAAAAAATTAAAAAAGAGCAAGCTGAATTAGGGGAAAAGACAGGGAAAGAACTAGCTGAAAAGAATCCTGAAAATAGAGAGAAAGAAGTATACGTGAAGGCATATGAAACAGCGTATGAAAAAGGCTATAAGTCTACAAAAAAGGCAGTAGAAAAGGCTGGCTATAAGTATGCATTTGAAAACTATGATTTAAAAGTTCCTGCTAAGTATGAACGAAATGAATTGTTAAAGAAGTGGTTTACTGAAGGATTTAAATCGAATAAAAAAGCAGCGGAAATTCGAGAAGAAGGGTATAAAAAAGGAGACAGCTGGTTCTCATTCTTCTATAAGAGTTTCGTACCAAGTGAATATAAAGAACATAAAGAGCTGTACGAACAAGCAATAGAAAAAGGTAAAACAGCATAAAAAAGATGAGGAGAAATTCCTCATCTTTTTTAATCCATCCATTTCACTAATTTCTTAGAAATTAATAATAAAACACAACCTAATACAATTGCCACAGCGCCAATAACTGTGAATACTTCAGCGTATCCAAGTGAAGTTGTGAAGCTTGCAAGTTGTCCGCCTAAAATGTTGGCGATACCTGAACTTGCTAGCCATACACCCATTAATAAAGATGCTAATTTTACCGGAGCAAGCGCACTAACCATTGATAGTCCGACAGGTGATAAGAATAGCTCACCTAACGTATGGAAAAGATACGTAAAGACGATAAACAGTAAGTTTGCTTTTTCTGTAATGTTATGTTCATCACTACCTGTTTTTAATGTAGCGATAACGAGAATGATATAACCGATACCGAGTAAGATCATACCAAGTCCCATTTTAGTTGGGATTTTTAAATCACCCTGCTTGCGAGTTGCAAGTTTTGCCCATAATGCAGAAATGACTGGAGCAAGTAAAATAATAAATAATGGATTGACCGATTGGAACCAAGATGTTGGAACTTCCCATCCGAACACAGAGCGGTCTACAAATTTGTTTGTATATAATGTTAATGAGCTACCAGCTTGTTCAAAGCCAGCCCAGAAGAAGACAACGAAGCATGTTAAAATGACAATAACTGCGGTACGTTGTTTTTCTTTTTTTGTTAACGGTGTATCTCCTACTGATGGTTGTCCAGTAGCTGTTTGTAAATCGCGAGTTGGTTTCTTACCGATATTACCAAGGAAGCGATTTGATAGTGTTGTAAATAAAATTTGTCCAATGATCATTCCGATTGAAGCGGCTAAGAAACCGTAACGGAATCCGTAATGTACAACGCCATCAACTGTTGTTTTGAATAAATTTTCTGATAAAAATCCGCAAACGAGTGGAGCTAAAAATGACCCGACGTTAATACCCATATAGAAAATGGTAAATGCACTATCACGTTTTGGATCGTTCTCTTCGTATAATTCTCCAACCAGTGTAGAGATGTTCGGTTTGAAGAATCCGTTACCTATAATAATAAGCGCTAATCCGAGGTATAGACCTAATTGGTTTTGCAAGGCAAATAGTGTAAGGTTACCGATTGCCATTGTTATACCACCAATTGTGATTGCTTTTCGTCTACCTAGAAAACGGTCTGTTAAGTATCCACCAATCATTGGTGTGAAATAACAGGCTCCAGTATAAAATCCGTAAATAGAGAGTGCCCATGCGGGACTAAACCCAAGACCACCGCTTACTAAAGCTGTCGTTAAATATAATGTTAATAATCCTCGTAATCCATAGTAACTAAATCTTTCCCACATTTCTGTAAAGAAGAGTAAGTATAAACCTGGAGGATGTTTCTTTTTTCTTTGTTGTTCTCTTTCTAGTTGTATCGCTGATTCCATGTTATTTTCCTCCTGACACAAACAAAAACAAAGTTAATAATTTTGTACATTTAATATTTTACTTTATTAACTATTATAAGTCAATAAAGGTTGATTTTTCAGAAGAAATTGGAAAAGAGGAATAGCTATAGAATGGGTGTTTCTTTTGTGATAGACTATGGACTATGTTTTCTTTGTAAGGAAGCGGGTTATTGTACTTTTTTATATGTGAAATTGATTTCATAAAAGATGAAATTAAAGAAGGAGAAAGAAATGAAATTGTTACAGAAAAAAGAAATTTTACTTATTAGCCTTATGTTATTCTCTATGTTCTTTGGAGCAGGGAATCTTATATTTCCACCTTTCCTTGGGTATGAAGCAGGAGAACATGTTTGGATTTCATTAGTAGGGTTTATTATATCAGCAACAGGTCTTCCTATATTAGGTGTTATCTCTATTGCAAAAGCAGGAAGCTTTCAAACGTTAGCGGGTAGGGTTCATTCTTCATTTGCAATTATTTTTCCATGTATCGTGTATGTATTTATTGGACCTGGGCTTGGTATACCACGTGCGGGAAGTTTAGCTTTTGAAATGGGGCCAGGTCAGTTATTCCCTGAAGCAGGAAACGGATTATTATTGTTTTACACAGTTATTTTCTTTAGTATTGTTTACTGGTTAAGTTTATCCCCATCTAAATTAATGGGGTTGTTTGGAAAAGTCTTGACGCCGTTATTATTATGTATGATTGCACTCATTTTTATAAAGAGTATGTTTACAACGGTAGGAGATATGAAAGAACCAATAGGGAACTATGGACAAGCTCCTATGTTTCAAGGGTTTTTAGATGGATATTTAACAATGGATGCGTTAGCTGCTTTAATCTTTGGAATTGTTATTGCAAATGCATTACGTGCAAAGGGTATTGAAGATGATAAAGGTTTAGCGAAATATATGAGTATTGCTGGAATTGGGGCAGGACTATTATTATCTATTATTTATGTCATCCTTGGATATGTGGGGGCAATTAGTGGCTCATTAGGAACATTTGATAACGGTGCGAAAGTGTTAGCACAAGTTATGATTACATTATTTGGACAGGGCGGAGTCGTTTTATTAGGTCTTATTTTTACTATCGCGTGTTTATGTGTTTCAATTGGACTTGTTACGTCTTGTAGTCAATTTTTTGCGAGTGCATTTCCGAAAGTATCTTATAAATTGTGGGCATTTATAGTAAGCGTTGTTAGTATGATCTTAGCTAATTTAGGGTTAACGCAAATTTTAAAAGTATCAGTACCAATTCTTGGATTTATTTATCCAATTGCGTTAACGCTTATTATTCTAGGGTTATTCCATCAGTATATTGGAAAGTATACATACGTATATGCAGTAACTGTTTTGGTTGTAGCGATATTTAGTGCAATTGACATTTTAAATAAAAATGTAATGATGAATCAGTGGACGTCAGCATTAAAATACATCCCGTTTTATACAGAAGGTGTTGGGTGGATTGTTCCAGCTATTGTAGGCATGTGTCTTGGTTTTATCGTTAGCATTGTTCTAAATAAGAATAAATGAGTAAAAAGGTGTTTTCCTATTTTGGGAAGACACCTTTCTTTTTTTGGAAAAATACTATTGAAAATGAATAGACTAAGAGTATGATAAAGATAATTGGTAATATATAGGTTCAATGAGAGTTACGAATGAGGGGGGAGCGTATGAAGAAGGATTTGGATAAGAAAATAGAAGCACTCGAAACGGCAATTGAAACAATTCAAGAAGCACTTGCTGAATTAAAAGTAAAGCAAAGGGAAATAGAAGTAGAAAACGCTCAGCAACATGTTAGTAAGAACAAGAAAGAATATATTGAAACGGTAATGGAGGAAAAGCCAAAAGAAGAAATAGTTAAGATAAAAGAGCCTTTGCAAGAACCTGAGGTAAAACAAGTAGATATATCGGCTTTTAAACCAGAGCCATTTAATATTATTAAGTTTTGTCAGACGTGGTTACCGCGTGTATTTGTCGGTATTATGTTGCTTGGAGTGATCTGGTTATTTAAAGCAGGGGTAGATGCTGGTTTATTAACACCAGCGATACGAATTGTGTTTGGTATCGCATTATCTATCGGGTTGTATTATATAGGAGATATTCAAATTAAAAGAGAGCGGCAAGCGTTAGGATTAGTATTAGCTGGAGGAAGTATTACCGGGATTGTTCTAACGACGTTTGCAGCACATTATTTATATGGATTTATTCCGGCCAGTGTCGCGTTTCTCTGTAATATTGCATGGGTTATTTTAGGTATTTATTTAGCGAAAAGATATCAATCGGAATATCTTACTATTTTCGTAGCGGTCGGTGCGTTCTTCGTACCATTCTTGTTAAATAGTACGACTCCTAATCCTTATATTTTCTTTGGATATGAGACAGTATTAACACTTAGTTTATTATGGTATGCGTTGAAAAATCGTTATAAATACTTATATATGATTTCTTACGCTGTTGCAGCCATTGTCCTTTTCGTTTTCTTTGCTGTTATGTCAATGTTAGTAGAGAACTTGCAAATGCAGTTAACGATTGTATATGGTTTGATTCATTTACTATTATTTTGGCATATGTTTACGGAGAGAAGTTTTATACTAGAACCACGTTTGGCGATATTTAGTGCGAATGCAGTGTTCTTTATACTAGCTATTTCAAAAATACCTGATTTTACAACATGGGGATTGATTATTAGTGCATTCGTACATGCCGCTATGTTCGTATGTGAATATAGGAAAAATAGACATTCTACATTTACAAATCTCTTATTTGGTTTCGCAATGGGAGCATTTAGTTTAGCAATTTTATATGAGTATAGTTTAGTGAATGCAGCGATTGTACTATTGTTACAAGGTTTCCTCGGCATGGTCACTTCTATTAAAGTAAAACAACAGATAAAATTGTATGTTAGTGCGACGGTTTACGCAATTGGAATGATACAGACTATTTTTAGCCCGTTTGATCAATTTATTTCGGCAGGCTTTGTTGCTCATCTTATTTTAATAGGAACGTTCTATTATTGCATGAGAGAAGCGAAAGAAGTATTAGCGAGCTTCGGCAAATATATGTATTCTATAGTGCTCTATTGGTTTATGATAATTGTATTTATTACAATTACGAGAATCGGTGAAGTTTTATCTACAGATGGAAGCGTAATTAGTGTATCAGTATCGTTATTATGGATGGTATATGCATTATTTGCGGTTTGGTTTGGAAGAAATAGAAATATGAATGAAATATTATATGCTGGTTTAGTCGTTTTAGTCGTAACGGTAGGGAAGTTATTCTTACTTGACTTACCAGAGGTATCGATGATGATTAGGGCAGTGTTATTCCTAATCGTCGGTAGTATAGGTATCGTTATTTCAAGAATGTTTTTCTCGAAGGAAGAGAAGTGAGAAGAAGGCAATCCATGTATGGATTGCCTTTTTTATTATTTCTTATTAATCGTTACAGTTTCATTATATTTCGTTGTTGTATTTTGGCGTAGACGAAGCGTTGCTTGTCCAGTTGTATTTGAATCAATCTGTACATTTACAACTTTCTCAGCAGAGCCTAAGCTGTTTGTTGTGAAAGAAAATGCACTACTATATCCGAAAGTAGATGGCCAAGTGCCGTTTGCATTTTGTACTTTAGCCACTTGTGTTCCACCAGTAGTGAAGATACCTAAAGAATAGTTGTTATACGTTGTATTAGGTAGTAAGTTATTTACTTGAATCTTCATTTGGAAAATTTCATTGTTTGGTAGAATGCTAGGGTGTGTAACGACGTAGTCGCTTGTTGTTACCGCACCGTTATAACCGTATGAACCTGGTTTAAAAGTATTTGTATTAAACCATTGATAACCTGCATTTGGTGCACTCCAAGGTTCAGGTTGTGGTTCTGTTGATAAGTTTGGCTGTTCAAATGTTTGTAGAGCTGTAGGTGAATCAAGTTGTAAACCATTTACTTGATCTAAACTTGTAAATGTCTCTTTATTTGATAACCAATTTACGATGTTTTCTAATAAAATCGCATCGTTTTCTTCTTTATAACCATCATAAGTTTTCTTTGTTTGACCAGAATCTTCACGAACGTATTTTGGCGTAGCATCTTCAACAGGAGAAGAGTCACCAATAAAGGCAGCTTTTCCAAGTCCTACTTTTGCAATTGCAGCATATGGGCCTTCTGCAATACCACCGCCATTATAAACGCCACTATCAACAGCGTTATTCCATTTTGATGGATTTTCTGGAAGGTAAACAAGTCCTTTTGCTAGTTTTGGGTTTGTAATTGCTAGAGTAGAACCAGCATGCATTGCTACAGACGAAACACCTTTTGTAATTCCGAAAGATTGTTCAGGCGATACAATTGTTTTCGCTGAAACATCACCAAGTGCATTGTAGCGGAAGCGAATACCGAAGTTGTCAGAGAGCCAATCAGAGCTTTCTACTCCTTGCATAGCTTGTGAATTTGCTTCTTCATTAGACATTCCTTTTGCTGGATTATCCCAAGCACCGCGTCTATATCCATTAAATACTTCAGAAGAGTCCCAGCGATTTTTATTACGATCTGCATTGTAATGATCAGCAATAAAGAAGATACTACCACCATTTTTTACATATTGTAACATAGCGTCCTGCTCAGATTTTTTGTAAGGAATATTAGCTTCTGGAACGATAAATACATTGTAATCTTTTAAGTCTTCGTACGTAATAGGTGTTGATTTACGAAGTTCCTTTACGTGATATCCGTTTTTTGCAATGCCGTTTCCGAAGTCAGAAAAGCCGCCGTCAATAACCCAGTCAGCTGTCCCAGCAGTTTGACCGTGTGTATTATCGAATAATACTTTCTTCCCATTGTTTTGATTTACAACTTTTGCAGCAATTTCAGGAGCTGGGTCTAAAGAGCTTTCGGCATAAGTAGACGGTATGAACGAGGTCCCTATACTTAGTGTAATTGCTGTTGCTAAAGAAAATGTAATCCATTTTTTATTCTTCATAGAAGAATCCCCCTAATAATAAATATATGTGCTTTAATAATGTAATTTATTTTTCTGTAAAAATAAAGACGGAAAACATAAAAAATATTAAAAAATTGTAAAAATACCGTGAATTTTGTTGAGAAATATTTATATAGATATAAAAACATCCCTTCCAAGTAATAAGGAAGGGATGTTTTGCTTAACTAATTTTTGAGTTAGGTGTTTCATCAATCTTATGAAACCCTTTCATGTAATATACGATTGCTAAGCCGATAAGCCAAATTGGGCCGACAATCAATGCAATTCGTGTATCTTCTGAATACGCCATTATACCTAATACTAATACAAGGAAAACGAGTGAGAAATATGAGCTTAATGGGTATAAAGGCATTTTATACGATAACTTTTGTTTATTTTGAGTAGGCAAGCTTTTACGGAATTTAATTTGAGCGACTAATATAATTCCCCAAGTCCAAATTGCACCGAAAGTTGAAATGCTAGTAAGCCATGTAAATACCTTTGCAGGTACGAGATAGTTTAATATAACACCAATTAGTAAAACGATAGCAGTTGCTACAATTCCTTGGCTTGGAATGCCATTTTTATTTAAACGACCAAATCTTTCAGGAGCTTTTTTCTGCTGAGCTAATGTATATAGCATACGGCCTGTACTAAATAAACCACCGTTACAAGAAGAAAGAGCTGCTGTTAATACGACAAAGTTAATAATACCTGCTGCTTTTGCGATACCAATTTGTTGGAATGTTAATACGAATGGACTGCCTTTCTCACCCAGTTCGTTCCATGGATAAATTGCCATCATAACGAATAATGCCCCAACGTAAAAGAGAAGAATTCTCCAAAATACGTTATCGATTGCCTTTGCGAGTGTTTTCTTCGGATTTTGAGCCTCACCAGCTGTAACACCGATTAATTCAACGCCTAAATAAGCGAATAGTACCATCTGCATGGAGAGTAGTAACCCAGAAAATCCATTTGGGAACCAGCCACCATGTGACCAAAGATTTGAAATACCAGTAGCGATACCACCGTTTCCGAATCCGAATAAAATAATACCAGCTCCGACTACTATCATACAGATAATTGTGACAATTTTAATGAGAGCAAACCAAAACTCAAGTTCTCCAAATACTTTTACCGATAAGAAGTTAAAAGCGCTCATTAATAATAGAGCAAGTAATGCCCAAGTCCAGCGCGGGATATCTGGGAACCAGTACTGCATATAAATACCAGCTGCTGTAATCTCAGCCATACAAGTAACAACCCATAAGAACCAGTAATTCCAACCAGTAATATAACCAGCGAGTGGTCCAATATAATCATATGCATATTTACTAAAAGAACCAGCAACAGGTTGTTCAATTGCCATTTCCCCAAGCGCTCGCATAATGAAAAAAATAACGAGACCGGCAATCATATAGCCTAGCAAAATAGAAGGACCTGCTAGTTTAATGGCGGAAGCGGATCCTAAAAATAGCCCAACGCCAATAGCTGAGCCCAGTGACATTAAAGTAATATGTCGTTCTTTTAAACCACGATTTAAAGTTCCAGATTTGTTTGTGTGCTGCATAAGAAGAATCCCCCTTGTAGAGTGAACGATATTTGAATGCGTTTACTAAATATTTAACTATTTCAAATTATAAAACATTTCTATCTGTTATGCTACAAAAATAATCATAATGAACTGTACTACATCTGTACTTGTCAGACTTAAACTTAAAATTCTAACTATTAGGTAATATATTGACTCTTCTTTTTATTGATTGTTAAGATTAAGTATTATATTTTCTCACATACTAGTAAGAAAAAGAATGTGTGATAATAATTCAGGTGTAGGAAGGGTACATAAGTATGTTTCAATTACAAAAATATAACACTTCTGTGAAGCAAGAGTTTTTAGCTGGCATCACAACTTTTTTTACATTTGCGTATATTCTTGTCATCAATCCAAAAATATTATCTGATGCAGGTGTACCATTTGACCAAGCGTTTACAGCAACAATTATTGCAACCGTTGTTGGAACAGTAGGTATGGCGATTTTCGCGAATTACCCGATTGTTATTGCTCCAGCTATGGGAATGAATGCATATTTTGCTTATTCTGTTGTACAGAAGGCAGAAGGGATTACATATGTAGTTGCCTTTTCAGCTGTATTTGTAACGGGGATTATTTTTCTTTTATTATCTTTTACTTCGTTTAGGCAAAAGTTAATTTTAGCAATTCCTGATAGTTTAAAGCATGCAATTGCAGGTGGAATTGGACTATTTATTGCTTTTATTGGATTGCGCCTTTCTGGAATTATCGTGGATCATCCGTCTAATTTAGTTACGATTGGTGATTTTCATTCTCCAGCTGTTATTTTAACTTTAATTGGTTTAATATTAGCGGCGGTATTAATGACATTGCGTGTGAGCGGTGCATTATTTATTAGTATGATTGTGACAGGAATTATTGCCTTCTTTACAGGGCAATTGAAGTTTGCTGATAAAATTGTGGCGATGCCTCATTTACCAGAGGGTATCATCGTTTCAAACCCAATCAATGCCTTTTCAGATGTAATTGAATACGGATTATACGGCGTTGTATTTTCATTTTTACTTGTACTTTTATTCGATACAACAGGTGCATTACTCGGTTTAATTAAACAAGCAGGTTTAATTACAGACAATACAGAGAAGCGTTTTGGTAAAGCGTTTATTGCAGATGCAATTGGCGGGACTACAGGTTCTATCTTTGGAACAAGCCCAACAGCAGCGACGATTGAATCGTCAGCAGGTATTGCTGCAGGTGGTAAAACTGGATTAACAGGGATTGTAGTTGTTGGTCTAACAATTATAACGGCATTTTTTAGTCCTGTTATTGCTTCTTTATCAAGTGTAGCCGCTATTACAGCTCCTTCATTAATTATAGTAGGTAGTTTAATGGCACAAAGCATTCGAGATATTAATTGGAATGAATTTGAAGATGCGTTACCAGCATTTTTAATTTTTATAGGTATTCCGTTAACATCTAGTATTGCAAATGGAATCGCAATTGGATTTTTAGTATATCCAGTCTTGAAAATTGTGAAGGGTAAAGGGATGGAAGTACATCAATTACTATACCTATTTGCATTCTTATTTGGATGTCATTTATTCTTATAATATAAATATAGGAGAGGGCCTTCTTATGGGAGGCTCCCTTTTTGTGTATAATAAAGTGAAACTATGGGCAGTAGGGGATATCCTCACTGTGTATTAGCCCGCACCAATCGGGATAAGATGAAAACTTAATTGGTTTCGTAAAATATAAATTACTTAATGGAATATATATGTTACAATAAAGATAGAGGAGGAACATGAATGGCTGTAAGTAAAATAAAAGTCGCGCGTGTTCAGTTAGATTTAACACAGCAACAATTAGCAGAAAAAGTAGGCGTTACAAGGCAAACGATTAGTTTAATTGAGAAGGGGAAATACAATCCATCTTTAGATTTATGTTTAAAAATTTGTTATGCAGTAGATAAAACGTTGAATGATTTGTTTTGGGAGGAAAAGGAATGGTAGGATGAAAATCGTGAAAGATGAACGTTTAATGATTGAAGGGTTAAAACATATTAGATTAGCTTTCATTTTACAAAATATCGTCATACTAGCTATCGTCTTTTACCGCTATGTCTTGCAAGGGGCAGGATATGAAAGTGTTTCGGATTTATTAATGGTATTTATGGGCGGGATAATAATTATTAACTTTTTAAATCTGAAAAATTCAGTGGAAGTGTATGAGCATACGGGCGGAGTGTCGCGTCGTTATTTTATGAAGCTATTATTCATTCCGGTGGGTATTATTATTGGGATTTTAGCTATTTGTATCGTTGTAACACCAGATATTTCGATAAAGGAAATTAGTATGACAGGACTTATTATGTTTGCTTGTTTTTTAGTTCCTAGTTTGTTTATATACATATATATGAAAAAAATAAAAAGAGAAGATTGAAATATAAGAAAGGCTTTCCTGTATTGAGGAAAGCTTTTCTTATATCTTTTTATACAAAACTTTATGAAGGCCAATTGGTTCAATTTCAAAAATTTCACCATGTTCCTGAAAGCCTAAGCGCTTGTAATAGTCAGCTACAGTAATTCGGCCATTACACCATAACATATTTGCTTGACGCTCTTGTAAGATTTGTTCTGCATTCTGAATTAAGGAGCTTCCAGCGTGGTTGTTTCGAAACTCAGGTAATGTGGCCATTCCTCGTAGACGATAATGAATACCGGCTGGTAGGTCAGGATATATTTCTTTTGAGAAGGAAGCGATACTAATTAGTTCATCGTTTATAAATGCGCCTAAGTGGAAGGTGTCTGTTTCATAATCGGAAGGATATTTACAATCTGCTAATGTTTGATTGGGGCGTAAAATTTTTTGACGTAATACGTAAGTTTCAGATCCCTCAATATTTTTCACGATAATCATATTAACATCCTTTCTTATAAGGCTTTTTCTGTTAATTGTATAAAGAAATAAGCAGGTGCGGCGAGAAGTCCGAGTATGCTAGCAGTTCCGAGAAGGAGTGAAAGTAGGAGGCAAGAATATTTTATTCCATTCGATTTTTTCCATCCGTAACTACAAATCTCAATACTAACACCGATGAGAATAATGGCAATGAGTATTTCTGCTAATAATAAAAGAGCTAAAGTTACAATAGACATAATGTGATCCATCCTCATAATATGTGATAGTAACATTTTACCATATGAAGTTAAAAAAATGCCCCTCAATTATGTGAGGGGCATTTTTTTACTCTAATATGTTTTTTAGTGTATCGATATGTTCTTTTGAACCTGTTACAAGTAATGTGTCACCGTGTTGTAGTCTTGTATCACCATGTGGTATTAATGCTTTGTTACCGCGGTAGATTTGAATGACAAGTACATCACCTAAAAACGGGAGGCGGCGAAGCGCAACGCCGTTATATTTATTGCTGCGCAGTTCAACTTCACGTACTGTTTCGTTTGCTGTTGTAATTAAGCGAACGAGACTAGGTTTATCAATAAGTGCACGTAATAAAATACGTGTAGAGTTAATTGTTGAGAATACAGCGATATGTTCTTGCGTTGCTTTTTCTTGTAGAAGTGGATCTTCTACACTTGCAATAACATGTTCAACACCTAGCTCTTTTGCATGTTCTGCCAATAATAAGTTTTGTTCATCATCGCTTGTTGCAACAACGACGCGATCTGCATCAAATGCTGTTTGTTCAGTTAATGATGCGATTGTAATATCATCTAATTTCACGATAGGAAAGTCGTGTGATTTCGCTTCTTCATCATTTATTTTGTTTTGCCGCATCATATATAGCGTTACGTCATAATCTTCTCGTTTTAAATCTAGTGATAACGGAAGGGTAATTCTGCTCGCGCCAATAATAGCTACTTTTGGTTTTGGTGTTTCTACTTTTGGGAACATTTTTTTAAACAATATAGGTGCAAAAATACAAGTAATAACTGCGCTTAAAATAAGAGAGGCAGATAAACTTGGACTGATAATCCCCAGTTTTTCACCAATTTGTGCAGCCGCAATAACTAAAGAAAGTGTCGATGTTAATAAAATTGCACTTCCAAGTACGATATTACGTGGATACCATTTTCTTAAGACGAGTGATGGTAAGAGTTTCGAAATAAAGAGTCCTACAATTAAGATTGGGATCATTAGCATGCTAGAAGGTTCTTTGAAAATAGACCACACCTCTAGATTTACACCAACCATTACGAAGAAAATAGGGATGAAGAAACCATAGCCGATAGAATCAAGTTTTTCCACCATATCTTCATTTGGTGATAATAACGATACAAGTACACCTGCTAAGAAGGCTCCTAAAATATTTTCTGCTCCAACAGATTCCGATAACCCAACTAAGATTAAAATGAGTGCAAAAACAGCTCGTGTATCAATTTGTACACTACCAGCTTTTAAACTATCTAAGTATGGAATGTTTTTAAAGCGTTTTGCAATAAAGTAAATGATAATACCGGCACCGAATAGAATAAGTAAGAGCCACATACTTTGGCCGCTTTCGGAATTTAATCCGACGAAAACAGCGAGTAAAATCATTGTAACTAAATCTGCAATAACAGCAACTAATAAAATGATTTGTCCGATTGCAGTTTTTCCTAGGTTGTTCTCTTTTAATGTTGGTACAACAACACCTAAAGAAATAGTTGAAATAATTAAAGTCATGAACATTGCATTATCTACGAATCCTAGCCATACGAATAGTAATGATAGGGCATAAGATAAGATGAAAATAAATAAGAAGATAATGCTTGCTGCTTGAAATGTATTTGGTTCGTTTGTCGTATTCTTTTTCCCTTTTTGTTTAAAGATAGAAAAATCAATTTCTAAACCGCTTAAGAACATGAGGAAGATAAATCCTAATGTTGATAAAACTTGAAGCCATATATCTGGCTCAATAATATTAAACCCACTTTTACCTACAAAGATTCCTGCAATAATTTCTGCAACGACCACAGGAAGTGCTTTTAATTTAAAGCGTTGTAACAAAAGGGGAACGAAAAACGCGATTGCAACGACAACCATAAGTGATAGAACAGAAGTATGATGTTCCATTGCGTTCTCTCCCTTCAAATAAATATAGTACCTATTTAGCCATATAATAGGTAGAAAAGCAACGCATATGGATTCGATTTCATAAAGAAAGAGTTTTCTTAACATTTGTCATAATAAGTATATTTTTCATGATTATGTTGTTAATTCCGTAATGTGGATGTAATAGGGGAGAGGATAAAAAAAGGACTGCTGAGCAATCTCAGCAGTCCTTTTCATGTACATTACATTGAGAAGAAGATCCATACAGTTAAACCAACAGTTGCGGTTGCAACGAAGAAACTGTAGATCATAGTAAGAATTTGAACTCTTCCTTCTCCTTCTTTTAAATGCATGAACATAATTAATTGTAACAACGCTTGCGCAACAGCCATTATGATAATGGTAGTTAAGATCGTTGATAGTGGCAGGTTTGTGTAAAGTGCCACGTATAGAGCTAGAAACGTTAGTGCAAGCGATAAAATAAATCCGAAAACGTGTGACCAAGGGAATCCGCTATGCGCATGCCCGTTTGCTTGATTGTTATTTTGACTCATTTACGCCACCATCCCGTTCAAGTAAACTAGTGTGTAAATAAAGACCCAAACTAGATCAAGGAAATGCCAGTATAAGCTGATAATAAATACTTTACGAGCTGTAACTGGTGTTAAACCTCGTTTTAAAATTTGGATAATAACACAAATTGCCCAAATGATACCGCCTGTTACGTGGGCTCCGTGCGTTCCAAGAAGAACGAAGAATCCAGATAGGAAAGCACTTGTTTGAATTGTTGCGCCTTCACCAATATACATAATGAACTCTTCAATCTCGAAGAATAGGAAGCCTGCACCTAAAAGTAATGTAAGGACGAACCATCCAAGCATCGCTTTTTGGTTGTGCTTACGCATTTCGTGAATCACGATACCACATGTGAAACTACTTGTTAAAAGTAGTAATGTTTGAATTAAAAGCGTTTTAAGTTCAAACAGTTGTGCTGGTGTTGGACCATCTGCCGTACGACCAGCAAGTACTAGATAAGAGGCGAAAAGTGTTGCGAACAGCATAATTTCAGCCCCAAGAAAAATCCAGAATCCTAGGATATTCAATCTGCTTTGTTCGGATTGATATTCCAAAGGTAAGCTTTTATCTAAAGCCGCCATATCATTTCACCTCTCATGCTACATGTTCTGATTTTTTAATTTCATCAACACTAATATAGTAACCTTCATCGTAATCGAATGAACGATAGATTAAGCAAGCTAAAATACCAATGCCGCCGATTGCTGCAAGCCAGAACCAGCTAAATACTAATGCGAAACCTGCAAGACCGAAGAATCCAGACGCAATAATAGGCACACCAGAGTTACTTGGCATGTGAATTGGTTTGATGTCTTCTTCTGCTGGTGTAACTGTTTCCCCGCGCTTCTTCATGTACCAGAAAGCATCAGCTTCTTTAATTTCAGGAAGTTTCGCGAAGTTGTAATGTTGTACAGGAGATTGAGTAGCCCATTCAAGTGTACGGCCATCCCATGGATCTCCAGTTGTGTCACGTTCACCGTGACGAGCACTCCAAATTACGTTGTAACAAAGAAGTAGGAAACCAATACCCATCATTACCGCACCAACAGATGCGATTTGGTTTAGCCATCCCCATCCAAGACTTTCAGAGTAAGTGTACATACGACGAGTCATACCATCTAAACCTAAGAAGTACATTGGGAAGAAACAGATGTTGAATCCGCTCATAAAGATCCAGAATGTCCATTTACCTAGGCGTTCATTTAACATATGACCAGTCATTTTTGGATACCAGAATGTAAATCCAGCAAGCATAGCGAATACTGTACCTGCGATTAATACGTAGTGGAAGTGAGCAATTAAGAAGTAGCTGTTATGGTACTGATAATCAGCTGCTGCCATACCAAGCATAACCCCTGTAACCCCACCGACTACGAAGTTTGGAATAAATGCCAATGACCAAAGCATTGGAACTGTAAAACGAATACGTCCTTTATACAGCGTAAACAACCAGTTAAAGATCTTAACACCGGTTGGAATCGAAATCGCCATTGTCGAAATCGAGAAGAATGAGTTAACCGCTGGACCTGCACCCATCGTGAAGAAGTGGTGAAGCCATACGACGAAACTTAGTAAAGAAATTGCAACCATTGAGTATACCATCGCACTGTAACCGAATAGACGCTTACGTGAGAATGTACTAATGATTTCAGAGAAAATACCGAATGCCGGTAAAATAACGATATATACTTCAGGGTGACCCCATACCCAGAATAGGTTGGCCCATAACATTGGCATACCGCCGCTCGCCATCGTAAAGAAGTGAGCATCGAATAGACGGTCAAATGTCATTAATGCAAGAGCAACTGTTAATACTGGGAAAGCGAAAATAATGATAATTGTTGTAATTAAGATTGACCAAGTAAACATTGGCATTCTCATTAAAGTCATACCAGGTGTACGCATTTTTAAGATAGTAACAAGGAAGTTAATACCTGTCATTAACGTACCGAGACCTGAAATCTGTAATGCAATTGCGTAGTAGTTATTTCCTACACCAGAAGTAAACTCTGTACCTGCCATTGGGAAGTAAGAAGTCCACCCAGCGTCTGGAGAACCACCGATTACGAAAGCGATGTTGAATAACATTGCTCCGACAAAGAATAACCAGAAACTTAAAGCATTTAAGAACGGATATGCAACGTCACGAGCACCAATTTGTAATGGTACTACAAGGTTCATTAATCCCATAACGAATGGCATTGCCATGAAAAGAATCATTACTGTACCGTGTGTTGTAAAGATCCCGTTATAGTGTTCAGCGTTTAAATAAGTTGTTTCTGGGAATGTTAACTGTGCACGGATCATTAAACCATCCATACCACCACGGAATAACATGATAACCGCAGAAATAATATACATAGCTCCGATTTTTTTATGGTCAACAGTTGTCAACCATTCGTCCCAAAGCCATTTCCATTTTTTATACTTTGTTAGTACGAAAATGATTGCTAATGTCACAAGAACGATAGAAGCGTCTGCACCGTAAATAATCGGGTCACCTGTGACAAAGAATTCATCAAGCTTCACTGTGTTCACTCCAATCTGTTGGAATAATAGCTATTATTTTTTGTTTTTGTAGTAGTTGTAATCACAATATTCAAGTGATTTTGGATCTACATAACTTAAGTGGTGACTAGAGAATGTCATACGACCAACTACACCAGGTTTAACAATTTCGTTGTACTTATCTTCTGTTAGTTTAGGAGCAGTTTGTTGTACTTCTTTAACCCACTTGTCATATTTCTCTTTAGTTTTTGCTTCAACTTCGAACTCCATGTGTGTGAATCCTTCACCAGAGAAGTTCGCGCTACGACCTAGGTAAGAACCTGGCTTATCAGCTTGTAAATAAAGATCCATAATCATGCCATCCATTGTGTACTTCATACCACCAAGTTCTGGTACCCAGAAAGCATTCATTGGGCCGACAGAAGTCAGTTTGAATTGAATTGGTACACCAGCTGGGATGTTTAAATAGTTAACGGTTTCAATTTTTTCCTCTGGGTAACTGAATAACCATTTCCAGTTTGCAGATGTAACATAAATTTCAACTGGTTTAATATGTTTGGACTCTTTCGGCACCTCTTCAGAAGCATAAGTTGCTTTTACTGTTGGAATCGATAATGCGATAACGATAATAACAGGAACAAGCGTCCAAATAATTTCTAGTAATGTGTTACCGTGTTGTTCAGGTGGCTCATAGTCCATATTCTCTGGTTTTTCACGATAACGAATCAAGATGACTGTAAACAGAATGAATACAATTGCGATAATTAATGACATAAGCAAGAATGACCAAACAATTAAATCATACTGTGCTTTTGCAACAGGTCCTTGCGGATTTAATACTGCGAGTTTTTTATCACAGCCACCGAGGAACAGAAGTAATGATAACGGAAGAAGCGAAGCCAACTTCCAAAACGCTTTCTTTAGTTGCACGATTGAAAATCTCCTTTCTCCTTGGATTGAAACTATGCCAATAAAACAATATAAACCTATTAATTTATAGAAGGCAATAGTTTTTGATATATTGTTAAAAAATAGACACAAATGCACACTTTTTAAGGTGAATATCATTTGTAACTTGATTACATTGTAAACTATTTTCCAGAGAAAAACGTGATTGTGAAAATTTTAAGATAAATAAAGTTATACCAGGATATCCAAGAAATAGAAAAAAGCTATCTTATCATAAGAAAGATAGCTGAATGTTTTGTATATTTAGTTTATTTATCGTGTGACAGTTCGCGGCTGTTCAAGTGTGACAATTTTTTTATATTTAACTTGGTATAAAATGTAACAAATAATCATAAATGGAATGCCACAATAAAGAGCAATTCTTTGATCTGGAATGAAAGCCAAACTAACAAATGTAATGAAATTGAGCGAGAACGCTACGATTGGAACTAGTGGATAGAGCGGTGTACGATATTTTAAATCATTTATGTCGCCACCATTTTTCACGAAATTTCTACGGAAGAAAAACTGTGAAGCGGCGATTGACATCCAAACGACAACGGCAGCCATTGCTGCAATAGATGTTAAAACTAGAAAGACAGTATCTGCTGCAAATACACTTGTTAATAAGGAAAGGCTAGCAAAAATCAGACTGAAAATTAATGCATTTAGCGGTACACCTTTTTTAGTTAATTTCGTAAATGCTGGGCTTGCCATTCCTTGTTTTGCCATCGCCCACAGCATACGAGAATTTGCGTATAGACCAGAGTTAGCAACGGATAATACAGCTGTAATAATAACAAAGTTCATAATGTCCGCTGCATATGGGACACCGGCTACATCAAAAACAAGTACAAACGGACTTTCGACTAGATTAGCCTCTTGCCATGGGAGTAAACCTACAACAACTGATATCGCTAAGACGAAGAAGAAGAGAGTTCGCCAAATTGTATTTTTGATCGCTTTTGGAATTGTTTTTTCAGGATTTTCACTTTCTCCTGAAGCGATTCCGATTAATTCTGTTCCTTGGAAGGAGTAATTTACTGTAATCATCGTAAGAAGAACAGCTAATGCACCATTTGGAAATAGCCCGCCATTTTCAGTGAAATTATGAAGCATCGGAGCTGGCTTTCCATTAAAGTCTAGTAAACCGAACATAACAGCCCCACCAAGTACAATGAAAATAACGATTGTTGCGACTTTTACACTTGCGAACCAAAACTCTGCTTCTGCATATGCTTTTGCTGATAAAGCGTTTACGAGGAAGAGCGCTGCTGCAAATGTAACGCACCAAATCCATGAAGAAACGTCTGGAAACCAGCGTTTCATTAAAATACTTACAGTTGTTAACTCTACACCAACTGTAACAGCCCAATTTAACCAATACATCCAACCGACAACAAATCCAAAACCAGGTGAAATGAATTTGCTTGCATAGCTTTGGAATGAACCTGCTTCTGGCATAGCAACAGATAATTCACCAAGACATAACATCGTTAAATACATAACAAATCCACCGACTAAAAATGCAAGAATAGCGCCACCAGGTCCGGCATTATGGACGATTTGACCAGATCCCATAAATAGCCCGGTTCCGATAACACCACCGAGTGCAATCATAAATAGGTGTCTACTTTTCATTGTTCGTTTTAAATTTGTTTGTTCAATTTGTTGATTCATATGCCCCTCACCCCGTATTTTCTTGAATGTGTGAACTTCATTTTATTCTGAGTTTTTAATCATTAGTGGGGGATGCAACACACACTCGGTTTATTTGCTATGAAATGAATGGAGTATGTAAAAAACGAACTATGACTAAATACTCTAAGAATGTTTGTTAACATGGTGATATCTTCACTATGTTAACAATTTTGATTTTAGCAAAATATTCTGGAAATGTATATTTATTTTTCTTTTTATTAAAAATAATTAGAATTTTTAAAATTAATTTTATGAGCGATAATTCACATGATCTTTCTAGCAAACTAGTAAGAAGAAAGGTACAATGATAAGAGTTGTGTCTGTAAAATAATAATTAATGGAGTTTTGTTTATAATGAAAAAGTTAAAATATCTTTTTGTTTTTGGTATTATACTTGTTGCTGCATTTTTTATAGGGAAAGATAAAATCATGCAAAAGGCGCAAGTTTTACGCTTAGAGTTTCTATCTGAAATGAAAGAAGCAGCTATGATTGAAGATGTTCCGTTTATTAAACAATTACCAGAATTACCTCGAGGATGTGAAGTGACAAGTTTAGCTATGTTGCTGCAATATAAAGGTGTACAAGTAGATAAGATGCAACTTGCTAGCGAAATTTATCGTGTTCCATTTGAACAAAATGGTTTGCGTGGAAATCCTTACGAGGGATTTGTAGGAAATATTTATACAAAGGCAAAGCCTGGATATGGTGTATACAATAAACCAATCTTTGATTTAGCAGAAAAATATGTTCCTGAAAAAGTAATTAATTTAACAGGTAGAGACATGCAAGATATATATAAAGTAATTAGTTCTGGCTCCCCGGTATGGGTCATTATTAATACGACGTTTAAGCCGATAGCTGAAAGTAGTTTTGAAACATGGAATACGAGTTCAGGCGAAGTGAAAATTACATATTATGAGCATAGTGCAGTAGTAATTGGATATGATCAAAACTTTGTATATGTAAATGATCCTCTGAAAAATAATCCACGTTTGGCTGTTCCACGAGCAGAATTTGAGAAAGCTTGGGAGCAAATGGGAAAACAAGCGATTACTATTTTATAATAAAGAAAAAGTCATCTTTTGGATGGCTTTTTCTTTTTGTTTTATTGTAATTGAAAATTCAGAAGATTCTTTTAAAAGTTAACAATTCACGTTATAATAACATTTAACTTGGTGAAGAAGGAGTGAAGGGGTATGGATGTTGCAAAGGAACTTGTTTTGTCAAAAAATCAGTTAGTTGAGTGGAGAAGGCATTTTCATAAGTATCCAGAGTTATCTTTTCAAGAAGAAAAAACATCGCAGTTTGTGTTCGATATACTTCGGAAATGCCCATATTTAGAAGTGTCACGGCCGACTAAATATAGTGTGATGGCAAAGTTAGTAGGTAAACAGCCGGGCAAAACAGTTGCGGTTCGAGCCGATATGGATGCTCTTCCTATTCATGAAGAAAATGAGTTTGACTTTATTTCTAAATATCCGGGTGTAATGCATGCATGTGGCCATGATGGACATATAGCGATATTACTTGGGGTTGTACATAAGTTAGTAGAAGCAAGAGAGAAGATTAAAGGGGAGATTCGTTTTCTATTCCAACATGCTGAAGAAAATTTTCCTGGTGGTGCAGAGGAGATGATTGCGGCAGGTGTAATGGAAGGTGTGGATTATATCATTGGTGCTCACCTTTGGGCGTCGTTAGAGGTTGGGAAAATAGGCGTTATTTATGGTCCTGCAATGGCTGCACCGGATGTTTTTAAAATTAGGATAGAGGGAAAAGGTGGACATGCTGGAATCCCTCATGAAACGGTAGATAGTATCGCAATCGGTACACAAGTCGTTTCGCAACTTCAGCAAATTGTATCTCGCCTCACGAATCCATTAGATTCTCTCGTAATATCCGTTACGCAATTTCATGCGGGGACAACTCATAATGTAATACCAGAGCAAGCGGAGATTGAAGGGACAGTGAGGAGTTTAAGACATGAGTTACGAGGTGAAACAGAGAAGAAGATTGAGCGGATTGTGAAGCATATTACGGAATCTTACGGAGCGAAATATACGTTTTCTTATGAATATGGATATCGACCAGTTGTAAATAATTATGAAGTTACAGAGCTTATTGAACAAACGGCATTACAACTTTATGGAAGAGATAGAGTTGTTCGTTTGCAGCCGACGATGGCTGGAGAAGATTTTTCAGCGTTTTTACAAAAGGCACCAGGGGCATTCTTTTTTATCGGAGCGGGAAATAAAGAGAAAGGTATTATATATCCTCATCATCACCCTCGTTTTACGATTGACGAAGATGCATTACCGATTGGAGTGGAAGTCTTTGTATCAGCCATTATGAACTTTATAAGTAAAGGAGAATGAGATGAAGAAAATACACATTCTAGCGCTTATCCCAGTTCTTTGTTTAGTAGTTGGGCCAATATTTGCGAATTCAGTTACTCCTTACGTATTAGGGATGCCATTTTTATTATTTTGGGTATTATTATCAGTGTTTATTACATCTCTTTGTATGGGGCTTGTGTACGTGTTTGATCCTGCTAATAAGGAGGATGTAAAATGACTGCATTACTTATCATTATTTTATTTTTGTTTCTCGCACTATTTTTAGGGATTCGGGCACAACATGGAAAAGATATGAATTTAGAGCAATGGTCAGTTGGGGGAAGAGGATTTGGCACTATTTTTGTTTTTCTCCTGATGGCAGGTGAGATTTATACGACGTTTACATTTTTAGGGGGAAGCGGCTGGGCGTATAGTAAAGGAGCACCTACCTTTTATATTTTGGGATATGGTGCTTTAGCTTATCTTTTATCGTATTTTTTATTACCACCAATTTGGAAGTATGCGAAAGAGCATAACCTTGTTTCGCAGTCGGATTTTTTTGCGAAGAAATATAGAAGTAAAGCGCTTGGACTTATTGTTTCAGTTGTTGGTGTTGTTTCCATCATCCCATATCTTGTTTTACAGTTAAAGGGACTAGGGATTATCGTTTCAGAAGCTTCTTACGGAAGGGTGTCACCTGTTGTTGCAGTATGGATTGGTGCTATTGTTATAACTATATATGTAATGGTTTCAGGTATACACGGTTCGGCTTGGACGGCTGCTTTGAAGGATATTATGATACTGTTTATCGTTATGTTTTTAGGTATATATTTACCGTATCATTATTATGGAGGATTTCAGCCTATGTTTGAGGCTGTAGAAGCAGCGAAGCCGGGATTTTTATCTTTACCTGAAGAAGGAATGAGTATTTCTTGGTTTGTTTCTACTATTATATTAACGGCCCTAGGTTTTTATATGTGGCCTCATACATTTGCTTCTGCTTTTTCTGCAAAAAATGAAAAAGTATTTCGTAAAAATGCAGCAATTATGCCATTGTATTCTTTAGTGTTACTTTTCGTATTTTTTGCAGGGTTTGCTGCTATATTGCAAGTTCCTGGGTTAAAGGGAGCGGATGTGGATCTTTCGTTATTCCGTCTTGCTTTACAAACTTTTGATCCTTGGTTTATTGGAATTATTGGTAGTGCGGGAGTATTAACGGCGTTAGTTCCAGGCTCTATGCTTGTTATGGCGGCTTCTACACTGTTAGCGAAAAATATTTATCGAACGATGGTTCCATCTGCTTCAGATAGACAAGTTGCTAAAGCTGCAAAGTTATTTGTACCTGTAGTAACGCTCGTAGCAGTTTTATTTACATTTAAAGGAGGAGAAACAATAGGAGCCCTTCTATTAATGGGGTACAGTATTGTTACACAACTTTTCCCTGCACTTGTATGTAGCTTGTTTCCACGTCAGGTTATTACGAAGCAAGGAGCGATTGCAGGAATGGGAATGGGGTTATTAGTTGTTGCATATATCACTTTATCGGGCTCTAATATAGCTACGATGTTTCCGAGTTTTCCGCAGTCTATAAAAGATTTAAATGTAGGTATAGTCGCATTGTTAATTAATATGATTGTGATGTTTGTAGTTAGTGGATTTACAAAAAGTGTATCTATAAAGAAAAACAGCATAATAGTAGAAAAGTAATTCGTTTATTAGAGCTATCTTTGAAAAGAGATAGCTCTTTTTTGTATATATTTTCTTCTATTAGCGGAATCTAACTAAAAACTTGTTGAAAAGGAAGTTAGGTGGGGAAATTGTTAGAGCTTGAAGGTAACTTATTTGAAGTTATGAAAGAAATTAGGGATGAGTTAGGTTCACCTAATGATTTAACAATTAGAGAAGTTGCTCTTGCTGGGAGTTTTACACGTTGTGCGGTTGTGTTTTTATGTGGGTTAACAGACAAGGATAATGTTTATAAATATGTCGTTCGTACGCTGCAATACGAAGAAATTCCAAGTGAGGAAGCCGTTGTTCAAACGTTATTGGATCGTTTTATTTCTATCGCAGAAGTTGGTGTAAAGACGAAGTTTCCAGACATTATGAATGCGATTTTAGCGGGAGATACAGTTATATTAATTGATAATATTCAAACTGCTATCGTTATTAATAGTAGGGCTTGGGAGAAGAGAAGTTTAGAACCACCAGTGACAGAAGATTTAATACGTGGACCGAGGATCGGATTAAATGAAGATATTAACGTGAATAAAATGTTAATTCGCCGTAGTTTACGTGACCCAAAGCTGAGATTTCAATCTTATATTATAGGGAAGAGATCCCAAAAAGAAGTAACTTTAGTATATGTAGAAGACGTTATTAATCCTTACATTGTAAAAGAGTTAGATCGGCGTCTTCAATCAATAGTGACAGATGTCGTTTTTGAGACGGGAACGATTGAGCAGTTAATTCAAGATAATAATTTGTCACCGTTTCCACAATTTTTGAACACAGAAAGGCCTGATAATATTGTGGCCTCATTAATGAAAGGTAAGGCGGCTATTTTAGTGGATGGATCACCGTTTGCTCTTATTGCGCCATTAGTATTTGTTGATATTTTTCAATCTGTGGAAGATCATTATGAGCGCTGGGTAATTGGGACTTTATTAAGAATTTTGCGGATGGGTTCTGGTATAATTGCGATTTTAATGCCAGCGATGTATGTAGCGCTCGTCTCATATCATCAAGGACTTATTCCTTCTAAATTGGCTTATTCAATTGCTGGAGCAAGAGAAGGGGTTCCGTTTCCTGCATATATTGAAACGTTAATGATGGCATTAACGATGGAGCTAATACGAGAAGCAGGAATTAGGTTGCCGAAACCGATGGGGCAAACAATTGGGATTGTAGGTGGTCTTGTAATTGGAGAGGCAGCGGTGAATGCAGGAATTGTAAATCCATTTTTAGTTATCATTATTGCGGTTACAGCTATTGCTACATTTTCACTTCCAGTGTATAGCATCACAATTACGTTTCGGATTTTACTTTTCGTCTTTGTATTAGCAGCAACGGCTTTTGGGTTGTATGGAATCATTCTAGCTCTTATTGCGCTTGCTGTTCATATTACAAATTTAACAAGTGTTGGTGTACCGTATACAACTCCAATTGCTCCTGCATTTTATAAAGATTGGAAAGAGGAGTTTATTCGCATGCCAAAATCAATGTTGAAAGAGAGACCGGAATATTTACAAACGAAAGATTCTACAGTACGTCCAAAGGAGCGAAAATAATTGAAACCATTTGAGTATGGCGATGAAGAAATTGGATCTCGGGAAATTGGGTTTGCGGTATCATCGACCATTATTGGTATAGGAGCATTATCTATGCCAAGGGATATTGCTAACCAAACTTTATTTTCAGATGGTTGGATTATTTTGCTTTTGGGTGGATTGATATGTGCAGTTTTAGGCTGGTTTGTAACGAGGGTGGCTATTTTATTTCCAAAACAAAACTTTGTTCAATATACGAGTGCACATTTGACAAAGCCGGTAGCATACACGATTAGTATGGTTTTAGTATTAACGTTTGCTGCTTTGACAGCATATGAATCGCGAATGATTTCAATTATTTCTCAAACGTATTTATTTAGTGAGACACCGATACAACTACTGTCTTTCTTCTTCTTACTAGTTGTTATTTACGGAATAGCAGGATCAAGAGCGGCCTTATTAAGGTTAAATGTTCTATTTTTACCTATTGTTTTAATTGCGATAGTGCTTCTTTCTTTATTGAATATAAATTTAATGGAAATAAACAATTTATTTCCAGCTTTTCAAACGGAAGTAAGTCAGTACGCTGTTGGGGTTAAAAATTCTATATTCACATTTATTGGATTTGAGGTAGCT
Source organism: Bacillus sp. M13(2017) (assembly GCF_002218325.1). Taxonomy (NCBI): domain Bacteria; kingdom Bacillati; phylum Bacillota; class Bacilli; order Caryophanales; family Bacillaceae; genus Bacillus; species Bacillus sp. M13(2017). Next base: position 11,972 of record NZ_KZ268522.1, on the reverse strand, counting down.
CTGTTTTATGCTGTGTTGTTGAATGATAAGACAGCGAAAAAGGCACCAATGGCAGTTGCAAAAGCCGTGATAGTAAATGTGCTCTCATATATTTTAATTTATGTAACTTGTATTAGTGTTTTTACGTATATGACAACTCGTGGATTGACATATCCAACAATTGAATTAGGGAAAGAAATTGAAATTGGTGGAGGCTTTTTAGAAAGGTTCGATGCAATTTTTTTTACGACTTGGATTATTACTATTTATAACACTACAGCAATGTATTATGACGTCGCATCTTTATTGTTTTGTGCCATGTTTCCGAAAGTGAAGAAACATATTTTTATTTTCGGAAGCGCGCCTCTGATTTTTATGCTGAATATGCTCCCTGGTAATTTAGATACGTTATCAAGTTACGGAACGTATTTAGCGTGGATAGATATGGGGTTTGTCGTATTAGCTCCTTTGCTAGTTTTTATTGTATATAAAATAAAAAGAAGGAATGGTAGAAATGAAAAACCTTCTTAAAATTATAATGGTTATGGTTTTAGCTGGATTTATAAGTGGGTGTTCTGAACTAGAAGAAATAGAAGAAAGAGGATTTGTAGTAGGCGCAGCTTACGATATTGTGAAGAAAAAGAAATCAAATCCGATTATGAAAGGGACGTATCAGATGGTACTTCCCAGTAAGTTAGCACAACAAGGTGGACAGGGCGATGGAGATAGTGAAAATTATATTAACGTAAGTGCGAAAGCAGATAGCGTCTTCGAGCAAATAAGAATAATTGCTAAAAAAATTAGTCGAACATTATTTTTTCCGCATATACAAGTCATTATTTTTTCGGATGAATTACTAGCGAATCCGTATGTTTTGCAAAATACGTTAGATGTATATTTTCGTGATCATGAAATGAGAAGAAATATTCGTTTGTTCGTTTCCAAGAAAAATGCAGAATCTATTTTAAAACAGAGCGCCAAACCTGAAAACTTACCGGCGCAGTACATTGATATGTTAGCTGAACATCCTCCGAAAAACGCTCAAATGATTGAGGCGGCGAGAATTGGTGAGGTACAAGGGAAAATGATCGCAGATCGAAGTTTTGCATTACCTCTCTTAGGATTAACTAAACAAGGAGTACAAATGGAAGGAGCGGCATTGATCCGTGGAAAGGATAATAAGTGCGTTGGAACTTTGAGTGGAGAACAAACATTAGGAATGAACTATGTAATAGGTAAAAAAATTGGAGGTTTCTTTACTGTTCGTAAAAAGAATCAGCTCATTACATATGAAATTCATAAGTTGCGCCGAAAGATTCAGGTGTCTACTGAAAATGCTACAAAACCGAAGTTTGATATTCATTTGTCCACAGAAGGCATATTAGCTGAGTTACATTTTAATGAACCGAAACAAGTGATGAATGAAAAGTTTTTAAAGAAAGAGATTTCAAAGGAAATGAAGAAGCGTATTGAAAAGTCTATACAGCTTGTTCAAAAAAAATATAAGGTAGATGTATTGGAATTAGGAGAGGTATATAAGAGGCATAATTATAAAGAGTGGAAGAAAATTAGTAAGAATTGGGATCAAGGTCAGAATTATTTTAGTAATGCTGAAATTAATGTTCACGTTGATCCAACAATTGAACATTCAGGTTCAGCATTACCAAAGAAAGTGAAGTAAGGTGATGGAAGTTGTTTACTGGATTAGGAATTAGTTGCACAATATTAATAGCGATTCTTCCAGGAGCCATATACTTTATTCATAAGAAACTCACAACGTATGGAGCGCAACCTTGGAATACTGATGTGCAAAAAAAGAAACCTGAATGATTTCAGGTTTCTTTTATACAAAGCATATGTGAAGGGGGATACCTTCTATGTATGCTTTGCTTTATACAAGCCCTAACCAATGTACCAATTGTGTAGAGAGGAATGTCACAACAATAGCGATAACGGTAGGGATTGCAAACGATAAGAATGTCCATTTTGCACTTTTTGTTTCTTTATATATGTTAACCAGTGTTGTTCCACATGGGAAATGAAGAAGTGAGAACAACATTGTGTTTAACGCTGTTAACCAAGTCCAACCATTTTCTAAGAATAAATTTTTAATTTGATTAAAATCATCTATTTCAGTTAAAGCCCCGGTTGATAAGTAAGACATTAATAAAATTGGGATAACAATTTCATTTGCTGGTAGTCCAAGAATGAACGCAGCTAGAATAAAGCCATCAAGTCCTAACATTTTAGCGAATGGATCCAGGAAGTTTACAAAATACATAAGTAGACTTGTATCACCGATGAAAATATTAGCTAGTAACCAAGTTAATGCAGCCGCAGGGGCAGCTACAACAACAGCTCGTTTTAAAACATAGACTGATTTATCGAGTGTTGCACGCACAATTGTATTCCAAACCTTTGGCTTACGGTACGGCGGTAACTCAAGTGTGTAGTGAGTTGGAACGCCTTTTAAAGCTGTTTTTGATAGTACCCAAGAAACGGTTAATGTCATAATAATACCAAGTCCAACCATTCCAACTACAACGCCGGCAGTAACAAGTGTTTGCATACTACCTGTATAACCAGCAGCCATAAATAATGAGGCCATTAAAATTAACATAGGCCAGCGACCGTTACAAGGTACGAAGTTGTTTGTTAAGATTGCTAGCATACGTTCACGTGGTGATTCAATGATACGTGTTGACATAATGGCTGCTGCATTACAACCAAATCCCATTGCCATTGTTAAAGATTGTTTCCCGTGTGCACCGGATCGTTTGAATAAGCGGTCCATATTAAACGCGACACGTGGTAAGTATCCGTAGTTTTCTAATAGCGCGAACATAGGGAAAAAGATTGCCATAGGTGGTAACATAACGCTAATAACAGCACCGATACCACGGAATAAACCAAGTATTAAAATGCCGTGTAACCATTCAGGTGCATGTGCTGCTTGGAACCAAGATGTTAAATATCCTTCGGCCCATCCGAAGAATTCGGCAATCATATCAGATGGTACGTTAGCGCCTGCAATTGTAAGATAAAAAATAATAGATAAAATACCAAGCATAATTGGGAATCCCCATATTGGAGATGTGAAAACTTTATCTAGTTTTTCGGAACGATATAATTTATCAGTATTTGTATATTGGACGGATTCTTTACATATGCTTGCAGATGTTCGGTAAATATCTCCGACTATATCATCTCGTATATCTTCTTTTGAAAGTGTTTGTGCATGTTGAATAATATAGTCTAATGGAAGAGCTTTACTGGCTGAGTGAGATTCCATTAATTACGACCTCCCTTACAAGTGGTTCATTATGGTGTTTTTGAAGTGTAGTTAAGAAATTTTTATCTCCATCTAGTATACGTAACGCAATCCAACGTGCTGGATACGTATCACCGAACACTTTATAAATTTGTGGTTCTAATTCCTGAATCATATTTTCGATTTTTTCGCTGTAAGTAATTTTAATTGGTGTTGGAATTAGTTTTTTATTTGCTACTTTTGCAATAACATTTAGCAAATGACCAATACCTACTCGGTTACGTGCTGAAATTTTAACGACAGGCACACCAAGTGATTTTGCTAATTTCTTTTCATCGATAACGATGCCTTTTTTCTCAGCTTCATCAATTAAGTTAATACAAATGACTACGTTACTCGTCATTTCAATCACTTGAAGTGCTAAATTTAAATTTCTTTCCATTGCAGTTGCATCTACAACGACTACAGTTACTTCTGGTTTTTCAAATATAATATAATCCCTTGCTACTTCTTCATCCGCAGAGTTTGAATATAGTGAGTAAGTTCCAGGTAAATCTATTAATGTATATTTACTTCCGTTATGTTCATATTCCCCTTCAGCTTTTAAAACAGTTTTTCCCGTCCAGTTGCCAGTATGTTGTTTTAAGCCTGTTAAAGTATTAAATAATGTACTTTTCCCGGTATTCGGGTTACCAGCTAAAGCGATACGATGTTTGCTCATCTGAAATCATCTCCTATTAATACCCCGAAAATAAGGGAGCTTTCTTCTTTGCGCAGTGCAATAGTTGTGTTGCTTACTTGATAAGCAACTGGATCTCCAAGTGGACTGCGTTGCAATACTTTAATCGTTGCCCCAGGGATAAATCCCAAATCTAATAAACGTCGTTTCATAGTTCCTTCTAATTGTATCTTCTCAATTTGTACAAACTCTCCTGTTCTAAATTCGGAAAGTGGTTTTTTATTAGCCGATACCATAAAAGTTACCTCATCTCTATATTGTTAGTTTAAGTTTAAAAAGTTTCCTAAGGTAAACTTTTTGTTAGTAATATAGTAGACCACGTTGGATTATGTTGTCAATTAGTACTTTAAAAATATTCATTTAATTTTAGAATTGTTCCAATTTATTTAGTTGTACTAAAAAATATTACTGAAATTCTTTTTAATGTTCACAAATTAGGCGTGTAAAAGTTACAAAATGCGCGGAATTGTAAATCTAACTTTAACTAGAAAGGGAAAAGATAGAAAAACATTTACATTGAATTTACATTGTTAAGAATAAATTTACATTACAGCATAGTTAGTGTGGTTTTTGTTGGATTCTTTAACTATAAATGTTGGGATTCCTAGCTTTTAAAGAGTATTATCGTCATTTACTTAAAATTAAAAATTGCTTAACACTCACATAATATTGTTGTCCTACAATGAATTTGTGTTCGAAAGAAAATGAATTCGAAAAGCGATAATCCAAATGGGGGTACAAGACATGGTTATGAAAAAAGGTATTAAATTTTCTTTAGCAGCTTTAGTGGTGGCAGGAGCGTTAGTTGGATGTGGGAAAGCAGAAGATACAGCTAGTAAAGAAACTGCTAAAGGAAGCGATAATACAAAACAAGAGTTATCAGGTACGATTGCAGCAGCTGGTTCTACAGCTCTTCTACCTCTTGCGGAGGAAGCTGGAAAGAAATTCATGGAGAAAAATTCAAAAGTTTCTATTCAAGTACAAGGTGGCGGTAGTGGAACTGGGATTAACCAAGTAGCATCGGGTGCAGTACAAATTGGTAATTCAGATGTTCCATCAGGAGATAAAATAAAAGATGCTGAAAAAGCGAAAGAATTAGTAGATAACAAGGTTGCGGGTATTGCATTCGCACTTGTCGTAAATAAAGATGTAAAAGTTGATAACTTAACAGTGCAACAAGTACAAGATATCTTCACTGGAAAAGTAACAAACTGGAAAGAGGTAGGCGGGAAAGATGAAAAAATCAACGTAATTAACCGTCCGGCTTCATCTGGTACACGTGCTACATTTGAAAAGACAGTTATGAAAGAAGCAAAGATTAATGATGGAACTGGTACGACACAAGATTCTAACGGTGCAGTAGAGCAAGCGATTAACTCTACTCCAGGTTCAGTAAGTTATTTAGCGATGTCTTACATGGTTGGCGACAAAAAAGGTGCACTACAAACAGTGAAAATTGATGGTGCTGAACCAAAAGTTGAAAACATTTCGTCTGGTAAATATCCATTCTGGTCTTACGAGTACATGGTAACAAAAGGTGAAGCGAAAGAAGCAACAAAAGCTTACATTGATTATGTAAAAGGTAAAGACTTTGAAAAGCAAGTAGAAGATATGGGTTACATCCCAATGTCTAAATTAAATAAGTAATAAAGTTTATGGGGCTGGCTGCAAGGCCAGTCCTGTTCATTTCAATCTATGAAGTGGGGTCTGACCTGTGATGAAGGGGAAAAAACAAATTAATTACGTAAAAAGTGAATATATAGGAAGATCGCTTGTTACGTTTTGTGGTATTTTTATTGTTTTAATTACATTAGCTATTATCGCGTTTATTTGTGGTAAAGGTATTCAATCTTTTACACAAAGCGGTATTTCATTTACTGAGATGTTAACATCCACAAAATGGAATCCAAATGCTGACGAAGGAACCTTCGGGGCTTTGATTTTCATTGTAGGTTCAACAGTGGTTTCGTTAGGTGCGGTTATTATTAGTGCGCCAATTGCTATAGCTCTTGCTATATTCATGAATTTAATTTCGCCGAAGTTTGGAAATAAAGTATTGAAGCCTGTTTTAGAATTATTAGTTGGTATTCCTTCGGTTGTATACGGGTTATTAGGGGTTACGATTTTAGTGCCGCTATTACGTGATTCGTTTGGAGGAGTGGGCTTTAGTTTAATTGCAGGTATTGTTGTATTAAGTATTATGATTTTACCTACTATTGCTAGTATCGCTTCTGATGCAATACGCTCTGTTCCATTTGATTATTTAGAAGCTTCTTATGGTTTAGGGTCAACGAAATGGCAAGCGGTTAGCCGAGTGATTGTTCCTGCTGCGAAAAAAGGGATTTTAACAGGTATTGTTTTAGGTTTAGCGCGTGCTTTTGGTGAAGCATTAGCGGTTCAAATGGTAATCGGGAACACAATTAAATTACCAGAAGGAATATACAGTCCGACAGCAACGTTAACTGGTATTTTGACAATGGACATGACAAATACATTAAACGGAACTGCTTGGAACAATGCGCTATGGACTTTAGCGATGATTTTACTTGTTATTTCATTCCTGTTTATTTTAGTAATTCGAGCGATTGGGCAAAGAGGTGAGCGATAATAATGAATGCAAGAACGGTAAATAAAGTTTGGACAGGTATCTTTTATGCAGTTGCAGCTTTTGTTGTAGCTTTACTAGTATTCTTAGTGTTTGAAATTCTGCAAAAGGGATGGGGATTTTGGGATCCTAATTTCTTGTTTGGAGAACCAAGTAATACAAGAGCTGGTGGTGGGATTGGTCCACAGTTATTCAATTCCTTCTACATGCTTGTTATAACGCTTGTTATATCTATTCCTCTTGGTTTAGGTGCTGGAATATATTTAGCGGAGTACGCAAAACAAGGACGTTTTTTAAATTTTGTTCGTTTATGTATTGAGACAATGGCGTCTTTACCTTCGATTGTTGTTGGTTTATTCGGTTTGTTAGTGTTCGTTACAATGACAGGCTGGGGATACACAGTAATGGGTGGTGCTCTTGCTTTAACTATTTTAAATTTACCAGGTTTAACACGTGTTTGTGAAAATGCGATTTCAGAAGTTCCTCATAATGTAAAAGAGGCAAGTCTTGGATTAGGTGCAACGAAGTGGCAAACGATTGCTCGTATTATTATCCCATCGTCATTACCGCAAATTATTACAGGTATTATTTTAGCGGCGGGTCGTATATTTGGAGAAGCGGCAGCATTAATTTACACAGCGGGTTTAACATCGCCGATTTTAAATTCAGCAGCGGATTTCTCAAGTCCTGCGCATCCTTTAAATCCGTTTAGACCAGCTGAAACATTAGCGGTTCACATTTGGAAATTAAATTCTGAAGGAGTTATTCCAGATGCGAAGTTGATTGCGACAAAATCTGCAGCTGTATTAATTATTATGGTATTATTATTCAATGTTATTTCACGCTTGGTAGCGTCTATATTACACAAGCGTTTTACAGGAACGAAAAGAAAAAGTAAAACGACGAAGAAGGTAAAAGCGGCATAAGTTACAAAGGAGAACTCTCTATTTATAAGTAGGGGGTTCTTTTGTATTTTAATATAGAAGGAATGGATGTAATGATTGTTGAATTTGTAATTAATTATAAAGAAGAACAGATGTAATTTAGAGAGGAGTTTTAATTTGTTTTTTCTGCAAATGTCAGGTTTTCCTGGGTCAGGAAAATCGACAGTTTCTAAGTATATAGCGAAATCAACAGGTGCTGTAATTGTAGATCATGATGTTTTGAAATCCGCGTTGTTAAAATCATTAAAAGTAAAAGGAATTGAATCAACGATTGTTGGAGGGCTTGCGTATGATGCCGAATGGGTATTGATTGATTCTTATTTAGAACAAGGGCATAGTGTTATATTGGATAGTCCGTGTTTATATGAGGGAATGGTTGAAAAAGGGATTGAACTATCAAATAAACATGGTGTGAAATATAAATATATTGAGTGTTATCTTAATGATATGGAAGAGATTAATAGGAGACTGCAAACACGTAAGCGTATGATCAGTCAAATTGAAAAGGTGGAGTCGGAAGTAGGTTTTAAAAAGTGGTTAAATGGTAGTAAAAGACCTTCAAATAATGAATATCTTATTGTGGATTCTAGTAAACCTATAGAGCGATATGTGGAAAAAATGATGCATTATATGATTAAGTAGAGAAAAGGCGTTATCTTCATTTTTGAAGATAACGCCTTTTGTTTTTAAATATCAGGTGTTTCTGTAGAAGTGCTGATTTTCCTACGGGAGCGTCTTTTTCTCCCAATTTTATCTAACAGTTCATACATAACTGGAACGACTACTAATGTAAGAACAGTTGAGACTGCCAAACCACCGATGACAACGACGGCTAAACTTTTTGATACCATACTTCCTGCTTGGGATTGGCCAAATAGGAGTGGGAGCATAGCAACGATTGTTGTAATAGCTGTCATAATAATTGGGCGTAGTCTAGTAGAACCTGCTTCAAGTAAGGCTTCTTTTGTTTCCATCCCGTGTTCCCGATTTTGTTGGACTCTTTCTATTAATACAATAGCGTTTGTAACAACAATACCGATTAACATTAATGCGCCAATTAAGGAATTTACATCAACAGGTGTTCGTGAAATGAGTAATCCTAAAATACCACCGACAGTAGCTAGCGGCAAGGAGAATAGGATTGCAAAAGGAGCACGTGCTTGCCCGAAGGTGATAACCATAATTAAATATACAATACCGATTGCAATCCCCATAATTTTGAATAAATCTGTAAAATTCTCTTGCATAGATTCAGTAGCTCCTGCGATATTTACTTTTGCACCGCTAGGTAAATCTAAGTCAGTTATCGCTTTATTTACTGCTGTGTTTACTTTGCTCAAATCTTCATTTGAAGCTTCGGCGGTAATTTGGATTGTTTCTTTTCCATCTTTATGGAAAATTTCTGTTTGCGTTTGTTTTTCTGAAATAGTTGCGATGTCTTTTAAAGGTATTGGGCCATTAATAGGTGATAGTATGTTTGTATTTAAAATATCTTCTTGTTTATTAATGTTTTCTTTTTTGTGTTCTATCATAATAGTAGTTTTTTCGTTATTAATTGTAATTTCGCCAATAGGTGATTTCTTCATAAGGAATGCTACTTGTTGCGCAGCTATTTCTGGTGTTAAACCTAGTTGTTCAGCCTTTGTTTGATCAATATGAATTTGCCATTCTTTCTTAGAGTCTTCTAAATTTGTTTTTACTTTAGAAAGATCATCCATGCTTTTTAGTTTTGTTTCAACGATAGTAGCCGCCTCTTTTAAATTCGCTTCGTTAGTAGCTGTTACGTTAAATTGTAAGTTATTGCCGCCGCCAGAGCTTGAATAACTTGTTTTTATATAATCAAGTTCAGCAGGCTCAAAAGTTTTATTTTCCTTTTTTAACTCTTTAATATATTGATCAATATCAGAACCTTTTTTAAAGACTACGAATATACTAGCGAGGTTATTTTTAGTTGTTTGCCCCCATTGTGCATCTTCTGCGCTAGATCCCATTCGTAAAATAACGTCTGTTATATCTGAATTAGAAAGTAATTTCTTTTCAAAATCAAATGCTTTTTGTTTTTGAGATTCAGCATTATAATCTGCTGGAAATGTCATGTTAATAGATAACATTGTGTCGTCTTCAGATTTTATGTTTGCTTTCGGTAGTAATATATAGGCTGCAATTGATCCTACAAATAATAAAAATGCAGTAAGTAGAATAATGAATTTATGAGAAAGAGCCCACTTTAACGTAGCGACATATCGTGATGAAGAACTTGGCTTTCGATGCTTTGTTTTTTTGAGTAGTAAAAAAGCCATAAGTGGAACAACTGTTAGTGCAACGATTAAGGAGGATAGAATAGAATATACAACTGCTAATACCATAGGTAACATTAATTTTCCGATTGCTCCTGATACGAGGCCGATAGGTAAAAAAACAGCAACCGTTGTTAAAGTAGAAGAAGTAATTGCGACTGCGACTTCTTTCGTTGCATCGAGAATGATATCTTTAGAGAAAGAATCTTTTTGTAAACGGCGGAAAATATTCTCGATGACAACGATACTATCATCGACGAGACGTCCAACTGCAACAGCTAAACCACCGAGTGTTAAAATGTTAAGCGTAATGTTAGATTGATGTAGTAAAAAGAGTGTTAATAAAATAGATAATGGAATACTGACAACAGCGATGAGTGTTGTTCGGAAGTTACGTAAAAAGATTAAGATAATTAGAGTTGCAGCGATTGCTCCAAGTATTACTTCTTTTCCCATGTTAGTAACAGCATTTTCAACTTGTTCATGGGTTGAAGCCAAAAGTTTAATAGAAAATTGATCTTTATATTCCTTATCTATCTCTTTAACTTTTTTATCAATCTCTTTTCCAATGGCAACTGCATTTTTACTCGGTTCTTTCATGATGATTAATCCTGTGCCTTCTTCTCCGTTTATATGTGAGATTGTATCGTAGTGTTGTTTAATTTCAATTTGAGCAATGTCTTCCAATTTCACCTGGGGTGCCACAGTGATGTTTTTAATGGCATTTACATTTTTTATGTCCCCAATGACGCGGAGGTTGTATTCTTCCTGATTAACAGTAATTGCCCCAGCTGGAGTAGAAGTTTCTTTTCCTTGTAAAACAGTTAGTACCTGCTGTGATGTTACGTTTTTATTTTTTAATTGGTTCGGATCAAGTACGATAGATAATTCAGAGGTGGATTTTCCGAAAAACATAACGTTGGCAACACCATCAATGTTTTCGAGTTGTGGTACGATTTCTTTTTCAATTTGTTTTTCATCTGCTTTTGAAAAACCGTTTTGTTTCTGGATAGTAATTTGAGCGAGTGGAATCATAGAAGTGTTTAATTGACTAACTACGGGCTTGGTTACATCTTTAGGTAATTTAATTGTATTGACGGCTTTTTCGACTTCGCGTGCTGCATCTTTCATGTTTGCTTTTGATGTATACGCAATGTCAATACGTGATAATCCCTCGTATGTAGAAGAAGTAATGGTGTCGACGTGTTCTAAATTGCGAAATTGTTTTTCGAGAGGATCAGTTACATCCTTTGTCATCGTTTCAGCGTCGAGTCCTTGAGATAAGGTTGTGACGGTAATTGCCGGATTGTCGATACTTGGTAAAAATTCCATAGGTAATTTAGAGCCGGAATAAACACCGAGTATGGAAATGAGAAAGATCATGATGATAATGGCAGCTCGGTTTTTTAATGAAAACTTTGTTAACCTATCCATAAAATAATTCCTCCATTGGTTTATTTATAGTTGAGTGCGTCCTTTCTTACTATATAACAAAAAATGGATATTTTTCATTAATTAAATGTAAAAAAATTCTAACAATACCCTTAAATTTATATTAGGATTGGAATGTTGTTAATTTGTAGGGGGGAATTTTCGAATGAGAAGGAAGGGGATAATGCGCGTGAGTGGCTGTTTAATGTAGATGGGATTTTTCTTACGGCTAATTTGTATAGTTATTTTATAGAAGGATAATTATTATAAACCTTAATATAGAAGAGAATGAAAATTTGGGAAGGTATTGTGAAATTCAATTTTGTTGAATGAAGTGTAGTAGTATACAATCAGAATAACTATTTTTAGTAGAGAGGATAATAGTTATTTCTATAGAAGAAAGTAGGGTAGATAATTTTTTTATATTTTTATAAAAAAACACTTGTTATTTAAAAAGTGTGATGGTATATTAATAAACGTCGCTGATGCGGAAACGCAGAAAACGACAAAAAAGAAATTTTAAAACTTAGTTGACATCGAAAAATGAAGATGTTAATATGATGAAGTCGCTTCTGAAGCGACGGACAAGTTCTTTGAAAACTGAACGAAACAAACAACGTGAAACGTCAATTTTTATTTTAGATGCTAGACAAACTAACTTTATTGGAGAGTTTGATCCTGGCTCAGGATGAACGCTGGCGGCGTG
>NZ_KZ268521.1:0-55849 GCF_002218325.1 Bacillus sp. M13(2017) | reverse complement strand
CTTTCTGTACCATCTAAATATCGTTTCACCGCTTGGATTTTTTCTTTTGAAGAAAATTTAGCCATAAAAAATGCACCTCCAATTGTTAGACTGTGTCTAACAATTGGGGTGCACTTCACTGCCATAGGTGACTCTAATTTAAAAGTCGTACAAAACCTAAATAACGGACGTTCCATACATTTAGCACCTCCATTATAATTTTTTAAAAAATATAATGCAAGAGGTTTCGTTTCTTGCTGCCTTTTTTAGATAAATAAGAGGTATGTGTTGGAATGTTCCCGAACGAGAGGGGAACTTGGGGAATATGAAGGCTGGAAGCATTACAAAATTTAAGCATTTATCACGATTTAGGGATATAAAAGAATTTAATAATAATGTAGAACAGTGGTTAGTGGATATTAAAAAGGAATTTACTAAAGGTGAATTAGTCGCATTAAAGCGTCTTATTCGTTATGGTTGTAAGTTTGCTGGTGTCTCTAATGCTAAAATTCAAACCATTATTTCAGCTACTCATGAAGGTAGCATAGGCATTTCAAGAAGTACCTTTGAACGTATGCTACGCAAAGCAAAGGAACTTGGTTTAATTGTTGTACATAATACAAAACGAGGTAATTTTCAGGGACATAATGTATATGTATTTCAATGTTATCAATCAAAAATCGACATTAAAGAACAAAATGATGTAGTGAAAAAAGCAAAAATTGACGTACCAAATAAAACTAATAACCCTTCTGAAACTAACAATCAAAATATAAATAAACGTAATAAAGACGTATTTATTAATAATCAAAAAGAAAATGTGAAAAATGGGAAACATACAGAATTAAACGCTGAATTTGTTTCAGAAAGAGTTCCTAGTGCATTTACAAACCTTGTAAAATGCTTCTTTGACAATGCAGCAATAATTGAGGAATTATACAAGATGTATTCTATTTCCGTAAATAAACTGAAGCCTGTATATGAAGGTAGTGAATTATTGCATGAAGGATTAGAAGCGTTTAAACAAACGATTAGAAACATTAAATTAGGGAAGGTTCGTAATATGTATGCTTATTATTACGGAACGTTACAGAAAAAATTAGATGGCTTATATTATTGCTTAATTGAAGAAATACAAGAAGGAGTTCATATAAGACCTAAACTGCTAAATGCTGCTAATGGGATATTTTATGAATTTATTTAATGAGTTAAATGCTATTAAGAATTGTGGTTTAAATGGTATACTTACTTTTTAGGGGGAACGATATTATGACAGAAACATTAAAAAATAACCCACAAATGGTACAAAATAATTTACAGGATAATAATGGATTATACGTAGAAGGCAGTATACCTTCTATCATCAAATACATGGGTTCTAAACGTGCTATCATTGAGTATGTGGTAGAAGGAATTAATGAATGCTACTCAGGAGGCACAGTAGTTGACTTATTCGCAGGAACAACCGTGTTGTCAGGGGCATTGCGTAATCAAGTACCTATGATGTCAAATGACATTCAACAGTATTCAGCAGTTTTAGCAAACACATATTTATCTAACTATGAATGGGACAAGTACCCAAATATTCTTCAAGATACATTAGCAGAAGCTGAAGAACTAGTTAATGTATTTAAAAACTCATACCCTGATTTAGTGTTTAATTATAACCGTGAATTTACATTAGAAGAGTTTAACGAGTTAGAAAAAGCACAGCAAGAATTAATTAACATGGATTTTTCCGAGTTTCCTTTTCACTTGTTCGTAAAGAATTATTCAGGGACATATTGGAATTTTGAACAATGTCTATGGATTGATGCTATAAGGGAAGTAGCAGACAGGTACAAAGATGAACCAGTGTTTTATCCAATCCTAGCTAGCCTAATGTTTGCTATGTCTTATAACTCACAAAGTACGGGACATTACGCACAATATAGGGATGCTAAAGATATTAAATCAATGGAAGACATACTGATTTATCGTAGAAAAGATATAGCTTCATTCTTTGAAAGAAAGTTTACAGAATTTCAACAAACATTAGGGGAAAATCCCTTACAACATAAAGTAATTTCAGTGGACTATATGGACTGTTTGGAAAGCATAGAAAACAATTCTACGGTTTACGCTGACCCACCATATTGTTTTGTACACTATTCACGCTTTTATCATGCAATTGAAACACTTGTGCGTTATGATTATCCTGAAGTGAAATTTAAAGGAAGATATCGTACAGACCGTCACCAGTCACCATTCTGTATTAAAACGAAAGTTAAAAAAGCGTTTCAATCCATGTTTGAAAAGATAAATGAGAAACAATCGAATCTAGTATTGAGTTACAGTGATACTGGTATGATTGAAGCGGACGAAGTAATTCAAATAGCGAAGAGTACGTTTGATGATAATTATTCAATTGAATTTCGCTTACAGGACTACGCACACAGTACAATGGGACGTAAAGAAGATAAAAGTAGAAATGTATTGGAATGTTTAATATTAATTAAGCGTTCATAATAATTAAAAGGTCGTAATACCTACGACCTTTTAATTACCAATATGTAAAAATGTCTTCTGTTATTCCTATTACTACTAAAGGGCAAGTGAACCTGTTAGTTTTAAGTAATTTCTCAAGCTTATCTGTTTGAGTTGTTGTTTCTCCGTATTTATCGGCTATAGGTTTCCCCTTAGATTTATCGTTAACGGTACTAACACCTAATCTTTTGAATAGGTGTTCTAAGTCGTGGTGCCTTGTAATAATTACCCCAACCTCTATAGCTTCGACCTCGTACAGATATGAAAATAATTCTAAATCTCTAGAAAAAAATTGATGTTTGTTGTTCCATTCAATCTCAATGCCAACTTGTTTTTTGAATAAATCAAGTTCGTGAGTTTCGGAGGTTCCTTTAATTCTTTTGTAGACCACTTTATTTTTCTTGTTGAAATTTTTCCCGATTCTAATAACGCTAGAGTGTTCTACTTCTACCCCTCTCCATCCTTTTTTTTTGAAAAGTTTTTCCAGTCTTTGTGTAACTTTAGATTTTCCACCACCAGAACTAGCTACTTCAGAATACAATAATCTAAAGTTACTTAAAACAAATTTTATTTCTTTCCATCTATCAGGATGGCGGGATTTAAGTATAGTTAAACCATTCTTTTTCTCAGCGATATGATAGTGTGCTTCTATCCATGAGTCATCGAATTTTATAGTCATATTTTCTACCTCATGATTTTAAATATTTTCTACATAAAGGTTATCTTTAATTCCGAAAACTAAAATCGGGCAACCGCCACCACTGCCGCCTTCAATACGTGGTACTAATTTGTCCATATGCGTTGTAGAAGCCCCATAAGAACTTCCTTTTCCAAGATTATTAAAGATTGATTGTAAGTGAGTACATCGGGTAATAATTACACCAACACTAACAGCCCTAAGGTCAAATAATAAACGGAAGTTATTTAAGTCTCTATCGTAAAAAGGGTCCTTATTATTCCATTCAATTTCAACAGCAATTCTATTTTTGAAACAATCAATACTATGAGTTGGAGATTCTAGTTCGCTTTCATCGATTACAATCTTAGTATCAAATGATTTCTCTTTCCACTCTAAGCTATAAAAATGCGAGTCAATTTTATTTGAAATTGGTGATTTACGCCCACCTGCTTGTACAATATCACTTCTCAGTAACCTAAAATTACTTAATACATCTATAATTTCATTCCACTCATTTGGAAAATCTTCCTTTAATATGGCACAAGCATGTCTCCATTCATGTACTTCGTAATTGTCTCTAATAAATTGTGGCAATAATTCAATAGTCAAGTCGACGACCTCCTTTCTTTTTTATAGGATTATTTTACCATAATTTTTATTAGTTATATAGATTGTATAATATAGTAGACTTTAGATTCTTTGTACAACGCATATTTAAAAATAAACTTCTTTTCAGCTAAAGTATTTTTAATTTCTTCTATAATAAGCTTGACCAAAAGAGAAGAAAGAACCCTTGTAATACATAGCTGGAAATTGAAAATAATTCTAAAATACACCTGTAAACTCCCTCTATTTCTCACACATTAGTATAGGGGGAACTTATAAGACTGCATACTTCATTGTGTGCGTTTTTTTATTTCCCCCTTATTCTCCTTATATGTTGTACAATTTTCTACCTTAGCCCCTATGTCATTTGATGTGGGGGATTTTTTGTACCAGCAAAAGGAGAAATGAAACTATTTAAACTATCAAAGGGGGTATTTAATAATGCTTGGAGATTATAAGGGCTTACCCTATAAACCTGAAATTAAGCCGCAAATGCTTCGGTACATTCGGCTTTCACGCAATTTAACACAAGCTGATGTAGCTGGAAAGCTAGGGGTAAGTCAAAGAATGATTAGCGAATACGAAAGCGGAAACGTTGAAGATTTTAGTCCAAATGTTTATGCCCGTGTAGAGGAATTAAAACGCCGCTATCGTATCGACAGGGTAGAAATTGATTCTTATAGAAAGCTAATGGAAATCAAATCCAGACGTGGGTACAAAGTATGACAAAGAAATTAGAAAGATTGAGTGCTGCTATTTTAACAAAGGGCTATACCGATGAACAGTTAGACAACAAAGCAAACGCCCTTTTAGATAAGTTATTTCATTTACGTACAACCGAAAAGGAAACAGCTATTAGCATAAAAGAAACAAAATTAGCTATACAAGCTGTAATGTTTGCTAAGAAACAGCAAGGACAAAAGAAAGGGGAAAATACAAATGTTATTTCAAATTGATAGAAAAGAATTAGATAAAGTAATTGCAGGATATAAGCCACACCGTCATACAAAGAAATCTATTCAAGCATTTCAGAAAGATATGGCTGATATTGAAAAGTACGCTAATAGTATTGAGGAACAGCAAGGAGTGAAACAAGCTGAATTAACGAAAGTGCTTGCTGATATGGAAGCGACTTTTGAAATTGGTGAACGTATTTATTTGCAAAATGAACAACAGCACCTAGTAACTGAGTTACAAGCACTTGATGTGTACTTAGAAGAATGTACAGAACGTAAGACACAGGCACGGTTAAAACATGCCCCAGCAGTCGCACAAGCAATTAATGAAGACCGCAGGGAATTAAGTGCCGCATTCACTGAAGAAATGAATAAAGCTGTACGTGTGGGGCTTTCTGATATTATGCAGTCTGTAGCTGACGTTAGTGTAATGCTGGAAACTGATAAGGAAACCTTTGTTACTGATGTATATGACTGTTTAGCTGGTGATAGTGTGATTATTGAAGCTTACAACTACCAACGTAGAACAATTAACACGTCAACACCATTAGAAGTAGGGTATCTAAACATTACACCTTCAGACTTTATTCAAGCTACGAACGGACATAACACCGTTAAGGGTAACAGCTTTATTATTCGTGACTATGGACAAGAAGGGAACGAATAACAATGCAATACAGCAAAGAACTGCTAGACAAGATAAAACAAGGCGATACTAGTATTTTGCAAGGATTACCAGCATTTGCCCTACTCTCATTAGGATTACAGTTACAGCAAGAAGCAAAAGACAAAGCTGAAGGTAAAACAAAATAAATAACATGAGATAGTGAAGGCAGCCATTGTGGTTTGCCTTCTTTTTTTATTAATCACAAATTTAATGTCCCGTTTGGGTGTGATTCAGGTACTACCTTTTTGCAACGCACATGAAGGAGGAACTTACACATGAATAAAAAGACAACTAAACAAAACATTCAAATTCCAGTAAGTGGGACATTAGCAAAAGGAAACATTACCACTAATTATGTAATCTGCCCTATACAGTTGAATTACTACACGCAATTAGGACTAATTTTACCAGCGGATGTACTGACATACCTTAATTTAATTCAATATACCAATGTTGAATATGGTTACGCTTTTCCTAAAATCAGTGACTTAGCGAAGGTAACAGGAATGAACGGGGAAACCGTAAGTAATTCAGTAAAGCGATTGGAACGGGCAGGGCTGATAATTAAAGAAAAGAATTATGAGTACGGAAACAAAAATATTTATTATGTTTTTACTCCATATGAGAAAGAAGATTTGGGCGAAATATTTCCCGACTTAAAAGCCAAAAATGACCAGCGTATTGCTGCTATTGATAAGAAAGAAAAGAAAGACAAGGGGCGTTTAGAGGGATATCAGCAAAAACTAGAAAAAGCGGAGAAACAACGTGAAGCATTGAAGGCTAAAAGTAAGGTAAATTCAACGCCAGAACCACCCGTACAGGACAACGCTAGACAATTGGAAGAAGAAGCGGAAAGAAGTATGCGGGGAAAGTTGGCGAAATTGTAGGCGAGATAGTAATTCACATACGTTGTGTGCTTTATGAAAAAAGGAAACCCTTTAGTTACAAGGATTTTCAGCTTTTATTAATCACAAAAGTTATTAATCACATATGTGTGTTACTTGGAAAATTAGGGTTTAAAGGTAGGAAGAAACCAATTTCTATGAAACGAAAAAAAGGCGGTTATAAAGAATTACAGTATAAAGAATTAAGACAAAGAATTAAAATAGGGCTTCGCCCGTTGTTTCTATCTAAAGATAATATCTATGAAAAGAATACTGTCATAAGTAATAAAGAAAAGAGATAAGAATACGCCGCCGTACTGTGCCATTAGTGGGGCTATTAGGCGTGCAGTAAATAGGGGGAATAAAATGTATACAGAATTTGAAAATGAAATTAGAAGCTATGAAGTAGCTAGCTTTAAAACGTTATCTATTGAGGAATACCAGCAGTTATTGAATGATAAATACGAGAGGTTTATTACAGTTGAGTGGCGTCCTTTTAATGTAATGGTAGCAGTACCACATGAGTGCCGTATTTGTGGCAAAGTCTTCTATAACCGTGCGTTAAATATGTTGGGGAATGCGGAGGAACTTCAGCACCAGTGTTTTTCAGTATTCAAAGGAAGTAATAGTGAAAGTGAGAAGGTACG
The DNA here is from genome assembly GCF_002218325.1 of Bacillus sp. M13(2017). Lineage (NCBI taxonomy): Bacteria > Bacillati > Bacillota > Bacilli > Caryophanales > Bacillaceae > Bacillus > Bacillus sp. M13(2017). The sequence goes on along the minus strand of NZ_KZ268521.1, from coordinate 48,905 downwards.
TAAAAGAAGATTGGCAGAAATAGAGAAGGTAAAACAAAAGCTAAAAAATAAGGTACGTAAAGAAATATAAGACGTTTCTTAAAGTAACCCCTACTGGTTAACGCTAGTAGGGGTTTTTTATTTGTATTAGTGCAAGGCAACTGTATTGACAATACTTTATGCTTTGTTAGCTGAAATAGGCGAATAAATACCGCTTGGGTGTGTGAAATATTGTGAATTTGAAAAATCTTTTTTAATAGTAATGACAGCTATTAAACCCTTGTTATGTATGGGTTTGCGAATGTTTTTCCCTTGTGGAAATTAGTATAAAACCACAAGTATTATCCCCCCTGGCTTCAGCAGTGCGTTTTTAAACTCCTTCTAGAATATACCTCTAAAGACAAAGAAAAAGCCGCCTACCATACAGCAGGGGCTTATAACGTATTTTCGTATTCTTTCACTTTTTTATAAAAGGTTGCTTTTTTCATGCCTACTTCCTCCATAAATTTAACAGCAGTCATTTTGCCAGCTTTCCAATCTTTATATAGCTTGCCCCACTCTTTCGGTAGTTCCATAACAGGACGCCCCAAATGCTTACCCTTAGCCTTTGCAACGTCAATACCTTCCCTTTGCCGTTGTTTAATAGTTTCTCTTTCTTGCTGGGCCAATGTAGTATACACCTCAATAATAATGTTATTAATCATATCTATTACCCATTCTTGTCCTGCTGGAACGTCCTGCATAGTAGTTGGCAAATCAATTATTTTAACCCGTATTCCTTCTTTCTTAAAGTATTCTAGGTAGTCTTTAATTTGTTGTTTATTGCGTCCTAGGCGGTCAATAGACTTAATATAAAGCGTATCGCCTTCACGCATGGCTTTTAGCATGTTTTGGAAGCCTTCACGTTCCATATCTTTACCACTAGCCTTATCACTATATATGTATTTCTCGTCTGTTACATAAGGTTGTAAAGCCGCTAACTGTCTATCTAAATTTTGTTCTTTAGTTGATACACGGATATAGCCAAAATTAATACTCACGATAAAACCGCCCTTTATTTATTCGATAGGCTTAATATACACCAACCGTCTATAAAGGTCAATCATTTCACAAACGTATACAAAGGTTTATTTTTCTTTTTAAATAGACTATTGAAGAAGTTTTTCTTTACCGTCTACAAAGGTACACCTTTATGTACTTTTTTATTTATCTTTTCTTAAAATAACCTTTTCTGAAAGAAATCCTTAAACCAATCTAGCCCCCGTACATAGCTGTTAAATAATATCTCCCTCTTTATTCCCCTATTCCCTCCCCTACGTTATAACACCCTATATACAACCATCTATGAGGTTACTCCCTTAGATATGTGTCCACGTGTACCATGCCTAGTATACTGCACTATATAGCATGCAGTAGTCCCCTTCCCTATCCCCTACGCCGTGCCCACTACATACGGATATACACATGCAATCATATACACATGCAATCACATACACATGAGTCTACGTAGACCACACACGCATACACATACACCAGCACACAAGCCACAGGCACACAGTACACTATCGTATGTGTATACAAATGCAAGTATGAAATCAGCAACGCAAGTATGCGGCTTAAGATACTATCATATGTCCCTGTCACAATGTACCTACCAAAATACACATATATTCTTTTATTTTTTTTGATAGTAAGCCCCCCACAGGGGGAAGTAGGTGGTCTAGGGTCTGGGGCTAGTCCGTTATACATTTCTACACCACTTTTCTAAACTTGGGTAACAGTAACTTTCAATAAGATAAGGGTGGTTCAATTTTAACTAACCTTATCTTACCTGTGATTGTTCTTAAAAATTTCACACCACTTTTGAAAAACTTGGACTGGTGAGTATTTTGTATATTGGATATAATAAAAGTGCTACTTCTTTTAGCGTTAGCATTGTTCACCTCATGCCGTTAAATCTAAAAAAGTCCTATCGGCATAATGAACAGACAGGCGTACTAGTTATATCGACTGGTACGTCTATTTTTTACTTGAAGTTAACTGGATTGAGTTAAAGTTACTCTAAGTTAACTTAAGGTGTATGTGTATACCTACTATTCACTTAACCTATTACGGTATTACGTAATTGTGTAAAAAAATACAGAGAATTATAAATATATAGGTTTAAGGTTTAGATTTATTTGTTCAGCACATACTTAAATTAATAGTAAAAATTAAGGAGTGGGAGTTATTACTTATGAGTAGACGTAAAAGAATACAACTTATGAAAATTACTATTAATGGTGTAAGTGTTGAAGCAAAAGAGTGTACAAAATGTAATGAGATTAAACCCTTAGAGGAATTTAGTAGACATAAAGATGGATTAGGTGGAAGAGTATCGCATTGTAAATGCTGTAAAAAGATACAGTATCAAAAAGATAAAAGTACTATAGGGGAAAGACATAAGCTTTATTATTTAAAGAATAGAGAAATTATTAAACAGCGTGTTAAGGAATACCGTATAGAGAATAAAGAGTATGTTAAACAGCAACATAAATTGTATTATGAGAAAAATAAAACTAAGTTAAAAGAATATAAAAAACAGCATTATATACAGAATAAGGAACATTATAGAGAATTGAGTAAACAACAGTACGAACAAAATAAGCTACAAATTAAGGCTTATAAGAAAAAGCATTATCAAGAAAATAAGCAGCGTTATCAAGAGTTAGGACGGATATGGTGCATTCAGAATAAAGAACTTGCAAGAGAATATAAAAATAAATGGAAAAAACGAAACCCTGAAACAGTAAGGTTGCATAAATTAAGAAGACGGGCTAGGGAATATACATTGCTTGATACGTTAACAATAAAAGAACAAAAAGAAATTTTAGACCATTTCATGGGATGTGCTTTAACAGAAAAAAGGGAAGATATACATTTTGACCATTTTATACCATTATCAGTAGGTCATGGTGGAACAATATTAGAAAATATGGTTCCGTTATGTGCTGAAGTAAATATGTCAAAGGGTAACAAAAATCCCTTTGAGTGGATTAAGACAAGAGATGATATAGCTTTAGAAAAATGGGATAAATTAGTCCGTTATCTTGCTATGTTAAATAATATGACTATGGAAGAATTTGAAACTTATGTTTATTGGTGTTTTGAAAATCCAAATGAAATTGAAATAGAAGAAAGTGAAGAGGACACTGTTTAATATGCAGTAGTCCTTTTTTATTTTGTTTGTCCTTTTTTATTTTATAACTGGTACTACTCATTTGTATTATATAAAACACAATGAAATGGGGTACTTAAAAATGGAGTTTAGCAAAATTGAATGGGAAGAAAAAACAGAGGGGCTATCTGAATTAATAAACGGGAAATCTGTACAAGTTCTAAAGTTAGCGTTTATAGGAGACTTGAAAGAAGAAGCTAATAAATATTTTAGACAAGCTGAGAAGCACTTAAAGGAATTTTTGATATTAGTAGCGGCACATAAAGAAAATGAAAAAAAAGCTAATGACCAGTGGTTTCTATGGGAATTTTTTAATGCAAAAGGTATTTGTTTACAACAAGAAGCCGAAGAATTATATGTTCAATGGTCGTCAAAATGGGAAGTTGTAGCAAAGTAAGCAAATAAAATACTGAAATACATATGTAAAAAGCAAGTAAAGAAAACGACTACAGGCTTAACAGCTTGTAGCCGTTTTATATTATGTTTGTACAAGATGGAAAGTTTACTATATAGATTATCGAACATAACCAGCCAAGTGAAAAAGCCATGAAAGATTTATTTATACGTACATTCGATAAAATTAATAAAAAGCGGCTTAAATAGCCGCCGTCCTAATATCATTTAAATTATTTTCTCTAAACATAATGATTTAGTTCTTTTCTGTTCTTTTCATAAAACCTAAAATACTCTTTTTTCGATTGTCCAGTTTCTCTAGATAATTCTTTGCTTCATCGTAATTAAGAATTAGGCAGCCTGTAAAAGCCCGTGCTATGAATAGGATATAACTCTCTGCTTCAGTGCCTTTCACTTGTATATTGTGGGCTAAATGTAAGGTATTCCAGCTACCTTCTTCAAATTTATAATTAAAATCATTTAATTTTTCGCTTATATCAGTAGGCAGAATGTGACTAGGGTCCAACTGCACAAAAGGATACCCCTTTGCTGAAAGAATATTCAGTAAAGATTCTAGATTATAAAAAGATTTTATATCTCCTTGTACTGCAAATATTTCGAGTGACGGGTCTTTATCTTCATCAAGCATAGGATAAAACATACTACCAAAGGTATAGTAAGTTTCTTCGTTCACAAGCCATCTCCCGTACCTCTGTGTAAAGATTTTCGCAATGTCTTTATTTAGATTACTATGCATAAAGCTATTAACAATTTCATCTTTGACAGTAGTATCTCTTTCTTTTACAAGAAGCAGTTCTCTATGAAAGTTAAGTTGCTTTAATATCTTTACATTCCCAGTAGGTTCTTCCCCTTCTACATGATTTATGAAATCTTCTAATAACTTTTTAACGAAAATATCATTGAATGTTTTTTTATCAATATCCGCATAAATAGTAAGCAAATTAGAGAAATCGTCTAAATAAGTAAGTTGGTTTTCCCATAGATGTTCTAGAAATTGTATCTTATCAGGTTCAAATGCTATATATTTAGCAGCAAAATATTCCATAAAGGATTTGTGAATCCATTTATAGCTAGAACCTTCTTTAATTAATAAAGGAACATTCTGTACTATATCCATAAGAACTTCAGAGGGTTCAATTTTCCTTTCAAGTACACCCTCCTTCAGTATTTCTTTAATTACATTCAAAAGATAATCGGTTTCAAAGTCGTTAATACTATCCTCGATACAACGAAACGCAAAATGTTGTAAAAAAACATCTAATTCATCCCTAGATAGCCCACTCGATATTTGTCTTTTATAACCATCTTCTTTAGTTAAATCGTGGTCAGAGTAAAGTGCATCGTATACCTGACGATAAAAAGACGCTTGAATTAAAGGTAATTCATGTTTATCTCTATATGTAAGGTATAATAAGGAAACATATAGGGGATTCGCTAAAAACTCATTAAATTTACCTTTTGCTTTATTAATGGTTTTCACAAGATTTTCATATATATTATAGCCTGAAACTTTATCGTATTTATCTATTAATTCAAAGGCTTCTTCCTTTCTTAAACCTGCAATTTCAAACTTCTCGAAGTCGGAAAAATTAAGACCGTGGTGCGGTCTAGAGGTGATAATAAAACGATTTTTATTACCATAAGATATAAACTGTTTTAAATCTGAAGATACTTTTTCTCTATCATTTCCAGGGATTTCGTCATATCCATCAAAGAAAAAGAGAAAGTCTCCGTCCTTTATCAGTTCTATGATATGTTCTTTTGTAAAATCAGAAGATAAGTAGTTTATTTTTTTATATATTTCATCTATTACACTGTGGTCACTCTTAAGCTTTCTTAGTTCAATAAACATAGGTATTTGAATTTGCTGCCTAATTGAAGATAAAAATAAAAACTTTAAGAATGTTGATTTTCCCATACCAGCATTATCAGTAATAAGTAATTTGGGATGGTTTTCAAAAAATTCTTCATTATAAGTATCTAGTAATACAGCATTAGTAGGCCTAGTATAAGTATTGAACTCTAAAGATATTATCTTTAATGGTTGATATACTTGTTCTAAATACACTTTGTGGTGTTTTAAAGCAATGGTTGGAATAGTGCGGTATTCATTAACACTACTCTCTAGGTATCTGCTAAACTTTTCAGCTAGTTCATCGTAACATTCAAATTTTATTTTTTTCCTTTCAAAAACATTGTGTATTTTATTTTTTAATATTCCAAATAGGTGCTTAGTACCTTCCGTAGCTAATGTCCTAGTTGCTGAATCTAATAGCAAGGTATCTATATGTTCTATTGACATATCCTTCCTCCCAATCCTTTAAAATAGAATATCTTTACTTTTATTCTATATTTTACAGTATCCATATATATATTTAAATTCTCTTATTTAATTTTCCTCTCATTTGTATTGTTAAAAGATTATATTTAAAATTAATGTTGTTATAAAAAAACTTAGATAAGACAGAATTATCGTTACTATACATCATGAAAGGATTAGAAACAGATAAAGCACCAGTGAAACTATCTTATAATCAGTTACAAAATTATTAATACAACGTCAGAAGCTATAAGAGGACTGAAAACAAAAATCCCTGTCTGTTATAGTAGGACAGGAAACACCCAAAAATAAGAAAGAACTACATGAATTTATTAGCTATCTTTATAAAAGGTTCCTACCTTTTCACCAATAATTAACAATTAAATTATACAGTATAAAGGAAAAAAAGTCCGTGAATAGGATACATTTGAAAAATAGTCTAGCAAACTACTTGACTACATTTTCCAACTACTATAAAATTATTTTAACTTTAACTAGAAGTAAGTGGTTCGTTTTACTTGCCGTTATAAATATGTAGTATTTATGTACCCTATCTTTCTATTCCCTTGACAGGGTGGAGGTCGTGAGTTCGAGCCTCTCCGGGGTCATATGAAAAAGAGACACCATATCAACCTTCTACGTGATATGGCGTCTCTTTTTTATCTCATTCAATTACTTCCCACCAAACATCTTCTCCAAAGACTTCGCATTTGCAAACAATACTTCTTTCAAGTTATCGTCAGCAACGATTTTATAGTCGCCATCTTTGTCTTTCTTTAAGTTCAATGTAACTTCGCGAGTTGCCATTGCTGCATCTTTATCCGTTAAGTTTTTGATGATAGTTGAGGTCATTGTTTTTTCGATTGCTTTTTCAGATTGTTCTTTGTCTTCACTAAATGCGCTAGCGAAGGCCATTGGCACAACTTCTCCCACTGCTTTTGTTACAGCAACGGATAGATCAGCAGATGTAATTTTCACTTTCACTTCTGCTTTGTCATCCTTTTTCGATACTTCTTCTAGCTTTTCAAATTTAAAGTTCTTTGTAATTGCACTTAGCATTGCTTTTGCCTCAGCATCATCTGTTTTTTCATTTAGTTTATTAAATTCCTTGTCACTCTCAACAAATGTACGAGCTTTTTCTACATCACCTTTTTGTATCGCTGTTAAAAATTCTTCTGTAGTATCTTTCGGATTTGCACACCCTGCTAAAACACCTGCTGTTAATCCTACTACCATCATTAATAGCAATAATCTCTTTATCTTTTGCACACTCATTCTCCTCTTATCTTTTCTAGTAAGTCAGCATCATACAATATTATGAAACTTACATTACAAACATTTTTTAGTATAGCATTTATATGATTCGTTTCCTATTAATTCCCAAAAGATAAAGGACCTTGCAGCATTCCTACAAGGTCCCTCTTCTATCAATCTATATCCGTAGCACAAATGAACCACATTTTCTGCTCCCTACTACCCGCCACCATCCACATACTCCAATCAAAAATCATAAGCAATAACCAAAGTGATATATTAATATCAGTAAATAATAAATATAAAATGTAATCTCTCTTTTGTATTGCTCCTCTATTCATCAAAATGTAAGCGGCACCGATAGGAGGAAAAAGACAAATATTTTTCTTAACGACCACGGATACAAAGTTACTGTCTGCATATGAATCCCCTTTTCATCATAATACTTGCTTCAACATCGGTCTCACTACCCTATATTCATCACTATAAGCTTCCTTTATGATTAAAGGCGGGTAATCACTTTTTTCTTCCTCAATCATTATGAATACTTCTGTTTTCTCTTGTAATGTATTAGATTCACTATTTTTAGTAGGTTTTCTACTTGTTTTAATTTTCTTTGTTACTTCGCCAAGTTTTTGCCCAACTTCTTCTACTTTGGCAGGTTCATTCGTAACATAGTATTCTTGTTCGTCCCATACTAATATAGGTGGCACTTGTTCTCTTTTGTTACATATTATATAAGTAGTACTAGCAACAAGTAGTATACAAGTTAATAAATAGAAGATAGTTCTTTTATTCATATACTACACTCCTTATCTATCATTTCATTGGATTATATAACACAAATTATTTACGGTAAATGGATTAGGTGGTAATTTTTAGGTTTAATAATAAAAAAACCTTACCGAAGTAAGGTTCCATTTTTACATTCTATAGTGACTGATTAATTAATACGATCATTACAATAATTGCTATAAGCATAACAACTAAACAGCCGATTAATTTATAAAATCCTCGCTTCGTTAACGTCCCACCTTGAACGTCTTTACGAATAAATAAGAATACGGCTAAAAATAATACAAGCCCAATGCCAAAAGCATACATCATTTGCATATCTTAATCTTCCTTTCTCTCCTCCATCTTAATATCTTTTTGCTAAAACAACAAATGAGATAAAGACGGTACTCATTGTAAGTGCCATAAGTATATTCAATAATTCAGTAGCTGATAGTGTAAGTATTTTTAAGTTTAAGCCGATAGAGAAAAGAAGATAATATGCCGTTAATGCAAAAAAGGTTACAAACATTCCTTTATAACGAATAAGTTTCATTCGCTCATCTTTTTCTTTAAATTGTGGGTGCAAGTAACTAAGGCAGAAACACATAATCATCATTGCAAGTAACGTATAAGTAGGACTTGGCGGTGCAGAATGCGTCATTATACCTGTTAATATCATAAATCCACTCATAAATAGAAAAATAATTCCCATAATCACAAAGTACTTTTGTGAATAATTCATCCCTATTCCCCCTCTTCTTTTCCTTCATAAATAAATACATGTTCTATTGTTGTCTGAAATGTTTTCGCTATTTCAAATGCTAGCGGAAGTGATGGATCGTATTTCCCTTTTTCAATTGAGATAATGGTTTGTCTGGAAACTCCAAGTTTCTCAGCCAACTTTTCTTGAGATAGTCCAAATTTTTTCCGGTATTCGACCATTTTATTTTCCAAGGAAATTTCTCCCTCCTTCCATATACCGAGTATATATGTAAAGGAAACTTTACGTCAAGTTCCCTTTACATATATTTTGATTATTATTCACGCTATTTATATAGAAGAAACTTTTTTAAATTTCAGCACGTCTATTTTGAAGCGAAACACGGAACACTGTAAATAACTGTTACTATATCTCCTCACTTCTTTTTTTAAAATTTAATATCTCCATATTTGTTTTATCCTTTTAAAATATTTCATTTATTTCTTTATTCCAAGAAATGCGTTATTTGTTTTACGGTGTTTTTCGTCATATTTATAGAAACTAACTGTTTATGAAGCATTTTTTATGTTTAGCAACTTTTTTTGTAGAAATCCTTCACTTTCCTTTCAATATTTAACACTATCTAAATAAAGTTTACGATAAATTCATAATTTTTTATTTTTTATACTATATTCCGTTATATTGTTGTATAATATCTATGAAAGCGCTTATTATTTCAATATACATAATTCAAACTATTTTTATCGAAACATTCTAACTATTATACCTATATTTAAATGCAACAATTATAGCTATTAGTATAGGCATACCAAATATATCCACCCCATTTTTCTGTAAAATTACTTTATAACATGAAAGATTAACTTGGGTGATAAGTTATTGTGAATGTTTTTTTACAAAACAGATAAGTAATAGTGTTTGGTATTATGTAAATTATTGTAATAACATAAGAGTAAAGAAAACATTTACATTGATTACTGATTCATTACTTATTGAAAAAGAGCAAAATGCACCTTTGTATGGAAAAGGATTATATGCATTGGGAGGTTTAAACAAATGACGAGGAAGAATACAACGACAAACCCTTGGGCCAAGTTCCACGGTCCGAACCTTGGTTATGTTATTGAGCAGTATGATCTTTACGTAACTGGAGCAGGTTCTGTTGATCCGGAATTACAAGAGCTTTTTGAAATTTTTGGAGCTCCTTCGTTTCAAGATGATGTCGTAACAGGGGACAACACAGCAACACATTTTTCTCCTCAAAACACAGGTAACATTGAAAAAATTCTTAAAGTCGTTCAACTTGTTGAGCAGATTCGTTCTTTCGGGCACACGTTGGCTCACATCAACCCGATGGAAGATGCTGCAAATGGACAATCTCTTCTTGAGAAAGCAATGAACGAACTGAGCGATGCTGACTTGAAAGCGATTCCAGCGAAAACAGTATGGCCAGATGCACCAGAAGGTATTCACACTGCACTTGATGTAATTCATAGATTAAAAGACGTTTATACAAAATCTTTAGCTTATGAATTTTCTCATATACAAGATAGTGAAGAACGCGCGTGGTTGCATCAAATGGTGGAATCAAATTCATTGCGTCAACCACTATCAAATAAAAAACGAACTGCTCTTTTAAAACGTTTAACAGCTGTTGAAGGTTTCGAGCAATTCTTGCATAAAACATTCGTTGGGCAAAAACGTTTCTCTATCGAGGGCGTTGATATGCTTGTACCTGTTTTAGATGAAATTGTTCTAGAAGGTGCTAAAAACGGCGTAGAGGATGTCATGATTGGTATGGCTCACCGCGGTCGTCTAAGCGTACTTGCTCACGTATTAGAAAAACCATATAGTCACATGTTTGCTGAGTTCAAACATGCAAAAATAGAAGGCGCAGTAGCCAATTCTGGCTGGACTGGCGACGTGAAATACCACCTAGGTAGAGAACAAGTCGTTAGTAACGAAGAAGTTAGCACTCGCGTTACATTAGCAAATAACCCGAGTCATCTTGAGTTCGTGAATCCTGTAGTAGAAGGTTTCGCACGTGCTGCTCAAGAGAATCGTAAAAAATCTGGTCTTCCAGATCAAGATACTTCAAAATCATTCGTAATTTTAGTTCATGGTGATGCTGCATTCCCTGGTCAAGGTATTGTATCTGAGACACTCAACTTAAGCAGATTGAACGCGTATCAAACAGGCGGAACGATTCATGTTATCGCAAACAATGCAGTTGGTTTTACGACTGATAGCTATGATTCTCGTTCTACGAAATATTCAAGTGACCTTGCAAAAGGTTTCGATATTCCGATTGTTCACGTGAACGCTGATGATCCGGAAGCTTGTCTTGCAGCTGCTAACCTTGCGATTCAATATCGCATGTTGTTCAAAAAAGATTTCTTAATCGATTTAATTGGTTACCGCCGCTACGGTCATAACGAAATGGATGATCCAGCAGTTACGCAACCACAAGTGTACAAAAAAATTAAAAACCATCCAACTGTAAGAGCAATTTATGCAGAGCAATTACAAGCTGCTGGTGTTCTAAATGCAGATGAGGTTGAAACAATTACACAGTTTACACAAGAGCAATTAAAATCCGACTATGCACAAGTACCACCAGCTGATACGAGCGACGCAACAATTCACGTTAAAGTACCAGATGTTGTTGCAAAAGGTATTCAGTCAATTGATACTGGTGTTGAGATTGACTCACTTCGTGCAATTAATGAAGGTCTACTATCTTGGCCAGAAGGCTTTAACGTATATCCGAAAGTGAAGAAAATTCTTGAGCGCCGTAAAGATGCTCTTGAAGAGAACGGTAAAATTGAATGGGCACTTGCTGAATCATTAGCATTCGCTTCTATTTTACAAGAAGGTACGCCAATTCGTTTAACTGGTCAAGATTCACAGCGTGGTACATTCGCACACCGTCATATCGTATTACACGATACTGATACAAATGAAACATATTCACCGTTACATCGCTTACCAAACATTAATGCTTCGTTCTCTGTTCATAACAGTCCGTTATCAGAGGCTGCTGTTGTTGGTTACGAATATGGTTATAACGTATTCGCTCCAGAAACTCTTGTTATGTGGGAAGCGCAATATGGTGACTTCTCCAATACTGCGCAAGCATTATTTGATCAATATGTTTCAGCTGGAAGAGCAAAATGGGGTCAAAAATCTGGTTTAGTTCTTCTATTACCACACGGTTATGAAGGTCAAGGACCAGAGCACTCTAGTGCACGTCCAGAGCGTTTCTTACAGTTAGCTGCTGAGAATAACTGGACAGTTGCAAACTTAACGAGCGCGGCTCAATACTTCCATATCCTGCGTCGTCAAGCATCTATCTTAGGAACAGAAGCTGTTCGACCATTAGTATTGATGACGCCGAAGAGTTTATTACGTCACCCACTTACGCTTTCAACTGCTAGTCAGTTAAGCGAAGGACGTTTCCAACCTGCTTTAGAACAAGAAAACCTTGGCATGAAACCAAATAAAGTAAAACGTCTTGTTTTAAGCACAGGTAAAATGGCAATTGACTTAGCAGCAGAAATCGAGTCTGGTAAACATGAGTACAACTTAGACGAAGTTCATGTCGTTCGTATTGAGCAATTGTACCCATTCCCTGCTGAGAAAGTTCAATCTATTATTAAACGCTTTAAAAACTTAGAAGAAATCATTTGGGTTCAAGAAGAACCTCGTAATATGGGCGCATGGCATTACATGGCTCCAATTCTGTTCGAACTTGCTGGAGATAAAGTGAAAACAGGTTACATTGGACGTCCTGATCGCTCTAGTCCATCTGGCGGCGATCCATTCGCTCACAAAGCTGAGCAAGAACTAATTGTTGCACATGCTTTAGATGTGAAGTATAACTTCCGTCAAGATAAACAAGAAATTGAAGTTTACAGCAACTAAAAAGTAACAATGAAGGTTTCTAGCTTGTTCCTTGGGCAGAATATCTGCCCAAGGCCAGGCTAACAAATGGAGATTACCGAAGACAAAAGAAGAAAAAACACACCGTTAGGCAAATAAGGGGAGGACATTTAAAATGATCGAAATTAAAGTACCTGAGCTTGCAGAATCTATTACTGAAGGAACTATTTCACAATGGCTTATCAACGTAGGCGACAAAGTTGAGAAAGGTGGCAGCGTTGTTGAGCTTGAAACTGATAAAGTCAATGTAGAAATCATTGCAGAAGATTCAGGTATTGTATCGAAGTTACTAGGCGAACCTGGGGATACAGTTGAAGTTGGCGCAACTATCGCAATTTTAGATGCTAATGGAGCACCAGTTGCAGTAAGTACACCTGCACCGGCTGCTGAGCAACCAAAACAAGAAACGGCTGAAGCACCGAAAGCTGCGGCACCAAATGGTGAGCAAACTGCAACACTACAAGGTTTACCAAATACAAACCGTCCTATCGCATCACCAGCTGCTAGAAAAATGGCTCGTGAATTAGGAATCGACTTAAACGACGTACGTAGTACAGATCCACTTGGACGCGTGAGACCACATGATGTACAAGCTCATGCTGCAGCACCAAAAGAAGCACCAGCTGCTCCAAAGAGTCCAGCTCCTGCTCCAGTTGCAAAAACGGAATTCGAAAAACCAGTTGAGCGCGTGAAAATGTCCCGCCGCCGTCAAACAATTGCAAAACGTCTTGTAGAAGTTCAACAAACATCTGCAATGTTAACAACATTTAACGAAGTTGATATGAGTGCGATCATGGAATTACGTAAAGAACGCAAAGATGCTTTCGAGAAAAAACATGATGTACGTCTTGGCTTCATGTCATTCTTCACAAAAGCAGTTGTTGCAGCATTAAAACAATTCCCACTATTAAATGCTGAAATTCAAGGTGACGAGCTTATCATTAAAAAATTCTATGATATCGGTATTGCAGTAGCAGCTCCAGATGGATTAGTTGTTCCAGTTGTACGCGATGCTAACCAATTAAACTTCGCTGAAATCGAAAGCGAGATTCGTGAATTAGGTAAAAAAGCACGCGATAACAAACTTTCATTAAAAGAACTACAAGGTGGTACATTTACAATTACAAACGGTGGTGTATTCGGTTCTCTAATGTCAACACCGATCCTAAATAGCCCTCAAGTTGGTATTTTAGGAATGCATAAAATCCAAGTACGCCCAGTTGCAATTGATAACGAGCGTATGGAAAACCGCCCAATGATGTACATTGCTTTATCTTACGATCACCGTATTGTAGATGGTAAAGAAGCAGTTAGCTTCCTTGTTGCTGTTAAAGATATGCTTGAAGATCCAAAGTCATTATTATTAGAAGGTTGATAGATTAAAAATCTATTAAAGGCTGTAGAATGAATCATTCTACAGCCTTTTTTTATTGTGTTCATACGGGACAAATTTCATGACATAAGGTAATAATGTATGCCTAAACGTAAGGAGGATTAAAATGAATAACCTTCCAATTCATGCAAAACTTAAAGTAAATAAGGATACTTTCTTCCTCCCCGATTCAAACGGGGGTGTCTATTTTCGAAATAACGCCAGTTCATTTCGCATGGACGGTGATGGAATTTATGACTGGATTGAAAAATTAATGCCAATGTTTAACGGGAATTATTCTTTAGCAGAAATAACCGATGGCCTCCCTCTCCCCTATCAAAATCGAGTATTTGAAATTGGAGAGATTTTATATGAAAATGGTTTCGTTCGCGATGCAAATCAAGATGCACCTCATGAATTAAACAGTACATTACTCGACAGATATGCTTCACAAATTGAATTTTTAGAAGCTGATTCTCATTCAGGTGCTTTAAAATTTGAAACATACCGCGGAGCAAATGTCCTTGTACTTGGCTCCGGAGATATGCTTACTTCTTTAGTTTCTTCTTTATTAGAATCTGGTTTACCTACATTTCATTACCTCGTTACAGATCGAGATGAAACAAACTATGACAGAATACATGAGCTAATAGAACGTGCATATGAAGTTGATAATAGTGTACTCCTTCAAGAAATCGATACTACAATTGACCGTCCCTTGCATGAAGTATTCGAACCTTTTGATTGGATTTTATATGTTTCTCAAAATGGAGACATTGACGGTTTAAAAACAGTTCACACTATTTGTAGAGAAACGAAAAAGAATTTTATACCAGCTATTTGTTTATCAACACTCGGTATAGCTGGACCTGTCGTAACGGAAAATCGTGATGAATGCTGGGAATCCGCATGGCATCGGCTACATGAAACGACTTTGCAAAATGAAAATTCATCGGATTCCTTCTCACCAATTACATCTGCCATGTTAGCAAATGTAATCGTTTTTGAATTATTTAAACATGTCGCGGATGATTCATATCGTGAAAAAGAATCACAATTCTTTTTATTAAACTATGAAACACTTGAAGGAACGTGGCATCCTTTTATAAAACACCCTCTTGCAACTGATGAAAGTTTTACAATTGATACGATAGAAAATCTTTCTGAAAAACTTGAGCATCGGTCGAACCAACATACTTCAACTGATGTATTCCGATTTTTTGACTCATTAACTTCTAAAGAATCCGGTATATTCCATGTATGGGATGAACAAGATTCATATCAATTACCGTTATCACAGTGCTATATTCAAGTAGCCAATCCACTATCAGATGGCCCAGCTCCCCTTCTGCCTCTTATGACTCGCAGTGGATTGACTCATAATGAAGCACGCCGAGAAGCTGGTTTAACAGGAATTGAAACATATGTAGCAGAAATCATTCACCGCCTTATTCCTGAACATAACGATATCGGTATCGGGGCTGGAGAAACGATGACAGAAGGATTTTACCGGGCACTACAACAACATTTAAACAATAAATTGTATGAGCGGCAATCACATATGCTAGAAGAACTTACAACGATTGATTTAACTGATATTCACGATAAACATTGTAGATTTTATTACGATGCCCTTGCTACAATTCATGAAACACCTAAAATCGCAATGAGCGAAGAGATTCTTAGTTTTCCAGTCGTTTGGGTTGGTATAAATGATAGATGGTACGGTGCATCTAATATTAATATGACGTTAGCGTTACGGAACGCACTACAACTATCACTGCTCCACATTCAAAGTGAAGAGACTCCTTACAGAGCTAATATCTTGCCTGAATCGTCTATTATTTTATATGACACGGATTCTTTTAGAGTGGAAATACAAGCGGAAGAAGACATTCCAAGCGTACAATCTTTACAACTCGCCTTACAACATTTAGAAGAACATAATTTTTACCCATTCGTATTTGATTTAGCAATTGAACCATTTTTGAAAGAAAGCTTAGACGGTGTATACGGAGTATTAATTGCAAAGGAGGACGGTCTATGACTCAAAATATATTGCTTATAGGAGATGGCCTTCTTGCAGACTATGTACATGATCAATTATGCAAACAATATTCCATCATTCGCCAGCATACCCTTACAGAAGAACTTCCTGAAAATATTCATCTCGCTCTCGTATTACATGATGGATCTCCTTCTACTATTCATCATGATGCTGAGCTAATTTTTCGGTCAAAACATATCCCGTGGCTACGTGGTTTTACTTCATTTGGCGAAGGTATTATCGGTCCTTACATTCATCCTCTTGCGCCCGGATGTTCCCATTGTTCTGATGGACGCCGTTTTATCGCTGGCTTTGATCAAAAAGAAATGTGGGAACTACAGCGGAAATATGCCTTTAAAGCAGATAATGTAACGAGGCGTGATGTACGTGCCACCCAAAATGGAATGTTGCAAATGTGCCATATTATTTGCGCAGAAACAGAAAAAATATTAACTCATAACCATTCCTCTTTAGAAAATGAACTTATTTTACTAAACTTACAAACATTACAATGTACGCGGCATTCTTTTCTTCCAGATCCTCTCTGTCCTGTATGTAGTAATTTACCTGATGATACTGCGGATGCGGCGGAAGTTTCTTTACAACCGAGTTTAAAAGTAAGCACCGAAACGTATCGCTGCCGTTCCATTCATGAATTAAACACATTTTTAACAAGAGACTATTTAGATTATCGGGTCGGTATGTTGAACGGCAAAATACAGCATTCTTTATTACCATTCGCTGACGTCATTATAAACATGCCATTAATGTTTGGAAATGAAGGTGTTGCAGGCCGAACTCATTCATTTGCAGTGAGTGAAGCAACTGCCATTTTAGAAGGTTTAGAACGATATTGCGGTATGTCGCCTCGTGGAAAAAAAACAAATGTGCATGGTAGTTTTCATGATTTAGAGGAACATGCACTAAATCCCCTCACACTCGGTGTACATACAAATGAACATTACAATCGTAATAATTTTCCATTTAAACCGTTTGATCCTGATTATGAGCAAAACTGGGTATGGGGATATTCTTTATCACAAAACAGACCGCTTTTAGTTCCTGAATCAATTGCTTATTACAGCCTCGGTCATCGAGATGCTTTCGTGTATGAAACATCAAATGGATGTGCAATTGGCGGTAGTTTAGAAGAAGCGATTTTTCACGGCATTTTAGAAATTGTAGAGCGTGATGCCTTCTTACTCACTTGGTATGCCGAATTACCTCTTCCCCGCCTTGATCTTAATTCAGCAAATGATACAGAATTACAATTAATGATCCAGCGGTTACGTACGATTACCGGATATGAATTATACGCTTTTAATGCGACGATGGAACACGGCATCCCGAGCTTATGGGTAATTGCAAAAAATACGCGTGAAAATGGAATGAACGTTGTTTGTGCGGGAGGCGCTCATTTAGATCCTATTCAAGCCTTAAAAAGCGCCATTCAAGAAATAGCAGGCATGTTACTTATAACAGACGATGAGCTCGAGCACAAAAGAGAATACTACGAAAAATGCTTACAAGATCCTTATTTCGTTAATAAAATGGAAGACCATAGTATGCTGTATGGATTGAAAGAAACGGAAGAACGTCTTCACTTCCTTTTACGAGAAGATGCACCGGTGCAAACGTTCCAAGAAATGAATGTATCACAATCATTTGATATGGATTTAACATCCGATCTCCACCAACTTTTAAATCGTTTGCATCAATCTAATCTGGAAATAATCGTTGTAGATCAAACCGTTCCCCTTATAGAAAAGAACGGACTATACTGTGTAAAAGTTATTATTCCAGGCATGTTACCGATGACGTTCGGACACCATCTTACTCGAGTTACAGGATTGGACCGGGTATATACCGTACCGATGACACTTGGATATACAGACGAACCTTTAACGAATGAAAAATTAAATCCACATCCACATCCGTTTCCATAGTAAAGGAGGGATTTCATGCAGCTAGATACTTTTTTACATCATCTCCATTTCTCTATCGATGAAATTATGCCGAATCATGAGGTGGACTGGAAAGACGCACCGCTTCCTTATAAATTATATCGAAATGTACCTACCATCCCGCTCTCCTTAGAAATCCCGTTATCTTTATCGAACTCTTCTACTACACCTACTCTAAATGAGATTGGTTATTACCTTTGGTATTCATTTGGTGTAACACAATTATGTCAGCTAAATAGCGAGAGAAATGTATTACGTAGATCCATTCCTTCAGGCGGTGCCTTATACCCGAATGAATTGTATATCTATTTAAAGGTTGACGATTATCCAGACGGCATTTACCATTATGACGCCGCACATCACCGACTTATTTTACTTCGCGAAGGAAATTTCGATTCTTATTTAACAGACGCACTCGGTAATCGCTGTAATATACATGATTGTTTCGGTGCTGCATTCGTATCCACTATGTTTTGGAAAAACTTCTTTAAATACAATAACTTTTCATATCGACTTCAAGGATTAGATAGCGGGGTTCTCATTGGACAATTACTAGAATGTGCAAAACAGTTCGGTTATACGAACGGCGTATACTTTCAATTTCTAGACCGTGCACTGAACCATTTACTCGGATTGTCAGAAGGTGAAGAAAGTTTGTATGCCGTTATTCCTTTAAGTACAGAGCCAGAAACTAATTGGTTTCACAATGATTACCGTGAAAATAAAACAGTTACTTCTCATGAGTTGTTGCAACAAATTCCGCCGCTCGCACATGAACATTTCATTCGCTCAAAACATGTAGATGAATATCCGATGATAACAAAAATAAATAAAGCTTCTATGATCGAATCGACAGCACACTTCCAAACACTACATCATGAAGAGCACTATCAACATAATACGTACGCTGTACAGCTACCAAAAGTAGAACGGTTATCGTATGATTTCTTGCAACTTTGCAGAAAACGATATTCTCCTGATGCGGACTTTATTTTAACGAAATGGGATGCAGCTGAGCTCGCTACTTTACTACAAGAAGCGAGTCTCTCCTTCCCCTATTACAACGATCTTGACGGTAAGTATACAAATGAAAATACACGCATCTCCTTATATGGATGTTTTTATAACGTGAAAAATATTAAAAACGGGGCTTACGCTTATAACAGTAAAACACATTCCATACAACCAATTCGATATGGAGACCTTCGCTACCCACTTCAGTCTAGTATGACGATGGATAACGTTAACCTTTTTCAAGTACCACTTTGCTTACATGTAGTCGGAAAGAAAGATTACTATACACGTGCATTAGGCTATAGAGGATACCGCATTCACCAAATGGAAGCAGGTATACGCGTTCATAAACTCATTTTCGCTGCAACTGCTATGGGGATGGGCGGGCATCCGTTACTAAGTTTTGATACAAATTCATGTGATCAATTGTACGGTATTGATGCTGGGAATGAAACATCTCTTATTCAAGTTCCAGTTGGGGCATATCGGGCGCGGAATTGGTTAAAAGGGGCTTTGCATAGTTAAAAGCACGCCAATGGACGGCGTGCTTTTTTACTAGATTAACTTAAAAATACTCTTAATTTGTCTAGCAAATAACCAATTTTTCGTACCGTAGTTATCATTTAAACTATCTAAATTAATAGATTGTCCGTTAGCAAACTTTAATTCTAACGTAGTATTTTTGTCATTTGTTTTTAAATTACTATTGGTAATGGCATCATACTTTAATTTTTCAATCTCAACATATTCGTCTTTTTCTTGTCCAATCACGACATGGTCTTGGAAGAAGAAAAAGACTTCTACTTTTTTACCGAAACAAAATACGTTTTTCGTATAAATTAATGTCGCGTTATCAAGTCCGACACATACTTCTTTCATTTCTTCCACAACGTGTCCAAAGTCTTCTTCATGTCTTGCATTTGATTCAGCAATCCATTCTTCGATTGTTTTCATGTTAATTGCCATACTGCGCCCCCTGGTTCGTTCATTGCTTCGTTTAAAAAATAAATACTATATGAAAATATAAGCGATACGTACGATGTTTTCAAGGGGGCACGGTATATTCAAAATAAAGTGAAACTTTATTTACTCCCTCATTGTAAAAAAAATAGCACTTTAAAAAGTGCTATTTCGCTCTCCTTGCCGCTTGCTGAATTGGGTCCCACACGCTGTTATATGGTGGTGCATAACTTAAGTCGACATCTTCTAAATCATGAATACTCATTTTATTGAAAAGCGCCATCGCAATCACATCAATACGTTTATCTACGCCTTCTTCTCCAATTACTTGTCCACCTAATAATTGTTTCGTGTCAGAACGGTATAGTAATTTTAAGTAAAGTGGTTTCGCATTTGGATAATAGCCTGCCATATTTGTGGAATCTACTTTGACTGTTTTATACGGGATATGTAGTCCTTTTGCTTCTTTTTCATTTAAGCCTGTTCTTGCAAGCGTCAAATTCATAAATTTAATAATGCCTGTACCTAACGTTCCTTTAAAAGCTCTTCGTTTATCCAGCATATTCAGCCCGGCAAGTCGCCCTTGTTTATTTGCAGTTGTTCCAATTGGAATATGGTCATAAATTTCTTTTATCACGTGATAATGTGTCGCGCAATCACCAGCTGCATATACGTCTTGCACATTCGTCTGCATATATGCATTTACCTCGATGGCCCCTTTATGATTTGTACGTATGTTCGTTCCTTCAAGAAAATCAGTATTCGGCTTCACTCCGACAGATACTAAAACAAGATCCGCTTTATACGTACCTTTATCCGTTTCAACTGCTTCTACTCGTTCATTCCCTTTGAACGCTTTTACATTTTCATTCGTTAAAATTTCAATATGATGTTTATCTGCTTCTTTATGTATATACTCCGCCATATCCGCATCATAAATCGTACCGATATGATCATTTCGCTCAATCATTCTTACTTTCTTACCAAGTTCGACGAATGTTTCTGCCATTTCCAGTCCGATTGCACCACCTCCAATAATCGTTACATCTTCAACTTTACTCGTTTCTAGCGTTTTTAATATGCGCTCAGCATCAGGAATTGTTTTTAAAAGATGAACACCTTGTAATTCCCGTCCCTCCCATTCTGGCATAACAGGACGCACTCCAGTCGCAATTAATAATCGATCATATGGAAATTCAAAGACATCTTTCGTCTTCGTATGCTCTGCATACACCATTTTCTTTTCCGTATCTACTTTCGTTACTTCATGACGCACTTTCGCATCAATTCCATATTTCTCACGAAACGTCTTCACGTTGCGCGCGATTAACTTTTCAGTTGAAGCGATAGCACCACTAATGACATACGGTAATCCACACTGAGCGTATGAATAAATTTCACCTTTTTCTAAAGTTACAACATTTGCATTTTCATCGTTTCTAACAATTTGCATAGCTGCACTCATACCAGCTGCATCTCCGCCAATAATGACATAGTTCACTTTACCACTCCTTCTTTTTTACATATTCTTTACGTTTTCCATATTTTATAGAAATAACACCTACTTCCATTGTAAAGAAAGAGAATTTCATCTTCAAATTTGGTGCACAAACTTATGTATGAATAGGTAACTGTCGTGTCTTATAAACAACATGTTTAATATGCTATAACAGTAACTATTGAAAGTAGGTGAAACATACATGTGCGCTGGTCTTCTCGCTCAGTTTCCAGAGGAACCGAAAGAACCGAAAGCCGCCCTCCCGCTTGAACAAGAATTTACCGTTAATGCAACATTATACAGTGCTCGCGCTTGGTTATCAGACAATGATACTTTCTCTCAAACTATTTGGAAAGCCACTCGCTTTGCTTCTGCATCACATGCTGGTAAGTCCATCTTCCCCGTCGGTACTATTAAAGTTGTAAATGTTTCTGATGATACAATAACGGTTACTATATCATCAGAATCAGATGATGCACTCAAAATAGTCGTTCCTCCTCATTCTGAAGCTGCCTTAACGTCTAGTTCTTTATCTGATGTGCAAGCCAGTACATCCGGGGGAGCAAGTAAAGTCACATTTCTCTTTCATATCTTTTTCTCTAGGGATCCTGGTCCAGCTAAATAACGATAGAAAAGGTACAGCAATATACACTGTACCTTTTTCAAGCGCTCTATTCTCTTGATTTGATTAGTTCAATATTATAAGTTTCGATATCTGTTAACGTTCCTGTAAAATAAGGATTTTCTCTATACCAAGACTGTTTTGCAAAATACGCTTGCATATCTTTCGTTTGAAAAATATGGCCATGCCTTGCATATATTTCGTTTCTAGCAATTTTCAACTGCTCTTTCGATAAATATGTTAAATCTGCGCTCGTTAATTTTCGAATATCACTATCAGGAAAGATGAAACCATTATATACATACTCAGTCGTAGGTGGCGGGGTAACATTATAAACAACTGGTTTTTCTGTACTTTTCTTTTGGAATGGAAGATTATAAGACGAGAGTGCCGTTACCGTCTCTACTTTTGTCGTTTCCCGTCCACTTTCTCCATTTCGTTCTAAATAAATCGTCGCACTTCCATCAGTCGCTACAGGCCCCCATGTAATTTCTTCTCCTGCCAGCGCTGTAACTGGTTTTTGATTTACGTACAATGTTGCACCAGGCGCGTTCGTTTGAACTGTAATATATTGACCTTGCAACGTTAAATCTACCGTTACGTTATTTTGGCTTTGTTTCATAAGTACAACCTTTTCCTCACGCAATAGTTTTACGTAGTCATTTTTATATTCTGATTGAAACACTTGATTTCCCGGAAGAAATGGCCCATATTGCTTCTCAAACTTTTTGTCATCTGTCTTATCAATTTCTTTTCCGTTCATTTTTAACGATACGTCTTTTTCATTTGTAAGCAAAGTTGTATAGTACGTCTTCGCTTTCAATTTATAGCGATCAAATATAACGAAATACTTTCCATCTTTCGTTAATGAAAAATCAGCTCTTTCTATTCCGTCCCGTTGTTTTTCACCTTGTCTCAAGTATTCTCTTAATTCATTTACGTAAGATGGATTTTCTTTTATATATGAAAATAGAGGCGTTACGCTCTCTCTCGTTATCATAATCGATGGATCATCTGCCGTAACGATCTCAGCTAATTTCTCTCCGTCTCTCTCTTGTAAAATCGTAATCATCCGGTCTACTTGTGCCACCTGCGTATAATACGACGATCCGTACAAATACAATCCAATAATCGCTATAACAAATAGCGCTAACAGTGTAATGCCAACTTTTACACCACCGCTCATGTTCTTCTTTACTACAGAACGTCCCCTCTTCGTCCCGCAGTTTTGACAAAATTGCACACCATCTTCAAACTGAACTCCGCACTTTGTACATACCTTCATCCAGTCAACCACCTTTTCATTAGAAGCCAGTTATTCCTTGTGTTAAGGCTTGAATTATCGTGCTAATGTAAGACCAAAGTACAATGAATGTTGCAATTCCAATTAAAACATTCGCAATAATAAGTGTGTAAACGAGATCTAATCCGCCATTGGCTAGTTTTAATACGGCTACAGTTATACTAATCCCTATATAAGTTGTAGCTACCGATAATAATATCGGTAAGAAAAAGATTAATAAGAAACTAAAAAGAAAAGAAAGGACTAATATGACAATAGCCGGCGTCGCTATCGTTCCCCATATACCGAATACTTCAAGAAACGAAAAAGATGATTTCATCATCTTACCACTTACAAAAATAATAAATCCGACAAATAAAGTTAAAATTAATAAAAAGAAAAAGACCGTAATAGATTCTCCAAAAAACGTGGGAGTAGATATATCTGGTGCAAATGTTCTCGTAACTGCTGATGCTGCACTCATCATTCTATAAAAAATACATGCTCCTAAAAAACAAATAAGAATAAGACTTACAATTCCATTTCGCACTTCAATAGCGCCGCTTTTCATAATCGCTGTCGGTGCTTGTAATGCATGTTTAAAAAATTGAAAATAGCCGCTCGCAAACCGCTTCGCTTGTTCTACCGTTTCATTTGGCCCAGTTTTCTTCGCTTGTGCCGCACGTGCTTGTTCCGGCCCTTCTTCTTGACCACTACTTGCCACTACCTCTTCCGTTAACGAATGTCCACAATTCCCGCAAAATTTTGCCTCCGCTGCATTTTCTGTATGACATGACGGACATTTCATTCTCTTATCCCTCCTTAAGCATATACCATATAGGGTGTTACAAGTTCAATATATGACTTTGGACATAAAACATGACTACAAGAAAAAGATTCTGAAATCCTTCTTCCGAAAGAAAATATATGTGCTAGTAATCTTGAAAAAATGCTATTATGAAACAGAATAAATAATATTTTTAACAGATTGGATGACTGGCAATGGAATTGGTAAACTCAATTTTTCAAATACTCCTTACGAGCGTAATCCAATTATTTTCTTTAATTGGCGTTATCATTGTAATTGGATTTCTATTAGGTTATTTAGAATCACTAACACGGATGTATTGGTCGAGGGCTTTCGGAAGAAAAGGATTCCTTTTAACGGCGTGGATTGGTGTTCCGATTCACGAACTTGGACATGCCATTATGTGCGTACTGTTCCGTCATAAAATTGTAGCAACGCAGTTTTTCCCAACAGATACAAGTCAAGGAGCATTAGGTTACGTACAACATCAATACAATCAAAAAAGTGTGTATCAACGAATTGGGAATTTCTTCATTGGCATCGGGCCTATTATTTCTGGTATTACCGCATTAATCCTTTTAATGCGCTATTTCGTACCAGAATCATATTTTTTATTTAATACAACTCTCGAAAAAACGATTGCTTCTACTTCTATTAATGTAGAAATGATCCAAAACATGCTCTTATCGACGTTTGTATTATTGAAAAGCTTATTTACAATCGGCAATTTATTGAATCCTTCCTTTTGGTTATTTTTATTTATCGCCATTTGTATTTCCGCACATATCGCTTTAAGTAAACCAGACATTAAAGGATCAATAGACGGAGTTATCGTCATGTTTATCGTTTTATTTTTATTCAACATCATAGCGGGACTGTTTCAATACGACAGTAACCAGCTAATTGGACAGGTTATGAAATATAATATGTATCTCATTGCGTTTTCTAGTGTAGCACTGCTTTTCTCTTGTATTTCTACACTTGTTAGTTTTTCGTTTTATAAAATAAGAAGAGGGCGTTCTTTTTAAACGCCCTCTTCTTATTAATTATTCCCCTTATAATCACAATGCTCAACCGGAACGCGAGCATGCCCTTCTTCATCGGTACACCATGACTGTGATTGGAATGCAAGAAAGATACCAATCCATTCTTCTTCCTTTTCAAAGTGAATGAGTATTCCTCCGTCTTGCCATATGCCATCATCACCTTGCCATTTTTCTACATTCCCTTGATTCATATGAATATCATGTATACCGTTTCCTGGTTTGAAATGAAAATAGGAATCTGGTGTATTTTCTTCTGGTCCCCATCTTTCACCAAACGCGTAAATAATTGCTTTTTCTTCTATTGCTCGTTTTATATAACGTTCTATTTTTTCATTTAAATCATTATCTGCTCCTGCTTTTTCGGGAGGCAAAGGAATCATTTGATTTGAGTCAAATAAATTTCCTCTTACATAATCTAAAGCTACTTTCGGTTCATTGTTTTTTATTTCTGTAAAACCGAATGGTAATGTCGGTAAAATATGAATCGCCTCTGACTTAATATTGTTACTCGCAAAATATAAAACTTCTGATGGATAACTTTGCGACTTTACGTTAATTGCAATACGATAATCTACTCCTGTCTCGCCCTGTAAATGAACTTGATAATGAGGTGTTTTCCCTTTTCCAATCTTTGATTGTATAACTGTACCTTTTAACACACCGTAGTTTTTTAGGGGCATACATTTCATCTCCTATTCATCTAAAATCGGCAAGGATACCCCCTACTTCAATCGTGTGAAGGGCGATAGCCCAACGATAAGTGGGGGAGGAATTGCCGGCAGATACGGTATGATACGTTAAAAATCCTAAGATTCTGTACCATATCAAGTATCTGAAACTTCCACCTTTCCTCCTACTTTCTCTACTTAAGTTGTTTGCTTTCACTAAAAATCTGTTACAATTTAATTAGTGAAAGGCGGTGAAAATAATGCCTACAATTACTGCAAAAATACAAATCCATGTTTCCGATAATCAAGCTGAAAGTCTAAAGATAACAACGAACGCTTACCGCAAGGCTTGTAATTGGTTATCAAAACACATATTTGAAACAAAGAACCTTAATCAAGTAAATCTCAATAACTTATATTATTCTGATTTGCGAAATCAATTTAGGTTAAAAAGTCAAATGGCTCAATCTGTGATGAAAACTGTAATTGCTCGTTACAAGTCGGCTAAATCAAATGGACATGAATGGTCTTTGATTGACTTCAAACTTGCAGAATATGATTTAGTCTGGAATCGAGATTATTCACTAACCAAAAACCAATTTAGTGTAAACACGCTTGAAGGTCGCCTAAAACTAAATTATGAGCGTAAGGCTATGAAGAAATACTTCAACAGCACTTGGAAATTTGGTACTGCTAAATTAGTGCATAAGTACAAAAAGTGGTTCTTACATATCCCGATGACAAAAGAGTACCAAACATTAGATTTCGCAGATGTAAACAACATCGTTGGTGTTGATTTAGGAATCAACTTCCTTGCAACCACTTATGATAGTCAGGGCAAAACAACCTTCTACAACGGAAATATTGTTAAACATAAGCGTGGTAAATTTAAAGCTACTCGTAAGCAATTACAAACACGACAAACACCATCTTCTCGTAAGAAAATAAAACAAATTGGCTCAAGAGAAAACCGTTATGTAACTGATGTAAACCATCAAATTACAAAGGCACTCGTTGAGGCATACCCTAGAGGTACTATGTTTGTTTTAGAAGACTTAACAGGGGTTCGTTCTGCGACAGAGAAAGTACGAGTGAAAAACCGCTATGTTTCTGTATCTTGGGCTTTCTATCAGTTCCGTCAAATGCTTGAGTATAAAGCTGAATTGAATGGACAAAAGGTAATTGTGGTAGACCCCAAATATACTTCCCAAACTTGCCCTAAGTGCGGAAACATTGAAAAAGCAAATCGTAATAAAAAGCTACACACTTTTAAGTGTAAAAATTGCCAATACCAATCAAATGATGACCGTATTGGTGCGATGAATCTACACCGTAAGGGAATTAAGCATATCAGTGTAGTTACCACAGGAGTATAGCTCTTGTGGTAGGGGCGAAGTCAACCGTCCTTATGCTCCACCATACTAAGGTAGGAGAGCATTGCTCGTTCGTACTACTGGGTAGGAATAAGCGTAGTTGCTCTCTATGAGGGTAGAAGCACTGTCGAACTCCGACAGACGCAAGCCCCCACTTCAAACGACCCGTAAGGGTGTTAAGTGGCGGGTTGTTGACTTAGTAGAAGCTATTCATATTTAAATCATTATCCATTCATAAAAAAAATCCTCCTATGTTAGGAGGATTTTTAATTTCTCAACATATACCAAACAATAACCTCTACCACTACAAGCAAAACCGCACCAAAGATCATTAACGTCGTCTTCTTTAATAGTTCATTTTCACGGTAAGGGATATTACATAAGTAAGCACCTAGTGTAATCCGTGATGGACAAGCGATTGTAGCTACTGATGATGCGGTGTTTTGAAGTGTTGTGACATATTGCCACGGGAGTGCTACGTTTTGTGCGGTTTGCATTTGTAGTTTTATAAACATTGCATTTGATCCTGCGTTACTACCTGTTAAAAATCCACCAATAGCGCCAATAAACGGAGCAACGAAAACGAAAAAGGTTCCAAATGTTTCACCAGCTGTCTTTGCGAGTAATGAATGCATGCCTGATGCACCCATTAGTTCTGAAATGGCGATAAACATTGTCGTCGTAATAGCAAATGGAATCCATTGTTTTATCGTTTGTGAGAGTGATTGTTTAATAATATTAGACGGGATGCGGAAGAAAATAATAGTAAATAAGCAAGTCATACCGAGCCAAAACCCTGGTGAATATAGTAACTCTAGTTTGTAAGAGTATGATTTCAAATCAAGAACCGCATATGATCTGAACAAATCATGTAATGCTGGAACGAGGCGAGAAAGTAAAATACAAACTGTTAGAAATATATAAGGGCTAATAATTTTTATAATGGATACTTCTCTCTCCGTTGCAGCCGCATGTTCTGTTATAAGATTTTGCCCACTTTTTCCTTTTAATTTAATGATAAAAAAGCCAAAGGTAATCGTAACGATAGAACTTAATATCCCGGCTAGTTCAACACTTACGTACGCATTAGAAAGATAGATTCCGAGAGAAAATAATAGAAAGAACCCTACTCCTTCTTTCCACTTTTCTATAACCGCTTGCCAGCCGCCAACAACGTGTAAAGAAAGAATAACGAAGTAAGCAAACATCGGAATACTTAATAGCGCTGTATTTGTGCCAAGTGTTGTAAGAGGCATATTTATTAGCTGCGAACCGATAATCGTACCAGTTGCCATTGCGCCCCATGAACTAGCTAGTAAGCCGATGAATGAGAGTAGTACAGCTTGAAATGGTTTATACCCTAGTGAAAGAAAAATAGGTGCTGCAACCATGAAGCCAATACCGAATCCACTTACTGATTCAATAAGCGGGCAAATGCCAAAACACATAAGCAGCATTTGTAATAAGCGATCCTGAGTAACTGCTTCTAGAAAACGTGCTACTTGATCGATGTACCCCATTTTGTTCATGAGGTGAAATAAAAAAATACCGAAAAATAAAACGTACCCGACAATAAAACAAATTAACCATCCTTTAATCGTTGCGTGCACAGTTTCACTTATCCCTAATTGAAACATTGGCGAGAGTAAAACAATTCCAACAGACACAGCATAAGAAATTAACGAGGACCTTAATGACGTTTGTTTAAATAAAAATAAACAAATGAAAATCATCATAATTGGGATAAGTGCCAACAATATGGCCATGTTATCATCTCTTTTCATTAAAAATACAATTTTTAACTATTATATAACAGATGTCATAATTTTCAATTGCTTTTACAACAGATTCAAAAAAGGAACCAAACGGCTCCTTTTCATTCACTCCCATTTTCTATTATCCTGAAAAACTGTCTGCTTTCCGACTATTTCTTTCAACACAACAAACACAATGTAAGTACATATTGCTTGCAATATAATATTCCAAAATTTCATTAATGTAAATGAATGAATCCGTAGAAATAATTCGTTTAATAATACAATCGAAACGATACTAAATAATTCTATACTAATCGAAAATAGACATATTTCTAAAATAGACTGTTCTTGAATGCGATTTAAATTGGAAAAGATGAATACATACCCTAAAAATAGAGCCATTAACTCTATTTTCGTCATGCTAATGAGCCAAGCGTATAGCGGTACAGTTAAAAATAGATATAGTAGTTTACGTCTTAGCATGCCTTCTCACCCTCTAAATTATATGTATTTTCTGTATATTTTAACATTTATTACGCAAAACAAAAAGAAGAGACTACGCCTCTTCTTTTTGTTTTGTTGCCTGTATTAATTCACATATTTCTTCTCGTTTTTCATTTTCTAACAGCTCAATCACTTTACTTCCAACGACAACACCGTCACATATTGTAACCATTTCTTCTATATGTTCTTTTGTTGAAATGCCGAATCCAGCGACTACTGGTAAGTTGACGTGTGATTTTACTTTTTCTAAGTAACTATGAATCTCCTCTTTAAAGTTTTGACGTACTCCCGTTACGCCCGCTACTGTAACAGCATAAACGAACCCTTCTGATTCACTCGTAATTTTTTCAATTCTTTCAATAGGGCTCGTTACGGTAACGAGTGGAATGAGCGCAATGTTTGCCTCTCGAAGTAACGGCGCAATAATATTTTGTTCTTCATACGGTAAGTCTGGAACAATAATACCATCCACACCGGCCTCTAAGCACTTCTCTACAAATCGTTCTTTTCCGAATGCAAGTACAGGATTTAAATATGTCATAAGAACAAAGGGCATTTGTACTTCTTTCCTTACCTCTGCTAACGCTTGAAAAATGCCTTTTAATGTTACGCCGCTATCTAGCGCTCGCTTTCCTGCTCTTTGAATCGTTGGGCCATCCGCGACTGGATCTGAAAACGGAATACCAATTTCAACGATGCTTGCTCCAGCTTCATCTAGAAAACGAATTCTTTCTTTTAATTTTTCAAGGCCGCCATCTCCGCCCATTACGTACGGAATAACTGCTTTCTTGCCATTTTCAAACGCTGATTTAATTTTTTCTACTCCCATTTTTTACACCTCTCCCATATAACGTTTTATACTCTCTACATCTTTATCACCGCGGCCTGATAAGCAAATAACAAGTCCTTCTTCTTCCTTCATTTTCGGAGCTAATTTTAATGCGTATGCGACAGCATGTGAACTTTCTAACGCTGGGATAATGCCTTCTTTTCTCGTTAATAATTGAAATGCTTCTAATGCTTCTTCGTCTGTTATCGAATGATAAGAAACGCGGCCAATATCTTTTAGCAAACTATGTTCTGGACCAACACCTGGATAATCAAGTCCTGCTGAAATAGAGTGAGCTTCTTGAATTTGCCCTTCTTCATTTTGCAGAAGATACATCATTGATCCGTGTAAAACACCGACGCTTCCTTTCGTTAAAGTTGCTGCATGCTTTTCTGTATGAACGCCTTTTCCAGCTGCTTCTACGCCGTAAAGAGCAACTTCTTCATCGTGTACGAACGGATAAAACATCCCCATCGCATTACTACCACCGCCAATACAAGCAACGACTGCTTCTGGTAACTTTCCTTCTAACGCCTCATATTGTTTTTTCGTTTCATTTCCAATTACACTTTGGAAATCACGGACAATTTGCGGGAATGGATGTGGTCCGAGAACAGATCCCATAATGTAGTGCGTATCATGCACATGTGAAACCCAGTAACGAAGCGCCTCGTTTACCGCATCTTTTAATGTACCGCTACCTGCCGCTACACTTTCTACTTTCGCTCCGAGTAATTCCATTCGGAACACATTTAATTTTTGACGTCTTACATCTTCTTCTCCCATAAAAATGACGCATTCTAATCCGAGAAGAGCACATACAGTAGCTGTTGCAACTCCGTGTTGTCCAGCTCCTGTTTCAGCGACAACTTTTTTCTTGCCCATTCGTACCGCAAGAAGCGCCTGACCAATTGTATTGTTAATTTTATGAGCCCCTGTATGATTCAAATCTTCACGTTTTAAATAAATCTTTGCACCTCCGCAATACTCCGTCATATTCTCAGCGAAATAAAGCGGTGTTTCTCTTCCGACATACGTTTTTAAATAATGATTTAATTCCTTTTGAAATGCTTCATCTTCCATCGCTTCTTTATATGCTTCTTCTAGTTCTAGTACAGATTGCATTAACGTTTCTGGAACGTATCGTCCTCCATATATACCGTAGTGACCTTTTTCATCTGGATATGCGTAATTCATTTGGAACACTCCTTCGCTTTTTTAATAAATTGTTTTATTTTCTCTACATCTTTCTTTCCTTCTGTCTCTACTCCGCTACTTACATCAACCATATATGGTCGAACAGTTTGAATTGCTTCTTCTATATTAAGAGCGTTTAATCCACCAGCTAATATCGTTTTCTCTCGTAATTCTTTTGGCATATACCCAAGTAATTCCCAAGAAAATGTCTTTCCATTTCCTCCGTGAAACTTTTCCTTCGGGCTATCAAATAATATATAATCCGTTTCATACCCTTGGGCGTTTTTCATATCACTCTCTGAAGTTACTCCTAGCGACTTTATAGACGGAATATTCAATCTTCTAATTTGATAATTGTCTTCATCCCCATGTAGTTGTACATGTGTTAACCCGCACTCATCTGCAATTTTCTGGATCACTTCTACTGATTCATTTACGAAAACACCGATTTTTAACACGTTGGGTGGAAGCTCCTGAATGATTTCTTCCGCTCTCTTTGGAGTGATTTTCCGCTTACTTTCTGCAAAAACAAATCCGAGTGCATCTGCTCCGTATTCGCAAGCACGTTTTGCTGTTTCCATATCAGTGATGCCGCAAATTTTCACTTTCATATGTTCACCTTACAATCTTCAAAAAAGGTACGAATAGAAGATGATGTCATAAGTGCTTCTCCAACTAATACACCTTTTGCTCCAGCTCTTTTAACACGGATAATATCCTCTTTTGAATGAATCCCGCTTTCGCTAATCCAAAGTAATTTCTCCTCATTTAATCGTTTTCCAAGCTTTTCTGTTTGGCCTAAATCGACTTCGAATGTTTTTAAATTACGGTTGTTAATACCGATAACGTGCGGATTTAATTCGATTGCAATTTCTAATTCCTCTTCATCATGAACTTCAACAATTGCTTCTAATCTTTTTTCTCGTACATAGCTATATAACTCTTTTAATTTCTCTTTCGTTAAAGCTGCTACAATTAATAAAATAATATCTGCGCCAGCTTCATACGCTCTATCGATTTGAATCTTATCTATTATGAAATCTTTACATAAAAGCGGAATGTTACTTTCTTCTCGTGCTGTTTGTAAATCGTGAAACGATCCTTTAAAAAATTGACCGTCTGTTAAAACAGAAACTGCTCCTGCGCCACATTCTTCGTATGTTTTCACTTGTTTTCGTACATCAACGTGTAAATTGATATCTCCTTTTGATGGTGACGCTCGCTTTACTTCTGCAATAACAGTAAACTGCTGTAATGCTTCTACGAGTGAATGTGTCTTTCTTTTTGCTTTTACTGGTGTATATATTTCACATAACTCCGCAACTTCCTTTTTCTTCTGTTCTACAATTTTATCTAAAATCGTCTCCACTTTAGTTCACCCTTTCTAATTTTTCGTTGCTTGCTGCAATTAATAAGTTTAATTTGGCTAATGCTTTTCCAGAGTCAATGCTATGTGCCGCGAGTTTAATTCCTTCTTCAATCGTTTCCGTTTTTCCATTTGCGAAAAGAGCTAGACCTGCATTTAATAAAACGGTATCGCGGTAAACACTCTTTTCTCCGCTCAATACGCCGACTGTAATCTTTGCATTTTCTTTCGAATCCCCGCCTCTAATCTCTTCATTGTTCACTATTGAGAAACCGTATTTCTCAGGTTCAATACTCGTTTCTACTATTTCATTATCTTTTAAAAGAACTACGTGATTTTCCCCTTGTAATGATGCTTCATCTAAAAAACCACTTCCATTTACGACAAGCGCTTGTTTCCGGCCTAACTTTTGTAATACTTGTGCAACTGGTAATAACATATCTCGTTTATAAATACCGACAAATTGTGTTTCTAAATTCACTGGATTTGTTAAAGGGCCAATTAAATTAAAGATCGTCGGAACATTTAATTCTTTTCTTATTTTCATAATGCGCCTTAATGCTGGGTGCATCGCTGGTGCGAATAAAAATGCGATTCCGACATGTTCTAATAAATAATCAATTTCGTTTGGCGTACTACTAATATTTACACCGAGTTCTTCTAATAAATCTGCACTTCCTGTTTTACTAGAAACAGCGCGATTACCATGTTTTGCAACCTTTAAACCTGCTCCTGCCAGTACGAATGCTGATGTTGTGCTAATATTAAACGTTTGGGCACCGTCACCACCTGTCCCGCAATTGTCCATCGCGCCTTGTATATGGTTCGAAAATGGTAATGCCTTTTCACGAAGAGCTCGAACGAGACCGTATATTTCTTCTGCTGTTTCACCTTTCGCTTTCAGTAATACTAAAAAAGCTGCAATTTCACTTTCCAATATGTTTTCATTTAATAAAAGAAGCCCTGCTTTATACATTTCCTCTTCTGTTAAATGTTGCCCCTCCACTAATTTACGAAGATAGTTATTCATACTCTTTCCTCCTCTTTCACTTCGCCTAAAAAGGCATGTATTAACTTTCCGCCTTCTTCTGTTGCGATTGATTCCGGATGAAACTGTAATCCGAAGAGCGGATAATAATTGTGACGAACTGCCATTATTTCTCCGTCGTCCATCGCTGTCGCTAATATGTCAAAACACTCTGGCAAGCTCGTTTGCTCTGCAACAAGGGAATGATAGCGCATTGCTGTTAGCGGCTGCATCACATATGAAAAGATTGACGTTCCGTTATGTTTCACACGCGATGTTTTTCCGTGTCTAATACGTTCTGCTCTAACAATGTCTCCTCCAAATGCAGCTATGATCGCTTGGTGGCCAAGACAAATCCCTAATATAGGAACGTTCTTATAAAAATGACCGATGACGTCGATACAAATGCCAGCATCCTCTGGTTTTCCTGGTCCTGGTGAAAGTACAATTCCTCTTGGATTCATCTCTTCTAACTGTTTTATCGTTATTTCATCATTTCTTACAACTACAATTTCTTCTTCATGTTTGCCTAACAGCTGGTACAAGTTATATGTGAACGAATCGTAATTATCGATAAGTACAATCATTTCATTACCTCCAAAAGCGCTCTCGCTTTATTTAATGTTTCTTCATATTCAGCTACTGGATCTGAATCGTAAACGACTCCTGCTCCTGCCTGAACGTATGCTTTTTCATCCTTTACGACCATCGTTCGGATGGCGAGCGCCATATCAAGATTTCCTGAAAAACTAACGTATCCAACTGCACCAGCGTATACATTTCTTTTTTCATTCTCTAGTTCATTTATAATTTCCATCGCTCTAATTTTCGGAGCTCCAGAAACCGTCCCTGCTGGTAAGCAATATGCTAACGCATCAAATCCGCTCATTTGTTTTCGCAATGTTCCGTAAACTTCAGATACAATGTGCATAACGTGAGAGTATTTTTCTACTTTCATATATTTATCTATCGTAACCGAGCCAATTTCGCTCACTCTACCAATATCGTTTCGCCCAAGATCTACAAGCATCATATGCTCTGCTCGCTCTTTCTCATTGCCTAACAGTTCTTTTGCGATTTCCTCATCTTCCCTCTTCGTTTTCCCTCTTGGTCTCGTACCAGCAATTGGATTTGTCATCACTTTATCCTCCCTTACTGATAGTAAACTTTCCGGCGAAGAACCGAGTACAACATAATCTTGGAAATCGATATAAAACATATATGGTGATGGATTTGCAATTCGAAGTTTTCGATATAACGCGAATGGATCACCAATACATTCACTTTGTAAACGCTGTGACAGTACGACTTGGAATATATCTCCCGCTCTTACATATTCTTTGGCCATTTCTACCATCTCACAAAACTCTTTTTCCGTTATAGAAGAAGTGAATGATAATGTGGATGGTATTGCATTTACTTCAGCTTCTTCTCCTTGTAGCACTTCTTCTTTGTATACTCGTAGTCTTTCGTATACTTCCTCATAATTTGCTGAATCATCTTCCCTGCATACATATACAAACGATAACTTTTGGCGTAAATGATCGTAAACGATAAACTCACGATATAGTAAAAGGTGTACTTCCGGAATATTTAATGGGTCGTGTAAATCCGCTCCAATGTTTTCATACTGCCGAATGACATCATATCCAATATAACCAACTGCTCCTCCGCAAAATGGAAATGGACTGTCTACTTGTGATGGTGCAACTACTTCTTCTAACACTTGTAGTACGTTACCTTGTAACTTTTCTGCGCGGCCGAAAATCGTTCGTTCCACTTCCGTACCAACGCTTTTCACTTCTCCATAAGGATTACATCCTAAGTAAGAATAACGCCCTTTATCTTGATGAAGCTGTGAACTTTCTAATAAGAATTTCTTCTTCCCTTTCATACGTCTATATAAAGAAATTGGCGTAATGCTATCCCCTTCTTCTTCAGTGATTACTAAAAATGTCTTTCTCTCTCTTTTTTGTTTTATAAATTCTTCTTTCGTCATCATGTCCTTCACCTCGCCCTGAAAAATAAAAAAGTCCTCTACATATCGAAAATATGTAGAGGACGATAAATATACCGCGGTACCACCTCGTGTTGGATGCAAAAGCATCCCGCTTTGTTCAGGTACAAAATTTATACCTTATCCTTGTAACGGCGGAACCCGGGTTGCCTACTGAATATAATTGTTCAGCATACCTCTCGTAAGCCCATTCCGTATATGGCACCGTACCGGGCTCCCACCTATTCCCGGCTCTCTGTAACGTCTCCAATATACGTACTCTTCTTACTTAAACGATTTCATTTATTTAATTTTTTATACACAAAAAGGGAGTACTCATCCTATAGAAAGGACGGGTACTCCCGTGGTGCCACCTTAATTCGTTACAAATGTAACGCACTTTACCGTATCAAAAACAATACGTGTCTCTTGTATCGATGAGATCATGTCGCCAAAGCCTACTTCTTTCGTTTCGGTTTGGAAGCTCCGAAGCCCATTCCACATCAATTCCATACTGATTCGCACCAACCATCAGCTCTCTGACATGTTCATCATGTGTACTCTTCTTCATCAACGCTTGCATTTTTTTAAGTTGCACTCATTATAGACCTGAATTTTTTCACAAGTCAATACTTTTTTAAAAATTTTATTTTTCTTTCCTTTCAATATTATATTGACAAAACAACCTCTTTTTATGTAAATATAATAAATACTCTATTAAAAATAAGGTTTTTTGTATGAATATTATATATTAAAAAAGTAAAATGACGCCAAAAAACGCTTACATTTCTGAAAATTCGTATTTCTATATGGATTTTTCAGAATAATCATGATAGATTATAAAGTGAAACTTTAATCAGTGGGGGGTGTTCATCCCCACTGATTATTAGTTGAACCAATCGGGCATTTACGGGCAGTTGCTCTCCCACCTAACTTCCTTGCACAGCCAATTTTAAGGTGGGAGTTTTACTACCCGTTAATGCGGGATAAATATGCATAACGCATCAAAAGACATGACAAAAGGAAGGGGAACTATATGAGTACGCAGATGTTAACTTTAACTTCAATCTCTATCTACATGCTCGGGATGTTAGTAATTGGCTATTTCGCCTATAAACGAACGTCCAACTTAACAGATTATATGCTTGGCGGGCGTACACTAGGACCCGCAGTAACGGCATTAAGTGCTGGAGCATCCGATATGAGTGGTTGGCTTTTAATGGGATTACCAGGTGCAATGTTTAGCGTTGGATTAAGTAGTAGTTGGATTGCGATCGGCCTAACACTAGGCGCATACGCAAACTGGCTTTATGTTGCTCCTCGCTTACGTACCTACTCAGAAATTGCAAATAACTCTATTACTATTCCAGAATTTTTGGAACACCGTTTCCACGACAAATCTCATATGCTACGTTTAGTATCTGGACTTGTTATTATGATTTTCTTTACTTTCTATGTAGCTTCAGGATTAGTTTCAGGCGCTGTATTATTTGAAAATTCATTTGGCATGAACTATCATGTTGGATTATTCATTGTAGCAGGCGTTGTTGTAGCTTACACATTATTTGGTGGTTTCTTAGCAGTAAGTTGGACAGACTTCGTGCAAGGAATCATTATGGTAGTTGCTCTTATTCTTGTTCCTATCGTAACAATTATGAATTCGAACGGACTTGGACCTGCATTTGATACAATTCGATCTGTAGATCCAACACGTCTAGATATTTTTAAAGGTGCCTCTACTTTAGGAATGATTTCTCTATTCGCATGGGGCCTTGGTTATGTCGGACAACCTCATATTATCGTACGCTTTATGGCAATTTCTTCTGTAAAAGAACTTAAAAGCGCACGAAGAATTGGTATGAGCTGGATGATTTTCTCTGTTGTTGGAGCTATGTTTACTGGTCTTATTGGTATTGCTTACTATTCACAACAAGAGTTAACATTATCTAACCCAGAAACAATTTTCCTTGAACTTGGGAAAATTTTATTCCACCCACTTATTACTGGATTTTTATTAGCCGCTATTTTAGCAGCGATTATGAGTACAATCTCATCTCAGTTACTCGTTACTTCTAGTGCCGTAACGGAAGACTTATATCGTACATTCTTCAAACGTTCTGCATCTGATAAAGAACTTGTATTTGTCGGTCGTATGGCTGTACTTGTTATTGCATTAGTTGGGTGCGCTTTAGCGTTTAAACAAAATGATACGATTTTAGCTCTTGTTGGATACGCTTGGGCTGGTTTTGGTTCTTCATTCGGACCTGCTATTTTATTAAGCTTATATTGGAAACGTATGACGAAATGGGGCGCGCTTGCTGGTATGATTTCTGGTGCCGCTACAGTCATTATTTGGACTCAATTCAAATTCTTAAAAGATTTCTTATATGAAATGATTCCAGGTTTTGCTATTAGTTTACTAGCCATCGTAATTGTTAGTTTACTAACACAACCTTCAAAAGAAGTTGAAGAGCAATTTGAGGATTTCGAAAAACAACATCGTCATAATTTATAAAAAAATCTCTGCTGTTATCGTAACAGCAGAGATTTTTTACAGTTCGACAATCTTCTTATCAAATTTAACAAATTCTTTATGTTTCGTTAAATTTAACATAACACTACTCCTTTATAGTATGAGTATCAGCACTTATACAGAAAGGGGACTCCAACATGT
Organism: Bacillus sp. M13(2017); assembly: GCF_002218325.1. Lineage (NCBI taxonomy): Bacteria > Bacillati > Bacillota > Bacilli > Caryophanales > Bacillaceae > Bacillus > Bacillus sp. M13(2017). The sequence goes on along the minus strand of NZ_KZ268521.1, from coordinate 10,277 downwards.
TAGCAGCTTTCCAGCAACAACAAACACGAAAATTTTCACCTATCACAAATACTTCTGCGTCTTGTTTAAACATGCAACCTAACCCGCCTAAAATTTCAATTGCTCCTTCTGTTATTTCAGTCATCGTTGTTCATATGGAAAAACATAAATTAAAAATAAAAACGGGACAAAACATTGTGTTAGCAGCTTCCATTTTGCCAATACAAGCAACGAATAAAGAGCTTATTTGGTCAAATATGAATTCTGATATCATCACCATATATCCAAAAGGTGACACCGTGACGATTACTGGAAAAAGTGCAGGTAAAGCAGTCGTAATTGTCACAACTGCTGAAGGCAAATTCCGTGACCTATGTGTCATTCATGTACAACCTTATATGACAAATCCAAAGTAAAAGAGTGGCTTCATAGCCACTCTTTTACTTGATTTCAATATTTAAGTTTTTACTTTTTACAAGGTTAATAAATTATTCTTTATTTCTTGGAGAGATAATTTCTGTTTTATGTGTATCGTAAACAATTTCAAGTCGGTCAAATGATAATGCATGAGCTGCTATTGGATTTTTCGTATTTGAAATTTGTTTTATATCTCTTATAAATATACGTTTTGTAACGAGACCCGATCTAATTGTAATTATTTCTTCCCCGGCAATATATTTTGCCAAAAACCAACTCCAGCTAAACAACATTGCTAATGGAATTGTAAAAAGCAAAAGAAAATATTCTCTCCCTACAAAAATTGTCGCAAAATAAGCACCAAAAACAATGAAAACAAGTGGATATAACCATGTATCTTTTTTTGATGGAATTTCGATTTCCATCCCCCTTCTATGCCCATATTTCTATAAAACAAAAAGAGAAGTATCACAACTTCTCTTTTCTCCCCTAACACTATAATTCCTGTGTATACACCGGCTCGTTTACGACGTTTTTTGCTGTACGTTTTTGTTGCTGCAGTAAGAAAACAGATACACCAAACAATACGAGCATGCTACCGATAATTTGCATTGCATTTAATTTTTCTCCAAGTAAGAAGAACGCAAGTATAGATGCTCCAACAGGTTCTCCTAAAATACTCATTGAAATTGTCGTTGCATTTACATAATTTAACAGCCAATTATTAATTACATGTGACACTGTCGGCACAACCGCAAGTAAAAGAAAAACGGTCCAATCCCATTTCGTATAACCTGTAAAAGGTACTTGTAGTATGACATTATAAATCCCCATAAAAAGACCTGCGAACGCAAAGACTGTAAAACTATAAATCCAGTGTGATACTTTCTTTACTGTCGTTTGCCCGATAAATAAATAACCGACAACTGCTATTACACTTAGAAAGGATAATATGTCTCCATAAATTGCTTGCTTACTTAACCCTAAATCTCCCCAACCAATGCACATTACCCCTAAAATAGCGATTCCCATCGTTGCAATGGCTGAATATGTTGTTCTTTCTTTAAACAGAAAAAAACCTCCAACTAAAGATACGATCGGTTGAAGTGCCAAAATAATTGTTGAACTAGCAACTGTTGTATGCTTTAAAGATTCAAACCATAAAAGAAAATGAAGTGCTAAAAAGAAACCAGATCCAATTAAAAAGCCCCAATCTTTCATTTGAATCCTATTAAATTCCTCTCTTTTTTTCCATACGATAGGCAGCATAATAAGTACGATAATCCATAAGCGGTACATACTTAATATTGAAGATGGTGCTGAGGACATCTTTACAAAAACTGCTGCAAAGGAAATGGCAATTATAGAAATAGCCAATGGTAGTGCGATTGATTTTTCTTGTTTCAAATCCTGTCTCCCCTCTCACCTGTCAAAAATCCCACTTCATTATATCCGTTTTCTTTCGTAACTTAAATACTAATTTTTTAGATTCTTCGTACCATTATGGTAAAATAGAAATTAAGGCGCCAATTAGTGAATATTTCTTTCCTTTTCACTACAAGCGTCGCTCTTACAATCGTTACAGTAAATTTTTATTTAGGGGGATCTACATGAGTCAAACAATAGGGAGAATTGAAGAAATTTCATTTTATAGCGCATCACTTCAAGAAGACATTACACTTCTCGTTTATTTACCTGTAAATTACACACCACTGCACAAACATACAGTTGTAATTGCACAAGATGGTAGAGATTATTTTCAGCTCGGTAAAGCGCACCGTGTAATTGAGCGCCTTCGTGAAACCGAAGAAATTGACCGTACAATTATTGTCGGTATTCCATATAAAAATGTACATGATCGTAAAGAAAAATATTTCCCAAATGAAGTGAAAAATGCTGCATATATTCGTTTCCTTGCTCATGAACTTGCACCATACATTGATGAAAATTATCCAACGTACCAAATGGGAAAAGGTCGTGTTTTAATTGGTGATTCTCTTGGCGGAACAGTTTCCTTTATGACTGCACTTATGTATCCGCATACATTCGGTAAAGTCGTTATGCAATCACCATTTGTGGATGAGACAGTGATGAACTTAGCAAAAGAATTCAAAGATCCACAGGCGTTAGAACTGTATCACGTCATCGGTACAGAAGAAACGGCTGTAAAGCGTACTGATGGACAAGTATCGGATTTCGTAGGGCCGAACCGTGAGTTAAATAAGCTTCTTACAGATAGAAATTTCATCACGCATTACGAGGAGTTTGAAGGCAATCATACTTGGAAATATTGGCAAACTGATTTACCGAAAGCCTTCTCTCATATTCTAGCAATGAAATAATAGAGAGCAGTATTCAGAATAATTTGATATAATAGATAAAGAGATTTATTTATCTCAAAATCTAACTAGACTTACAAAGGGAGGAATTGGAACATGAAATTAGGCATTGTAATTTTTCCATCTAAAATGATTCAAGATAAAGCGAACGGATTGCGTAAACGTTATGACCCGCACTACGCATTAGTTCCACCACATATTACATTGAAAACACCCTTTGAGGCGCAAGATGAACAATTAGAGTCGATTGTAAACGAATTACATACAATCGCAAGTAAAACGAACCCTTTCACCCTTCATGTTGGGAAAGTTGGTTCATTCGCACCTGTTAATAACGTCCTTTACTTTAAAGTAGAAAAAACACCTGAACTTACTTTCTTAAATGAAGAAATGCATAGCGGGTTATTCACGCAAGAACGCGAATATGCTTTCGTACCTCATTTAACAATCGGACAAGGCTTATCAGATGCAGAGCATGCTGATGTTTTGGGCCGATTACGTATGAAAGATTTCTATTACGAACAGCCAATTGATCGTTTCCATCTTCTATATCAATTAGAAAATGGAACATGGACTGTACACGAAACATTCCGTCTTGGAAAGGGGAACAACTAATTTGCACGCACAGATTGTACAAACGGACGAACAACTAAGAGATGCATTCTCTGTACGTAAACAAGTGTTTGTAAATGAACAACGTGTCTCTGCTGAAGAAGAGTACGATGAGTTTGAAGAAACTTCCACACACGTTGTTATATATGACAATGATGTTCCAGTTGGTGCTGGACGTTTTCGCACCCTTGATGGTATAGGAAAAATGGAACGCATTTGCGTGTTAGGTTCCCATCGTAAAAAAGGTATCGGAAAAATTGTTATGGATGCGCTTGAAGCGTATGCAAAGGAAAATTCGTTACCGAAATTGAAACTTCATGCTCAAACACATGCTGAAGATTTCTATAAAAAACTTGGATATGTAACAAGTTCTGATGTATTTATGGAAGCAAATATCCCACACGTCATAATGATAAAAGAATTGTAATTTGAAAGCAGGAGGTGACCCCTCCTGTTTTTTTACATTGCTATTTTCTTTTTCTTCCGCTAAAGTTAAATGTTGATGCTATAGTTTTGAAGGTGAACATATGACACAAGAAAAATTTTCACAAAAATCGTTAACACACGCTGATATTCCGCGTGCGACATATCATATTCCGAAAACATCTACCCATTTAATTATGGAAGAAGATGTAGATGCGGCTTATTTCCGCGCTCTAGAACAACAAAATGTTTTTTTAAACGAAAAACAATTAGAAGCTGTGCGCACAACAGAAGGTCCTGTTCTTACACTAGCTGGTGCCGGAAGCGGGAAAACATCTGTTTTAACAACTCGCGTTGGTTATTTAGTAAATGTAAAACAAGTTCATCCACGAAATATTTTATTACTTACATTTACACAAAAAGCTGCTGAAGAAATCCGAAGTCGTGTTGCGAAGTTACCAGGTATGAATCATGCAGCAAGTAGCTACGTAGTTGCTGGTACATTCCACTCTGTTTTCTTAAAATTGCTTCGTAGTCAAGGGTATAATCAACAAATTTTAGCAAATGAAAAACATAAACAAATTATGATAAAGAAAATCTTAAAAGAATTGCGTTTAAAAGACGATTACGATGCTGAAACGATGCTCGCGATGATTTCACTTGAAAAAAACAAATTAAATCGTCCGAAAGATGTAAAAGCGAAAACACCAGTGGAACAAGAATTTAAAGAAGTATATGAACGTTTTGAAGAGGTAAAACAACGATACAATTATATTGATTTCGATGACATCTTATTGGAAACATATTATATGTTAGAAAATAATGCTCCTTTACTAACTCAATTACAACAACGTTTTCACTACATTGAAGTAGATGAGTTTCAAGATACATCCTATGCACAATATGAAATTGTAAAATTGTTAGCCACGCCAAGAAATAATTTGTTCATCGCAGGTGATGATGATCAAGCAATTTATGGCTGGCGAGGGGCAAGTCACCAAATTATTTTATCTTTTCCAAAAGAATTTGATAACACAACAATTATTGCACTAAATACGAATTATCGATCCAATCCCTTTATCGTCGGGCTTGGAAATGAAGTTATAAAATTAAATCAAGAACGTTTTGATAAAGAGCTATACTCCGTTCGCGAGGAAGGTGTACAACCTTTTTATGCACGACCTGCTACGACTCTTGATGAAGCAAATCAAATTTTACAGCTCATTCAAGAAAAAGTAGATAGCGGTGACCGAAACTATAAAGATTTTTGTTTACTGTATCGCACACATTCTGTAAGTCGTTCGTTACTTGATCAGCTTACCATTCATAAAATCCCGTTTATTAAACACGGGGCGAGCCAATCATTTTATGAACATTCTTTAATTAAGCCTGTATTAGATCATTTAAGACTCGTGATTGAGCCGTTTCGGCTAGAATCACTTTCAAACATATTGCCGACGATGTATATCGGACGTGATGATTGTATTTCATTTATTGAACGTGAACAATGGAAATATGGTGAGGGACGCTTCCCTTCTCTTCTTCATTTCTTACTATTAAATCCAAGCTTAAAACCTTTTCAAGTGAAAAAGGTAAATGAGCGCATCGATTTTATTAAGTTTATTAAAGAATTAGAACCGAAAAAAGCATTAAAAGAAATCATTCATGGTAAAGGAAAATATTTAGAGTACTTACAAAGTAACGATCGTTCTTCCTTTACGATGCATAAAGACATACAAGAAGAAATGTTGGAAGAATTAATGGAGTCTGCAACTCGTTTCACCGATATTCCAGCTTATTTACAATTTATCGACGAGGCGATTCAAGGTCAAAAAGAAATGGAAGCATTAAAAACAATGCCGCAAAAAGATGCCGTTTCACTTATGTCCATCCATAACGCAAAAGGCCTTGAATTTCCATGTGTCTTTTTACTTGGAGCGAGTGATGGAATCCTGCCCCATACTTCTTCTTTAAAAGATGCAAATGATCGTATTACGGAAACTTCTGAAGCGTTAGAAGAAGAACGCCGATTACTGTATGTCGCCATTACACGTGCAAAAGAAGAACTTTACATTTCTTCTCCGCAATTTTTCAGAGGAAAGAAATTAGATATATCTCGTTTTTTATATACTGTGCGAAAAGATTTACCTGAAAAGACATCCACTAAATAAGGATGTCTTTTTTTATATCACGTTATGTACATCCCTCCTATATAAATTCCCTGTTTTTATCGTGAGAATTAACGTAATATCAGCCATATCCCACTCATATTGTAATAGTGTATGTCAGAACTCACGAGAAGGAGTGAACATAATGAGCTGCAATTGTAACGAAGACCATCATGAACATGATTGTGATTTCAACTGTGTATCTAATGTCGTTCGCTTTATACATGAACTGCAAGAATGTGCAACGACAACATGTGGATCTGGTTGCGAAGTTCCATTTTTAGGAGCACATAACACTGCATCAGTAGCGAATACACGTCCTTTTATTTTATACACAAAAGCCGGAGCACCTTTTGAAGCATTTGCACCATCTTCAAGCCTTACTAGTTGCCGATCTCCAATTTTCCGCGTAGAAAGTATAGATGATGATGACTGTGCTGTATTACGTGTATTAACTGTAGTATTAGGTGATAACTCACCCGTACCACCTACCGATGACCCAATTTGTACGTTTTTAGCTGTACCAAATGCAAGATTAGTATCAACCTCTACTTGCATTACTGTTGATTTAAGTTGCTTCTGTGCTATTCAATGCTTACGCGATGTTACAATTTAAAACTAAATAATGAGTTAAGTATGGATTGGGTGGCAGATAATTCTGCCACCCAATCCATGCTTAAAGAGTATTATTATGTAAATTTCTTAAAATTGGGAACTTGTCTAGAACATAGAACCTGTCCTTTTCATTAACTGAAAGTAGAAACAGATAAAGGAGTGAAAAACATGTTCTCTTCTAATTGCGAATTTACTAAAATTGATTGTGAGGCAAAGCCAGCTAGTACACTACCTGCCTTCGGTTTTGCTTTCAACGCGTCTGCACCTCAGTTCGCTTCACTATTTACACCACTACTATTACCTAGCGTAAGTCCAAACCCAAATATTACTGTTCCAGTAATAAATGATACAGTAAGTGTTGGAGATGGCATTCGAATTCTACGAGCTGGTATTTATCAAATCAGTTATACATTAACGATTAGTCTTGATAACGCACCTGTAGCACCAGAAGCTGGTCGTTTCTTCTTATCATTAAATACGCCAGCTAACATTATTCCTGGATCAGGTACAGCGGTTCGTTCTAACGTTATTGGTACTGGTGAAGTAGACGTATCCAGCGGTGTTATTCTTATTAACTTAAATCCTGGTGACTTAATTCAAATTGTACCAGTTGAGTTAATTGGAACTGTAGACGTCCGTGCAGCAGCATTAACAGTTGCACAAATTAGCTAGTAAAAAGCGGTATTTCTAATACAGAAATACCGCTTTTTATATGTATAATAAAAAACACTCACAGTAACATGAGTGTTTCATTCTTCATATTGTTTTATTGTGTTCTTCTTTTTCCCACAATTACATCCCTTTTTCTTCACAAATCCTTGTTGTTGCAATTGTTCTTGATATGCCTGTTGTTGTGCATGGTGCTGTTGCTGTATTTGATACCACTGCTGCAGGTCATATGAATTTTGCCTTGGATTATTGCTCACAGCAAACATCTCCTCTACTGTCAATTCTGTCTATTTACTATATGAACAACTCTTTATTTCCGTTCCCTCATTCTTTTAAACTCCGCTTTTTCTCTTATTATGAAAATATATTATTCTCCCATAAAATATCCTGTAATCGTTTCAATGATTGCTGCTGCTCCTGCAATAGCCAATAATGCAAGTAACGGCTCCGCAACAATAGGAATCCAATTATATAAAACTAATAAAAAAGCACTAACCCATACACCTGTACACCAATAACAGCTTAATAATTCGCCAATCCACTTTCTTAATCCTTTACCTTTCACTTTTGTAAACGTTGATACACTTCCATCTGGCTCCGTAATCTCTAATTCATCAATAAATGGTCTTCGCAAAAAGGCTGTAATTTTATCATAAACAATTAAACGAGTGAGCCTAAAGGCTGCTAACGCGAAAATAAAAAATAAAAGCCAGCTTGTAAACAGCATAATTCCACCTCCCCTTATCCTCTTTCGCCTATTTAAAAAAAAAGGTCTTGAGATTGTGACCAAATCTCCTCGACTCCAATATCTTATTAATGTAAATACAAACAAGAAGATAAGGAGTGACATTAATGAGTTGTAACGAAAATAAACACCATGGCTCTTCTCATTGTGTAGTTGACGTTGTAAAATTCATCAATGAATTACAAGATTGTTCTACAACAACGTGTGGATCTGGTTGTGAAATTCCATTTTTAGGTGCACACAATACTGCATCAGTAGCAAATACACGTCCTTTTATTTTATACACAAAAACTGGAGAACCTTTTGAAGCATTTGCACCATCTGCAAGCCTTGTTGGCTGCCGATCTCCAATTTTCCGTGTGGAAAGTGTAGATGATGATAGCTGTGCTGTACTACGTGTATTAAGTGTAGTATTAGGTGATAGCTCTCCTGTACCACCTACTGATGACCCAATTTGTACGTTTTTAGCTGTACCAAATGCAAGACTAGTATCGACATCTACTTGCATTACTGTTGATTTAAGCTGTTTCTGTGCGATTCAGTGCTTACGCGACGTTACTATCTAATGTGAAGTGAACTAAAAAACTATTGGGGTGGTAGAAGCTTTCTACCACCTTTACATATTTAAAAGCCGGCCATACTAATCGATTGGATATCATCTATAGACAACCTAATATCTCTCATACTATTTTGCGGCATAATAGATACGATGCCATTACGATACGATATGATTGATCCAACATAAGAAACTGTAGCTGTTTTTATTCTACACCTTACTTTCGGAATGTAATGAGGGCGGTTTAATAAAAAATGAATTTTTTCATCATTATTCATATCCTTAAATGATTTATTATACGGGACGGTTCTTACCTGCTCTTGTTCTTCTTGTTCTTCTTGTTCTTCTTTTTCCTCTTCTTCTATTTTTCCTTCCACTTGCTGTTCTTCTTGCTTCTCTTCTTGTTGTTCTTGTTCTATTACCTCTTCCACAGCACTACTTACAATATTTTCTTGTCTATTACTTTTTTCTTTTTGATCTTCATTTTCAAAGTTTGTCAGGATAATCCTTTTTATTTTCGGTGCAGCAAGTTCTAAACTTACTTGCGTAATATATAACAACGGTTTTCCAACTGTTGAACTTTTATTTTTATTCTTCACACTCGTCCCTCCCACTTCCATACGTAGCTGAATAAATCGTGTACTATTATAGTTATATTCATCACGTGGCAAGAACTTTCGTTAAAAATCGTTCTTTCTAAGAACAAATAAAAAGGACAATCTCAGCATTTAGAGATTGTCCTTTAAAAATTAATATTATATTTATCCTAGGATATGATACCCTGAATCAACGTGAATGTTTTCTCCTGTTACACCGCGTGCTAAATCACTGAATAGGAATACTGCTGTATCGCCAACTTCTTCTTGCGTTGTTGTACGACGAAGTGGTGCGCGCTCCTCAATTTCTCTTAAGATTGAGTTGAAATCGCCTACACCTTTTGCAGATAACGTACGAATTGGTCCTGCAGAAATAGCGTTGACGCGAATACCATGTTGACCTAAATCGTTCGCTAAATATTTCACGCTCGCTTCTAATGAAGCTTTCGCAACACCCATAACGTTATAATTTTTCACAACGCGCTCGCCGCCAAGATATGTTAACGTTAAAATATTTCCGCCTTCTGTCATTACTTTCTTCGCTTCTCTTGCTACAGCTGTTAAAGAGAATGCACTAATATTTTGTGCAAGTAAAAATCCATCGCGAGAAGTATCTACAAATTCACCTTTTAAGTCATCGCGATTTGCAAAAGCAATACAATGTGCTACACCGTGAATAGTACCTACTTCTTGTTTAATTGTTTCAAAACAAGCTGTAAGTTCCTCATCATTCGTTACATCACAAGGTAATACAAGTGATTCTTGCCCTTCTAATGTGTCCGCTAATTCACGAACGTTTCTTTCTAAACGTTCTCCTGCATATGTGAAGATTAATTTTGCACCTGCATTATGCAAAGAGCGAGCAATTCCCCATGCAATACTTCTTTGGTTCGCAACGCCCATAACAACAAATGTTTTCCCTTGTAATAGTTCCATGATATATCCTCCCAGAAATACTTATACTTGTTATTAGTACCTGATACTATAATTATAGTAACATAAAACCGCTTAAAGGCAAACAAAAAAGTCATTAACAGAAATTGAAGTGACCCCCGAAAGTTAGACAGGTCGTTTCATTAGGCAGCCTCTAGGGTATGAGCCCGGTATTGTACTGGGCTCATACCCTTTAATTTTGCCTTAATTCTTTTATGATTATAG
>NZ_KZ268520.1:0-58552 GCF_002218325.1 Bacillus sp. M13(2017) | reverse complement strand
GTGATGATGGCAGAGAGGTCACACCCGTTCCCATACCGAACACGGAAGTTAAGCTCTCTAGCGCCGATGGTAGTTGGGACCTTGTCCCTGTGAGAGTAGGACGTCGCCAAGCAACTAAACACGAGTCAAATGACTCGTGTTTTTTCGTATTTTCTTTTATAATCCATAGTAATTAAAAAAATGTGCTTAAATAATTACTATTTTGATTAAATGCAGGGGAATGTGGCTAGGATAGTGAATAAGCAAAAGAGTTGCAAATTTTATTAATACGTATATAATTAAAGTCAAAGATAGTCAAAGTCAATAAAGGTGGCGGATAAATGAGAAATATATCTGATATCATTGAGCAATATCTAAAGCAAGTTATTGACTTAAGTAATAATAATGTGATTGAAATCAAAAGAAATGAGATTGCGGATCGCTTCGAGTGCGTACCATCTCAAATCAATTATGTAATCAATACCCGTTTTACATTAGAAAGAGGATTTGTAGTAGAAAGTAAACGTGGTGGAGGAGGTTACATTCGCATTATAAAAGTCAAACTGCATGATGATATAGACATTATTGATCAAATGCTTCATATGATTGATCATAGCGTTGCACAAGGGAATGCAGAGAGTATGATTATACGTTTATTAGAAGAGGGAATTATAACAGGCCGTGAAGCAAAACTAATGTTAAGTGTACTAGATCGTTCTGTATTATCAATGGATATTCCTTCTCGAGATGAACTTAGGGCTCGAATATTATGCGCAATGTTAAGAACACTGAAATATAAATAAATACAGCTTTTGTAAAAGAATGATAATTAAGATAGGGCAGTTAAATATTGTAGAAGTTTTGAAAAAGAGCATGTACTTTTATCTAAATGGATTAAGGAAAGAGGACAATCTAGTAATGTATGAAAAGTATCATGAGGTAGATCGTTCCTGTTGTAAAGGTGGGGATATTGATGACTTGTCAAAACTGTAATATAAGACCAGCAACTTTACATTATACAAAAGTAATCAACGAGAAGAAGGCGGAAGTTCATCTTTGTGAGCAATGTGCAGAGCAAAGTGGCTATACGTCTTTCTTTCAATCATCACAGTCTAACTTTTCATTTCATGATGTATTTGCTGGTTTATTACACGGTGAATCAACAATGTTTGGAGAAGGAAAAAACGGGTTTTCAAATACAAATACAGTAAGATGTCCAGGTTGTAAGATGACATATGAACATTTTACAAAGGTGGGACGCTTTGGTTGTGCTTCTTGTTACGATACATTTAAAGGACACTTAAACCCATTGTTAAAGCGACTTCATGGTGGACATACAGAACATTGTGGAAAAATTCCGGAACGAATGGAAGGAAATATCCACTTAAAGAAAGAATTAGATGAACTAAAACTTATTCTGAAACAATATGTACAGAATGAGGAGTTTGAGAAAGCTGCTGAGGTAAGAGATGAAATTCGAGGGCTTGAAACTCAGCTTAGTGAGCATAGAGAGGGGGAGTAGTTCTATGTCACTGGACAAAATTATGAATGAAGCGATTAGTCCATGGATGAAGGGGGATGGCCCTGATTCTGATATTGTTTTAAGTAGTCGAATTCGTTTGGCTCGTAATTTTAAGCAATATCAATTTTCTACTATGCAAAACGAAGAGGAAGCTCAAAAGGTTCAAGAATTATTTAAAAAGAAATTTATAAATAAAGCGGTAGAGCCCTTTGGGAAGTTTGGACTATTAAAAATGAATGAATTAACTCCTCTTCAAAGGAGAGTTTTAGTTGAAAAGCATTTAATTAGTCCAAATCTAGCAGGGACTGAATATGGAGCATGTCTGTTATCAGAAAGCGAACACATTAGTGTGATGCTTAATGAGGAAGACCACATTAGGATTCAGTGCCTATTTCCAGGACTACAGTTATCAAAGGCGCTTCAAAGCGCCAATCAAATAGATAATTGGATTGAAAAAGAGGTTGAATATGCTTTTGATGAATCACTTGGATATATTACGAGTTGTCCTACTAACGTTGGTACAGGATTAAGAGCTTCTGTAATGATTCATTTACCAGGGCTGGTTTTAACAAAAAGAATTAGCCGTATTATACAAGTAATTCAAAAATTAGGTTTAGTAGTAAGAGGAATATACGGTGAAGGTAGCGAAGCGTTAGGTAATATATTTCAAGTATCAAATCAAATGACGCTAGGGAAATCCGAAGAAGATATTATTGCAGATTTAAAGAGTGTCATGCAGCAAATCATACAACAAGAAAAATTGGCCAGAGAATTAATTGTACAAAATTCGAGTATTGAGCTTGAAGATAAGGTTTATCGTTCTTACGGTATACTAGCAAACAGTCGTTTAATTCAATCTGCAGAAGCGGCAACTTGCTTATCGGATGTACGACTCGGTATTGATCTAGGATATATAAAAGGTATATCGAGAAATATTTTGACTGAGCTAATGGTTCTTACGCAACCTGGTATTTTACAACAATATGCAGGAGGACCTTTAGGACCAGAAGAAAGAGATTATCGAAGAGCAACCTTAATCCGTGAGCGATTACGTATTGAAAAAAACTAAGCGCAAGTAGGAGGCGATTTCTATGATGTTTGGAAGATTTACAGAAAGAGCACAGAAAGTATTAGCTTTATCTCAAGAGGAAGCAATTCGCATTGGGCATAATAACATTGGAACAGAACATATTTTACTTGGGCTTGTACGCGAAGGTGAAGGAATTGCAGCAAAAGCGTTAATTGCTCTTGGATTGAGCCCGGAGAAAGTGCAAAAAGAGGTAGAAGCGTTAATTGGACGTGGAACAGAAGCTTCTCAAACTGTACATTATACACCTCGTGCTAAAAAAGTTATTGAATTGTCTATGGATGAAGCGCGTAAGCTAGGACATTCTTACGTTGGAACAGAACATATTTTACTTGGCTTAATCCGTGAAGGTGAAGGTGTAGCGGCACGTGTATTAAATAATTTAGGTGTAAGCCTCAATAAAGCAAGACAACAAGTGTTACAACTTCTTGGAAGTAACGAAGCAAGTTCAGGTCACCAAGGTGGTTCATCGACAAATGCAAATACACCGACACTAGACAGTTTAGCGCGCGACTTAACAGTTGTTGCACGTGAGAATCGTTTGGATCCTGTTATTGGACGTAGTAAAGAAATTCAACGTGTAATTGAAGTGTTAAGCCGTAGAACAAAAAACAATCCAGTGTTAATTGGAGAGCCTGGTGTAGGTAAAACAGCAATTGCTGAAGGGTTAGCACAGCAAATCGTAAATAATGAAGTTCCTGAAACGTTAAGAGATAAGCGTGTTATGACACTAGATATGGGAACAGTGGTAGCTGGGACGAAATATCGTGGTGAGTTTGAAGATCGTTTAAAGAAAGTAATGGATGAAATACGTCAAGCAGGGAATATTATTCTATTTATTGATGAACTTCATACATTAATCGGTGCAGGTGGAGCAGAAGGTGCAATCGATGCATCAAATATTTTAAAACCATCTTTAGCACGCGGAGAATTACAATGTATTGGTGCGACAACTTTAGATGAGTATCGTAAATATATTGAAAAGGATGCAGCTTTAGAGAGACGTTTCCAGCCAATTCATGTTGATGAGCCGAGTCTAGAAGAATCAACTCAAATCTTGAAAGGTTTACGCGATCGTTATGAGGCCCATCACCGTGTGTCTATTACAGATGATGCAATTGATGCAGCTGTGAAACTTTCCGATCGTTATATTACGGATCGTTTCTTACCAGATAAAGCAATTGATTTAATTGATGAAGCTGCTTCAAAGGTTCGCTTACGTTCTTATACAACACCACCAAACTTAAAAGAGCTTGAAGTGAAGCTTGAGGAAATTCGAAAAGAAAAAGATGCGGCTGTACAAAGTCAAGAGTTTGAAAAGGCTGCTTCCTTACGTGATATGGAACAACGCTTACGTGAGAAATTGGAAGATACAAAGCGTCAGTGGAAAGAACAACAAGGAAAAGAAAATTCAGAGGTTACGGTAGAAGATATTGCAAATGTCGTTTCTACATGGACACGTATCCCTGTTTCTAAACTTGCACAAACAGAGACTGATAAATTATTAAACTTAGAATCCATTCTTCATGATCGTGTCATCGGCCAGGATGAAGCGGTAGTGGCTGTAGCGAAAGCTGTTCGTCGTGCAAGAGCAGGACTGAAAGATCCGAAACGTCCAATTGGTTCATTTATTTTCTTAGGACCAACAGGTGTAGGTAAAACAGAATTAGCAAGAGCATTGGCAGAATCTATGTTCGGTGATGAGGATGCAATGATTCGCATTGATATGTCTGAGTATATGGAGAAACATTCAACTTCTCGCTTAGTTGGTTCTCCTCCAGGATATGTTGGGTATGAAGAAGGCGGACAATTAACAGAGAAGGTTCGTCGTAAGCCGTATTCAGTTGTCCTATTAGATGAAGTAGAGAAGGCGCATCCTGATGTATTTAATATTTTACTACAGGTATTGGAAGATGGTCGTTTAACTGATTCTAAAGGACGTACAGTTGACTTCCGTAATACGATTGTTATTATGACGTCTAACGTTGGTGCTGAGGCGTTAAAACGTAACAAACATCTTGGATTTAACGTACAAGATGAAAGCCGTGATTATTCGGATATGAAAGGTAAAGTAATGGATGAGCTGAAAAAGGCATTTCGTCCAGAATTCTTAAACCGTATTGATGAAATTATCGTATTCCATATGCTTGAGAAAAAACATATTCAAGAAATTGTGACTCTTATGGTAAATCAGTTAGTGAATCGCTTAAAAGAACAAGAAATTGAATTGCAATTAACAGAAGGGGCGATTGCAGCTATTGCTGATAAAGGGTTTGATCGTGAATATGGTGCTCGTCCACTACGTAGAGCAATTCAGAAGCATGTAGAGGATAGACTATCGGAAGAACTTTTAAAAGGTGCTATTGAGAAAGGACAAAAAGTTATCTTTGATGTAGAAGGGGAAACATTTGTCATTCATAGTGCTGAAAAGGTAAAATAAGTATAGACAAACTAAGAGGGCTACGAGATAGCCCTCTTTCTTGTACGAGAAGGTCAAATGTTTATAGATGAAAGCGAAGTGAAATATAAAAAGATATGGCTAAAAAGAAAACAAAATTCACATGTCAAGAGTGTGGTTATCAATCACCAAAATATATGGGTAAATGTCCAGGGTGTGGTCAATGGAATTCGCTTGTTGAAGAGATGGAACCAGTTGTATCATCCAGACGCCTAAATTATGCAAATGCAATTCAAACAGAAGTAACAAAACCAAGACGTCTTACAGAAGTAGAAACAAAGTCTGAGGCACGTATTGAAACAAAATTTCAGGAGTTTAACCGTGTACTAGGTGGCGGAATTGTAGATGGATCTTTAGTACTTATTGGTGGGGACCCTGGGATTGGAAAATCAACGTTATTATTACAGATTTCCTCGCAATTAGCAGATGCTTCATATGATGTATTGTATATATCAGGTGAGGAGTCAGCAAAGCAGATTAAACTTCGTGCAGATCGTTTACATGTAAATGGTAGTAATCTATTTGTTGTATCAGAGACAGATTTACAGCGTATTGCAGCACATATTGAAGAGATGAATCCTGCTTTTGTTGTTATTGATTCTATTCAAACGATACATTTACCTGAGGTGACATCAGCTCCTGGTAGTGTGGCGCAAGTACGTGAATGTACAGCAGAATTAATGAAACTTGCAAAAACAAAGGGAATCCCAATTTTCATCGTAGGGCATGTGACAAAAGAAGGTGCAATTGCGGGACCGCGTATGCTAGAACATATGGTCGATGCAGTTCTTTACTTTGAAGGAGATCGACACCATACATATCGTATTTTACGAGCTGTAAAGAATCGTTTTGGTTCTACGAATGAAATGGGTATCTTTGAAATGAAAGAACTTGGCCTTGCAGAAGTCTTAAATCCTTCTGAGATTTTCCTTGAGGAAAGACCAGTTGGAGTTGCAGGTTCAACAGTAGTTGCCTCAATGGAAGGAACAAGACCAGTTTTAGTAGAAATACAGGCATTAATTTCCCCTACTAGTTTTGGAAACCCTCGAAGAATGGCGACAGGAATTGATCATAATCGTGTCTCGCTTATTATGGCGGTACTAGAGAAAAGAACAGGTTTACTATTACAAAATCAAGATGCGTATTTAAAAGTAGCTGGTGGTTTGAAATTAGATGAACCGGCAATTGATTTAGCTGTTGCCTTAAGTATAGCTTCAAGTTTTAGAGATAAATCTACGGCACCAACTGATGCGGTAATAGGAGAAGTTGGATTAACTGGAGAAATAAGAAGAGTATCAAGAATCGAACAACGTGTACAAGAAGCAGCTAAATTAGGATTTCAACGTGCTATCATTCCTAGAAAAAATTTAGGGGGGTGGACAATTCCAGAGGGGATTGAGGTTGTAGGTGTTTCTAATTTAGGAGAAGCGCTTCGTTTGACATTAGGAGGCTAGGCTATGGAAGAAAATAAGCAACGTGTCAAAAGTATAATTAATATTTTACAGCTCGTGGCCCCGGGAACACCACTGCGCGAAGGGATAGATAATGTACTTCGCGCACAAACAGGGGGACTAATTGTTCTTGGGTATAATGAGCAGATTAAAAGCATTGTTGATGGTGGTTTTCATATTAATTGCGCATTCTCTCCTGCTAGTTTATATGAATTAGCAAAAATGGATGGAGCACTTATTTTAAATGAAACTGGAAGTAAAATTTTAATTGCAAACGCACAGTTAGTTCCGGATTCATCTATTGATTCTATTGAAACAGGTATGCGTCACCGAACAGCAGAGCGTGTAGCAAAGCAGACGGGCAGCCTTGTTGTGGCCATTTCACAAAGACGTAATGTAATTACGCTATATCAAGGGAACTTACGTTATACATTAAAAGATATAGGTGTCATTTTAACAAAAGCAAATCAAGCAATTCAAACGCTAGAAAAATATAAGGCTGTATGGAATGACGGCATTACGAATTTGGGCATTCTAGAATTTGAAGAGGTCGTTACAATGTCCGAGGTGGTTCACGTTTTACATAGTGTTGAAATGGTGCTGCGTATAAAAAATGAAATATTGAGCTATATTCATGAGTTAGGAACAGAAGGTAGGTTAATTCGTTTACAGCTTACAGAATTACTAGCTGATTTAGAGGCAGAGGCAGCATTGTTAATTAAAGATTATCACCAGGAGAAAACACAAGACCATCATCAAATCTTGAAAAAGTTACAAGATCTTGCAAATACACAACTTTTAGAGGATAGTGATTTAGTTAAATTACTTGGCTATCCAGGACAAACAAGTTTAGAAGAAAGTGTGACACCTAGAGGGTATCGAATTACAAGCAAGATTTCTCGTGTTCCGCCACTTATTATAGAGAATTTAATTAATCGATTTAAAACATTGCAAGGTGTTTGCCGAGCAACTATTAATGAATTGGATGATGTGGAAGGAATTGGAGAAGTGAGAGCGAAGAAAATACGAGAAGGTCTAAAAAGAATTCAAGAGCATCTCTATATGAGTAGACACAATTAAGAATATTACATTGATTCTATAATATAACGACACTAGAACATTTTTGGTATATGATATGATATATTGGTAAATAAAACTATTTACAAAAAAACACGTCCGCTTTTGCATTCGGCGTTTTGATTAGCGAAACAATGGTTAATAATGAGTAGGAGGTGGTTGGATGTTAAAACGGATTGTACAGCTCTTCTTTTTAGTGATCGGGGGAGCGTTAGGGATTTACTTAATCCCAAAAATTATTAATGTATTAGATATCGGTGCGGTTCCTTTGTTGGAAGGATCGTATGTTCGTGCAATTATTGGTGCAATTATTTTATTTTTAACAACATTTTGGCTTGTAGATTATATTGTTCAACTTATTAAGCATATTGAAGAGGCTCTTGTAAAGGCGCCTGTAGCAGATGTTTTATTTGGTACATTAGGATTAATCTCTGGTCTTATTGTTGCATATTTAATTTTGATACCAATTCGTGAATTTACAATTCCAGTTATTAGTACGGTGTTGCAAGTGTTCTTCACCCTTTTACTTGGATATTTAGGATTCCAAGTAGGATTTAAAAAGAGGAATGAATTGCTAGGATTATTTACATTACCCCAACGCGGAGGTAAGAAGAAAAACAATAGTGAGAATGAAGAGGTAGAGGTCGAAGCGGAAAAATCTACGACTCATTGGAAAATTCTTGATACGAGTGTAATTATTGATGGACGTATTGCAGATATTTGCCAAACAAAGTTTTTAGAAGGAACAATTGTCATTCCGCAATTCGTATTAGAAGAGCTTCAGCATATTGCCGATTCTTCAGATGCTTTAAAGCGTAATCGTGGCCGCAGAGGACTAGACATTTTAAATCGTATTCAAAAGGAGATGCCAATTCCGGTAGAAATTTATGAAGGCGATTTCGATGATATCCAAGAAGTAGATAGCAAGCTTGTAAAGTTGGCAAAAATCACTGGTGGAACTGTAGTAACAAACGATTTCAATTTAAACAAAGTTTCTGAATTACAAGGGGTTACGGTGTTAAACATTAATGATTTAGCTAATGCGATTAAACCAGTCGTACTCCCTGGTGAAGAATTAAGTGTTTATGTTGTGAAAGATGGTAAAGAACAAAATCAAGGTGTTGCATACTTAGATGATGGTACGATGATTGTAGTAGAAGATGGTAGAGAGTATGTGGGTTCACAACTTGACGTACTTGTTACTAGCGTATTACAAACATCGGCTGGTCGTATGATTTTCGCAAAACGTAAATTGCTAGAAAAAGCATTATAAGTAGAGGATTATTAATATGTATACATTAATTATTCCGGCAGCGGGCCAAGGAAAACGAATGGGTGCTGGTAAAAATAAGTTATTTTTACTTATAGATGAAGTACCAATTATTGTGCACACATTGCGTGCTTTTGAAAAAGATAAAGCGTGCAAAAGTATTATTATGGCAATTAACGAAGAGGAACGCCCGTATTTTGAAGAGTTAATGCAGAAGTACCAGATTGAAAAGCACGTACAATTTATTCAGGGTGGAGCCGAAAGACAAGATAGCGTATATAACGCACTTCAGTATGCGAGTGGTGTCGAATATGTTCTTGTGCATGACGGGGCGCGCCCGTTCGTAACGAATAAAGTGATTCGCGATGTATTAACTGCAGCAGAAAAATATGGAGCTTCCATTTGTGCAGTGCCAGTAAAAGATACTGTTAAGAAAGTAGAGCGGGGTGTTGTTGTAGAAACGGTAGAGCGATCTCAACTTAACGCTGTACAAACACCACAAGGATTCTCTGTTTCTCTTTTGCTAGAAGCTCATAGAAGCGCAAAGCAAAGTTGTTTTCTTGGCACAGATGATGCAAGTCTCGTAGAACGTGTTGGGAAGCAAGTAGGTGTAGTAGAGGGGAGTTACTATAATATTAAAGTGACGACTCCGGAAGATCTATTAATTGCTGAAAGTTTCCTACGTGTTCAGAAGAAATAACGTTGATGATGTGTTAATAAAGAAAAGCTCGGCAACAGCCGGGCTTTTCTTTATAAGGATAGCGATATAATATAGAGTCATAAAGCTCAGTAGTTTAGCTTAAGGAGGAAGTAAGGATGTTTCGAATTGGACAAGGTTTTGATGTACATGAATTTGCGGAAGGGCGCCCGTTGATTATCGGTGGAATTACAATTCCACACGAGAAAGGATTAATCGGTCATTCAGATGCAGATGTATTGTTACATACGATTGCTGATGCATGTTTAGGTGCGATTGCAGCAGGAGATATCGGAAAGCATTTTCCTGATACAGACCCAGCTTTTAAAGATGCAGATTCAGCTGTATTGTTACAAAAAGTTTGGGGATTTGTACGTGAACAAGGTTATGAGTTAGGAAATTTAGATTGTACAATTATTGCTCAAAAACCAAAAATGGCACCACATATTGAGAGCATGCGTAAGCGCATTAGTGAACTGTTAGAAACGTCTATCGATAACATTAATGTAAAGGCAACAACAACAGAAAAATTAGGATTTACAGGTAGAGAAGAAGGGATTGCTTCTCAAGCAGTTGTTTTATTACAGAAAAAATAATGGTTTTTAATTCGTAAGATGGATAATCACATTTTTTTGGTGTACAATTATAGAATGTGTTGACATTAAGAATGGAAGGTGTACCAATTATGGAAAAGCAAGTGAGAGTACGCTACGCGCCAAGTCCAACAGGACACTTACATATCGGAAATGCGCGTACGGCATTATTTAATTATTTATTTGCTCGTCATTTAGATGGCAAGTTTATTATTCGTATTGAAGATACTGATGTAAAACGTAACGTGGCTGGTGGAGAAGAAAGCCAATTAAAATACTTGAAATGGCTCGGTATGGACTGGGATGAAGGTGTTGATGTTGGTGGTGAATTTGGACCATATCGCCAAACAGAGCGTTTAGATATTTATAAAAAATTATATGAAGATTTATTAGAGCGTGGTTTAGCTTATAAATGTTATATGACAGAAGAAGAGCTTGAAGCAGAGCGTGAAGGACAAATCGCTCGCGGTGAAACACCTCGTTACGCAGGTAACCACCGTGAATTAACTGCAGAACAAGTGAAAGAATTTGAAGCTGAGGGACGTATTCCAAGTATTCGCTTCCGTGTACCAGCTGATCGTGACTACACATTCAAAGATATTGTAAAAGATGAAGTTGCGTTCCATTCAAATGATTTCGGTGATTTTGTTATTGTGAAAAAAGATGGAATTCCAACTTATAACTTTGCAGTAGCAGTAGATGATCATCTAATGGAAATTACACATGTACTTCGTGGTGATGATCATATTTCAAATACACCGAAACAAATGATGATTTATGAAGCTTTCGGCTGGGATATTCCACAATTCGGTCATATGACTCTAATTGTTAATGAAAGTCGTAAAAAGTTAAGTAAGCGTGATGAATCTATTATTCAATTTATTGAGCAATATAAAGAGCTTGGGTATCTTCCAGAAGCAATCTTTAACTTTATTGCACTACTAGGTTGGTCTCCGGTAGGAGAAGAAGAAATCTTCTCTAAAGATGAGTTTATCAAAATGTTCGATGCAGCTCGTTTATCAAAATCACCTGCATTATTTGATTCTCAAAAACTAAAATGGATGAACAACCAGTATATGAAAAAGCAAGATTTAGATACGGTTGTAGAGTTAAGCTTACCGCATTTAGTGAAAGCTGAACGTGTGGGAGAAACTTTAAGCGAACAAGACCAAGCTTGGATTCGTGATGTAATTGCTTTATACCATGAACAAATGAGTTTTGGAGCTGAAATTGTAGAGCTTTCTGAAATGTTCTTTAAAGATCATGTTGATTATGAAGAAGAAGGACAAGAAGTATTAAATGGTGAACAAGTACCTGAAGTACTTCGTGCATTTGCTGGTCAAATAGAAGCTCTAGAAGCAATGGAGCCAGCAGCAATTAAGGCAGCGATTAAAGCAGTTCAAAAGGAAACAGGACATAAAGGTAAAAATTTATTTATGCCAATCCGTGTTGCAACTACAGGACAAACGCATGGTCCAGAGCTTCCGAATGCTATTGCACTTCTTGGAAAAGAAAAAGTTTTAAATCGTCTTCAAAAAGTAATTGGTTAACATTTTCTAGGTTTAGAAATATAATAAGTATACCTAAAACCTAATAAGGAAAAGCGACGAGAAGGAGAAGTAGAAAATCAGGCTTTTTACAGAGAGAACCACCTTTAGGCTGGGAGTGGTTTATAAGCGGATTTTTGAAATGCCCCTTCGAGTCTTCTGCTGAACAGTGAATTGCTTCGTGGGATGTCTTAGGCCGCAAAGTAAGCAGAAGCGGTGTACACCGTTATCATGGATGAGTTTGAGGCTTTTTTAAGCCTAAACAGAGTGGAACCGCGCTTAAAAGGCGTCTCTGTCAATATGACAGAGACGCCTTTTTTTTTATACCGTGTAAATAGGTATGAATATGGAATTTATCTCCTTATATAAAGAATTAGGGGAGAAGTGATGGGTTAGGGGAGTTAGTTTGCTCGACAAAAAAGCAGCCCATAAAGGGGAGGGAACACCGATGTTTAAGAGGCTTCGGGAAGATATTGAAGTCGTTTTTGAACAGGATCCAGCGGCAAGAGGTTATTTCGAAGTCATTTTAACTTACTCTGGATTACATGCAGTTTGGGCCCATCGAATTGCACATGCTTTTTATAAAAGAAATTTTTTCTTTCTTGCACGTTTTGTTTCACAAGTGAGCCGCTTTTTTACTGGCATTGAGATCCATCCAGGAGCAACTATTGGTCGACGCTTTTTCATAGATCATGGAATGGGAGTTGTAATTGGAGAAACTTGTGAAATTGGTGATAATGTAACGATTTATCAAGGGGTTACATTAGGTGGTACAGGAAAAGAAAAAGGGAAGAGGCACCCAACAATTCAGGATAATGTATTAATTGCGACGGGTGCTAAAGTTCTTGGGTCTATTACTGTGGGAGAGAATTCTAAAATCGGAGCAGGGTCTGTCGTATTAAAAGAAGTTCCTGCACATTCTACAGTTGTAGGTATACCTGGCCGTGTCGTTATTCAAAATGGAGTAAAGATTGGTCAAGAATTAAATCACTCTGACCTTCCAGATCCGATTTTTGATAAATTAAAGGCTATGGAAGTAGAAATTGATAAATTGAAGAAACAATTGGAATTAAAGGTAGAAAGGAAGGATAAAAATGACTATTCACATTTATAATACGTTAACACGTCAAAAAGAAGAGTTTATTCCATTAGAAGAAAATAAGGTAAAGATGTATGTATGCGGACCTACAGTTTATAACTACATTCATATTGGGAATGCAAGACCTCCTATGGTATTCGATACAGTGCGTCGTTATTTAGAATACAAAGGATACGATGTGCAATATGTATCTAACTTTACGGATGTAGATGATAAATTAATTAAAGCGGCAAATGAATTAGGTGAAGATGTACCGACAATTGCTGATCGTTTTGTTGAAGCGTACTTTGAAGATGTAACAGCACTAGGTTGCAAACACGCAACAGTTCATCCTCGTGTAACAGAAAATATGGATATCATTATTGAATTTATTCAAGAACTTGTGAATAAAGGGTATGCATATGAATCAGAGGGTGATGTGTACTTTAAGACGAAGGAATTCGAAGGTTACGGTAAATTATCACATCAACCAATCGCAGATTTACGTCACGGTGCTCGTATTGAGGTAGGGGAAAAGAAACAAGACCCTCTTGATTTTGCTTTATGGAAAGCTGCGAAAGAAGGAGAAATCTTCTGGGAAAGCCCTTGGGGGCAAGGACGTCCAGGATGGCATATTGAATGCTCAGCAATGGCGCGTAAGTACTTAGGGGATACAATTGACATTCATGCTGGTGGTCAAGACTTGGCGTTCCCACATCATGAAAATGAAATTGCGCAGTCAGAGGCATTGACTGGAAAAACGTTTGCACGTTACTGGATGCATAATGGATATATTAATATTAACAATGAGAAGATGTCTAAATCGCTTGGTAACTTTATTTTAGTTCACGATATTATTAAGCAATACGACCCGCAGTTAATTAGATTCTTTATGTTATCAGTACACTATCGTCACCCGATTAACTTTAGTGAAGAGTTATTACAAAGTACGAATAATGGACTGGAAAGAATTAAAACAGCTTATGGAAACTTAAAGCATCGTATGGAGAGTAGTACGGATTTAACGGACCATAATGAGAAATGGTTAGCTGAAATAGAGAAATTCCAGACTGCATTTGAAGAGGCAATGAATGATGACTTTAACACTGCAAATGCAATTACCGAATTATACAACGTAGCAAATCATGCAAATCAATATTTACTTGAAGAGCATACATCTAAAGTTGTAATTGAAGCATACGTAAAACAATTGGAAACGTTATTTGATATTTTAGGATTAGAATTATCAAAAGAAGAATTACTGGATGAAGAAATTGAAGAGCTTATCCAAAAGCGCATTGAAGCTCGTAAAAATCGCGATTTCGCATTGTCTGATCAAATTCGTGACGATTTAAAAGAACGTAATATTATTTTAGAAGATACCGCTCAAGGTACAAGATGGAAAAGAGGATAAGGATGATTGATGCAAAGCAATTAAACAGCTTGGCGTTAGCGTATATGGGTGATGCGGTATATGAACAATATATCCGCTATCACCTCCTTCAAAAAGGAAAAGTTCGCCCTAATCAATTACATCGCTTAGGGACGAGCTTTGTTTCAGCAAAAGCACAGGCGAAAGTTGTTTATCATTTATTAGAGACGGCATTTTTGACAGAGGAAGAAGAGGCGGTATTAAGAAGAGGGCGTAATGCAAATTCAGGTACAGTTCCGAAAAATACGGATGTACAAACATATCGACATAGTACAGCCTTTGAAGCACTAATTGGTTATCATCATTTATTAAATAATCGTGAAAGATTAGATGAAATTGTATATAAGGCAATTGCAGTTTTAGAAGAAAAGGAAGGGGGCACATCATCATGACTAGTGAATATATTATCGGACGTAACCCTGTAATTGAAGCGTTAAGATCAGGGAGAGATATTAATAAAATTTGGATCGCAGAAGGTGCTGCCAAAGGACAAGTACAAATTGTACTAGCGTTAGCGAAAGAAAATAAGATTATTTTACAACATGCACCAAAGAAAAAGTTAGATCAATTAGTTGAGGGTAATCATCAAGGTGTAATTGCTCAAGTAGCTGCATATCAGTATGCAGAGTTAGAAGATTTATTCAAAGTGGCAGAAAAACGTAATGAAGATCCATTCTTCTTAATTTTAGATGAGATTGAAGATCCGCATAACCTAGGTTCTATTATGCGTACTGCTGATGCAACAGGAGCTCATGGAATTATTATTCCGAAGAGAAGAGCTGTGGGACTTACAGCATCAGTTGCGAAAGCATCAACAGGAGCGATTGAATACATTCCTGTTGCGCGCGTAACAAACTTATCTCGTACAATTGATGAATTAAAAGAGCGTGGACTTTGGATTGCTGGTACAGATGCCAAAGGGAAAACGGATTACCGTAATTTAGATGGTACAATGCCGATTGGATTAGTAATTGGTAGTGAAGGAAAAGGTATGAGTCGTATTATTGGTGAAAAATGTGATTTCCTAATCACTCTACCGATGGTGGGGAAAGTTACATCCTTAAATGCTTCAGTAGCCGCAAGTTTGTTAATGTATGAGGTATATCGTAAACGTCACGAAATTGGTAAATAAAAAATGAACGATATTTTAATCGTTGACGGTTACAACATTATCGGAGCTTGGGGAGATTTGAAGAAACTGCGGGATGTAGATTTACAATCATCAAGAGATGCGCTTATTGATAAGATGGCGGATTATCAAGGGTATACAGGCACAAAAGTGATGATAGTCTTTGATGCCTATACAGTCCATGGTATTGAAAAAAAGATGAAACAATCTCGTGTAGAAGTCATATTCACACGAAAGAATCAAACTGCAGACGAAAAGATAGAGCAACTTGCAATAGAGCTTAGAAATATAAATACACAAATATATGTTGCGACTTCTGATTATACAGAACAATGGGTTATATTTGGGCAAGGTGCCCTTCGAAAATCTGCGCGTGAATTAGAGTTGGAAGTACAAGCGATGGAACAACAAGTAAGAAGGCGTACAAAAGACACGAAAGAACAGCAGCCCGCCATGAGAAAGATATTTAGTAAAGATATTACAGAAAAATTAGAAAAATTAAGAAGAGGAGAGCGTTGAAGCATTGACGCTCTTTATCTTTTTACTGTATAATATTGCTAAATAAATAGCGGTCGGAGGGATCAAGGTGGAAGCAGGCTTCGTAAGTATAGGCGACGTTACATTTCGTGATTTAGAGGATGAGGCAATCGTTGAGTTAGTTCGAAAAGGTAATACTGACGCTCTAGAATATTTAATTCACAAGTATAAGAACTTTGTTCGTGCGAAATCAAGATCTTACTTTTTAGTGGGTGCCGATCGAGAAGACATTGTTCAAGAAGGTATGATAGGGTTGTTTAAAGCAATTCGTGATTATAAAGAGGACAAGCTGTCTTCATTCAAAGCATTTGCTGAACTATGTATCACTCGACAAATTATTACCGCTATTAAAACGGCAACAAGACAAAAACATATTCCTTTAAATTCGTATGTGTCTTTAGATAAGCCGATTTACGATGAGGAATCTGATCGAACGTTATTGGATGTTATTTCTGAAGCAAAGGTGACTGATCCTGAAGAGATGATCATTAGCCAGGAAGAATATACAGACATAGAATCAAAAATATCTGAATTATTAAGCGATTTAGAAAGGAAAGTGCTTTCTTTATATTTAGATGGTCGTTCTTATCAAGAGATTTCAGAACAGTTAAACAGGCATGTGAAATCTATTGATAACGCTTTACAACGAGTAAAGAGGAAATTGGAACGATATATGGAAATGAGAGAAAGTACAACTTTAAATTCATAAGAAGTAACAAGTGCTACAGGTGTAAAATAAATCACCTGTTTTCTTTTGTAGAGAGTACAAATGCATGTCATTGACATTGTCTTTTATTGTATGATACATTTTTAGGGACATAATGTTACAAGGTTGGTGTAACTAATGAGGAAAAAAGTTGTACTCTCATGTGAAGAGTGTAAAAATCGAAACTACTCTACTATGAAAGATACGAGCTCAATAGAGCGACTTGAAATAAAAAAGTTTTGTAAAACATGCAATCAGCATACAGTTCACAAGGAAACAAAATAAATAATTGAAATAATACACTGGAGGTCCCGCAGATGCGTTTAACGAACTTTTTCGGCGATGTAGGTCGCGAAATGAAAAAAGTAAGTTGGCCTAAAAAAGATGAATTACTCCGCTCAACAGCGACTGTTGTTGCTACAGTTGTGTTCTTTGCGATTTTCTTCGCAGTAGTTGATATGGGCATTTCTTCTTTAATTCGGTTAATTCTTGGTTAATTCTTGAATAAGAAGCACTTATCCATGATATAATGTTATTTATAAGAACTGTGTAAAAGCCCGGTGAACGGGTTTTTTCATTTGCGCAAAAAAATGTACGTCAGGGAGGGAAGGACGCTCGTCCTAAATGAATGGAAAAAAGTTGGTATGTTGTCCATACTTATTCTGGATATGAAAATAAAGTAAAAGCAAACCTAGAGAAACGTGTAGAATCAATGGGTATGCAAGATAAAATTTTCCGTGTTGTTGTCCCGGAAGAAGTAGAAGTAGAAATGAAAAACGGAAAAGAAAAATTAATGAAAAGAAAAGTGTTCCCAGGTTATGTATTAGTAGAATTAATCATGACTGATGACTCTTGGTATGTTGTACGTAACACGCCAGGTGTAACTGGGTTCGTTGGTTCTTCTGGTTCTGGATCTAAACCATCACCTCTATTAGAAGAGGAAGTTGTTACCATTATGAAACATATGGGCATGGATAACGAAGTGGTTGATTTCGACTTTGAACTTCATGAGACAGTACGTGTAAATGAGGGGCCATTCGCAGATTATACAGGTGCTATTGAAGAAATTGATGTGGAGAAGAAAAAGGTTAGCGTACTTGTGGACATGTTTGGTCGCGAGACTCCAGTTGAACTTGACTTCCATCAAATTGAAAAATTATAAAATGAAACTTGAAATGAATTGTAAAAAGTGATAATATCTTTTAAGTCAGTACGTCTTCGTTATCGGAGACGTTTTTTGAAAGATTTTATCCTTACAGATAAAATATGACGTGGGAGGGCAAATCACTGTCCAATTGACCACATCACGGACTTAAGGAGGTGTGTCTCGTGGCTAAAAAGGTAATTAAAATGGTAAAGCTTCAAATTCCTGCAGGTAAAGCTAACCCAGCTCCACCAGTTGGTCCAGCATTAGGACAAGCAGGTGTTAACATCATGGGCTTCTGTAAAGAGTTTAACGCTCGTACAGCAGATCAAGCTGGTCTTATCATCCCTGTTGAAATTACGGTATTTGAGGACCGTTCATTCACTTTCATTACTAAAACTCCTCCTGCTGCTGTTCTTCTTAAGAAAGTAGCTGGTATTGAGTCTGGTTCTGGTGAACCAAACCGTAATAAAGTGGCAACTGTTAAGCGTGATAAAGTACGCGAAATCGCTGAAACTAAAATGCCTGACCTAAACGCTGCTAGCGTAGAAGCTGCAATGCGTATGGTTGAAGGTACTGCACGCAGTATGGGCATCGTTATCGAAGACTAATTCGATTTGTTTTTAAAAAAGGTTGCGGGTCTGGAATTCCAATTCGCAACCTTTATTATCGTAAATGATTATCGTTTTTAAATAAATGGATGGCGCTCATCCTCAGGTTATACCTGAAAACAGGCGTAAACGTGGGAGGTTATTCCGCTAAAACCACATTCGAGGAGGAAATAAAAATGGCTAAAAGAGGTAAAAAGTACGTAGAAGCTGCAAAGCTTGTTGATCGTGCAGCTGCTTACTCTGCAACAGAAGCAGTAGAATTAGTAAAGAAAACAAACACAGCTAAATTTGATGCAACTGTAGAAGCTGCATTCCGTTTAGGTGTTGACCCTAAGAAAGCTGACCAACAAATCCGTGGTGCAGTTGTTCTTCCACATGGTACTGGTAAAGTACAACGTGTATTAGTATTTGCTAAAGGTGAAAAAGCTAAAGAAGCTGAAGCTGCTGGAGCTGACTTCGTAGGCGATACTGATTACATCGGTAAAATCCAACAAGGTTGGTTCGATTTCGATGTAGTAGTAGCAACTCCTGATATGATGGGTGAAGTTGGTAAACTTGGTCGCGTATTAGGACCTAAAGGTTTAATGCCAAACCCTAAAACTGGAACAGTTACTTTCGATGTAACTAAAGCTGTTAACGAAATCAAAGCTGGTAAAGTTGAATACCGCGTTGATAAAGCTGGTAACATCCACGTTCCAATCGGTAAAGTATCTTTCGAAGATGCTAAATTAGTAGAAAACTTCAAAACAATTGCTGACACTTTACAAAAAGTTAAGCCAGCTGCTGCAAAAGGTACTTACATGAAGAACGTAACAGTTGCTTCTACAATGGGACCTGGCGTACGTGTAGACGTTTCTACATTAGCGTAAATTTTGGAAGTTGACTTCATAAAGAAGTTTTAATATAATCATTTATGTTGTGAATTTAATTAGTGTACCGTAGACAGTAGGTGTCAATAGACTTAATTTCCTACCTAGGTGTTAATATACGAAGCGGAATCTTTTTTCTGTGACTATATGCCTCCATGTCTACAAGTTGGGCATGGAGGTTTTTAGTGCACTTTCGGTACATCTTCTATATAATCTACAGGAGGTGTAATAACATGAGCAAAGTAATCGAAACTAAACAACAAGTTGTAACTGAAATCGCGGACAAACTTCGCGCTAGTAAATCTACAATCGTTGTTGACTACCGTGGTTTAACAGTTTCTGAAGCAACAGAATTACGTAAGCAATTACGTGAAGCTGGCGTTGAGTTCAAAGTTTACAAAAACTCTCTAACTCGTCGTGCTGCAGAATCTGCTGAAATGGCTGAGTTAAATGAATTCTTAACAGGACCAAACGCAATCGCGTTCAGTAACGAGGATGTAGTTGCTCCTGCGAAAGTATTAAACGACTTCGCTAAAGATCATGAAGCTTTAGAAATTAAAGCGGGCGTAATCGAAGGTAAACTTGTAACACTTGATGAGGTTAAAGCAATCGCTACTCTTCCATCACGTGAAGGCTTACTTTCTATGCTTCTTAGCGTTCTTCAAGCTCCAATCCGTAACCTTGCACTTGCTACTAAAGCAGTTGCAGACCAAAAGGAAGAGCAAGGCGCTTAATTTTTTAAAAGATAATTACGTATTATCGATAAAACAATACAAACCTATTTAAGGGAGGATATTTACAATGACTAAAGAACAAATCATTGAAGCAGTTAAATCTATGACTGTATTAGAACTTAACGACTTAGTAAAAGCTATCGAGGAAGAATTCGGCGTAACTGCTGCTGCTCCTGTAGCTGTTGCTGGTGGCGCTGGAGAAGCTGCTGCTGAGAAAACTGAATTTGATGTGGAACTAACTAGCGCTGGTGCACAAAAAATCAAAGTTATCAAAGTTGTTCGTGAAATCACTGGTCTTGGCTTAAAAGAAGCTAAAGAATTAGTTGACAACACTCCAAAAGTAATCAAAGAAGCTGCTGCTAAAGAAGAAGCTGAAGAAATCAAAGCTAAACTTGAAGAAGTTGGCGCTGCTGTAGAAGTTAAGTAATTAACTTTTGATGCTTTAAAAAAAGCTCGCTCTCATGCGAGCTTTTTTTTTAACTGTAAAGAAAAGAGGTGGCCATATGGCAGACCATTATTTTTCTAACGACCCTTCTAGTAAAAGTGATCGCAAGCGATGGGAGTTTGTCCTTCGTGGATCTCGATTTACTTTCTTATCTGACCATGGGGTGTTCTCGAAAAACGAAGTGGACTTTGGTTCCCGTCTTTTAATTGAAGCGTTTCAAATGCCAGATATTAAAGGTAATATATTAGACGTAGGTTGCGGATACGGTCCTATTGGTTTGTCGTTAGCGAAAGAGTTTCAAGGTCGTGAAGTTCACATGGTGGATGTGAATGAGAGGGCACTTGGGCTTGCGAAAGAAAACGCCGCTAATAACAAAATCGAGAATATACGTATTTTTCAAAGTAGCGTCTATGAAAATGTAGATGGTAAGTATGCTGCTATTCTATCTAACCCTCCGATTCGTGCGGGTAAAGATATCGTACATGAGATTTTAGAAAAAGCTGTGGAGTATTTAGTTCCAGGTGGAGAACTTTGGATTGTTATTCAAAAGAAACAAGGTGCACCGTCTGCGCTAAAAAAACTAGAAGAAGTATTTTCTGAAGTTGAGGTTGTAGAAAAGAAAAAAGGATATTATATCATAAAATCAAAAAAACGTTGACGGTTATTTTTGGCTATGTTAACATTATACAATGCCAATATATGATTTTCTGCGTTGAGAAAGATGTATATTTTTGTTTCTCTTGGAAAAGATAGTAAAATCAGCAGATTATGAAACAGAATGATGGTTTTCTTATAGAAGCCATTTTTCTTTTTTGAGCAGGTAGAAAGACTCAACGTATTTATCTTTAAGAGAAAGAGACTACGCTAATAGCAGTAGTTGTATTTATTTGTGATTTTGCACAAATTTTTTTGTGCATTTATAATACTCATGATTTGAGGGGTGAAGCAGTTGACAGGTCAACTAGTTCAATACGGACGCCACCGCCAACGAAGAAGTTATGCCCGTATTAGTGAAGTATTAGAGTTACCAAATCTTATCGAAATTCAAACCTCTTCTTATCAGTGGTTTCTTGATGAGGGTTTGCGAGAAATGTTCCAAGACATTTCTCCGATTGAAGACTTTACGGGAAATCTATCGCTTGAATTTATCGACTACAGCTTAGGTGAACCTAAATACTCTGTAGACGAATGCAAAGAGCGTGATGTGACGTATGCAGCACCACTTCGTGTAAAAGTGCGTCTAATCAACAAGGAAACTGGTGAAGTAAAAGAACAAGATGTGTTCATGGGAGATTTCCCACTCATGACAGAGACTGGAACATTCGTAATTAACGGTGCAGAACGTGTTATCGTTTCCCAGTTAGTTCGCTCTCCAAGCGTATACTATAGTGGCAAAGTGGATAAAAACGGAAAACGTGGTTTTACTGCTACTGTAATTCCAAACCGCGGAGCTTGGTTAGAGTATGAGACAGATGCTAAGGATGTTGTATATGTGCGTATTGACCGTACGCGTAAACTTCCTGTAACTGTTTTGTTACGCGCATTAGGGTTTGGCTCTGATCAAGAAATCACCGAGCTTTTAGGTGATAACGAATACTTAAGCAACACATTAGAAAAAGACAACACAGATAGCACAGAAAAAGCATTGCTTGAAATTTATGAGCGTCTACGTCCTGGTGAACCACCAACAGTAGAAAATGCTAAGAGCTTACTTGTGTCTCGTTTCTTCGATCCAAAGCGCTACGATTTAGCAAATGTAGGTCGCTATAAGATCAACAAGAAGTTACACATTAAAAACAGATTGTTTAATCAACGTTTAGCTGAAACATTAGTGGATCCAGAAACTGGTGAAATTTTAGCGGCAGAAGGAACAATCTTAGATCGTCGTACACTTGATCGCATTTTACCTTACTTAGAGAAAAACATTGGATTCAAAACAGCGAAACCAATGGGTGGAGTGGTAGAAGGCGATGTTGAGCTGCAATCTATTAAGATTTATGCTCCTGAGTCGGAAGGCGAACGCGTAATTAATGTAATTGGTAATGCAAACATTACTCGTGATGTGAAACACATCACACCAGGTGATATCCTTGCTTCTATCAGTTACTTCTTCAACCTACTATACAAAGTAGGGGATACAGATGATATTGACCATTTAGGAAACCGTCGTCTGCGTTCTGTTGGAGAACTATTACAAAATCAATTCCGTATCGGTCTTTCTCGTATGGAACGTGTTGTTCGTGAGAGAATGTCGATCCAAGATACAAATGCAATTACACCACAGGCACTAATTAATATTCGTCCTGTTATTGCATCTATTAAAGAGTTCTTCGGAAGTTCTCAGTTATCTCAGTTTATGGACCAAACAAACCCATTAGCAGAGTTAACTCACAAACGAAGACTATCTGCATTAGGACCTGGTGGTTTAACACGTGAGCGCGCAGGCTTTGAAGTGCGTGACGTTCATTACTCTCACTACGGTCGTATGTGTCCGATTGAAACACCAGAGGGACCAAACATCGGTTTGATTAACTCGTTATCTTCGTTCGCGAAAGTAAATGAGTTTGGTTTCATTGAAACACCATACCGTCGTGTTGACCCAGAAACTGGTCTTGTAACAGGGCATGTTGATTACTTAACAGCAGATGAAGAAGATAACTATGTTGTAGCCCAAGCGAATATGAAATTATCTGACGAAGGTGAATTCCTAAGTGAAGATATCGTAGCTCGTTTCCGTGGTGAAAACATTGTCACAAATAGAGAACGCATCGACTACATGGATGTATCTCCAAAACAAGTAGTGTCGGCAGCGACAGCTTGTATTCCGTTCTTAGAAAACGATGACTCTAACCGCGCACTTATGGGAGCGAACATGCAACGTCAGGCGGTTCCGTTAATGAATCCGGAATCTCCGATTGTAGGTACAGGTATGGAGTACGTATCAGCAAAAGACTCAGGTGCTGCAGTAATCTGTAAACATCCTGGTGTTGTTGAGCGCGTAGAAGCACGTGAAGTTTGGGTACGTCGCTATGTAGAAGTTGACGGTCAAACAGTAAAAGGCGACTTAGATCGCTATAAAATGCAAAAATTCATTCGTTCTAACCAAGGAACTTGTTACAACCAACGTCCAATCGTAAGTGTTGGAAATGAAGTTGTAAAAGGTGAAATCCTTGCGGATGGTCCTTCTATGGAATTAGGTGAACTAGCACTTGGACGTAACGTGCTTGTTGGCTTCATGACTTGGGACGGTTATAACTACGAGGATGCGATCATCATGAGTGAGCGCCTTGTAAAAGATGATGTGTACACTTCTATTCATATTGAAGAATATGAATCAGAAGCTCGTGATACGAAGCTTGGACCAGAAGAAATTACACGTGACATTCCAAACGTTGGGGAAGACGCATTACGTAACCTTGACGAGCGCGGTATCATTCGCGTTGGTGCTGAAGTAAAAGATGGAGATTTACTTGTTGGTAAAGTAACACCTAAAGGTGTAACAGAATTAACAGCTGAAGAACGTCTATTACATGCTATCTTTGGAGAAAAAGCGCGTGAAGTACGTGATACATCACTACGTGTACCACACGGTGGTGGCGGTATTATCTTAGACGTAAAAGTATTCAACCGTGAAGATGGCGATGAATTGCCACCAGGCGTGAATCAACTTGTACGTGCATATATCGTTCAAAAACGTAAAATTTCTGAAGGTGACAAGATGGCCGGACGTCACGGTAACAAAGGTGTTATTTCTCGTATTTTACCAGAAGAAGATATGCCTTACTTACCAGACGGTACGCCAATCGATATCATGTTAAACCCATTAGGGGTACCATCTCGTATGAATATCGGTCAGGTATTAGAGCTTCATCTTGGTATGGCAGCAAGATACCTTGGCATTCACATTGCAACACCAGTATTCGATGGTGCTCGTGAGGAAGATGTTTGGGGCACAATTGAAGAAGCTGGTATGGCAAATGACGCGAAAACAATCCTGTATGACGGACGTACTGGTGAACCATTCGATAACCGCGTATCTGTTGGTGTCATGTATATGATCAAACTTGCGCACATGGTTGACGATAAACTTCATGCTCGTTCTACTGGACCATACTCACTTGTAACGCAGCAACCTCTTGGAGGTAAAGCTCAGTTCGGTGGACAGCGTTTCGGTGAGATGGAGGTTTGGGCACTTGAAGCTTACGGTGCTGCTTATACTCTTCAAGAAATCTTAACAGTGAAGTCTGATGATGTTGTTGGACGTGTTAAGACTTATGAAGCAATTGTTAAAGGCGAAAATGTTCCAGAACCAGGCGTTCCTGAATCATTCAAAGTATTGATTAAAGAGCTGCAAAGTTTAGGTATGGACGTTAAAATGATGTCTAGCGACGATACAGAAATTGAAATGCGTGATACAGAAGATGACGATGATCATCAATCAGCAGATAAATTGAATGTCGAAGTTGAGACAACTAAGGAATAATTGGGATAACCTGTAGACTAAAAGGGAGGTAGGCCCCTTGATAGATGTAAATAACTTTGAATATATGAAGATTGGACTTGCTTCACCTGACAAGATTCGTTCTTGGTCATACGGTGAAGTTAAGAAACCAGAAACTATTAACTATCGTACGTTAAAGCCTGAAAAAGATGGCTTGTTCTGTGAGCGTATTTTCGGACCACAAAAGGACTGGGAATGTCATTGCGGAAAATACAAACGTGTACGTTATAAAGGTGTAGTTTGTGATCGATGTGGCGTTGAAGTAACGCGTGCAAAAGTACGTCGTGAACGCATGGGTCATATCGAATTAGCTGCTCCTGTATCTCATATTTGGTATTTCAAAGGTATCCCGAGCCGCATGGGACTTGTCTTAGACATGTCCCCTCGCGCGCTTGAAGAAGTAATTTATTTCGCTTCTTATGTTGTAACAGAAAGTGGAGATACACCACTTGATAAGAAGCAATTACTTTCTGAAAAAGAATACCGTGCATATCGTGATCGATATGGTAGCACATTCCAAGCTGCTATGGGTGCAGAAGCGATTAAAAAGCTACTACAAGACATCGATTTAGATAAAGAAGTAGACTTCTTAAAAGAAGAATTAAAAACAGCACAAGGACAACGCCGTACTCGTGCTATTAAACGTCTAGAAGTATTAGAAGCATTCCGTAACTCTGGAAATGAACCATCTTGGATGATCTTAGATGTTCTACCAGTAATCCCACCAGAACTACGCCCAATGGTACAGTTAGATGGTGGACGTTTTGCTACTTCTGACTTAAACGACTTATACCGTCGTGTAATTAACCGTAACAATCGTTTAAAACGTCTATTGGACTTAGGTGCACCAAGCATCATCGTTCAAAACGAAAAACGTATGTTACAAGAAGCTGTAGACGCATTAATCGATAATGGTCGTCGTGGCCGTCCAGTTACTGGACCAGGTAACCGTCCATTAAAATCACTATCTCACATGCTTAAAGGTAAACAAGGACGTTTCCGTCAAAACTTATTAGGTAAACGTGTTGACTACTCTGGTCGTTCTGTAATTGTTGTAGGACCGAACTTAAAGATGTATCAATGTGGATTACCAAAAGAAATGGCGCTTGAACTGTTCAAACCTTTCGTAATGAAAGAGTTAGTTGAAAAAGGATTAGCACATAACATTAAGAGTGCGAAACGTAAAATCGAGCGTGTACAACCTGAAGTTTGGGACGTTTTAGAGTCTGTGATTAAAGAACATCCAGTACTTCTAAACCGCGCACCAACACTTCACCGTCTTGGTATCCAGGCGTTTGAACCTACATTAGTAGAAGGTCGCGCAATCCGTCTTCACCCACTTGTATGTACTGCATACAACGCGGACTTTGACGGTGACCAAATGGCCGTTCACGTACCTTTATCATCAGAAGCTCAAGCTGAAGCTCGTCTTCTTATGTTAGCGGCACAAAACATCTTGAACCCGAAAGACGGTAAACCAGTTGTTACTCCATCTCAGGATATGGTATTAGGTAACTATTACTTAACACTTGAGCGTGAAGGTGCAATCGGTGAAGGTATGGTCTTCAAAGATGCAAACGAAGCATTACTTGCATATCAAAATGGATATGTTCATCTTCATACACGTGTTGCAGTAGCTGCAAGTGCAGTAAACAACGCAACATTTACTGAAGAGCAAAAGAGTATGCTTCTATTAACAACAGTTGGTAAATTAATATTTAACGAAATCTTACCAGAGTCGTTCCCTTATATTAATGAACCAACAAATTCAAACCTTGAAAAAGAAACACCAGCGAAATACTTCGTTGAAAAAGGTGCGAACATTAAAGAAATTATTGCTAGTCGCGAAGAAGTGGCGCCATTTAGCAAGAAAATCCTTGGTAACATCATTGCGGAAGTGTTCAAACGTTTCCAAATTACAGAAACGTCTCGCATGCTTGATCGTATGAAAAACTTAGGATTCAAGTACTCTACAAAAGCTGGTATTACAGTTGGGGTATCTGACATTCTTGTATTAGGCGAAAAAGATGAAATTCTCCACGAAGCACAAGCAAAAGTAGATAATGTAATTAAACAATTCCGTCGCGGTTTAATCACGGAAGAAGAACGTTACGATCGTGTTATCTCTATTTGGAGTAATGCAAAAGATGTTATCCAAGGAAAACTGATGAAATCCTTGAATAAACGCAACCCAATCTTCATGATGAGTGACTCAGGTGCCCGTGGTAACGCATCTAACTTTACTCAGCTTGCTGGTATGCGTGGTCTTATGGCCAATCCATCTGGTCGTATCATCGAACTTCCAATCAAATCGAGTTTCCGTGAAGGTTTAACAGTACTTGAGTACTTCATCTCTACGCATGGTGCGCGTAAAGGTCTTGCCGATACAGCACTTAAAACTGCCGATTCTGGTTACTTAACACGTCGTCTTGTTGACGTTGCACAAGATGTAATCGTTCGTGAAGATGATTGTGGAACAGATCGCGGTTTATTAATTGGTGCGATTAAAGAGGGTAATGAAGTTATCGAGTCATTATATGATCGTCTTGTTGGACGTTTTGCAAGAAAAACTGTAAAACATCCTGAAACAGGTGAA
Organism: Bacillus sp. M13(2017); assembly: GCF_002218325.1. NCBI lineage: Bacteria > Bacillati > Bacillota > Bacilli > Caryophanales > Bacillaceae > Bacillus > Bacillus sp. M13(2017). The sequence goes on along the minus strand of NZ_KZ268520.1, from coordinate 31,089 downwards.
GTATTAGTTGCTGAAAATCAATTAATTACTGAAGATATCGCTCATATCGTTGAAAATTCGGGTGTTGAAACTGTAAACATTCGTTCAGCGTTTACGTGTAACACTCGCCACGGTGTATGTAAGAAGTGTTACGGTCGTAACTTAGCAACTGGAACAGACGTAGAAGTAGGAGAAGCGGTAGGTATTATCGCAGCTCAATCTATCGGTGAGCCAGGTACACAGTTAACGATGCGTACATTCCATACAGGTGGGGTTGCCGGAGATGATATCACTCAAGGTTTACCTCGTATCCAAGAGATCTTCGAAGCTCGTAATCCGAAAGGTCAGGCAGTTATCAGTGAAATCGACGGTGTTATCGCAGCGATCAACGACGTTAAAGATCGCCAAGAAGTAGTTGTACAGGGTGAAGTTGAAGCTCGTACGTATGCTATTCCTTACGGTGCTCGTCTGAAAGTAACTCCAGGACAGCCAATTAGCCACGGTAAAGAGTTAACAGAAGGTTCTATTGATCCGAAAGAATTACTAAAAGTAACGGACATTACGGCGGTTCAAGAATACTTATTACGTGAAGTTCAAAAAGTATACCGTATGCAAGGGGTAGAAATTGGTGACAAACACGTAGAAGTAATGGTACGTCAAATGTTACGTAAAGTTCGTGTAAGTGATGCAGGTGAAACAGATGTATTACCAGGAACATTACTAGATATCCATCAGTTTACTGATGCGAATGCTAAGGTCTTACTGCAAGGTAAGCAACCAGCAACAGCTAGACCTGTTCTGCTTGGTATTACAAAAGCTTCACTTGAAACAGATTCATTCTTATCTGCAGCATCGTTCCAAGAAACAACTCGTGTCTTAACTGATGCAGCAATTAAGGGTAAACGCGATGAACTTCTAGGATTAAAAGAAAATGTTATTATCGGTAAACTTGTTCCTGCTGGAACAGGTATGAATCGTTATCGCAAAGTGGATCTTGTAAAAACAACACAAGATGACATGAATGTAGAAAACGATGAGGTTTATGTGGAACAGTAAAATTTTCCGGCATAAATTTTGTATAAAAACAATTAATCTTAGTTGACATTGTATGAGTCAAAATGTTACTATAATCAAGGTTGCTCCTGAACGATGCTTTGGAGGATATTTATATGTCTTATCAAAAAGTATCAACTGCTGAAAATGTAGTCGTTGGTCATAAACGCACATTGGAAGCAATCAAAAATGGTACAGTTAAAGAAGTTGTCATCGCAGAGGATGCTGACATGCGGTTAACCCATGCTATCATTCGTATTGCAATGCAATATAACGTGCCCATAACAAAAGTTGAATCAGTTCGTAAGCTTGGTAAAGCTTCGGGGATTCAAGTGGGAGCTTCAGCAATAGGAATAATAAGTTAAAACTGTTTTTGTGAGGAGAGAGCATTTGCTCTTCCTTGCAAAAACTTTGTTTTCAACTAATAATGAACCACCTGGATATGTGGTCATACAAACATGCGAAGGGAGGATAATCAAATGCCTACTATTAACCAATTAGTGAGAAATGGTCGTACTGATAAAGTATGGAAATCTAAATCACCTGCGTTAAACAAAGGTTTTAACTCTTTAAAGAAAAAATCAACTGATATCTCTGCACCTCAAAAACGTGGTGTATGTACTCGTGTTGGTACAATGACTCCAAAGAAACCTAACTCAGCGTTACGTAAATACGCTCGTGTACGTTTAACAAACGGTATCGAGGTTACAGCTTACATCCCAGGTATCGGTCATAACCTACAAGAGCATAGCGTAGTATTAATTCGCGGTGGTCGTGTAAAGGATTTACCGGGGGTACGTTACCACATCGTTCGTGGTGCGCTTGACACAGCTGGTGTTGACAAACGTATGCAAGGACGTTCTAAATATGGTACTAAGAGACCAAAACCTGCTAAAAAATAATAACTTTAAAATGAAAGGAGGAACTCAATATGCCTCGTAAAGGACCTGTTGCGAAACGTGACGTGTTACCAGATCCAATGTACAATTCGAAGCTAGTAACACGCCTTATCAACAAAATGATGGTTGACGGTAAAAAAGGTAAATCTCAAACAATTCTTTATAATGCGTTCGATATCGTAAACGAACGTACTGGTAAAGAGCCAATGGAAGTATTCGAGCAAGCTCTTAAGAACATCATGCCTGTTCTTGAAGTACGTGCTCGTCGTGTTGGTGGTGCTAACTACCAAGTTCCAGTTGAGGTTCGTCCAGAACGCCGTACAACTTTAGGTCTTCGTTGGTTAGTAAACTACGCTCGTCTTCGTGGTGAAAAAACTATGGAAGAGCGTCTTGCTAACGAAATCTTAGATGCAGCTAACAACGCTGGTGCATCTGTTAAGAAACGTGAAGACACTCATAAAATGGCAGAAGCTAACAAAGCATTTGCTCATTACCGTTGGTAGGATTCAACGTAAAATAAATGTAAGCATAAACCGCTTTATTTGTCGCTTATGGAAGTGTGGAGAGGGAGAATGCCTCTCCCTTTCATCGGGCGCTCGTTTTACATAATGAGAGTACTGGACATACTGACATGTGTAACAATATAAAGTGGCTTTTTTGCTACTTAAAATAAAAAAATCCAATCCATATATGGAAGGAGCAAGACACCAAATGGCAAGAGAGTTCTCTTTAGAAAACACTCGTAATATTGGTATCATGGCTCACATCGATGCTGGTAAAACAACAGCAACTGAGCGTATTCTGTACTACACAGGACGTATTCATAAAATCGGTGAAACTCACGAAGGTGCATCTCAGATGGACTGGATGGAGCAAGAGCAAGAGCGTGGTATCACAATTACTTCTGCTGCAACTACAGCACAATGGAAAGGTCATCGTGTAAACATCATTGATACTCCAGGACACGTAGATTTCACAGTAGAAGTAGAACGTTCTTTACGCGTACTTGATGGTGCTGTAGCAGTACTTGATGCGCAATCTGGTGTAGAACCACAAACAGAAACTGTTTGGCGTCAGGCTACTACTTACGGCGTACCTCGTATCGTATTCGTTAACAAAATGGATAAGATCGGTGCAGATTTCTTATACTCTGTAGGAACAATCCACGATCGTTTACAAGCAAACGCACATCCAATTCAGTTACCAATCGGTGCTGAAGATGAGTTCAATGGTATCATTGACCTTGTTGAAGAGTGTGCTTACATGTACGGTAACGATTTAGGAACAGACATTCAACGTGTTGAAATTCCTGAAGAGCACAAAGAATTAGCTGAAGAATACCGTGGAAAACTTATTGAAGCGGTAGCTGAGCTTGATGAAGAAATGATGATGAAGTACCTAGAAGGTGAAGAAATCACTGTAGAAGAGCTTAAAGCTGGTATCCGTAAGGCTACAACTTCTGTAGAATTCTTCCCAGTAATCTGTGGTTCTGCATTCAAAAACAAAGGTGTTCAAATTCTGTTAGACGCAGTTATCGACTACCTTCCATCTCCACTAGATGTACCTGCTATTAAAGGTACTCTACCGGATACAGATGAAGAAGTAGAACGTAAGTCTAGCGATGAAGAACCATTCGCAGCTTTAGCATTCAAAATCATGACTGACCCTTATGTTGGTAAGTTAACGTTCTTCCGTGTGTACTCTGGTGTGTTAAACTCTGGATCATACGTGAAAAACTCAACTAAAGGTAAGCGTGAGCGTGTAGGTCGTATCCTACAAATGCACGCTAACAGCCGTGAAGAGATTTCAACAGTTTACGCTGGTGATATCGCTGCTGCTGTAGGTTTAAAAGATACTACTACTGGTGATACTCTTTGTGACGAGAAGAGCCTTGTTATCCTTGAGTCTATGGAATTCCCAGAGCCAGTTATCTCTGTAGCTATCGAACCAAAATCTAAAGCTGACCAAGATAAAATGGGTACAGCATTATCTAAGCTTTCTGAAGAAGATCCAACATTCCGTGCTCACACTGACCAAGAAACTGGCCAAACTATCATCGCTGGTATGGGTGAACTTCACCTTGATATCATCGTTGACCGTATGCGTCGTGAATTCAAAGTGGAAGCAAACGTTGGTGCTCCTCAGGTAGCATACCGTGAGACTTTCCGCGCTGCTGCGAAAGTTGAAGGGAAGTTCGCTCGTCAATCTGGTGGTCGTGGACAATTCGGTCACGTTTGGATTGAGTTTGAACCTAACGAAGAAGGTAAAGGATTCGAATTCGAAAACAAGATCGTCGGTGGTGTAGTTCCTCGTGAATACATCCCAGCTGTTGGAGCAGGTCTTGAAGATGCACTTAAAAATGGTGTACTAGCTGGTTATCCACTAGTTGACATTAAAGCTGCATTAGTTGACGGATCTTACCATGATGTCGATTCATCTGAGATGGCGTTCAAAATCGCTGCATCTATGGCACTTAAAGCTGCGGTTTCTAAATGTAGCCCAGTAATTCTTGAGCCAATGATGAAAGTTGAAGTTGTAATTCCTGAAGAGTACATGGGTGACATTATGGGTGACGTAACATCTCGTCGTGGACGTGTAGAAGGTATGGAAGCTCGCGGTAACGCACAAGTTGTTCGCGCTATGGTTCCACTTTCTGAAATGTTCGGTTATGCAACGTCATTACGTTCTAACACTCAAGGACGCGGAACATTCTCTATGGTGTTTGACCACTATGAAGAAGTACCAAAGTCTGTTTCTGAAGAAATTATCAAAAAAAATAAAGGTGAATAATTGATTTTTATCGATTGTTCAAGTATAACTACTTATGTAAGCTTAGAAAGTGGGACGTAAGTTTCACTTTCTAGTCTAAATATAAAATAACCTATATAAACTAAGGAGGAATTTAGAATGGCTAAAGCTAAATTCGAACGTTCTAAACCCCATGTTAACATCGGTACAATCGGCCACGTTGACCATGGTAAAACTACATTAACTGCTGCGATCACTACAGTTCTTGCAAAAGCTGGTGGTGCTGAAGCACGCGGATACGATCAAATCGATGCTGCTCCAGAAGAAAGAGAGCGCGGTATCACAATCTCAACTGCACACGTTGAGTACGAAACTGAAACTCGTCACTATGCACACGTTGACTGCCCAGGTCACGCTGACTATGTTAAAAACATGATCACTGGTGCTGCTCAAATGGACGGCGGTATCTTAGTAGTATCTGCTGCTGATGGCCCAATGCCTCAAACACGTGAGCACATCCTTCTTTCTCGTCAAGTAGGTGTTCCTTACATCGTTGTATTCTTAAACAAATGCGACATGGTAGATGACGAAGAATTATTAGAATTAGTAGAAATGGAAGTTCGCGACCTATTATCTGAATACGGATTCCCAGGCGACGACATTCCTGTAATCAAAGGTTCTGCTCTTAAAGCTCTTCAAGGAGAAGCTGATTGGGAAGCAAAAATCATTGAATTAATGGCTGAAGTTGATGCTTACATCCCAACTCCAGAACGTGAAACTGACAAACCATTCTTAATGCCTGTAGAGGACGTATTCTCTATCACAGGTCGTGGTACAGTTGCTACAGGTCGTGTTGAGCGCGGTATCGTTAAAGTTGGTGACGTAGTAGAAATCATCGGTCTTGCTGAAGAAAATGCTTCTACAACTGTAACTGGTGTAGAGATGTTCCGTAAACTTCTTGACCAAGCTCAAGCTGGAGACAACATCGGTGCTTTACTTCGTGGGGTTGCTCGTGAAGACATCCAACGTGGACAAGTACTTGCAAAAAGCGGTTCTGTAAAAGCTCACGCTAAATTCAAAGCTGAAGTTTTCGTATTATCTAAAGAAGAAGGTGGACGTCACACTCCATTCTTCGCTAACTACCGTCCTCAGTTCTACTTCCGTACAACTGACGTAACTGGTATCATCCAATTACCAGAAGGTACTGAAATGGTAATGCCTGGTGACAACATCGAAATGACTATCGAACTTATCGCTCCAATCGCTATCGAAGAGGGAACTAAATTCTCTATTCGTGAAGGTGGACGTACAGTAGGTTACGGTGTAGTTGCTACTATCGTTGAGTAATCTTAACTGATATAAAAAAACCTAAGGGATTTTCCCTTAGGTTTTTTGTTTGCGTTTATATAAGGGAGAAGAGAGTGTTTTTTTTGTTTTGACGAGTTTCTTCTATAGTATATAAAAACAACAAAAGATAATCCAGAAACTGTAAAATGAATTCTGTTAGATGAAAACTTGAAATTCTTTAAAGTGCCATGTATAATAGCAAAAGTAGAGAAAAGCGGATGCAAACAAAAAGATGCTTGCATCTAGACGAATAACATTGTATAATAGACAATGTTGGTCTTTGACTGCGATGAAGTGGAAGGTTGCTGACACACCCGGCCGCTTTGCCATGGCATGGTGTGGGGAAATTTCCATGGAGAAGGTCTATTTTAGAAATAGGCGAACGAAGGAGGGAAAATAATGGCAAAAGAAAAAATTCGTATCCGTTTAAAAGCTTACGATCACCGTATTCTTGATCAGTCAGCTGAGAAAATTGTAGAAACAGCTAAGCGTTCTGGGGCAACAGTTTCTGGTCCGATCCCATTACCAACTGAAAAAACTGTTTACACAATTCTTCGTGCTGTTCATAAGTACAAAGATTCTCGTGAGCAATTCGAAATGCGCACGCACAAACGTCTAATCGACATCGTGAGTCCTACTCCACAAACAGTAGATTCATTAATGCGTTTAGACTTACCATCTGGTGTAGATATCGAAATCAAACTATAATTTATATAACTTAAAAATGTAGGAGGTGTAACTCATGACCAAAGGAATCTTAGGAAGAAAGATCGGTATGACTCAAGTATTTGCTGAGAACGGTGAGTTAATCCCAGTAACAGTTATCGCTGCTAATCCAAACGTTGTTCTTCAAAAGAAAACAACTGAAACTGATGGCTACAATGCAATCCAGTTAGGATTTGAAGATAAACGTGAAAAGTTAACTAACAAACCTGAACAAGGCCACACTGCTAAAGCATCTACAACTCCTAAGCGCTTCATTCGCGAAATCCGCGATGCAGACGTGGACGGATTAGAGGTTGGTCAAGAGGTAAAAGTTGACGTATTCGCTACAGGTGAAATCGTTGATGTAACAGGAATTTCTAAAGGTAAAGGTTTCCAAGGTGTTATCAAACGCCACGGACAATCTCGCGGACCTATGTCTCATGGTTCTCGCTATCACCGTCGTCCAGGTTCAATGGGCCCAGTTGCTCCGAACCGTGTATTCAAAGGCAAAAAACTTGCTGGACGTATGGGTGGAGACCAAGTTACTATCCAAAACTTAGAAATCGTTCAAGTTGACACTGAGCGCAACTTATTACTAGTAAAAGGTAACGTTCCAGGTGCTAAGAAATCTCTTGTAGTTGTTCAAGGCGCTGTGAAGGTTAGCAAATAATTCACAATAGGAAGGAGGAATTCCAATGCCAAAAGTTACTGTATATAACCAAACTGGTTCACAGGTTGGTGAAATCGAATTAGCTGAAGCTATTTTCGGTATCGAACCAAATGAAGCTGTACTTTTCGAAGCTGTAATGATGCAACGTGCATCTTTACGTCAAGGTACACACAAAGTAAAAACTCGCTCTGAAGTTCGCGGTGGTGGTCGTAAACCATGGCGTCAAAAAGGAACTGGACGTGCTCGTCAAGGGTCTATCCGCTCTCCTCAATGGCGTGGTGGTGGTACGGTATTCGGACCTACACCAAGAAGCTATGCGTACAAACTTCCTAAGAAAGTTCGTCGTTTAGCAATCAAATCTGCATTAGCTACTAAAGTAGTTGAGAACAACATTGTAGTTCTTGAAGACCTAGTGTTAAATGCACCAAAAACAAAAGATATGCTAGCAGTACTTAAAGGATTAACTGTTGAGAAGAAAGCTCTTATCGTAACTGCTGATGCAAACGAATCTGTAGAGTTATCTGCTCGCAATATCCCTGGAGTAACAGTAATCACTGCTGATGGCGTAAACGTTTTAGACGTGCTTCATCATGATAAGCTAATCATGACAAAAGCGGCAGTGGAAAAAGTAGAGGAGGTGCTTGCATAATGAGAGATCCTCGTGATATCATTAAGCGCCCAGTTATCACTGAACGTTCTATGGAAATGATGGCTGAAAAAAAATACACGTTCGATGTGGACGTTAAATCTAATAAAACAGAAGTTAAAGATGCTCTTGAAGCGATCTTTGGTGTTAAAGTAGAAAAAGTGAACATCATGAACTACAAGCCGAAAGCAAAACGCGTTGGTCGTCACGCTGGTTTTACTAGCCGTCGTCGTAAAGCAATCGTTAAGCTAACTGCTGACAGCAAAGAAATCGAAATCTTCCAAGGCGTTTAATTCTTACTAAAGAAGGAGGGAAATTGAGATGGGAATCAAAAAGTATAATCCAACTACTAACGGTCGTCGTAATATGACTACGAATGATTTCGCTGAAATCACGACTGATAGACCCGAAAAGTCATTACTTGCTCCTTTAAGCAAGAAGGCTGGTCGTAATAACCAAGGTAAAATCACTGTACGTCATCAAGGTGGCGGACATAAGCGTCAATACCGTATCATCGACTTTAAGCGTAACAAAGATGGAATTCCAGGACGCGTTGCTACGATCGAATACGATCCAAACCGCTCTGCGAATATCGCATTAATTAACTACGTTGACGGTGAAAAACGTTACATTCTTGCTCCTAAATCTTTAGAAGTAGGTATGGAAGTTATGTCTGGCCCAGAAGCTGACATTAAAATCGGTAACGCATTACCATTAATCAACATTCCAGTAGGTACTGTTGTTCATAACATCGAGCTTAAGCCTGGTCGTGGCGGACAATTAGTTCGTTCTGCTGGTACATCTGCTCAAGTACTTGGTAAAGAAGGTAAATACGTACTTGTACGTTTAACTTCTGGTGAAGTACGTCTTGTATTATCTGCTTGTCGCGCTTCAATCGGTCAAGTAGGTAACGAACAACACGAACTTATCAAAATCGGTAAAGCAGGTCGCTCTCGCTGGTTAGGTAAACGCCCAACAGTTCGTGGTTCTGTAATGAACCCGGTTGATCACCCACACGGTGGTGGTGAAGGACGTTCTCCAATCGGACGTAAGTCTCCAATGTCTCCATGGGGTAAACCAACTCTTGGATTCAAGACTCGTAAGAAAAACAAAGCGTCTGACAAATTCATCGTTCGTCGTCGTAAAAAATAATGGGATTGTAGTACGGTTCATTTCTAGAACCGTACGCCAATCACGAAGGGAGGCACCAAAATGGCTCGTAGCTTAAAAAAAGGACCATTTGTCGATGATCACTTAATGAGCAAAATGGAAAAATTAGTTGCATCTGAGCAAAAACAAGTTGTTAAAACTTGGTCTCGCCGTTCAACAATCTTCCCTCAGTTCATCGGACACACAATCGCTGTATATGATGGTCGTAAACACGTACCTGTGTACATCACTGAGGATATGGTTGGCCATAAGTTAGGTGAATTCGCACCAACTCGTACGTACAAAGGTCACCTTGCTGACGATAAGAAAACTAGAAGATAATGAGAGGAGGCACTTCAATGCAAGCTAAAGCAGTAGCGAGAACAGTTCGTATTGCTCCTCGTAAAGTTCGTTTAGTAGTAGACTTAATCCGAGGTAAGCAAGTGGGTGAAGCGATTGCTATCCTTAACCACACACCAAAAACTGCTTCTCCAGTTGTAGAAAAAGTTTTAAAATCTGCAATCGCAAATGCAGAGCACAATTATGAGATGGACATTAACAACCTAGTTGTTGAAAAAGTTTTCGTTGACGAAGGTCCAACGTTAAAACGTTTCCGTCCACGTGCAATGGGTCGTGCAAGCCAAATTAACAAACGCACAAGCCACATCACAGTTGTGGTATCAGAAAAGAAGGAGGGATAATCGATGGGTCAAAAGGTTAATCCAATTGGTCTTCGTGTCGGCGTTATCCGTGACTGGGAATCTCGTTGGTTCGCTGAGAAAGATTACGCTACATTATTACATGAAGACATCAAAATCCGTGAGTACATTAATGTACGCTTAAAAGATTCTGCTGTTGCTAAAGTAGAAATCGAACGTGCAGCAAATCGTGTAAATGTTACAATTCACACTGCAAAACCTGGTATGGTAATTGGTAAAGGTGGTACTGAAGTTGAAGCACTTCGTAAAGCTCTTAACCAATTAACAGGCAAGCGTGTACACATCAACATTTTAGAAGTTAAGAGAGCTGATCTTAACGCTAAATTAGTAGGCGAAAACATCGCTCGTCAATTAGAAAACCGTGTATCATTCCGTCGTGCACAAAAGCAAGTTATTCAACGTGCTATGCGTGCAGGTGCTAAAGGTATTAAAACACAGGTTTCTGGTCGTCTTGGCGGAGCTGATATCGCTCGTGCAGAATCTTACAGTGAAGGAACTGTTCCACTTCATACACTTCGCGCTGATATTGACTATGCAGCAGTTGAAGCTGATACAACATACGGTAAATTAGGCGTAAAAGTATGGATCTACCGTGGAGAAGTCCTTCCTACAAAAAAGAAAGCTTCTGAGGAAGGAGGAAAATAATATGTTAATGCCAAAACGCGTAAAATATCGTAGAGAGCATCGTGGTAAAATGCGTGGTCGTGCTAAAGGTGGAACTGAAATTGCTTTCGGTGAATTCGGTTTACAAGCACAAGCTGCTTCATGGATTACAAACCGTCAAATCGAAGCTGCTCGTCGTGCAATGACTCGTTACATGAAACGTGGCGGTAAAGTATGGATTAAAATTTTCCCTTCTAAACCTTACACTGCAAAACCTCTAGAAGTACGTATGGGTTCCGGTAAAGGGGCACCAGAAGGCTGGGTAGCAGTAGTAAAACCTGGGAAAATTATGTTCGAAATCGCGGGTGTATCTGAAGAGGTAGCACGCGAAGCATTACGTCTTGCAGCTCACAAGTTACCTGTGAAATGTAAATTCGTAAAACGTGAAGAAAATGGTGGTGAATCTAATGAAAACTAATGATATTCGTGAATTAACCACTGCCGAAATCGAAACAAAAGTTAAAGCTTTAAAGGAAGAGTTGTTTAATCTTCGCTTCCAACTTGCTACAGGACAATTAGAGAATCCAACTCGCATTCGTGAAGTGCGTAAAGCAATTGCTCGTATGAAAACTGTAGTTCGTGAAAGAGAGATCGGAATTAATCGATAAATTGAGGGGAGGTTTGCATAGTGAGCGAACGTAACCAACGCAAAGTTTATACTGGTCGTGTAGTGTCTGACAAAATGGACAAAACGATTACAGTTTTAGTTGAAACTTACAAAACTCATTCCTTGTACGGAAAACGTGTTAAGTATTCTAAGAAGTACAAAGCCCATGATGAGCAAAACCAAGCGAAACTTGGCGATATCGTTAAAATCATGGAAACTCGCCCGCTTTCTGCTACTAAGCGTTTCCGTTTAGTTGAAATCGTTGAAGAAGCGGTTATTATCTAAATAGACGAATCGGAATTTTTAGTCCGAAGGGAGGTTTCATAACATGATCCAACAAGAATCTCGTTTGAAAGTTGCTGACAACTCTGGTGCACGTGAACTTTTAACAATTAAAGTATTAGGCGGCTCTGGTCGTAAATATGCTAACATTGGTGACATTATCGTTGCTACGGTAAAACAAGCAACACCAGGTGGCGTTGTTAAAAAAGGTGACGTTGTTAAAGCAGTAGTGGTACGTACGAAGAGCGGAGCTCGTCGTCCGGACGGTTCTTACATCAAATTTGATGAAAACGCAGCGGTTATCATTAAAGACGATAAGAGCCCACGTGGTACTCGTATCTTCGGACCAGTAGCTCGTGAATTACGTGATAGCAACTTCATGAAGATCGTTTCTTTAGCTCCAGAAGTTCTATAATTTAAGGTATTGCCTTGCTAAGGAGGTGCAGAATTAAGATGCATGTAAAAAAAGGTGATAAAGTACAGGTAATCACTGGTAAAGACAAAGGAAAACAAGGCGTTATCCTTGTGGCTTTCCCAAAGCAAAACCGTGTTATCGTTGAGGGTGTCAATATCGTTAAGAAGCACTCTAAGCCATCTCAATTAAATCCACAAGGTGGAATTATTACTAAAGAAGCACCTATTCACGTTTCTAACGTTATGATTTTAGATCCGAAAACAGGTGAACCTACTCGTGTAGGCTTCAAAGTAGAAGATGGTAAAAAAGTTCGTATTGCAAAAAAATCTGGTGAATTATTAGATAAATAATTTTCTTAAGAAAGGAGGTCACTTCATTGAATCGCCTTAAAGAGAAGTTCCAAAAGGAAATTACTCCTGCTCTAGTGAGCAAGTTTAACTATAAATCTGTAATGCAGGTACCAAAAATCGAAAAGATCGTAATCAACACTGGTGTTGGTGACGCGGTATCTAACTCAAAAGCGTTAGACAACGCAGTAGAAGAATTAACACAAATCACAGGTCAAAAACCTGTTGTAACTCGTGCTAAAAAATCAATCGCTGGTTTCCGTCTTCGTGAAGGTATGCCAATCGGTGCGAAAGTAACTTTACGCGGCGAGCAAATGTATGAGTTCTTCGACAAATTAGTATCAGTTTCTTTACCACGTGTACGTGATTTCCGTGGTGTTTCTAAGAAATCATTCGATGGTCGTGGAAACTATACATTAGGTGTTAAAGAGCAACTTATTTTCCCTGAGATTGATTATGATAAAGTAAGCAAAGTCCGCGGTATGGACATCGTAATCGTTACTACAGCGAAAACTGATGAAGAAGCTCGTGAACTTTTAACACAATTCGGTATGCCATTCCAAAAATAATGGAAGCCAACGCTAAGTAGAGGAGGCGAAAACGTGGCTAAAAAATCTATGATAGCGAAACAAAAGCGTACTCCTAAGTTTAAAGTACAAGAGTATACACGTTGCGAACGCTGCGGTCGTCCGCATTCTGTATACCGCAAATTTAAACTTTGCCGTATTTGTTTCCGTGAACTTGCATATAAAGGTCAAATTCCTGGTGTTAAAAAAGCTAGTTGGTAAAACCCACAAATGGGAAGGAGGTAAAACACATGGTGATGACAGATCCAATTGCAGACATGCTTACTCGCATCCGTAATGCGAACATGGTACGTCATGAGAAATTAGAGGTTCCTGCTTCTAAAATCAAAAAAGAGATCGCTGAACTTTTAAAACGTGAAGGTTTCATTCGTGATGTAGAATACATCGAGGATAACAAACAAGGTATCCTTCGTATTTTCCTGAAATATGGTGCAAACAATGAACGTGTAATCACTGGATTAAAACGTATCAGTAAACCTGGCTTACGCGTTTACGCTAAAGCTGACGAAGTACCACGTGTACTTAACGGATTAGGTATCGCTCTTGTTTCTACATCTAAGGGAGTAATGACAGACAAAGACGCTCGTCAATTACAAACTGGTGGAGAAGTAGTAGCATACGTTTGGTAATATATATTTAAAACGAACGGAGGTGTGACCACATGTCTCGTATTGGTAAAAAGATTCTTGAAATCCCTGCAGGTGTTACTATTACAGTTGCAGAAGACAATACTATAACAGTAAAAGGCCCTAAAGGTGAATTAACTCGTACTTTCAATGCTGATATGCTTATCAAAATTGAAGAGAATACATTAACAGTTGAGCGTCCATCTGAACAGAAGGAACACCGTGCATTACACGGTACAACTCGTGCTTTAATCGGAAACATGGTTGAAGGTGTAACTGAAGGTTTCGCACGCGGACTTGAATTAGTCGGTGTTGGTTACCGTGCTCAAAAACAAGGTGATAAACTTGTATTAAGCGTAGGTTATTCTCATCCAGTAGAAATGACTCCGGAAGCAGGTCTTGAAGTTGAAGTACCTGCACCAACTAAGATCGTAATTAAAGGTATCGACAAGCAACGTGTTGGCGAATTCGCTGCTAACATCCGTGCTGTACGTGCTCCTGAGCCTTACAAAGGTAAAGGTATTCGTTACGAAGGCGAAGTTGTTCGTCGTAAAGAAGGTAAAACTGCTAAGTAAACCCGTTAGGTGAGAGAAAGGAGTGACAAGAATGATCACTAAAGCTGATAAAAATGCGACTCGTAAGAAAAGACATGCACGTGTACGTGCTAAACTTACTGGTACTGCAGAGCGTCCACGTTTAAACGTGTTCCGTTCTAACCAACATATTTACGCTCAAGTTATTGATGATGTGAATGGTGTAACGTTAGTAAGTGCATCTACTCTTGATAAAGACCTTGCTCTTAACGGTACTAGCAATATTGAAGCTGCTACGAAAGTTGGAGAATCAGTTGCTAAGCGTGCTGTAGAGAAAGGCGTTAAAGAAGTAGTATTTGATCGCGGTGGTTACTTATACCATGGCCGTGTTAAAGCTCTAGCTGAAGCTGCTCGTGAGGCTGGATTACAATTTTAATGGTCAAAGGAGGGAAAATTGATGCATCGCATTGACCCAAGTAAATTAGAACTTGAAGAACGTGTAGTTACGATAAATCGTGTCGCGAAAGTTGTTAAGGGTGGTCGTCGTTTCCGCTTTGCTGCACTAGTTGTAGTTGGCGATAAAAACGGTCATGTTGGATTCGGTACTGGTAAAGCACAAGAGGTACCAGACGCAATCCGTAAAGCTATCGAAGACGCTAAGAAAAACTTAATCGCTGTACCATTAGTTGGTACAACAATTCCACACACAATCAACGGTCATTTTGGCGCTGGTGAAGTATTCTTAAAACCTGCTGCTGAGGGTACTGGTGTTATTGCTGGTGGACCTGTTCGTGCGGTCCTTGAATTAGCTGGTGTACAAGATATTCTTTCGAAATCTCTTGGTTCTAACACACCAATCAACATGATTCGCGCTACTGTGAACGGATTAAGCGAACTTAAGCGCGCTGAAGATGTTGCAAAATTACGCGGTAAATCTGTAGAAGAGCTACTAGGTTAAGGAGGGAAAACAAATGGCGAAAAAGTTAGAAATTACCCTCACTCGTAGTGTAATTGGTCGTCCACAAGATCAACGTGCGACGGTAGAAGCTTTAGGTCTTAAAAAGTTGAATTCAACTGTAGTTAAGGAAGAAACTCCTGCTATTCTTGGTATGATCAACAAAGTTTCTCACCTTGTAACTGTAAAAGAAGCTTAAGGATAACTCATTAATATAAGGAGGTGCCTGGGAATGAAACTTCATGAATTAAAACCTGCAGAAGGTTCTCGTAAAGTACGTAACCGTGTCGGTCGTGGTATCGGTTCTGGTAACGGTAAAACTGCTGGTAAAGGTCATAAAGGACAAAACGCACGTTCTGGCGGCGGTGTTCGTCTTGGCTTCGAAGGTGGTCAAACTCCATTATTCCGTCGTTTACCAAAACGCGGCTTCACAAACATTAACCGTAAAGAGTTTGCTATTGTAAACTTATCAACGTTAAATCGTTTTGAAGATGGTACAGAAGTAACACCTGAATTATTGCTGGAAACTGGCGTTATCAGCAAGTTAAACGACGGTGTTAAAGTTCTTGCAAGCGGAGCAGTAGAGAAAAAACTAACTGTTAAAGCGCACAAGTTCTCTTCAAGTGCTAAAGAAGCAATTGAAGCAGCTGGCGGATCAGTTGAGGTGATCTAATGTTTCGTACAATCTCCAACTTTATGCGCGTTGCTGAGATAAGACGTAAAATATTATTCACTTTAGCGATGTTAATCGTATTCAGGATTGGCACGTTTATCCCCGTGCCATTTACAAATGGAGACGTACTGAAGGCACAAGATCAATTAAATGCTTTAGGTATTCTAAATACATTTGGCGGTGGAGCCTTGAAAAACTTCTCCATCTTTGCGATGGGAATCATGCCGTATATTACAGCATCCATCATCGTGCAATTATTGCAGATGGATGTTGTTCCTAAATTTTCGGAATGGTCGAAGCAAGGTGAAATGGGCCGTCGTAAATTAACGCAATTCACGCGTTACTTTACAATTGTTCTTGCGTTTATTCAGGGGTTTGGTATGTCAATCGGTTTTAACGGTATGGTAGGTGGACAATTAATTTTGAATCCAGGTTGGAGCACTTATTTATACATTGCTACGGTACTGACTGCTGGTACTGCATTTTTAATGTGGTTAGGTGAACAGATTACAGCTAAAGGTGTAGGTAATGGTATTTCCATCCTTATCTTTGGCGGTATTGCCGCGGCGATCCCAAGTGTTATATCTCAAGTGTATCAGCAACAGTTTCAAAATATCGGAGATCAATTGTTCATGAGTATCGTTAAAGTTGCATTGATTTTACTAGCTGTGCTAGCAGTTATTGTGGGTGTTATTTTCATTCAACAGGCTGTTAGAAAGATCCCAATTCAATATGCGAAGCGTGTAACAGGAGGAAATGGTGGTTATGCTGGAGCACAAAACACACATTTACCGCTTAAGGTAAATAGTGCTGGTGTTATTCCAGTAATTTTTGCTGTTTCATTCTTAATTACGCCTCCGACTATTGCACAGTTCTTCCCGAAACATGATGTATCGCAGTGGATTATTGCAAACTTTAACTATTCTCACCCAGTGGGAATGATCATATATGTTGCGCTCATTGTAGCCTTCACATATTTCTATGCATTTGTTCAGGTTAATCCAGAGCAAATGTCAGAGAATCTAAACAAGCAAGGTGGATATGTTCCAGGTATTCGTCCGGGTAAGAATACGGAACAATATCTAACAAAAATCTTGTATCGTTTGACCTTTGTAGGATCAATTTTCCTAGCAGCGATTGCAATCTTACCAGTTATCTTTACGAAATTGGGAAATCTTCCTCCATCTGCACAGATCGGTGGAACGAGTATGTTAATCGTTGTCGGCGTTGCTTTAGAAACAATGAAGCAGCTAGAAAGCCAACTGGTAAAACGCCATTACAAAGGGTTTATCAAGCAGTGAGTAAGTGGGAAGAATTGTCTTCCCTACATGCTCATGTACTCTGAGGGGGAACAAGGATGAACTTAATTTTAATGGGGCTTCCTGGTGCTGGTAAAGGTACACAAGCCGAACAGATTGTTGCCAAGTATAACATCCCTCACATTTCAACAGGAGACATGTTCCGTGCAGCTATGAAGGCTGAAACTGAAATGGGTCTACAAGCAAAATCTTTTATTGATAAAGGTGCACTTGTTCCAGATGAAGTTACAATCGGAATCGTTCGTGAACGTTTAAGTCAAGACGACTGCGTAAGAGGTTTCTTACTAGACGGTTTCCCACGAACTGTTGCACAAGCATCAGCTCTTGAAGAAATTATGAAAGATCTTGGCAAAAAAATCGACTATGTTTTAAACATTAATGTGGATTCAGGGTTGTTATTAAAACGCCTTACAGGCCGTCGCATTTGTAAAGAGTGCGGTGCGACTTACCACTTAGAATTCAATCCACCAGCAAAAGCTGATGTGTGCGATAAATGTGGTGGCGAATTATATCAACGCTCTGATGACAATGAAGAAACTGTAGCAAATCGTTTAGATGTAAATATTAAGCAAACAAAACCTTTGCTTGATTTCTACGAAGAGCTTGGTTACTTACAAAGCATTAATGGTGAGCAAGATATCAATAAAGTATTTGCTGATATCGATGTTCTCATCGGAGGCTTAGCGTAATGATAATCTGCAAAACTCCTCGCGAGATAGAAATCATGCGAGAAGCTGGCAGGATCGTTGCTTTGACTCATCAAGAGTTGAAACAGCACATTACTCCAGGAATTACAACGAAAGAGCTCGATCAAATAGCGGAAAAGACGATTCAAAAATATGGTGCTACGCCATCTTTTAAAGGATACAACGGATTTCCGGGGAGCATATGTGCTTCTGTAAATGAAGAGCTTGTACACGGAATTCCAGGGAAGCGCAAGCTCAAAGAGGGCGATATCATCAGTATCGATATTGGTGCGAAATACAATGGGTACCATGGAGATTCTGCATGGACGTATCCAGTTGGAAACATTTCTGAATCTGTTCAAAAGCTACTTGATGTCACAGAAAAATCGTTGTATCTTGGTCTAGAACAAGTAAAACCAGGCGAGAGATTATCAAATATCTCACATGCGGTTCAAACCCATGCTGAAGAGAATGGATTCTCGATCGTTAGGGAGTATGTTGGTCACGGAATCGGGCAAGACTTACATGAGGACCCTCAAATCCCGCACTATGGTCCACCAAATAGAGGCCCTAGATTAAAGCCGGGAATGGTCATCTGTGTTGAGCCGATGGTGAATCAAGGAAGACGATATGTAAAAACACTATCTGATGACTGGACAGTGGTAACGGTAGATGGTAAATGGTGTGCCCATTTTGAGCACACGATTGCTCTTACAGAAGCAGGATACGAAATCCTTACCACTTTATAAGTAGCTGGCTCTCCGGGATTTCAGAGCAGTGTAAAATGTTACTGATTTGAAGAAGGGAGAACTATTGAATGGCTAAAGATGATGTAATTGAAGTCGAAGGTACCGTTCTTGAAACGTTGCCAAATGCTATGTTCAAAGTAGAATTAGAGAATGGGCATGTCGTATTGGCTCACGTTTCTGGTAAAATCCGTATGAACTTCATTCGTATTTTACCAGGAGACAAAGTTACGGTAGAATTATCTCCGTACGATTTAAATCGTGGTCGTATTACGTACCGTTTTAAATAATATAGCACTCCGTAATCTTTAAGGAGGTTCGAGACATGAAAGTAAGACCGTCAGTTAAACCAATCTGCGAAAAATGTAAAGTTATTCGTAGACGTGGAAAAGTAATGGTTATTTGTGAAAACCCTAAACATAAACAAAAACAAGGTTAATCAGAAGGAGGTGCATTCGTAATGGCACGTATCGCAGGTGTAGATATTCCTCGAGACAAACGCGTTGTTATTTCTTTAACTTACGTATTCGGCATTGGTCGCACAACTGCTGAAAAAATTCTTGCTGAAGCAGGTATTTCTGAAGAAACACGAGTTCGTGATTTAACGGAAGACGAATTAGGACGTATCCGTGATATCATCGATCGTATTAAAGTTGAGGGAGACCTTCGTCGTGAAGTATCTCTTAACATTAAACGTCTAATGGAGATCGGTTCTTACCGTGGTCTTCGTCACCGTCGTGGCTTACCAGTTCGTGGTCAAAATTCTAAAAACAATGCTCGTACACGTAAAGGTCCACGTCGTACAGTAGCAAATAAAAAGAAATAATAAGTAAAGGAGGTTGAACTAACAATGGCACGTAAAACAAACACTCGTAAAAAACGTGTGAAAAAGAATATTGAAGCTGGTATAGCTCATATTCGTTCTACTTTCAACAACACAATCGTAACTCTTACAGATACTCACGGTAACGCACTTTCTTGGTCTAGTGCTGGTGCACTTGGTTTCCGTGGATCTCGTAAATCTACTCCATTCGCTGCGCAAATGGCTGCTGAAACTGCTGCTAAAGCTGCAATGGAACACGGTTTAAAAACTTTAGAGGTTACTGTTAAAGGTCCTGGTGCTGGTCGTGAAGCTGCAATTCGTGCTCTTCAAGCTGCAGGTCTAGAAGTAACAGCAATTAGAGATGTTACTCCAGTTCCTCATAATGGATGTCGTCCACCAAAACGTCGTCGTGTGTAATTTTTCTGTATAGAATTTTCCCTTTTGTCTATAATGGATATGATGCATTATCGAGAAATTTCGTACAGAAACATCGCTTGTTGTGCACAATCGGGAACTGCCTAAGGGGGACTTTCGGTTAGACAGGGGTTGTACCTTTGTTTAACCGGGGTTTCGACGTTTTGAAGGAGGGTTTAGTTAATGATTGAAATCGAAAAGCCGAAAATCGAAACGGTTGAACTTAACGAAGATGCTAAATATGGTAAATTCGTAATTGAACCGCTTGAGCGTGGATATGGTACTACGTTGGGTAACTCCTTACGTCGTATTCTTTTATCTTCACTCCCTGGTGCCGCTGTTACTGCTATCCAAATCGATGGCGTATTACATGAATTTTCAACAGTTGAGGGCGTAGTAGAAGACGTTACAACGATCATCTTAAACTTGAAAAAGTTAGCTCTTAAAATCTACTCTGAAGAAGAGAAGACGTTGGAAATTGATGTGCAGGGCGAAGGTATTGTCACAGCTGCTGATATTACTCACGATAGTGATGTAGAAATCTTAAATCCAGATTTACACATTGCAACGTTAGCAAAAGATGCGCATTTCCGCGTGCGTTTAACTGCAAAGCGTGGCCGTGGGTATACGCCAGCTGATGCAAATAAAAGCGAAGATCAACCAATAGGAGTAATTCCTATTGATTCTATTTATACTCCAGTATCACGTGTGACTTACCAAGTGGAAAAGACACGTGTCGGACAAGTGGCTAATTATGATAAGCTTACGCTTGATGTATGGACGGATGGAAGCATCGGGCCAAAAGAAGCTATCTCTTTAGGTGCCAAAATCTTAACTGAGCATTTAAATATCTTTGTTGGTTTAACTGATGAAGCACAAAATGCTGAGATTATGGTTGAGAAGGAAGAAGATCAAAAAGAGAAAGTTCTTGAGATGACTATCGAGGAACTAGATCTTTCTGTTCGTTCTTATAATTGCCTTAAACGTGCAGGAATTAATACTGTACAAGAGCTTGCGAACAAAACAGAAGAAGATATGATGAAAGTTCGTAACTTAGGACGTAAATCCTTAGAAGAAGTTAAACATAAACTTGAAGAATTAGGTTTAGGTTTACGTAAAGACGACTGAGGATTTAAACCCATCAACAAAGGAGGGAACTACGAATGGCATACAGAAAATTAGGCCGTACAAGTGCGCAACGTAAAGCTATGTTACGTGACTTAGCTACTGATTTAATTATCAACGAGCGCATCCAAACGACAGAAACTCGTGCAAAAGAACTTCGTTCTGTAGTGGAAAAAATGATCACTTTAGGTAAACGCGGAGATCTTCATGCTCGTCGTCAAGCAGCAGCTTTCATTCGCAATGAAGTAGCTAACGCTGAGACTGGTCAAGATGCACTTCAAAAATTATTCGCTGATGTAGCTCCACGCTATGCTGAGCGCCAAGGCGGATACACTCGTATTGCAAAAATTGGTCCACGTCGCGGAGACGCAGCACCAATGGTAATTATCGAGTTAGTATAATGATAATTAAAAGGGCAGGACAGTTCTTTTCAAGAAACTGGTCATGGCCCTTTTTTTTAAATATAAAAATAGGCTAACTTGGCGAAGGAAAGGGTGCCTTGTATTGAAAAAAGAGAAACTTCGGACAGAAAATATATCCTTTCAATATCCTGGGGCAGCCACTTATGCATTAAAAGATGTTTCATTTTCCTTATATGAGGGAGAATGGGTATCTGTTATTGGACAAAACGGTTCAGGGAAGTCTACACTTGCAAAATTATTGAATGGTTTGTTTTTGCCAGAAGCAGGAACTATTACAGTAAATGATACAATGGTTTTATCAGAGGAAACGGTATGGGATGTTCGAAAACAAATTGGGATGGTATTTCAAAACCCAGATAATCAATTTGTTGGAACGACAGTGCAAGACGACGTTGTTTTTGGCTTAGAGAATATCGGAATGCCAAGAGAACAGATGGTAGAAAGATTAGATCAGGCTCTCAAACTTGTCCGTATGGAAGATTTTCTTAATGATGAGCCTCATTCGTTATCTGGTGGGCAAAAACAGCGAGTGGCAATAGCAGGCGTTTTAGCACTTCAGCCATCTATTTTAATATTAGATGAAGCATCGTCAATGCTAGACCCCCAAGGGAGACGTGAAGTAGTAGAAACGGTTAGACAACTTGTTAATCAAAAAGGTATTACCGTGTTATCAATTACGCACGATTTAGAAGAAGCGGCACAATCAGACCGTGTCATTATTTTAAATAAGGGAGAGATATTAGAGGAAGGGACTCCAGAACAAATTTTCAAATCCTCTCATATGCTCCAAGAAATTGGATTAGATGTACCATTTTCAGTGAAAATAGCAGAATTATTAAAAAGAAATGAAATTCTCTTGCAAAATACGCATCTTACAATGGAAAGCTTGGTGAACGAACTTTGGAGATTACATTCCAAAAAGTAGAACATCGTTATCAATATAAAACTCCATTTGAAAGACGCGCACTTTATGATGTAGACGTGTCGTTTCCAAGTGGGGGTTATTATGCCATTATCGGTCATACTGGTTCAGGTAAGTCGACGATGATTCAACATTTAAATGGTTTATTGCAGCCGACAAATGGTACAGTTCAAATTGGTGAACATTTGATTTCGGCAGGAAAGAAAGAAAAAAAGCTAAAGCCACTACGTAAAAAAGTAGGGGTTGTCTTTCAATTCCCAGAACATCAGTTGTTTGAAGAGACTGTGGAGAAAGATATTTGTTTCGGCCCTACTAATTTTGGAGTATCTGTAGACGAAGCAAGGCAAAAGGCTAGAAAGGCAATTGAACTTGTAGGGCTAGAACCGGAACTGTTAACACGTTCTCCGTTCGAATTAAGTGGTGGACAAATGAGACGTGTTGCTATAGCGGGTGTACTGGCGATGGAACCTGAAGTGCTTGTATTAGATGAACCTACAGCAGGACTAGATCCAAAAGGGCAGAACGAACTTATGGAGATGTTTTATAAGCTGCACAAGGAGAAGGGTCTTACAGTTATCCTTGTAACGCATAATATGGAGGATGCTGCTCAGTATGCGGAGCAGATTGTAGTTATGCATAAAGGAACGGTCTTTTTGCAAGGAAGTGCAGAGGAAGTATTTTCACATGCTGATGAACTAGAGAAAATTGGTGTGGATCTTCCTATGTCATTAAAGTATAAACGTGCAATTGAAGAGAAGTTTGGTATTTTAATTCCAAAGGCTACCTTATCTTTAGAGGATCTTACTCATGAAGTTGTACAGGTGTTACGAAAAGGTGGTCATGAATCATGCAGCAGTTGATTATTGGGAGATATATCCCGGGGAATTCACTTATTCATCAACTTGATCCACGTACGAAGCTGCTGATTGTCTTTTTATATGTATTTGTTGTTTTCTTAGCAAATAATGCGATTTCATATGGATTTTTATTTTTATATGCACTCATTGCTTTATTTTTTGCAAAAGTGCCGATTCGTTATGTACTTTCGGGCTTAAAACCAATTTTATGGATTTTTCTTTTTACATTTTTCCTGCATATTTTTACAAATAAAGAGGGGGATGTACTATTCCAGCTTGGTTGGTTTTCGATATATGAAAAAGGATTAGAGCAAGGGATATACATTTCTGTACGATTCTTCGTTATTATTTTAATGACGACATTATTAACGTTAACGACGACACCTATTGAAATTACAGATGGTTTGGAGACGTTATTAAAGCCGTTGAAGCGTATAAAGGTTCCTGTTCATGAAATCGCATTAATGATGTCAATTTCTCTTCGTTTTATCCCGACATTAATGGATGAAACGAGTAAAATAATGAAAGCACAAGCGTCACGTGGTATTGATTTTGCCGGGGGACCGATAAAAGATAGAATGAAAGCTATTATTTCACTGCTCGTTCCTCTGTTTATCAGTGCTTTTAAGCGTGCAGAGGACTTAGCCATTGCGATGGAAGCTCGTGGATATCAAAGTGGTGAAGGACGTACTAAATTTAGGCAACTACGCTGGAAAACAAGCGATACAGTAACGATTGTCAGCTTATTTTGTTTAGCTTGTATTTTGGCATGGGTGCGATCGTAATGGAGAATAGAGAAATGGATAGAATAAAATGTACGGTTGCATATGATGGCATGCATTTTTGTGGTTATCAAATTCAGCCGAACCATCGTACTGTTCAACAGGAGATAGAAAAAGCATTGCAGAAATTGCATAAGGGAGAACTTGTTCGTGTTCAGGCATCTGGTAGAACAGATTCTACAGTTCATGCAAAAGGACAAGTAATACACTTTGATACCCCTTTGTCTCTTGAAGAGTGGCAATGGAGTAATGCTTTAAACACAATGTTGCCAGATGATATTGTTATAAGGCAAGTAGAGAAAAAAACAGAAGAATTTCATGCACGTTACGGTGTTGAGAAAAAAGAATATCGTTATCGTGTATTATTATCAAAGACTGCGGATGTATTCCGTAGAAATTACGTATATCAATATCCATACCCGCTCGAAATCAACTCTATAAGAAAAGCAATTCCTTATTTTATTGGAACGCATGATTTCACTTCTTTTTGTTCGGCAAAAACTGACAAAAAAGATAAAGTGCGAACAATTTATGAAATTGAGTTAATTGAACAAGATGATGAAATAATTTTTCGTTTTGTAGGTAATGGATTTTTATATAATATGGTCAGAATTATTGTTGGTACGTTACTTAGCATAGGACAAGGAAAGCTTGATCCTGATAGCATTCCAGAGATTTTAGCGAAACAAAATCGTCAGTTTGCTGGAAAGATGGCTCCAGGTCATGGGCTTTACTTATGGGAGGTAAACTATAACAACTAATCCTGGTGTAACATTTGCTTGACATTAGAAACTCAAAAGTATATCATAACATATGGTATTGTTTCTAAAACCACGATTAGCCCCGGAAGGAAATCGTGTTTAAGATAAACAATAGATTTTTTCTATGGAAAAGATAACGAGGAGGGAAACACATGCGTACGACTTTTATGGCAAAAGCTAACGAAGTTGAGCGTAAATGGTATGTGGTTGATGCTGAAGGTCAAACTTTAGGTCGCCTTGCTAGTGAAGTAGCATCCATTTTACGTGGTAAAAACAAACCTACATTTACACCACACGTTGACACGGGTGATCATGTAATTATTATTAACGCTGAGAAAATTCATTTAACAGGTAATAAATTAAACGATAAAATTTACTACCGTCACACTAACCACCCAGGTGGACTTAAGCAAAGAACAGCTCTTGAAATGCGTACAAACTACCCTGTACAAATGTTAGAGCTTGCAATTAAAGGCATGCTTCCAAAAGGACGCTTAGGCCGTCAAGTTTCTAAGAAACTTAACGTGTATGCTGGAGCAGAGCATCCACACCAAGCACAAAAACCAGAAGTTTACGAACTTCGCGGATAATTAATTAAAGGAGGGCTTACTTTGGCACAGGTTCAATACTATGGTACTGGACGTCGTAAGAGTTCAGTAGCGCGCGTACGCCTAGTTCCAGGCGAAGGACGCGTTATCATTAACGGTCGTGATTTTGAAAACTATATCCCATTTGCTGCATTACGTGAAGTAGTGAAACAACCTCTAGTTGCAACAGAAACTTTAGGTAACTACGATGTACTTGTAAACGTAAATGGTGGTGGATACACTGGTCAAGCTGGTGCTATTCGTCACGGTATTTCTCGCGCTTTATTAAAAGCTGATCCAGAATACCGTCTAACACTAAAACGTGCAGGTCTATTAACTCGTGACGCACGTATGAAAGAGCGTAAAAAATACGGTCTTAAAGGCGCACGTCGTGCACCTCAGTTCTCAAAACGTTAATTTTTGCGAACTACAAACCCCAACCATTTTGGTTGGGGTTTTTTTATGTTTCATTCCTCTTTTGCAATTTTTATAGCTTGGAATATTTTAGTGCTACCGCCGCGCGTATGCTTCTTCTTTAGAAGTTTAGACTAATACGTATTAGGGAGGTTTATAAGTACTATGAATGTCATTGTCAGCTTACAAGAAAAACAAAAAGAAAAGCAGTTAAAATACGAGCGGAAGATGTTGCGGGAATTATCATTAAAAACATTGCGTTCAAATATTCGTGATGCCTTTCAAATGCAAGAGCTTCATCGTCAGTATGAAGATTACTGTATTGAATTAGGGATAGAATCTTATTTATTAGGAGCGAGATACAGTAAATTTGGTTATTATGGTGAATCATTTTTTGATGTGAAATATAGAGCTTTAGAAGAAGAACAACAATTAACTGAAACGCTATTTCAATTTTTAACGAGTATGACTATGCGAGAAATAAAGTTGAAAGATGAGGAATTACTTTTTGAATCTTGTCAGCAGTTTATAGGATTGTGGTGGCAAGAAGGGTATGAAAAAGGTGAAAGAAGATATCGATTAAAGCTTCATTAAGACAAGCATAAACTTTCCTCTTGTCCCATATAAGTAATTAGAGGGACTAGCTGGAGGAGGAAAGGTATGAAGAGAATTCGAATTATCTCTTTTGCACTCGCTGCGGTTGTATTATTTTTTTTAGTCAAACAAGAATTTCAAATTACAAAATCGTGGCGTGCTTGGAATTTACCCTTATCAGGGAAAGTAATCGTATTAGATGCTGGGCATGGTGGACCAGATGGAGGGGCTGTTGGTGGAAAGGATATTATAGAAAAGGATATTACGCTTGAAATTACAAAAAAGGTACAAGACTATTTACAAGAACAAGGTGCACTAGTTATTTTAACGCGTGAGGGAGATTATGATTTAGCTAACAAAGATACAAAGTCATATAGCAGACGTAAAGCAGAGGATTTAAAAAAACGTGTAGAAATCATCAATAAACCTGATGTAGACTTTTTTGCAAGTATTCATTTAAATGCTTTAACTAGTAGTGGATCGAAAGGCGCACAAACGTTCTATTACCGTTCTTCAATTGAAAATGAACGTGCTGCAAAATTTATACAGGCTGAATTGAGAACAAGTTTAGAGAACACGAATCGTTCTGCTAAGACTATTTCGCATGTGTATTTATTAAAGTATTCTAAAACACCAGGTGCTTTAATTGAAGCTGGCTTTTTATCGAATGTGAACGAAAGGTATATGTTAAATTCGGAGAAATATCAGCAAAAGTTAGCAGCTGCAATATACCGTGGTATATTACGTTATTTCACGGAAAAAGGAAATCCTCCAGAATAAGGAGGATTTTTTTGAGCTTCTCTCGTTAACGAAGTTTTCGGAAAATATGTTATACTGGAAATGTAAACGCATTTATTTCAAGAATAAGCAGAGATAAATTCAATTAACATTACGTTATTTTTCATACAGGGGGCTGGGCTAATTATGGTAACGAAAGAGCAAGTGGTTGAAGCGTTAGAAGGGATTGTAGATCCGTTTTTACATAAAACATTAAAAGAAACAAGTGCAATTAAAGAGGTAACAGTCAAGCCAGAGAAGGAACATGTGAGTGTCAAAATTGCAATCGTAAAAACCGGTACAGCGGAACAAATGCAGTTGCAGTCTGGAATTGTAAAGTTAGTAAAAGAACTTGGGGCAGCAACAGTTGGACTTCGTTTTGCAGAATTTACAGAAGAGGAATTAGCTCAGTTTGCACCGGAACAACAAGAAGAGCAAAGTGAATCTTTATTGTCACCTAATTCAAAAACAACATTCTTAGCAGTAGCGAGTGGAAAAGGTGGCGTGGGAAAATCAACTGTTTCCGTTAACCTTGCAGTTGCTTTAGCTCGTTTAGGAAAAAAAGTTGGTATTATCGATGCGGACATTTACGGTTTTAGTGTGCCAGACATGATGGGGATAGAAAAACGTCCTATCGTAAGAGGTGACAAAATAATTCCGGTGGAACGTTTAGGTGTAAAGGTAATCTCAATGGGCTTCTTTGTAGAGGATAATGCACCAGTTATTTGGAGAGGACCTATGCTTGGGAAAATGTTAAACCACTTCTTCACAGAAGTAGAATGGGGCGATCTAGATTATTTAGTACTAGATTTGCCACCAGGCACAGGTGATGTTGCGTTAGATGTGCACTCAATGTTGCCATCTTGCAAAGAGATTATTGTAACGACGCCTCATCCAACAGCTGCGTTTGTAGCAGCACGTGCTGGAGCGATGGCATTGCGCACTGAACATAGTATTCTTGGTGTTGTTGAGAATATGGCATATTTTGAAAGTAAGGTAACTGGTGAGAAAGAATATGTATTTGGAAAAGGCGGGGGAGATAAGTTAGCTACCGAATTACAAACGAATGTTCTTGGTCGCATTCCGCTACAACAACCCGATTGGAATAAAGAAGACTTTGCTCCTTCAGTATATGAAGATACACATACAACGGGCATTATTTATAGTAAAATAGCTGAAACAGTAATTGATAAAACAGCTGTTACACAAAAATAAAGTGAAACTTTAATCAGTGGGGTTCACCTGTTACTGACAACAATAAGGCTTTTGTTGTTAGTAAACCTTTCGCTTAACTAGAGGGGGCCATTTTGTCTGTTAATAGTAAGATAAAGTAATAACGAGTGAACAATGTATACATTGTTCACTCGTTATTATAGTTATTATTTTTTACTGTTCTTCCTTCTTTTCGCCTTGAGAACCACCGTCACCGCCTGCTTCTTTCTTACCAGATCCGCCTTTTTCAGCTTTTTGCACACCTTTACTAATGATATCAATCATCTTGGCTTGGAAGAGTGGACTTTCAGCAGTTTCTGTTAGTACTTGTTGTAGATATTGACGGTATTCTTTACTCTTCATTGTTTGTAACATTATTTTTTCTACTTCAGGATTTTTCATAATTTCTATAACGCCTGCTTGGTATTCAGGGTCTTTTAGTAAGGTTTTCATTAATTGAGTTTGTTCTTTCCCCATACTTTTAGCAAACTTTGATGAGAACTCAGGATCTTTAAAGAGCTTTTCCCAGAATTGTTGCCCTTTATCGGATACCATGGCATCTTCAATCGTTTTCTTTACTACTGTTTCATCTAGTATGAGTGCTTGTTTCATTTTTTCATCAGTTAATACATCTTGAATAGCTTTCTTACCTTGATCTGTTTTTAAAATATCAACAATCATTTTTTTTGTTTGATCGTAATCTAGTTCGGATTTCGTTTCTTTTCCTTGTGCGCATGCTGCAAGTGCGATAAGTAGAAAAGAAGAAACGAAAATGAATAGCATCCGTTTCATAAGTTGGAACTCCTTTCAGCACAGTTCTCTCTTTTTAATATAAATATCTTTAAGGAATTTATACATGAACATGGCTAGCTTTTTGAAATTGTCATTGATACAATTTAATTAGAAATATAAGGATAATGGGGGATGTGTTGTGAATAGCCGCAAGTGGGTACGACTATTTTTAACGACGTTGTTTCTTGGTGGGATTAGCACAGTTATTATTGGTTTTGTTTTGGAGTGGGACAAGTACAATAAATTTTTTCAAAATTTCGACGGTAAGGAGATTTTAGCAGTATCTTTCTGGCTGATGGGTGTAGGATTTATTTTTAGTGTTATAAGTCAAATGGGATTCTTTGCATATTTAACAATCCACCGTTTTGGACTAGGGATGTTTCGCTCATCTTCTTTATGGAATGCAGTCCAGCTCTTCTTTATTGCATTCGTATTATTTGATTTTGTGTATTTAAGATCTGTACTTATTGCAAATGGGGAAGTCTCGTTAGGGAATAACATACTTGTTGCTGGAATATTATTTGTGTTTGGAGCAATTGTTGCTTATGTAAAAAGTAAAGAAACAAATAAAAAAGCATTTGTGCCAGCTCTGTTCTTTATGGTTGTTGTAACAATCCTTGAATGGGTACCGGCGCTTCGGATTAATGATACAGATTGGCTATATTTAATGGTTATACCGCTATTGTTATGTAATGCGTATCAATTACTTGTATTACATCGTTTAATCGGAAAAACAAGTAAATCAGCTTAATAGAGAGAGGTTTTATACACCAGCAGTTATAATGCTGGAAATGGTATGATTAAAAAAGCTCTACCACCTTCTTGAAAGGTAGTAGAGCTTTTTATGCGTGAAGGGTAGTTGGGAAGAAGCTACTTCACATCTTCACTTTTCGTACTTGTGTTGGAAATAAGTTGTGACACGGATATTTGCTCATATCCATCACTTTTTATTTTTTGCAGGAGCAGCGGTAAAGCTCTATTTGTTTGAAGGGCAGAATCGGATGCGTGTAATAAGACGATATCTCCACCCTTCAAATTATTAGAGACAGTGGAAACGATGTTATTTACACCTGGGTTTTTCCAATCGTTTGAATTATTACTCCAATGCACGACGGTGTATCCAAGTGATTCTGCGATTTTAAGGGTTGCTTTGTTAAATTCGCCACTAGGTGGACGTAACAGCTTGACTTGTTTTACACCAAGTTTCGTAAAAACATCTTGTGCTCGTAAAAGGTCTCGCCTTATTTCATTTGTCTCTAGAGAAGTATAGGATGTGTAATTGTACCCCATACTACCGATTTCGTGCCCATCTTTCATGATTCGCTCTACAATATCGGGGTGTCTTTCGGCCCATGCAGCAGAAAGGAAGAAGGTTGCATTCTTAATTTCTCTTTCTTTAAGAGTATCTAGGATTGGAATTGCTTTTTTGTCTCCCCAACTAATATCAAACGTAAATGCAACTTGCTTTTTAGCGGTGTCTCCTTTGTAAATTACTTTAGGGCCTGTAGCAGTTGAAAAAGCAGATTCATGTGAATATGTTTTTAAAAAGAGTAGCCATGCTGTAAATAAGGACAGTATCACTATTAAGCTAATGTGTTTAAAATTTCTCTTACTCGTAATAAAAAAGAAAAACATAATATTACGCCCCTTTGTCCAATCCTTTTCAGTTACATATATGCTGTAAATATAAAAAAGAGAACAAAGGATTAACATCGTAAGTAGTGGATATAATGGATGATAGGATTGTGATAATTGAAAATGAGCGGAACGTTTATTGTTGCGTAAGGAATTATTGAGGTGATTGTTTGCTTGGGCTGATGTTGACAAAAGAAGAAAGAAAAGAAATGGAATACATATTGAAGAGAGAATTAGAGGAACTTTTATTTGATTTTGAAGATGAGCGTATTCATGAAGTTGTAAAAAAAGCCATGGAAGAAAGATATAAAATCATTTTCTGTTTATTCCGGAGAGTAGCTAACACAGAAGAATGTATTCGTTATGTAAGAAAAAGAATTTTTTATTAAAAAGTGTTGACGCTAATGGTTTATATATGGTAAATTAATAACCGTCGCTGATGCAGAAACGCAGAAAACGACAAAAAAGAAATTAAAAAACTTAGTTGACATTGAAAAATGAAGATGTTAACATAAGGAAGTCGCAAATGAGCGACCAAGTAGTTCTTTGAAAACTGAACGAAACAAACAACGTGAAACGTCAATTTTTATTTTAGATGCTAGACAAACTAACTTTATT
>NZ_KZ268519.1:0-73679 GCF_002218325.1 Bacillus sp. M13(2017) | reverse complement strand
ACCCTAGTGGAAATAGAGGCACCTAAAGGCTATGAATTAGTAAAAGATAAAATAGCTGTAAAAATAGGAAAAGATACAGTAGTAGAAATTAAAATAGAAAATAAGAAATTGCCCGATCCGACTGGGCAATTTGAAATTGAAAAAGTTGATGATAAGGATAGTGAATTAAAGCTAAAAGGCGCTGTATTTCAAGTGTTAAATAAAGAAGGGAAAGAAGTTAGTAGATTAATAACGAATGAAAAAGGAAAGGTAATTTCCAACCAATTAGCAATTGGAAAGTATACGATTAAAGAAATAAAAGCACCGAACGGATACATGTTACTTAGAGATCCAATAGAAATAGAAATTACAGAAGCAGTAAAGACACAAAAAATAACAGTGAAAAATGCGAAGAATAATTGGGTAATTCCTAATACTGGTGGGAGCGGAACAACAATTTTTTACGTAATTGGTATTATGCTAATGTTTGGTGTGCTATATTTCTGTAAGAAAAATCGTATATTATGAACTAATTTTATAGAGTTAGACAGATCGTTGCGTTAGAGAGTTTTAGGCCATGAGTTCGGTATTGTACTGGACTCATGGTACTACATTTGTTGAAGGAGGAAGGATAATAGTAAACATAGAATATATTAATGAATTAAAATGTTTAAGAGGTGAACATGGTGGCAATAAAACAAGACGAAATTAAAGTAGTTGTCGGATCTGGAGTGTTTAATAATAATCCAGGCTGGATTCAAACGCAAGAAGATGAACTTAACTTACTAGATAAAGCTACGTGGGAAGAAAGATTTGAATACAACTCTATTTCAGCTATTTTAGCTGAGCATGTATGGGAACACCTTACTTTTGAAGAAGGTGTAAGAGCAGCTGAAATCTGTTATGAATTTTTAAAACCATCTGGTCATATTCGGTGCGGAGTCCCTGATGCATTCTTTCAGGATGAGGTATATCAAAATATAGTTCAAATAGGGGGACCCGGTCCAAAAGATCATCCAGCAGCAAGTCATAAAATCGTTCATAATTATAAAACATTAACGAAAATGTTTGAAACTGCTGGATTCGAGGTAGTTTTACTTGAATATTGTGATGAAAGTGGTCGGTTTTATTACAACGAATGGGATGCAAACGACGGTGTTATTTTCCGTTCGAAAAGGTATGATTCTAGAAATAAAGGCGATAAACTTGGTTTTCCATCGCTAATTGTCGATGCGATTAAGCGCTAATCATTCAACAAAAAAAGGAGTTAATTCTATGATTTCATAAGTCGCAAATGCGGCTTTTTTATTTGTACGTAAATCTATATTTAATTTTCAATATTATATAACTCGATTTAGAAAATATTTAAGTTTTTCTCAGCGTCATTCACGTTAAATTAACACTTCGTTGACATAAATATTTATTTTATATTTATATTCGTGTAAAATGAAATGGGAACATATATTCTGTATAAGGGGGCAATCAAAATGATAGCTGAAATTGGGAA
This sequence comes from Bacillus sp. M13(2017), assembly GCF_002218325.1. Lineage (NCBI taxonomy): Bacteria > Bacillati > Bacillota > Bacilli > Caryophanales > Bacillaceae > Bacillus > Bacillus sp. M13(2017). The sequence goes on along the minus strand of NZ_KZ268519.1, from coordinate 72,193 downwards.
ACTAACTGATGGATATATTGTAAAATTTGAACGCGAATTTCCATATACGGTAGAGGAAGTTTGGTCTGTATTAACAGAAAACAGTAAGCTGAAAAAATGGATGTCCAATTTACAGATTGAAAGCCTTAAAACTGGTGGAATAATAAAGTTCGACATGATGGACGGTTCATTCATAAATATTGATATTTTAGAGTGTCAACTAAACTCAGTACTTGAATTTACTTGGGATAAAGACCGTGTCCGATTTGAAATACATAAAGAGGAAAATAGTACTCTTTTATTCCTTAAAGAGTACATTAATGAATTAACAGATCATACACCGAGAGATATAGCTGGTTGGCATATTTGTTTAAATCTTTTTTCTTGCGTTTTAGAAGGAGAAGAGAAAGAATTTTCTAAAGATGAATGGCAACAATGGTTTGAAATATACAAGGGTAAGATTCATGAAGTTAGAGGGTAATTACATAATAGGTAATATTCATTATGTAATTATTATATTGCAAATATGTTTTTAATGAGAAATAAGAATAGAGGTTCATATGAAGGTAAATCAATTGATTGCTAGTCGCGATCGAATCAATAAGTGAATTTTTATAACCTAAAGAAGGAAGAGGATATAAAAGTAAATAAAGAAATATAATTCAAACGTTATAAACAGTTGACCCTCACACAATGTCATTGTTTAAGATAAAGTTGAGCTTCAAAGTAGATGTAACTTATAGGAGGAAATCATGTTTAAAATAGGGGATTTTTCAAAACTATCTTCCATTAGTATACGAATGTTGAGACACTACGATAAAGTGGAATTACTACAACCAGTAAAAGTCGATGAGCAGAGTGGATATCGATTTTATTCAGCAGACCAATTAAAAAAAGTAAATCAAATTCAAACGTTAAAAGCTATGGGGTTTAATATTGCTACCATCAAAGAAATAATAGAATGCGATAATATAGATACCATAAAAGAGCAATTTTTTAATCGCAGTGCTCAAATTAAAAAAGACATGAATAACCTCCAAAAACAATTACGTCTCCTCGAAGACTCAATGAAAACGATGAGAGAGGATGTTGTTGAGATGAATTATCATGTTTCAATAAAAGAAATTCCAGAAAGAACTGTAGCTAGTGTTAGAAAGATTATTCCATCGTATAATTGCGAAGGTGATTTATGGAGTGTATTAATGCAAGAAATTCAAATGAAAAATATTAGTATTGCCCAACCGAGTTATAGTATTGCGGTTTTCCATGATCGTGAATACAAAGAAAATGATGTAGATATAGAAATACAGCTAAGTATTCTAGGTAAGCACGAAAATACAAAAGACGTTACATTTAAAAAGATTGAATCAACTCATGTAGCTTCCATAACAGTTAATGGAAGTTATGAACAGATGACAGCTGTAAATGAAGCTGCCGCAAAATGGATTGAAACAGAAGGCTACGAATTAACAGGCCCGATGTTTAATATTTATCATGTGAGCCCAGCGATGGAATCCGATTCTAATAAGTGGGTTACAGAAGTTTGTTATCCAATAAACAAATAAGTAATAAAAAAAGGCATGTTTTATGCCTTTTTTATTTTATTAATATCTCAAAATATATAAATTTTCCTCTTTGCAGTTTTCGTATCGGACTATATAAGGCAATAAAGACTTCAATTATTTTAGTAAAAGCAGCTAAAGCAAATATAAATACAGGATTGTAGGCTGAAATAATTCCACCTACTAATGCCCCCAATGGCATAGATAATCGTGTAAGTACACGAGAAAAACCTAAAACACGTCCTTGCAAATTGGATGGAACAGTTTCCTGCCGAATTGATGTAACAATCGTATTCCATGTGATATTACATGTCATCGCGATTCCGAAAGCAATTCCGGGAGCAAGCCAATATGTACTCCACAAAGCAAATGTTAACCCAAGCGCTCCTAAAAATAGGAGTAAAGGAATAAGTACACCACGTCGAAATTTCTTTTCTAAAGGAACGGCAATTAAGCTTCCTAAAAGCCCACCTATTCCTATTAAAGTATAATTATAGCCACTTTGTGCGGAGGTAAGATTTAATGTCGATAATAAATAATACATAAGTACACCTAAAACAGCACTTGCTCCAAAGTTACCTACCATAGCTTGAAGTGACAAAGCTATATTTAACCGATCATTTTTGAGCCATTTAAATCCATCAAACAAATCATTTAGTACATTTTGCAATGTTTTTTTATCAGTATTCTTTTTATTTAAGTTTTTCATAGAAGGTAATATAATCACAGCAATTAATGTAGCAATAAATGAAAGAACATTAATCCAAAGTACTTGAAAGCCGCCAATAAAAGATATGAAAAGCCCAGCGATGATTGGACCAAACAAACTAGCCAATTGATTAACCATTTGATATAAAGAATTAGCCTTCGTTAATGATGCACCTGCGATGTGTGGAATGACTGTAACTGTTGTTACATCAAAAAGCATGGACATAACTGCTAAGATAAAAGTAATTACGTATAAATGCCAGACTTCTAATAGATGTAATGCATGTAGAATTGGTACGAAACTTACTAAAATAATATTGGTAATATCCGCCATCCAAAGTAACTTTTTTCGATCATATTGATCAACTAGTACACCAACTAAAGGGCCAAATAAAACGATTGGCAATACGTTAACAGCAAATAAAGAACTCATAATTACAGCTGAACCAGTTAATTGATAGGCAATCCAAGGCAGTGCAAAAGTATATAGTGAATCCCCGATTCGTGAAATGAGTAAACCAAAAATAAAAATCTTGTATTCTTTTGAAAAAGTTGTCTTGATAGTTAATCTTCGTTCTTGTACAAATTTCACAATTGTATGACCTCCCTTTTTTATAGAGGAACTTGAAAATAATCCGTCCAATACGTATTAAATATAGAATTCTGTAAGAAGTTGTTGAATCCTACTTTATAATATTGATTTTATATAAAATTGTAGGGAATAGAAATTAGGGCGGTTTTTATGCGAGGAGGCGGAATGATTCGAGAACAAAAGGGGGTGCTGGATAAAGAGTTAATCTTACGACCTTTTCCACAACTTTTGTTTTAGCAGAACTAATAAAAGAGAATCCTATATTACTTCAGCGATGTTTAAATTAGCAACAAAAGCCACTGTAATAAGGGGCTTTTGTTGCTAATAATTTAATGATATGTGTACCCTCCATCTGGAAATAATACATTACCCGTAGTAAAACTATTTTGCATTAAATATAGAACAGTATGTGCAATTTCATTATTATGGCCAGGCCTTTTTACAAGAGAAAGAGATTTATAAGATTCATAAGCATTATCAAGAAATACCACCTAAAGTAGAATATAGCTTAACTGAACATGGAAAAACAGTCAGTACTGTTTTGGATAGTATTTGTAGTTGGGGAAGAAGACATTTAGAACATATAGTTAAAGATAAACTATAAAATTATTATGTAAACCAAATGTAGTGCGAAGTTAAATGTTGTTTTAATAATTTTTATTTTATAATATATAATTAAACAGTGTTGTAGGTTATATTACATATTTAATTTATTTTTACAAAGGGGAAGTAATAAGATGAACGAATTAGAGTATAAAAGCTTCTATGATAAAGTAGGAAGATTAAATGGATGGGATTTTAGCAAAATAAAATGTGAAACTGTAGGAGATACATGGGACTTTTATAGTGAGGTAAAAGAAAGGTGTAAACCATCACATATTTTACTTGATGTTGGTACAGGCGGAGGAGAAAATGTACTTAACATAGCATCTTCGGCTAAATTGTTAATTGGAATTGATAATTCTAACGGCATGATTGAAACGGCACATTCTAACTTGAAAAAATCAGGTGTACAAAATGTTGAGTTTCTTCAAATGGGTTCTGAAGCTTTAACATTTCCGCATGCCCATTTTGATATTGCTTCAAGTTGTCATGCTCCGTTTCTAGCATCTGAGTTAGCAAAAGTAATGAAAAAGGGTGCCTTTTTCTTAACACAACAAGTAAGTGAGAATGATAAATTAAACCTGAAAGAAGCATTTGGCAGAGGAAAATGCTTAGGTGAACGAGATGGCACTTTAAAAGAAAAGTATATGGATGAACTTATTAGTGCAGGATTTGATCTCGTGCAAGTACGCGAATATGATGTTACTGATTATTACAGTACGCCTGAAGATCTTATTTTCTTATTAAAACATACACCTATTATTCCTAGATTTGGAGAAGAGGAAGAGGATTTTACTATTTTACAAAAGTTCATTGAAACGAATAGTTCTGAAAAAGGGATTCGTACAAATTCAAAAAGATTTATGATTATCGCTGTTAAATTATAATATATTTTAGTGTAAAAGCTGCTTTTCATTTAAAGAAAAGCAGCTTTTTGTGTGGAAAAGAATGCAGGAAATGAAGGTTTTGAAACGTTACTATATTAACAATGAAAAATTAAACGTACATATTACTGAATGGGGGAATAAGGATAAACCTGTTATTTTTTGTTTACATGGATTAGGAAGTACGAGTTTAAGTTTTATAGAAATTGCTGAGGAATTAAAAGAAGAGTATAGATTTATCTCCGTTGATGCACCTGGACATGGTAAAACACCGCCCTTTGAAAGAACGGAAGATTATGAGATGCCCAATTTAGCAAATTGGTTAAATGAAATAATAAATGAATTGAGAATCGAACACTTTTATTTTCTATCACATTCATGGGGAAGTTTTGTAGCGTTATTTTATTTGTTACATCATCCAGAAAAAGTACAAGGAAGTATTCTTATTGATGGTGGATATCAAACAAAAAGGCTTCAAGAAGAAACGTTGGGAGAAGAAATTGCTTATTATAAAAAGGACTTTGATGAATACGTTTTTAATAATTGGGACGAATTTTTCAAAAGTGAAAAAGAAGCTTATACTAGGTGGTCTTCATTGTTAGAAGTTGCTGTAAAGGACCTAGGGGTCGAAATGGATAATAAAGTATGGTGGCATGCCAGGGGGAATACAGCTATTAATATAATAAGAGGTATGCATAAAGATGAAACGATAGATATATATGAGAAGCTGCCGGCTAATATTGTATTACTTCGAGCTACAGTTCCACAAGTTTGGGCGGATTATAGAGATAAGACAGTAAATGTTTTCAAAGAGAAAACGGACAGTATAGTAAAAGTAATTCCTGATACTACACACATGTTGCACTGGGATAAACCAGAAATTGTTATAGTAGAAATAAAAAATAATTGGAGCTAACATATTCATACTAAAGTTGTAGTTTCTATATAAAAAATCCACCCTTCCGTTTGATTTTATCTATTTATAAGTGTAATACAATACGAATAGATAATAAGAAATGAGGGGGAATGTAAAGTGATTACACATATATCAGATATAAAACTACAAACGGTTTCCATAGAAGGGGTAAAACAAGTTTATAAGGACATATTATCTTTTCCAATAAAAAAAGAAACAGCATCCTTCATTCAATTTGAAGTAACACCTTATACAACAATTAGCTTTCAAGAAGTGTATGAACCAATTGTACCTGCACATTTTGCTTTTGAAATCCCATATTCAAAATTTCATGAAACAGCAAGATGGTTAAAGGAGTCTGGATTACTCATTGCGAAATGGAAAGATGGTCATACAATTGATGAAGAGGATGGCCGATTCAATTTATATTTTAGAGATGGGGATGGAAATCTTCTTGAAATTATTGCACATAGTTATGTTAAAGAGGATGTATTAGTACCACACTCACCTTTAAACATTTTATACGTACGGGAAATTGGTCTTCCTGTTAAAAGTGTACCTATTTTTAGAGAATGGCTGAAATTAAATTTAAATATGAAAACGATGGAAGAAGGGGATATTTTCAGCTTTGTTATAGGTGGCACTGCATATATCGTCGCGACTTGGTGGCAGAGACCTTGGATTCCAATCGCGATGAAAGCTTTACCACCGAAAGTGCACGTTTCTTTTGGAACACCGGATCCCGCATTTTTACAGCGAATCCAAATTAACTTTAAGAAAAATAATGTTCCATTTGAATGTAAACATAATGAAGTGTCATTTATTGAGCAGGGATATACATTTTCTATTGTGTATATACCAGAGTTTCATTCAGATATTCCTAAACAAATAAACTTACCGCTTTCTATATAGTTATAGAAAGCGGTAAGTTTATTTTGTTTTAAGGAAAATTAAAGTCTAGTTATTATGTTGATTTAACATTTGAGCTATTCCTTGACCAAATGACCAATTCTCCATCGGTGTCTCGTGTAGTGTAATGAAAACATCAGCAGTAGAGATTTGTAGAATATTAGCTGTACTAGTGGCTATAGCTTTATATAAATCTTTTTTTTGATTAATTGTTCTTCCAGGTCCACATGTAATAGAAACATAAATCATATTATTGGATCGTTTTAATGAACCTTCTAAAAGATAAGATGAATTATAAAAAAGTTGATGAGAAGGATAAGGTAAAAACATTTGAAAATAATCATTTTCAGGAATATTGAAATGTTCAATTAACGAATGGTGAATTTGATTGCTTACATTTTTTAATAACTTATTATCGGATAATTTTTCAGGATGATAAACGGTGACAAATGGCATAATAGAGGACTCCTTTCCTTTTGATTTCATTTTACTTCCAATGTTTCCATTTGTATAATTGAAAATATATTAACTAATTATCAATAAAATCGATGAAGATGGTGTATGAAATGGAAATGAAAGAGTTACTTACATTTAAAAAAATTATTGAAGAAGGAACGTTTTCACAAGCTGCTAAACAATTAAACTATGCACAATCAACAGTAACAACACATATAAAAAAGCTGGAAAATGAAATTGGTTTTCTGTTATTTGAAGGAGGATGGGATGCAAGATTAACAGAAGAAGGAAAACTTTTTGCAGAGGAAGTAGAAAACTTAGTAACACATTGGGAATATTCAATAACTCAAGCACAACGTATTAGTAATGAAGAGAAAGGGAGTTTGAGAATAGGCCTATTAGAATCCGTTGCTAAAAGGTTAATACCGATAATATTAAAGTTTTTAAATGCTGAAAAACCATACATACATTGTGATTTTGTAGTGGGAAATACAGCACTTTTATCAGAAATGATAGAACATAATAAGATTGATTTTGCGGTGTGCGGAAATAATGAAAATAAATCAAAGGTACAATTCACCCCAATATGTGATGAACAGATTGAATTTATAGTGAATAATCCCAAGCATCCTTTGTTACAAAAAGAATCCGTTGAAGCATTTGATATTATAGATTATCCAGTTATTGTAGGAGAAAGTAATTGTTATTCCTATCAATCTGTAAGTTCTTTCTTGGTAGAAAACAATTTATCTTTTAAAAGAATTTACAATTGTAGTGCTTTAAACCTCATTCCAGAAATGCTTTTTGAAAATGCGATAGGAATTATCCCGAAAGGTACAATTTTGAATGAAGAAATACTATCTTTTAAGATTAAGGACTTTAATTCTAAAATCCCGATTGGTATATTAATTTCTACTAAAAATAACAATTATTTAAGTCAAACGAAACAAAACATTATCAACATCATTAAAGTCGCCCTATAATTATGCTAAAAAATTATAGGGCTGTTTTCGATGCGTACTTTTCTTTTAGCATTTCAGAGATTTTTGTAATAATAGGATTTATGTGAGTAGAAGGATTTCCTAACATTGCAGTGAATTTAAAATAGGGGTGTAGAATACTATATGGTTTAAGGAGGGTGAAACTTGAACTTAGGTGAGCCAATGGCTAAAGGAAATACAGCGGAAATTTATCTGTATGATAATAAGATTGTGAAGTTATTTAAAGAATATCTTCCAGGTACAGAGTCTATGAATGAAGCAAAAAAACAAAAATATGCGTATTTATGCGGGCTGCCAGTTCCAAAAGTATTCGAAGTGACAAAGATACAAAATAGACAGGCAATTATTATGGAATATGTAAAAGGAGAGAACATTGGTGATCTCCTGCTTAATAATTTGAATGAGGCAGAGCGTTATATCGGCCTTTGTGTTAATGAGCAAAAAAAGATCCATGCTATACGTGTGAATACAGATGAAATGGAGTTAATGAGGAAAAGGTTAGAGCGTCAAATTAAATCTGTACAAAAATTGGATGAAAGCAAAAAGAAGAATATATTACAAAAATTAGATTCTATTACATTTGATTTTAGGCTATGTCATGGAGATTTCCATCCATTTAATTTGATTTTGAGTAAGGAAGAGAAAGTGAAAGTTATAGATTGGGTAGATGCTAGTTCAGGTGATATTCGCGCAGATGTATTTCGAACATACTTGTTGTACTCACAATCTTCGGTAGAATTAGCTGAAATGTATTTACATATATATTGCAGTCGTAACGGCATATCAAGAGATGAAGTTTTTCAATGGGCTCCTATTATTATTGCAGCTAGATTTTCTGAAAAAGTATCACCGCAAAATGAAGTGTATTTGAAAAGATTATTGAATCAGTATTTATAAGTCATAAAAAAGGCTGTCAGCAAATTAATAAATGCTGTTGTTTAACCAAAGTTTCCTTATAGTAAAACAATAGCATTCTTAAATGTTGATATAGGTATACTTATTTTCGATCTTCATCCTATAAAGGTTCGTAATCCGTACTTGTTCCTCCGTTAATTCTTCTTTATCCCAATACATATGTATTAAGCTATATTCAAAAAATCTCCTTTAATTTAATAAATAATGGAAACTTGTCTATCATCTCTTTTGGTAGTTCATTTTCCTCTTGATAGCCTTCAAATAGTGCTTTTGTAATAGAATACTCATAGTCAACGATATTTCCATTTCCAGCAAATGAATATTCTATCGCACTATAAATAGGAACGGCTAAATCGAATATGTAAAAATGTTTTTGGAATGAATCCAAGAGAATATCAACCTAACAAAATGTCTATTCAATCATTTCTTACACTAAATTTAAATAAAGAAGGGGCGTTTAATATGAACATTTCTAGAAAAATAGAGGTTGAACAGTTGCGAAATAGGAATAGTGAGCTATTTGATAAAGATGTACTTAACATATTGAATGGTCAAATGATGTATGAAGAATTTAAAACGGAGAAGCTAATGGGTGAGTCTGATTATGCCCCATTTAACGAGGCCATGTGTGTAAATAGCGCTACTGCACAAGTTTTTGATGAAGAGTTTATTAAAATAAGAGCAGAAGGTCATAACAGTTCAGTCGAAAATTATGCAAAAAAAGTTATAGATCCGTTAGAAAATCTATTTGCGAAAAAGTATAAATGTATTATTTTATGGTTTGATGAAGATATGTTTTGCCAAATGAATCTACTTACTATACTTTCATATCTTGAACAGTCTTGTTATGAAGGGAAAATATATTTAAATAGTTTTAGAGAGGATGAATTTAAAGTAAGTCAACTTGAACTAAAATTAGGGAGTTATTCTACTATATACAATGAAGTAATGGTGAATCATAAAAAAACATCCCATAAAGTACCACCTGTAATGTATCAAGCTATAGATTTATATTTAAATATGTTAGGAGAAGATAATATTATAGTGAAATTCATCAATAAAAATAAAGATTTATCAACTCAGGAATTATTATCAAAGTTGTTTCAATTTTTTCCAACAATTGGATATGGCGATGCTCAGTACATAGAATTGATAAATAAAATAAAGAAGAAAGCTGAACCTAAAATATAGGAACAGCTTACTTCTTACAATTGTTCAAGTGACTCTAATTCGTCCTCTACAAATAACATTAGTTCTTTAATCGTTTCTCCAGAAAAATCAAAACGAATTCCAGCCGCTTCATATATTTCCGGTAAAGGTTTAGAGCTACCTAATGATAAAGCTTTTTTATAATTTTCTATTGCTTGTTTAGGATTTTCTTTATATTGTTTATACATTTGCAACGCACCAAGCTGTGCAATAGCATATTCGATGTAATAGAATGGTATTTCGAATATGTGTAATACAGGTAACCAGCCAGTTGCGATCCAATTTTCATACCCTTCGATATTTACGACGTTTGATTGGTAAGTGTTATGTAATTCTAAATATTTTTCGTTTCTTTCCTTAGCAGTATGATTAGGATTTTCATACATCCAATGCTGGAATTGATCAACGATAAGCATTGGGGGTAAATATTTAACAATATCTTTAAAGAAATCTAATTTTGCTTTTATAAATTCTTCACTATTATCATAAAATGTACCCCAATATTCCATCGAAAATAATTCCATCGTCATGCTAGCGAGTTCAGCTGATTCAGAAGGGATTTCTAAATATTTTTGTAGCTCTAACTGCTTCATACATTCATTATGAATACTATGACCCATTTCATGGAGGAAAATAGTAACATCATCATGTGTATGATTGAGATTCATGAAAATGAAAGATAATCGAGAAGCAGGCAAATATTCGCAAAATCCTCCTGGCGCTTTTCCTTTACGACTTTCTAAATCTAAGCAATTATTTTCATGCATACGATTCAGTAGTATAGAAAATTCAGGGTCTAGTTTATGTAAAATATAAGAACTCTTTTCGATTAATTCACTCGCGTCTTCAATTGGTTTTAATGCTTTTTGATTTGGTGCGGTTGCTTTTAAATCCCATGGACGAAGACTATCTACTTGAAGTTCAGATTTTTTCTCATTAAATATTTTATCGATAAGTGGTACTACGTATTTACGAATAGATTCAGCAAGCTCATAGCAATCATCAGGCGTATAATCAAAACGTTCATGTTTTTTAAACATATAATCACGATAATTATCTAATTGAATATTTTTAGCCTTTTGATGACGGATTGCGATTAATTCATTTAATATATGTTGTAATGTATCTTCAACAGATAAGAATGTTGCAGAAATGAGCGTTTTTGCTTTTTTTCGTATATGACGATCTGGATCTTGTAAGTAAGACTGTAGTTCAGTAACTGTTTTTTCTTCACCGTCCCATTGTGCAGTTAAACCACCTGTAATTTCGAAGTACTCGGTTACTAGTTTATCTTCAGTTATCTCTAAATCAATGTTCTTTTCACAAAATAATGTTTGCGCATTCTTAATTCTTTTGTCTAGTAAGCTATACTTTTTTACATCAAGTTCCATTCGAAAAGGTGACTCTAAATATTTATTATCAAATGAATTTTGATAACGTTTCAAAAGAGGGCGTACATATTGTTGATCATATTCAAAAGTATCTTTTATTTTTTTATTATTTGTATTACATTGAAACGCGATATAGTGCGATGTTAATTGTTCTTCAATTTCCCAAATGACTGTAGATTGTTTTTTTAACCAGTTTTCAAGCTCTAGCTTTGAAGAAATCTCTTTATTTAATAAAGTAAAAAGAGTCTTTTCTAATTCTAGAACGTTACTAATATCAATTGTATTTAAGCGCTGCATGACATATCCCTCACTTTTTATTTACTTAAGGAAGTATTCTTCTTCTTTACTACAATCCCTTTTTTTACTAAGAAGTTTGTGCCCACTACTCCAAGAACAATCAAAATTGTTCCGATGATGTGATAGTATGCGATTTGTTCATGTAAGAATACAACACCCGCGATAATTGTAATAAGTGTAGATAAATTGCTAAAAACACTTATTTTAGCTGCTTCAATATAAGATAAGGAATAGTTTAATAGCAATGCCGTCAGCAAGGACGATAGTAACCCTAAATATAAAATTGAGATAAGAAATGTTCCATTCGTAAAAGGTTTAAAGTATACCGTTATTGTACCTTTACTTATATGGCTGGCGATTGCGATTAAATTAAAGCTAATAAAACCGATTACTGTCATAGTGTAAGTTAAATCCATTAGTTTGAATTTCTTCGTCATTTTTCGAGCTAACACATTATAGAAAGCAGATGATAATGCCGATAGCAAAATAAGAATAACACCTATGAAACTAGTTTCATGAGTTCCTATACCATTCATGATAAATATATAAATGACACCAATGACAGAAATGAGTACAGAGATTTTTTGCCATGTATTTGTATACTCTTTTAAAAAATAGGAAGCTAACATCATTGTAAATATAGGAATCGCCGCTTGTATAATTCCCGCCTCAGAGGAACTTGTATACACTAAGCCAAAAGCTTGAAAAGCAAAAAAAAGTGCTGGATAAAAAAACGCAATTGGTAAAAGAGAAAGTATGTTTTTTAATGATATATTTAACTTTACGAATCCAAAAATAATCGGAATATTTGCTGCTATGAAAGCAACTGTAAAACGATGAGCCAGAGTATCAAGAGGGCTTGTAATGGTTAGTGTTAGTTTCACGAATAAAAAGGAAAATCCAATAATAAATGAATAGAGTAAAGCTGATAAATATGCCTTTGTTGTAAGTTTCATAATTTCACCTCATAGTAACTGATTTTTTACTGGCCAGTATACGTACATATTAATCTTTCTGATCTAGTGCTACAATGTGAATAAATACAAACTGTACCGGTACAAAATAAACGTAAGAGGTGTCATAATGTATAAGTATTTACATGTTTTAAATGATTTAGAAAACATGATTCAATATGGAGAGATAAAAGAAGGAAAGAAATTACCGTCTATACGGTCACTCGTTATGCAACATAAGTGTAATAAGGCAACAGTTATACGTGCTCTTCATGAATTAGAAAAGCGTCACATTATATATTCTGTCCCTCAAAGTGGATACTACGTTGTTAAAAAATTAGAGAGTACTATAGAAAATAACGAGATAATTGATTTTGCCTCCTCAGCACCAGATCCAGATGTTTTTCCATATTTGGATTTTCAACATTGTATTAATAAGGCTATTGATACGTATAAAAATGATTTGTTTGTATATGGAACGCCGAAAGGGTTACCATCTTTAATACCAGTTATTCAAAAACAACTAGCAAATTATCAAGTCTTCACTAAAGAAGAAAATATTTTTATAACGTCAGGTGTACAGCAGGCGCTAGCAATATTAACTTCTATACCATTTCCAAATGAAAATGAAACGATATTAATTGAACAACCAACATATCATCTATATATTGAATATCTAGAAATAAACCAAATTCCTGTAATTGGTATTAAACGTACGAATGAAGGGATTGACTTAAATGAGTTGGAACGTATTTTTCGAACAGGTAAAATAAAATTCTTTTATACAATACCAAGATATCATCATCCGCTTGGAACTTCTTATTCTAAAGATGAGAAAGAAAAAATCGTATTATTGGCTAAGAAATATAATGTATTTATAGTGGAAGATGATTACTTAGCAGATTTAGAAACGGATTCGAAAGCTGATCCGTTATATAGCTTGAATCATAATAATCATGTCATATATTTGAAAAGTTATTCGAAGATTATTTTTCCAGGTTTACGAGTTGGTGTAGCAGTTATTCCACCGATTATTGCGAATGCTTTTTATACATATAAAAAAATTTTAGATATTGATAGCCCAATGATATCTCAAGCTGCTTTAGAAATTTATATAAAGAGTGGCATGTTTGAACGTCATAAAAATAAAATTAAATCTTCCTATCACGATAGATCTAAAAAATTAGCAGAAACACTAGAAAGAACTCATAGTGAAAACCCACTTTTATTCACATATAAAAAGCATAATACAATTGGAATTCATACTTGTTTAAAATTACATAAAACGAGTATTTCAGAAATGTTTTTCCAAAGACTAAGTGAAAAACAAATAAGTATTGATACAATTGATAAAAATTATGTGAGAGGTTTTCCGCAAGAAAGACTATTAAAGTTAAACGTATCGAATGTAAAGGAAGATAGGATTGAAGAAGGAATTCGTAAAATAATAGAGGAAATCAAACAATTGGAACATATAACCTTCCAATTTAAAAAAGAAAAAAATGAATAAGTAGCTTTGTTGTGAGACGCAAAATAATTCTTTTGTTTGTGTGTATCGCTATAATAATTGAATTTATTTTTGTAACTGAATATTATAATAAGGATGATAATTATAATCCTTCAAAGATACATGGCACGATTTATTAGAAGATAATTCCTAAAGCCAATGCTTAATTAAGGTTATGGCGGGTGTAAACCAATTAGAACGTGATCTGATCCGTACGTGGAAACATAAAGGGATTGAGCTGAATAAGAAAGAAGGAAAATTTAAAGGTCGGTTAAAGAAATACCATAAAAATCATGCAGGAATGAATTATGCAGTAAAGCTTTATGAAGAGGTAGATATGAATGTAAATGAAATTTGTGAAATTACAAATGTGTCTAGGGCCTCATTATTTAGAAAGCTATCGGAAAGGAACAGTTGATGAGTTATACTAAAAATCAGAAATATATAATAAGGGATAAATTCCATAGAGAGGTGGAATTACATGCCTAAAATTGATAATATGTTAGCGATTCTATGGATGCTTCGCTCAGATAAAAAAATTACTGCAAAACAAATTTCAGAAAAGTTAGAGATGAATATAAGGACTGTGTATCGTTATATTGATACAATTTCAACAAGTGGTGTACCTATAATTTCAGAACCAGGACATAACGGTGGATACACGTTATTAAACAATTTTATTGAGGCTCCTCTTTTTTTTGATTTTGAAGAGCAAACTTCACTATTTCACGCTGCTGTTTTTGCAGAAGAAGCCGGATATTATGGAGGTGAAGCATTAAATAGGGCCATTTCAAAACTAAGTAAATACTCAAATCAAGAGCAGGAAGCAAAGATAAACCGACATTTAAGTAGTCTAGAAGTAATAAGTCGATTTAGTTCATCCTCTATGGAACATTTTTTGAAGGAGTTGGAGCAGGCCGTAACTGATGGGTATTCAGTAAAAATTCTTTATTATAAAAGTGGGAAAAAGCAATTAAATTATAGATTGGTCGATCCGTACAGAATTATCTATTGGAATAATAAGTGGTATGTGATTGGATTTTGTCATCTTAGGAATGATATCCGTAGTTTTAGGGTAGATCGAATTGAAAATTTAATGCTAACCGAAAATAAGTTTAACCGGCCAGAAAATTTTTCAGCACGTGACTTTTTTATAAAAAATCTTCTTCCAACTATAGAAGATAAGGAAGGGATTATTTCTTTGGTTATTAGTGGGGATAAAAGTGTATTGGCTGATATTTGCCAACATTGGTTTTTAGGACATTATTTACAAGTGCGGACTTCAAATCAAGCAGTTTTTCTTCTTGAAAAAGATATGATACATACATATGTACCTTATTTACTTTTACCGTACAATAAATCTATTAAAGTTATTGAGCCAATAAGTCTTAAGAAAAGACTTATTGAAGTTCTGTCGGAATTAATAAAATTTCATGAAGTATGATAACTTCCCTGACGTTAACTGTCAGGGAAGTTATATTATAATATCCATATCAATTGTGATTGGAGTGATATGGGATACAAACAAAAAAAGTTTTTCTATATGTATTTAATACAATGTCGGACTGGGAATATGGATATTTAATTACCGAACTAAATTCAGGAAGATATTTTAAAAAAGATTTAGTACCTTTAAAAGTAATTACAGTAGGAGCTAATAAAGAAATGATTACTACTATGGGGGGACTGAGCATAAAACCAGATATTTCCCTTGATGAATGTACTCTTGAGAGTAAAGATCTTTTAATTTTACCAGGAGGGACTACTTGGAGTGAAGAAATTCATCAATCTATTTTAGAAAGAATTGGCCAAGCTTTAAAGATTGGCACTATTGTTGCTGCAATTTGTGGTGCAACTGATGCCCTAGCGAATATGGGATACTTGGATACTAGAAAGCATACAAGTAATAACTTAGAATATACTAAAATGGTATGTCCTAACTATAAAGGAGAAAAGTTTTATGAGTTGGTATCTGCGGTATCTGATGCAAATTTAGTTACTGCATCAGGGATAGCTCCTCTGGAATTTGCAATGGAGGTACTGAAAAAATTAGATGTATTTGCACCAGATACATTACATTCATGGTATAACCTAAATAAAACTCACAAACCTGAATACTTCTTCCAGTTAATGAATTCAATAAATTGCTGAACTAAAAAATCAACTAAGCAGATTTATATTTGTTTAAAAAATAACCATGCTCTAGACAATGTCAAAGCATGGTTATTGAATATAACTTAAAAATGGGTATAAAGTAATGAAAATTCCTTAACGTTGTATATTCGTATCTTCCTGACGTTACCTCTATAAAAGGAAATATGATAACAATCATATACCGAAAGTGATAGAACTGAGTTATAAAAAGTAGAAGAAAAGTGTTATGTTAATACTTTTTAGAGCACCCAATTGTTGAGTGCTCTTTTTGTTTAGGACATAATTGTTTCAAATGGAAATAAACTACCAATAGATGATATCTTTAAAGTATAGCATTTATTTTGAATGGGAGTTATTGGTTTACTCGCTTGTTATTTCTTAAAATACTATGTAGGTGTTGAGCATGTGGATGTTGTTGAGCCAAATAAAAATAGAAGAGAATTTGCAAAGAAGTTTGGTGCGAAAAACCTCTTTGATTCAGAAAAACAAATAATAGAAACATATAATTACGGTTTGGAATGTTCTGCTACAAATAGAGGGTTTCACACATTACAAAAGGCTATTAATAGTAATAGAGCGATATGTATTCTTTCTGATGGTAATATAGAAGACTTAACATTAACCGCCGAATTTTATCGAAAAGAATTGAAAATCATTGGTTCAAGTGATGGATATGGTTACCAAAAACATGCAGATTGGTTTTTTAGTCAAATAGAACAGACGCCATGGATAGAAGAGATTTTTCAATATGAAATTCATTATACTGCACTTGAAAAATGTTTTGAGGAATTAAGTCAAGGAATAATTACTCCTTTAAAAGTATTTGTCTCATATGAATAAAATGACAACGTACTTGTCACGTAGCTTACATATATTTTGTCATTAATATGATAATAAAACGAGGAGTAGCATGTACGTGTTAATTTTTAATAGGCACAACGGGTTGTTGCTCTTTCATTATGTACAAATCGTATATTATCTTTCTCAATGTACATATTAAGTAAAGTATTTAATATCACGTACATAAAAGGCGGGGTAATATGGATGGAAATAAGAAAAATGAAGAATTGAGTAAATTTAAGAAACAATGGTTTAATGAAGATAATCAACCAGTAGCTGGTATAGAGCTAGCTTTACCGCCTGATATAGGCAGCATGTTAGAATTGAAATCAGTTGATGATAAAAGTGGAGAAAGTAATAATGAATAAGTTTAATCTATAAGCATCCATTTGGGTGCTTTTGTTTTTTTGACAATAGAAAATAGATCATCAAATTCTTATTGAAAAAAGGTGGATCTAAATAGATCCATTTTCTATATATGTAAGTTTTAATTTTCACCAAAAAGTTTAAAGTGCATCTAGAATGCTAATAACATTTACCATTAAAGGATTGGGCTATTATGCATATTATTGTTGAAAGCATTACTTTAATTCTCACTGGGATTCTTGCATTAAAAATGACAGGTAGTAAATCTGTTAGCCAAATGACAAGAGTTGAAATCATTATAGTAGTATCAATTGCGCGTATTATTGTAGAGCCTGTATTAAGTAGGAAAGTAGTCCCATCTATATTCGCGGCCATCATATTTGCAAGCATACTACTTATCATTCATTTCTTTGAATTGAAATCAAGGGAGGTGGAACAATTTCTAAATGGAAGTAGCATTGGCTTTTTTTATTTTCTACAAGCGTAAGGATTAATAAAATAGGGTGGATTTTAAACCAGTCATTATAATAGATATAGACTTATAATTATGCTATATTCAATGGACCTAAAGTGAATGTGGTAAAAAATTAATTTGGCATAGGTAGCCGCAGTGTAAAAGTTGATAAGTTTTTAATGTGATACTAAAAATGAGATGAAAACAAGGAGATAGAAACATAATGGAATTTTGGGAATCAAGTTTTATTGAGAAACAAACAATGTGGGGATTTGAACCTACAGAATCTGCAATTTTGACAAAAGATTTTTTTCTAGAAAAGAACATTAAGGACATATTAGTTCCCGGTATTGGATATGGTAGAAACGCAAAGGTATTTATCGAAAATAGTATAAATGTAACAGGTATTGAAATTTCGAAAACAGCGATCGATTTAGCAAGAGAAAACGGACTAGAAGATGTTAGTATGTATCACGGTTCAGTAAACGAAATGCCTTTTGATAATAAACTGTATGATGGGATATTTAGTCATGCACTTCTTCATTTGTTGAATGGACAGGAAAGAGAAAAATTTATTGAAGATTGTTATAATCAGTTAAAACCAGGTGGATATATGGTTTTTACAACTGTTTCTAAAAAAGCTCCCATGTACGGAAAAGGAAAACAGTTGGATAAAGATTATTATGAGATAATGGAAGGTGTAAAAATGTTCTTCTATGATTCTGAATCTATAAAAAAAGATTTTAATCAATATGGATTAGTACAAGTTTCGGAAATTGATGAACCAAATAAGAACATAGTAAATAAACCTTCAATCAATTTCTTAATGATAAAATGTAAGAAAGAACGATAACTAAAAGTTATTAAGAATGATTAAAGATGTTTATATATTGATTATGCACAAATAAAAAGGACAAGCATATAATATAAATACCTTTTAACTTTAAGTAACCTTAACTTTCGTTAATAGGGTATCTCAAAATCCCCAAAAGAGCACTTGCGGAAACAAGTGCTCTTTTATTTTTTTGTTTCATAAATATTTATACTTGCAAATTTCGTGCAATAAAAATAAATCTGAGAGAAATAACCATATCTTTATTATACGATTATTTCTGAACTACAAACGTTATAGCATTTGTTTTTAATTGAATGTGTCTTTCATTACGAACTATATTATAAGCTAATTCTTTTATTTCAACTTTTACTTCTTTCCATCCTTTATAAATGCTTTTTAATAGACGTATCATTTCTTCGGTTGGGAGATTAATTTCAATTAAAGCTTTTACTTCTTCATTCGTTTTTAAAACAATTTCTTGTATGTTAGAGTTAATAATTAAACAATTAATACCGCCGTTTTTTGTCCCTTGTTTCATAGAATGGAGCACTTTTTTAAAAGCTTCTTTTGATTTAACATGCTCTAAACTTGATACTGCAACGATATAATCATAAGCGTTAGAGTCAATATGATAGTTTTCAATTTCTGCTTGTTCTGTTTTTATAACCTCGAATACATCATGTTCTTTACTATAAATTTTTAGCTTTGTTAAAGCGGAATCAAGTAAATCAACACATGTAACAGTGCCATTATAATTTTTTATTATTTGTGCAATTGGAATGCTATTTCTACCGACGCCAGATCCAAGGTCAAGTACTTGTAATTTGTTTTGCCCTTCAAAGTAGTTCATTAAGTCCATAACTGTTTTAACCGGTTTATAAAGCCAAGAGCCAGCTTCAAACAATTTATATTGTTCATAGCAACGATCGTGATATTTCTTTTCTTCTTGTCTTATGTAATCGATACGGTTCATATTGTTTCAGTTCCAATATTTTTATTACAAAATGAATAGGTGGGGCAGCCTTTAACATTTGTTTGAATTCGAAAAATACCACCAGCATGTGGATACTCTTTTAATTCGTCATCAGTCATTCTTGTTCTTGCTGTGGTGATATATAAATCTGTTAAATTAGGTCCTCCAAATGTACATGATGTTACATATAACGCAGGAATTGGAATGCTTAATATTTGTTCTCCAGTAGATGGATTCCATCTAGTTATTTTTGAACCTCCCCAATGTGCAATCCATAAACAACCTTCTTCGTCAATTGTCATACCATCAGGTAGACCATCATTTTCAGAGAAAATGATTACATCACTTGGATTATGAATTTCTCCAGTACGTATATTATATTGATAGCGAACCACTTTTTTAGTAGGTGTATCTATAAAGTAAAAGTATGTATGATCAGGTGACCAAGCAATTCCATTTGATGTATTTACATGTGAAACTTTTTTCTCTACACTTAAATTATGATGTAAACAATACAAGGAACCTACAGCATTCATACCGTATGTATCTGTAGAACCTGCCCAGAAACGACCAGCTGGATCACATTTTCCATCATTGAAACGATTTTCTATTAAATGTGGTTCAGGGTCAAAAATATGTGTCAGTTTTTCGGTATTTACATTAATAGAATAAAAGCCTTTTTCCATAGCTAAGAGTAGTACATCCTCTAAATATGGAACAACACAGCCAATTTTTTGATTGAGTGCAATTACTCGGTTCGTATTAGCGGTAGGATTGTATATGCATAATTTTCTCTCCATAATATCAACCCAATATAAAAGTTGCTTTTTTTCATTCCAACATGGTCCTTCAGCTAAACTTGCTTTAGCATCTAAAACTAATTCTATATCACTGAACAAGATGTTCACCTCGCGTTATAAGATATTAATATAATTCGATAAGAATAGAGGTAAACCTTTTAGTCAGAGGATATTAAGATTTATACTGTAGAAAAATGACCTTCTCACAAGTGATTAAAAAAGTGTATAAACAAGGAGAGGAAAATGCATATGATGTTTTACAAAATTGTTTGCTTTTCTTGTAAAAATATATTTCGTGTTTACGAAGGTAGTGAAAAATATAAGCGATTTAAAGAAAAACCAAAAGGGGTATATTGTTGTGATGAGTGTAGTCACAAAATTCAATTAGAAGCGATAAAGAATTTTTTTAGGTAATTAAACTAAAATTCCGGAAATCATAACTTAATTTTTATTTTAGAAGATTTTTTAAGAATAATGTCTAAATATAGAATGTAAATAAAGATGAAGTATACACAAAACAATTCGTTTAATCGATAAGTATATATTATGAAAATTGAGTTATAAAAAAAACGGCAAGCTAGAATTCGCTTGCCGTTTTTTTATAGTTTTGTATGTATTTGTATACCTTTTGCTTTTTCTTTTTCGTTCTTTACGCGTACAATTAAATTATAAGATCCAGATTTTGGTGCTTCAAAAGAAAGTAAACCTTCTTTTTGAGAGGTGACTTCTTCTTCGTAAATGACCTTATCGTCTTTAGTGATTTGTAATAAAATTGTACCCTCTTCAACGGTTGCATCAAAAGGGAATTGTACATTTCCTTGTTCAGTTTTGATCGTTTGTACATCGTAATACCCTTTCAGGGAGCCAATGTTTAAAGTTGTTTCGCCGTTTTTTGAACCTTGGTGACTTTTACTGCTGTATTACCACATGCGCTTAATAATACAACAAGAGTTAGAATGAGAAATAAACGTAGTAATTTCATAGTGATCCCCTTTTTATCATTATAAAATTTTTCCAATGCGTAAATTAGTTTATCATTTTTTTATAAACAAATATATATATTAAAACTAAAAGTTGTTATTTAGTGATAATCTCTTATATACCATTTGGTTTCTATTAGTCTAAGAAACTTCAGTACATGTTGAATATTCAATTAATAAAATGTTATAGGAGTTAAATATTTTATCTTACTATTAGATTACTTGAATAAAAAGAAAACACCGAAAGTATATATAAAAGCAGGTACTTTCAGTGTTTTCTTTTTTACTATTGTGAATACATTTTCGGACATTCATCACCACTTGGTTCATAAAAACAATGGCTTTTAAACTGTCCTACAAATGGCTGGTTATACCATTCAGGTGAACAAGCTCCAACTGGACGGAAATACCAAAGTGCCCATCGTGCGGGCCAGCGCCATTCACCTTGCAAAACTTTTCGTGCGATTTCTTTTTCTGATTCACGAGCGCGTTGGTAAAAATACCCGTATTGTACTGCTTCGAATCCGCCGGGGCTTTGATATACAGCGTCGCGTACGGTACGGAGTTGTTTGAAATCTAAGCAATCACAAAATACACGGTTTACTACAACGCATCCAACTAACTCCTCACCTTGGCGACCTTCGCCTTCAGCTTCAGCACGAATTAAACGAGCTAGTAAATCAACATCACTTTCGTTGTATGGAATAAGGGGCATAGCAATACCACCTTTCTGTTATAGTAAAGATTGTATGTTATAAAACAATCTGCGTGCTTTTTTACATAAAAATAATATTAACTTTAAGAGGAGCTTGTATAAAAAAAGCTAATTAGTAGTAGATAAATATAAAAGGGAGAGGTATTATGTATCGAATTCATAAAGACCATATCATTTACTCAATGTCACCAGATAATCAGCCTTGTATCGAAGTAGAAATAGGGAGTCGTCTTGTATTTGAAACATATGATTGCTTTGAAAATCAAATTGATTCTGAAGATGTTGCGTTTCAAGAATTAGATTGGAACCGAATTAATCCAGCGACTGGTCCAGTATTTATTAATGGTGCAGAACCTGGTGATATATTAGTCGTAACGATTGAAAAAATTAAAATTGCAGAGCAGGGCGTTTTAACTACAGGTGCAAACCTTGGTGTAATGGGGGATGAGTTAAATGAAAATACAGTGAAAATTGTCCCAATACATAACGAACATGTTTTGTTTTCAAGTGAACTACAAATCCCGATTAATCCAATGATTGGTGTTATTGGTACTGCGCCGAAAGAAGAGAGCATTTCATGTGGCACCCCGCATGATCATGGTGGAAATATGGATTGTAAAGAGATAAAAGAAGGGACGACATTGCTATTACCTGTAAATGTTCCTGGTGCTCTATTAGCATTAGGCGATTTACACGCAGCGATGGGGGATGGTGAAATTGGTGTTAGTGGTGTAGAGGTTGCTGGTGAGGTAACTGTAACAGTTCAAATTATAAAAGAAAAGAAATGGCCGTTACCAATGGCTATTCAAAAAGAAAAAATGATGACGATTGCTTCAGAGAAATTGTTAGATGATGCAGCAAGTCGTGCTGTACATAATATGGTGACATTTTTACATGAAGAATTAGCAATGTCTAAAGCTGATGCAACTCTTTTATTATCGGCAGCAGGTAATTTAAAAGTTTGCCAAGTTGTGGACCCGTTGAAAACGGCGCGTATGGAATTAGGGATGGATTATGTGGAGAAACTAGGATTTACTTTTAGTAAATTTCATATTAAATAGATAAGGGACGAAAAAGGATACTTTTGTATAAAAGCATCCTTTTTTTAATTTACGGATTTTGTGAAAAGAGGTAGTATTTATTTTATATAAGTATATTTGAGATTGTGCATTAAAAAGGAGTTCAATAATGGTCAAAATTATGATTGTAGAAGACGATATGAAAATTGCAGAACTATTATCAACATATGTTGCGAAATATGGTTATCAAGGAGTTATTGTATCGGACTTTCAAAATGTATTAGACATTTTTTTAGATGAACAACCAGAGTTAGTTTTATTAGATATTAATTTACCGAGTTTTGATGGTTACTTTTGGTGTCGTCAAATTCGTGGTGTTTCTACATGTCCGATACTATTCATTTCGGCTCGTGAAGGTACGATGGATCAAGTTATGGCGTTAGAAAACGGTGGCGATGATTTTATTCCGAAGCCTTTTCATTATGAAGTTGTAGTGGCGAAAATTCGTAGTCATTTAAGACGTGCATATGGAGATTATGCACCGAAACTAGAAGAGCGAATGGTTGAGCAAAAAGGCCTTTGTTTATATCCTGAAAGACTTGTATTGAAACTTAGAAACGAAGAGATTGATATAACGAGAAACGAAGCTATTTTATTAGAGACATTAATGAAAAATTATCCGCGTGTTGTGAGTAGGGAAGTGTTGTTAAATAAATTATGGGATAGCGAATCTTATGTTGATGATAATACATTAAGTGTAAATACAACACGTGTGCGTAAAAAGTTACAAACGTTACATATAGAAGGTGCGATTGAAACGATTCGTAGTGTTGGATATAGATTGCATATTACTTGGGATACTGGTATAGAAAAATGATAAGGTTGTTTATACGTGATCATATACCACTTATTTGCTTTACTATAATTCAACTACTAGCTATATTTCTCGTATATTGGTTTGATGGGCATAATCACATTACAACGGCGTTATATGCAATGTTTCTAGGGGTTTTCTTTATAGGAAGTTATTTAGTGTTTCGTTATTTTACACATCGTTCTTTTTATGAGCGCTTAGCAAACCCGATGCAATCTTTGGATGAATCTGTTCAAAAATCTGATTTTGCAGCTGTATCGGCTGCTCTTCAAGAACTACTTGAGGTGCAATATCGACATTATCAAAATCAGCTGCAAATGCAAGAGAGAAAAAATAATGACCATTTAACCTTTATGAATCAGTGGATCCATCAAATGAAAACACCTTTATCTGTAATAGAATTAATTACACAGGATGAAGTAGATTCACGTTTTGAAAGTATAAATGAGGAAACTGATCGATTAAAAAAGGGATTAGAAATGGCTCTGTATGTCGCACGTTTAGAAGCATTTACACAAGATTTTTATGTAGAAAGAGTACAACTACATAAAATAGTGAATGATTCGGTACATGAGCATAAACGGTTCTTTATCCGGAATTTTGTATATCCAGAGCTTGAAATTGATAAAGGCATTACTGTAGAAAGTGATGTGAAATGGTTACAATTTTTAATTGGGCAAATACTATCGAATGCGATTAAATATTCATCAGGAAGTAGAGAAAAGATTAAAGTGAAAGCTTGTAAGGAAGGTAATACCGTTATACTTGAAATTGCTGATAATGGCGTAGGTATACCGAAGCAAGATTTACCAAGAGTCTTCAAACCTTTCTTTACAGGAGAAAACGGTAGAGGTTTTAAAGAATCAACAGGAATGGGGCTATATCTTGTATATGAAATTACAAAACAATTAGGTCATAGTGTAGAGATTCATTCAGAAGTTGATAAAGGTACGGCAGTACGAGTAATATTTTTTAATGTGTAAAAATTGATCAAGGCTAAAGAACTTTGGAGATAAGTTTTTTAGCCTTGTTTTGTATTTTTTTTAAAGTTTTCATATGAATAAACGATACAAATTAGTAAAAATTAAAGATACGAGCACATGAAATTGTAGAAATGAAAAATAATGGTTTTTGTAGTACAAATAATAATATTTACGCATACAGTATTATCATGGTACAATATGGTTACTAATGACGGAAAGGAATGATGGGTGGACGATGATTAACTAATCTTATTTTTAAATGTTGAAATTCAATAAATTTCAATTTCTAAAAAATAGGATTAGTCTGCCCAATTTCCATAGAACGGTATTGCTATTTATGTTACGTAATAGCTTATTTGGGTGTAAATATTTTAACGACTAATCCTGCCAAATTTATTTGGGAGGATTTTTTTATTCTCCCTTAATGAAAGGGATCGGTATTATGAAAGAACTATTAAAATTAAATGATGTTTATGTTGAAATAAAAGAAAATATGTTGTTAGAGAAAATGAATGTGACAGTAAAACAAGGGGATGTTATCGGACTAATTGGTAAAAACGGTGCTGGTAAATCAACGTTACTTCAATTAATAAATGGAAAGATTGAGCCTTCAAAAGGGATTGTTGAATGGCAGCAAATGAATATGACAACCGCATATGTTGAGCAAGAAATAGAATCTTTTATTAGTAATGATGTAATTGCAAAAGAAGCAGAACTTCTTGCGAAATGGGGTGTGCCAACGAACGATTTTCATACTTTAAGTGGTGGTGAAAAGCTGAAAATTCGATTAGCAAAAGGATTTGCTGAAAATCCTAATGTCTTAATATTAGACGAACCGACAAATCATTTAGATGAGATCAGTACGGGATTTCTCATTAAACAAATAAAAAACATGAAAGGTACAGTTATTGTTGTATCGCATGATCGATATTTTTTAGATGTTGTCGCAACAAAAATATGGTCAATTGAGGACAAAAAATTAATTGAGCATAGTGGTAATTATACGAGCTACATGAAAGCACGTGAGCAAAGAAGGAAGTCGCAGCAGCGTGAATATGAAAAGCAGCAAAAAAAGATAGAACAAGTAGAAACACATATAAAAGAATTGAGTTCATGGTCACAAAAGGCACACGCGCAGTCTACAAAACAAGAAGGTGTGAAAGAATTCTATCGTGTAAAAGCGAAGCGAATGGATGCACAAGTGAAGTCAAAACGAAAACGACTCGAAAAAGAGCTGGAGAAAACGAAAGTAGAACGTGTGAAAGAAGAGTATTCAGTTGAGTTTTCTATTCAAGCGAACAAAAAAGTAGGAAAACGATTTTTAGAAGTAAAGCAATTAAAAAAAGACTTTCATGGGAAAGTATTATTTGAAAACGTTAATTTTACAATTCAGCACGGTGAGAAAGTTGCGATTGTTGGACCAAACGGTAGTGGGAAAACAACATTACTGAAGATGATTATGGGAACGGAAACTGCTGAAGGAGAAATATGGATTTCACCTTCAGCAAACATCGGCTATTTAACACAAGAAGTTTTTGATTTACCGCTTGATAAAACACCAGAAAATTTATTTTTTAAAGAGACGTTTGAAGAAAGAGGAAAAGTCCAAAATTTAATGAAACATTTAGGATTCCAAGCGTCTCAATGGAAAGAGCCGATTGAGCATATGAGTATGGGAGAAAGAGTAAAGTGTAAGCTAATGGCTTATATTTTAGATGAAAAAGATGTACTCATTTTAGACGAACCGACGAATCACTTGGATCTACCTTCACGTGAACAACTTGAAAATACATTAGCTGAGTATAACGGAACATTAGTAATTGTATCTCACGATCGATATTTTCTGGAGAAAACAACTAACACAAAACTCGTGTTTTCAAACAATACGATACAAAAGCAGCTAGAAGAACCTACTAAAACAAGAGATGATATTGAAGAGCTACGTTTAACGTTAGAAACAGAGAGACAAGAAGTATTAGGAAAATTAAGCTTTTTAACTTCTAAAGACAAAGAATATAAAGCACTGGATGAACGGTTTATTGAACTTACGAAGCAGATTAAGGAGCTATAACGTAAGTAAGGGGGATTAACATGGGAGAAGAGAGATTCACTAAGTTATTTAAAATAGATTGTAGAGATATATACTTGCAAGAGTTTACTGTCAAAGATGCAGAGAGTATTTATAAAATAGCAAATCAACCGGAAATAGCAAAATTTTTACCAGACTGGAAATCAACGAAAGAACAAAGGGTGGATTGGATTGCAGATTATGAAATACCAGCAAACAAAGCATTTCTTGATGCAGTGAAAACTACGAATAACATAGATAATCATATGTTAAAGCTAGGAATATTTAAGAAAGCTACAAATCAACTCATTGGATGGTGCTGCACAGGTATGAAAGAAGAACTCGCTTCACCAAACAGAGAGATAATGTATGCTATCTCAAATGAATATCAAAATCATGGCCATGCTACAAAAGCGACTAAAGGTTTAATTGACTAATTGTTTAAAGAAACAAATTTAAATGTCCTTAACGCAATTGCTTTAATTAACAATGTAGCATCAAATAAAGTTATTGAAAAATGCGGGTTTATTTATAAGAGCCAACAGAGGATAGAAAATCAAATATATAATCATTATATATTGAGAAAATCTGAGTGGATAAAAATATAACGTTTGGTAGTAAAAGACCGATAGCAATCGGTCTTTTCTCATTTATATAATAAAGATTTATTATATATTATATTTCCTACTACTATACAATTATTATAAGATAGTTATGCGTTAATTTTAGTTTGAAATAATTATGTTGTCAGTTTTTTTAGAAATCTTACAAGCGTGTAAGGTAAATGAAAGGTGAATCAATATGAGCTGTAAGATAATTCATTTACACTTTATAGTGAGCAGTGGAAATGAAGGGAGAATATACATGGAAATTTTACAGGCTAAAAGTATTAGTAAAGTATATAAAGGGAAAGTACCTTATAAAGCATTAGTAGATATTGATTTATCAATTCAAGAAGGTGAATTTGTAGGAATTATGGGTCCATCAGGTAGTGGGAAAACAACGTTATTAAATATGGTATCTACTATTGATTCTCCATCATCGGGAGAAATATTTATTAATGGCACAAATCCTTTTCAATTATCATCAGAAGAATTAGCGTTATTCCGCAGAAAACAATTAGGATTTGTTTTTCAATCATTTAATCTTCTTAGCACACTTACTGTAAAAGAAAACATCGTATTGCCGATGACTTTAGATGGTGTTTCCGTGCAAGAAATGAACAAGCGATTGGAAGAGATTGCAGAGAAGTTAAATATTACAGATATATTGAATAAAAGAACGTTTGAAATATCAGGGGGACAAGCTCAAAGAACAGCAATCGCTCGTGCGATCGTTCATAAGCCGCAATTATTACTTGCAGATGAACCAACAGGGAACTTGGACTCTAAATCTTCAAATGATGTAATGGAGATGCTGGATACTCTAAATAAAGAAGAAAAAGCAACGATGATGTTAGTTACACATGATCCGTATGCAGCGAGCTTTTGCAGCCGAGTAATCTTTATTAAAGATGGTCAACTATATAACGAAATTTATTGTGGTGAAAGTAGGCAAACTTTTTATCAAAAGATTATGGATGTCCTTTCTTTGTTAGGAGGGAAAAGGCATGACTTTTCGTCAGTTCGCATTTAATAATATTTTTCGTAATAAGCGTACATATGCTGCCCATTTTTTAAGTAGTGCATTTTCTATTATGATTTTCTTTACGTATGCTCTTTTATTATTTCATCCTGATTTACAAGGTGAGTTGAAATCGACAAGTGCAACAATAAGTGCATTTGGTACATTGGGATTTTCAGTTTCGCAAGGATTGATTTTTGTATTTTCATTTTTCTTCATTTTATATTCAGTTAGTTCGTTTTTAAAAACGCGTAAGAAAGAATTTGGCGTTTTATTGATGCAAGGTATGTCAATGAGACAGCTTAAGAAATTATTATTAATTGAAAATATGTTGATTGGACTTGGTTCAATTTGTATAGGGATTTTCATTGGACTCATATTTTCTAAACTAGTCTTATTGATAAGTGCAAGTGTATTAATGATTAATAATGGTTTACCTTTTTATATACCAGTGCGGGCTGTATTATTAACAGTTATCACATTTCTTTTCTTGTTTTTAATTGTTTCATTATTTACATTTAAAATGATAAAAGTAACGGAACTTGTGGAACTTATTCGAGCAGAGGAAAAGCCAAAACCTGAACCGAAATCTTCAGTTTTATTATCGCTACTTTCTTTAATTAGTATAGGGTATGGATATTTTTCAGTATTTCGCTTCATACCAAGTACCAATTTTATTACGCTTGGAATAGGTGTGCTCCTAGTAATTATAGGAACGTACTTTTTATATACACAGTGTAGCGTGTATATATTGCGCCTTGCTAAAAGGAGGGACTCTTTCTTTTTAAAGAGAACAAATATATTAACATTTTCTGAATTAATTTACCGTATGAAAGATAATGCAACGATGTTTTTTATAGTATCTATTGTTTCAGCAGTTGCATTTACAGCAATTGGTACAACAGCCGCAATTGGAAATAGGGATTTGGTAAGGATGACAAATCCGTATACATTTTTGTATGGAAGTCTTGAAAATGACAAAGTATTGAATAAAAATCTTTCTATTATAAAAAAGCACCTTTCTGATGCTAATATTCCGTATCGAATGGCTTCATCTTCATATATATACACAGAAAATGGCGTAAATGTAATGAAGTTAAGTGAATACAACGATCTTGCTAAAGCACTAGGTTATCAACAAGAAACAATTGAAAAAGAAGATGAAATTTTATTAATTCCTGGAGTCGTATCACAAAAACAAGAATTTAAAAATGGCGAGTATAAAAAGAATATAGAAGTCATTCAAGGTGACTGGACAAAGACATTTCATGTGAAAAAAGCTGTAGAAAATTTAGTTTTACCACACGATTCTAGAACTATTTATATCGCTGTTCAAGATCAGGTATATGATGGAATGCCTCTTACTAGTGACCCAGTTAATAAAGAAATTCCATATCGTACTTACGGATTTGTTGTAGATGATTGGATAAAAACGAAAGAGATTTCCAATCAATTAAAGAGTATATTCGATAAAGATCTTAGGGACAGAGATTTCTACTTTGAAGCTTTAACATTAAACTTGTTGGAAGCAAAGCAAAAGAATGGTTTATTACTTATGGTAAGTATTTTAGTCGGAATCGTCTTCTTTACATTCGCTGCTAGTTTTATTTATTTCCGATTATATACAGATTTGGATCGCGATCAGCAGCAATATAAAATGATTTCGAAAATGGGATTAAGTAAAGGTGAGTTAAAAAAAGTTGTAACGAGACAGTTATTATTAATGTTCTTTTTACCAATTGTCGTTGCAGTGATTCATACTGTAGTCGCTTATATAGCATTACAGCAATTAGTCGATTTTTCTATCATAAATAGCTCTATCGTTATTTTAATTTCATTTATATGTATACAAGTTTTATATTTCTTTATAACCCGTTGGCGTTATCTGCAAAAGCTTTATAAGGTTATGGAGCAATAGAATTTATTAGCTTGTAAGACTACAATAAAGTATGTAGAAAAATGAACTGTATGATGAAAGGAAACGAGATGAAAAGAACTTTAACTATTTTTATGTTAACGATACTACTATTAATAAGTTTTAGTGCATGTTCTAAAAAGGAGAATCCATTTCCTGCAAACGGTGTATTAATTATTGGAGATGAAAATAATATTTCACCAATTATTAATCGTTATCAGGGAATTACGGAAGAAAATGAAGTGTTTTCTGTGAAAAAAGGGGAAGTTGGAAATGGAAATGGAAATGTCTTAATTTTAAATGAATCTACAGCACAAGCATTGATTAAAGAAAAACTTTTTCGAAAACAAGATAATGGCTCCAATTATATTATAGATACGTTACCGAAATTCCCAAAAGAAGGAGCACTATTATTTACAAGTGAAGCCGATAAGACTATGAAAAGTATTAAAATAGGAGAGGAAGAGATTCCTGTTACATACGATAGTGATGCTTGGATAGGCAACAATCGTAAATATTCAACGGAATGGTATATGATTGTAGCAAAAAATAGTGTTTATAAAGAAATAAAGGCAAATGAAATGAAAATGCATCTTCTTCATTTGAAAAAATCTCTAGGTGACGAAAAACCTAAAATGTCGACAGATAATACATTGATTAATGAAAATGTCAAAGTAAAAAAGTTAATTAAAGGTTTGGAAAGAGAAGTATCTTTTCAATTTGTAACGATTGGCGAAAAACCTTAAAAAAGAGTTCGGAGTTGATAAAAATTTCATCAGCTTCGAACTCTTTTTAGTTTATAGACAAATCAATTATTATGCTTTACATTACTTCATTTAATCGAGTCTCGTTTGTTTCCTCAATCGCATTTGAATTTTGAACTGAATTATTTTGGGCTTCTTTTTCTTTACGAGCCTTTTGTAGCATTTCAAGGATGATCCATAAAGGAACACCTTTATCCTTTAACATCTTCCATAAATCTAATTCATTAAATTTATGCTCAGGCTGTTTCATTTCTTTTTCAGATGAACGAATATCAAACTTGATAGGATCATTTACTTTCTTACTTTCAAGTTTAGTAGAAGAGATAGTATTATGCTCAAGAGTAGATGGAGTTATTTTAGTAGGTTGAGATAATGTATGAATATTTGATCCGATTTGCATGCTTTTTCCTCCTTTTCAAGCAATGAGATTAGTTTTCTTATGATTTTTAAATCTTTTTAACATGAGGAAACTATATCTAATTATAAATCCTAATAAATAGATTTACAAGTTATATTGTAAAAAGTAAATATTCGCTTGAATTAATATTTATCAACATTTGTATATGTTTTCTATATATACAACGTATATAAAATACTTTACATTATGTTTAAGTTGTTAAATTATTCTGTTAACTTTTTAAAAAGAAAAATGTAAACGTTTTATTAGGGGGGGAGAAAGTATGGGGAAGTTATTTTTAAAAATATGTTTTTTTGCATTAGTGACCGTATGTTCATTCGCAGCGAAAATATCATACGCTGAAGAGAGGCAGCAAAATAATTATCCTATCATATTGGTGAATGGATTTGCTGGATGGGGTAGAGAAGAAATGCTTGGCGTAAAATATTGGGGTGGTGTTTATGATATACAGGAAGATTTGAAACGAAATGGTTATACGGTACATACCGCAGCTGTTGGACCTGTTTCTAGTAACTGGGATCGTGCATGTGAATTGTATGCACAAATTAGCGGTGGGACAGTAGACTATGGTGCAGTACATGCTGAGAAACATGGACATAATCGTTTTGGCAGAACTTATAGTGGTTTTGCGCCGAATTGGAGTGAAACAAATAAAGTTCATTTAGTTGGACATAGCATGGGTGGACAAACGATTAGAACATTAGTACAGCTATTAAAAGAAGGGAGTTTTGAAGAAAAGAATTATGTGAAAAATCATCCAGACACCAAAATATCACCACTATTTGAAGGCGGAAAATCATATGTTCATAGTGTTACAACATTAGCAACCCCTCACAACGGTACAACACTTGCGGATGGTAGTCTTCTACTGCCGTTTGTTAAAGATTTACTCATTACAGCTGCAAGCTTTGGGGGAAACAATAATTTATCATTATATGATTTTAAATTGGATCAATGGGGTATAAAGAAGAATGCTGGAGAGTCCTTTTTCCAATATAGTAATCGTATTCTAAATAGTTCACTTTGGAAAAATACAAAAGATATAAGTCAATGGGATTTAAGTACAGATGGTGCAAAGGAGTTAAATAATTGGGTAAAGACGCAACCAGATGTGTATTATTTATCCTATAGTGGACATGCATCACAAGCAGCACCTATAACAGGTTTACATTTGCCTCATATAACGATGAATAAAGTGTTAATGGGAAATGCATTTTTCTTAGGTTCTTATGCGAGATATGAAGAAAACCGTCCGCTAGTTGATACTTCTTGGTGGCAAAATGATGGTGTAGTAAATACAAATTCTATGATTGCACCATCTTCTAATGTTACTGTAAATAATAATGAGTCATTACAGATTGGAAAATGGAATCATATCGAAACGAAAGCGAATTGGGACCATCTCGACATGGTAGGGTTAAGTGTTTCAGACTCGTTAGGTTTTTCTAGCATTCAAGAGTTTTATAGAACAATTGCTGAAAAGCTATCACGTTTACCGAAATAGGTAATAATAAAGCGCTCTCGATGGAATTCGAGAGCGCTTTATATTATATTGAAAGAGGGATTTGGTAGAAAAATATGGGGGGATATTATGAAAATTCAAGTTGTATTATCAGGATACGGAACAGTAGGCAGAGAGTTTATAAAATTATTAAATGAAAAATATTCATATATATATGAAACATATGGGATTCAATTAGTTGTAAGTGGCGTATTAGGGAGAAATATTGCAATACATAATGAAGACGGCTTATCACTTCATCATTTATTAATGTATGGTGGCGGTACCGCTGCAATTGAAAAATATTTAGAGTATCATCCGAAGGAACGTGCAACAACTAGCATAAGTGGTACTGTATTGGTAGAATCAACAGTTACAAATCTTAAAGATGGAAATCCAGGGAAACAATATATGAAACAAGCGATTGAGAAACAGATGGATATAGTAGCAATTTCTAAAGGTGCGCTCGTTACAAACTGGAGAGAAATAAATGAAGCAGCAAGAGGCGCAAATGTACGAATTCGATATAGCGGTGCAACAGCCGCTGCACTACCGACACTAGATATCGGACAATTTAGTTTAGCTGGTTGTAGTATTGAAAAAATAGAAGGAATATTAAATGGAACAACTAATTATATTCTTACGAAAATGTATGAGGAAGATATGACATTTGAAGAAGCACTGAAAGAAGCACAAAATAAAGGAATTGCTGAGACAAACCCTATATTAGATATAAGTGGTTCAGATAGTGCGTGTAAATTGTTACTTTTGACAAACCGCTTAATGGAAACAGATAAAACACTTACTGATATACATATAAAAGGAATCGAGCACGTTACAAAACAGCAAATTCGAAATGCTAAGGAACAACATAAAATTATTAAATTAATAGCATCAACATATAAGGATGAGGGTGGCAATATCAATTTAAATGTTGAACCGTGCGAAATAGAAAAAAAACATCCGTTAGCAAAAGTAAATGGAACTGAAAAAGGAATTACGTTCTTTACAGATACGATGGGACAAGTTACTACAATTGGTGGGGCTTCTAATCCAAGAGGCGCTGCAGCTGCAGCTTTAAAAGATGTAATTAACTTATATCGAAAAGATTTGTAAGACCGTACCGCCCTTTATAAAAAATACATATGTCGTGGACCTTTTGAGAATGAAATAAATATGCAAAAATGATTGCAGGGGGGAAGAAATTGTTTAAGGATTTTAAAGTTGTTAAAGATCGTCCCGTTTATATTCAATTGAAAGATTATTTGAAGAAGATGATTATGAAAGGGCATTTGCTCGGGGATCAAAAAATTCCATCAACAAGAGAACTAAGTGAATTACTAAGCGTGAGTAGAAACACTGTACTCGCTGCTTATGCAGATTTAGAGCAAGAAGGACTCATTTATGCAGTTAAAGGAAAAGGGAACTTTGTTGCGAAGGTGGATATATCTAACACTTCGTCTGTTGAAATAGATTGGAAAAATAAACTTAATACAGTGACCGCATTAGCGGATGAATTAGATTTAATGAAACATGGTGTTCGTTGGGAAAAAGGAATGATTGTTTTTAATAGTATAGCCCCGGATGAGAAGCTATTTGATGTTGAAAATTTCAAAAGAGCTTTTCTTACTCGTATGTCCATTGAAGGGGACATCGTATTGAACTACGGATATGCAAAGGGATATAGACCGTTAATGAATTATTTACTTCATTACATGGAAATGAAAGGTGTAGACATTTCCAATAAAGATATTCTAATTACAAATGGATTTACAGAAGGATTGGATATTGTACTTTCTTCTTTATCAAAAAAATCCGGGCGTGTCATTTGTGAGAATCCAACTCACCACGCTGCACTTAAGCTTTTCCGCTTACATGGACTTGAAGTTCATGGGATTGATATGGATGAGGATGGTATTGATACGAATGAAGTTGAAAAAAGCTTGCGTGAAAAAGATTTTGATTTTGCTTATTTAATTCCTTCTTATCATAATCCAACCGGTATTGTTACGAGTTCAGAGAAAAGAACGGAATTGATGAGGTTATTCTCAAAATACAACGTTCCTATTATAGAGGACGGATTTAATGAAGAACTACGTTATTCAGGTTCACATTTAGCTCCATTATTAACTTTTGCTGGAGCTGGCAATAATGTGATTTATATTAGTAGCTTTTCAAAGGTACTTTTCCCTGGTTTACGTGTAGGCTGGATTATTGCAGATAAAGAGCTGATTCATTATTTAGAAAGCGTAAAAAGAGCAAGAACGATTCACACATCTACGCTAGATCAAGCTGTTCTGTTTCAATATTTACATGAGGGATATTTTGAAAAATATTTAAAAAAGGCAAGATCTGTTTATAAGAAAAAATATGAGTTAGCTGTCGGGACATGTAACCAGTACATTCCTTTTAAAAGAATGACTGGAGATGGTGGACTTCATTTATTTATAGAGCTAGAAGAGCATATGAACGCCCGCACACTTTTACAAAAGTGTTATGAGAAACGCGTTACGTTTTCACCTGGAGATGTTTTTTACTCTGATGGAGAAGGAGCGAACACTTTCCGATTAGGATTTTCGCGCTTGAAAGAAGAAGAAATAGTTCGGGGAATTAAAATAATTGGTGATACATTAAAAAATGAAATTTGGAGTTGAGAAAATGAAAATCGGTGTTATTATGGGCGGGGTATCGTCTGAAAAACAAGTTTCAATTATGACGGGGAATGAAATGATTGCTCATTTAGATAAAAATAAGTATGAAATAGTTCCAATTACATTAAATGAAAAAGTGGATTTAATTGAAAAAGCGAAAGACATTGACTTTGCGTTGCTCGCGTTACACGGAAAATACGGAGAAGATGGGACAGTTCAAGGAACACTGGAGAGTTTAGGGATTCCTTATAGCGGAAGTAATATGTTATCTAGCAGTATATGTATGGATAAAAATATTTCGAAAAAGATTTTACGTTATGAAGGTGTAGAAACACCAGATTGGATTGAACTTACAAAAATGGAGGATCTAAATCTTGATGAGTTAGATAAGTTAGGATTTCCATTAGTAGTAAAACCAAACTCTGGCGGATCGAGTGTCGGAGTGAAAATCGTTTATAATAAAAATGAATTGATCTCAATGCTAGAAACTGTATTCGAATGGGATTCTGAAGTAGTAATTGAGAAGTATATAAAAGGTGATGAAATTACATGTTCAATTCTGGATGGAAAACAGTTACCTATAGTTTCAATTCGACATGCAGCCGAGTTCTTTGACTACAATGCAAAATATGATGATACTAGTACAGTTGAGGAAGTTATTGAACTTCCAGCAGAAATTAATGAACGTGTAAATAAAGCGTCACTTGCTTGTTATAAAGCATTAAAATGTAGTGTTTATGCAAGAGTTGATATGATGGTGAAGGACGGAATTCCATATGTAATGGAAATTAATACATTACCAGGGATGACACAATCAAGTTTATTGCCAAAAAGTGCAGAAGCAGCGGGAATTAGTTATAGCAAACTATTAGATATGATTATTGAAACATCATTAAAAGTTAGAAAAGAAGAAGGGTTTTAAGGGAATCATATAACGAATTCTTTTGATAGTTTCACGAAGTATGCTATGATGAATACATTATAAAAACAAAATATTTATCCACTAGGGGGGCCTTTTATAGGCTGAGATCAAATGTGATTTTGAGACTCTTAGTACCTGATCTGGTTAATGCCAGCGTAGGGAAGTGGGAAAGACGTTGCTATTTAATGAGTAAATAAATACTGTCAATTTCACTTTCTTTACGCCTGTAAAGAAAGTTTTTTTATTTTACAGCTTTAATAATTGTGGATAAATACTTATATTTTATACATTATTGGAGGGATTTAAATGACTTTTTCACAATCATTACGTAAAGAAGTAGATTCAATTTGGGAAGCGAGTTTTAACCATCCCTTTGTAAAAAAACTTGGTGAAGGAACGTTAGATTTAGCTAGTTTTCGCTATTATGTGCTTCAAGATTCATATTATTTGAGTCATTTTGCTAGAGTGCAAACTTTAGGAGCTGCAAAAGCTCTTGAATTAGAGACGACAGCTCGTATGGCACACCATGCTCAAAATACATATGAGGCCGAGTTATCTTTACATGAGAATTTTGCTAAAAAGCTAGGGATAACAAAAGAAGAAAAAGATAATTTTATTCCTGCGCCAACTGCATATGCGTATACTTCACATATGTATCGTGCTGCCTATGAAGGACATTTAGGAGATATCATTGCAGCAATTTTACCTTGTTATTGGTTGTATTATGAAATTGGCGAACGCTTAAAAGAGTGTCAGCCGGAAGAGCCAATTTATAACGAATGGATTTCTGCTTATGGATCTGATTGGTTCCGTACGCTAGTTGAAGAACAAATTACACGTTTAGATACTATCGCTGAAAAAGTAACAGAGGCAGACCGCAAGCGTATGAAACAGCATTTTATTATTAGCAGTCAATATGAATATTCATTTTGGGAAATGGCTTATACATTAGAAAAGTGGCCAGTGGATACAGACGTAAAAGACGTAATTGGATAAAGAATAGAAGTAATGTTATAGATAGGTATGGATCATACCTATCTATATATTTTTTCTTGTTAAATTTGCGTAAAGTCATTAGTGCTACGGATATGGCGAAATAGAATATCGATAAGTTAGCTCATTTAATTGTCTACGAATTAACTGGATAAAATTCTGTCACACTTATTTTACAATCAAAGAACGTAAAGATTGGTGGTATGAAGTTAAATAAGAAAAGAAACCGGCTCTGTTAATTGTAACGGATTTACTTTTTCTTTACGGGAATTTCTAAATCATCATGGAATGCTGTTCATACAATATGCAAATATGCATATTGTATCTTTTTGAGTTCTTTATGTGTTAAAATTAAATATAGGGATATGGAAATATAAAGAAGCAAAAGCAGGAATATCCAATGAATTTTGAGAGGTGTTATATGTTTACAAATAAGAAATTAATTCGATTTGGTTTATCTTTGTTTGTGTTTTTAGGGATAATTAATTTTACAATAAGCTATTTCCAAACATATCTTGAAACAGCAGCAGATATCAAATGGGTAATTCCAGAAATTTGGAAAACTATTTTGCTAGATGTTCCTCAAGGTATACTTGTCCTTTTAGGCGCAATTGCTTTATATGATTTCACAAAAGAGGCATCACAAAAAGACGCATCAATCTAAGTGTGTCTTTTTTGATTAGCAATTTCATAGAGAGCTTTGCTGGAGAAATAGAAAAAAAAGCCCTAATCAGGGCTTTTTTTTGTAGAAATTTCTTAACCATCATAGAAACCGGTTACTAGGAGGTGTTGGCATTTATAGTACAGAAAAATCTAAGCGGCAGACGGAAATATATAGGAAATGGCACCATAATTATTGAGAAATTAATTGAACTTAGTAAGTATAAAGATATGAAACTAGAATTTATATTTTTTAATTTTTATTTATCCCACCAATCGGGCTGTCCGTAAAAGCCCGATTGGTGAGGACTAATTAAAGTTTCACTTTATCAATTAAAAAACATTAGTTTTATATATGTACGTGCCAACAAAGAATATAGCCATTATTAATGGATATATTCAATCATTCAAGTGAAAGAGTAACAATAAGATATATAGGTGTAATGAAGATGTGATGGATAAAGCAATGACTAGATTTAAAATCTAATCATTGCTTTTTTTATGGTTTTACTATCAAATATCTGTCTAGATTAGCGATTGATTTCTTCTAGCTAATGAATTTATTACAACTTTGTAAGGTTAATGTAATGTTAATCGATAGTAAATGAAGATGCTTGAGTGTAATTTAAATAAGATTAAAAAGTACTGTTTATCTATAAAATAATTGGGTAAATAATATGTAATTAGGAAGTGTATGAATATGATTGAACTAAAATCTATTATCCATTCGTATAAACTAAAGAGAAAAATAGCTAAAGATTTATACGGAAAAAGAGATGAATTGACACTATTATTAAATGAATTTAATAATATGAAATGTACAGTAACATCTGAAAAGAAGAAAAACAATATATTATCTCGTTTGCAACTAATTTATCAAAATATGAAATTAGATAAGCAGTACCCTCTAGCAGTTGCTTTTGATAGTAAATTATTGGAGCGGTTAGAAAAAGAATCTCTACATACTATTGAGGATGGTGTAACATGTCTACATTTAATGTTAGATATGAATTATGAGAAAATAAAACAATATGGGTCGAGTACAAGTAGGTCATTTGTTCCATTATCGCAGTCTTCTATTTGTCTTGCTGATTGTATTTGTTTAACAGGATTTGTAGTAGGTTTACTAGGAGCAATTTCATTTGGAGGATTCATGTTATCTATATGTTCAATTACATAAAGGTTAATATTTGTAAAAAGGGCACCGATTTAAGGTGTTCTTTTTTGTTTTTCTGTAAAGTTATTGTAAATGATAAGTACAATACATCACATAAAATGTATAATTTAAATGTATTGAAATACAAATATACAGAGGTGTTGTAAATGATAATTACTTTAAATTTTTAAAAGAGTTGTTTTGATAAAATTTTATTTATATAAACAGTTTTTACTTTTCTTTTAAATACTTGGTTTGAATGGATTAGATTAAGTAACTATTGTTCTAGCATTTTGATAATCAAGACAACTACAGAAAGGAAGGAATCATTTTATGAAAAAATTAAGGCTGTTAACATTTGAAAATATAGTAGAACCCCTTTTAAATGAAGAGGTATCATTTATATACTTTCCTATTGAATGGCTTGACATCGTAGAGATACATTATAAGACGTTTTTATTAACGAGTAAGTTGAAACGTTTAAATGAAAGATTGTATGATATGTTTTCCGATATATTGTTTATTCAGCATAATCCGTACGTATTAAATGAAAATACACCATGGATTGTATCGAAAGAACCTATTAAACAAGAGCAGCTCGATTATATTTTTCAAAGTTGGTATGAGATTATTCATGATTGGAAGCCAAATAGATTAGTAGAGCCACCAAAATATGAATGGCAATCCGATTTGATTTCTAATTTGCCAGTACTACATGATAATGAAACGTATTCTAAGTGGGTGCCCGCTTTAATCTCACATATTTTTTGTGAGCGCCCTATATATTTAGAAAATACAAATGAAGAAGAAATCTATTTTTCTCCTCTTAGATCACAAAATATTTGTGAGGCGATGTCAGGACCGATAAAAGATGAAAAAACAGAAGATTTTTTCTCCTATGTATATCGATTCGAATGCATAACCCGCGGTGGTGAGAACGCTCCATTATTAAATATTTCAATAGGGA
This sequence comes from Bacillus sp. M13(2017), assembly GCF_002218325.1. NCBI lineage: Bacteria > Bacillati > Bacillota > Bacilli > Caryophanales > Bacillaceae > Bacillus > Bacillus sp. M13(2017). Next base: position 31,680 of record NZ_KZ268519.1, on the reverse strand, counting down.
TCCGGAGATTTTATCAAGAATATAAGATGATAGGTCAAACAAACCTTGATATGACAACATTTGTTTGACTTTTTTTGATAAAATGCAAACATTTTGCAAACATAGGTTATCCAAAGATACTTTTACCGAAGTTTTTAACTGCTTCTTCCTGCATATTCGGTAAAACATGAGAATAGACACTTAATGTCATTGAAATATCTGTATGACCTAATCGCTCACTGATGATTTTAGGGTTAACTCCTTGTTTCAATAGTAGAGTTGCGTGTGTATGTCTTAAATCATGGAATTTAATTTCTTTTATACCTACTTTGTGTGTCATCCTAATGAAACTTTTTCTGAAATGTGCTCTTTTTATTATTCTTCCAAACTCATTACAATTTATTAAATCTTGATCTAGATAAGCAGAACCAAACCTTAATTTCTCTTTATTGATTAAAATTTTATGTTTTTTTAAGGCTTCTATTGTTTCATTAGGTACAGGAATTGTGCGTTTTGATGAATTTGTTTTTGCAGTTTTTTTGATTTTATTGTCATGACCGGATGTTTGATTTATTGTAACAGTATGTTTTTCAAAATCAATGTCCTGCCATCGTAAACCTAGAACTTCTCCTAGACGCATACCTGTAGTTATTGCAAGTAGATATCCAATGTGATATCGTGATTCTTGTGAATGAGCTAAAAACTTTTTTACTTCTTCCTCTGTCCAAGTCTGGATAGGGGTTTTTTCTTTTTTAGGTGTCTCAGCAAAATCTGCTGGATTTCGAGAAATAATATTTTGTTTTACAGCTAGGTTTAAAGCGCTCTTTAAAATTCTATGCATAAGCAGAATAGAATTGTTTGCAATCCCTTTATCTATCGCAGTCTTATAGCATTTTTGAATGTGTATAACATTTAATTTATGGAGCGCGACCATTCCTATACTAGGTATAACATGTTGGTTGATAAATGCCCTATAGCAAGCAAAGGTACTCTTTTCTATGCTCATACTTTTAATTTCTAGCCAATGATTTAGGTAGTCTTTTAGCGTAACTTTAGATGGCTCTATAAAAGTTCCTTCATTCAATTCTGTAATCTTCTTTGCTACATCGGCCTGTGCTTCTTTTTTTGTCTTATATCCAGAAAACCACTTCTGTCTTCTTTTTCCTGTCTCTGGATCAGGACCGATATCAATAACGATACAATATTTATTTCCTCTTTTTCGAATATGTCCTTTCACTTAAAACACTCCTTCATTTTGTTTTGAATCATGTTGTATAAGCCTAGTTGTAATTTTGTTGCTATGAAAATTACCTGTTTGGACATATCAGCGATGGGTATATTTTACCATATTTAGATTGTTATTAAGGGATAAAAAAAGAGCCATAGGGCCTCTTTTTTGCTATATTTATGGAAATAAAATTAAAAGCATTTGATAAATAGCTACAATAGTACATGTGATGTGGTTGTTAAAATACTAGCTAACCATTATATATATTATATTAAGTTTAATGAGTGGAAGAAATATTATTATCCAATATAAAAGAATACTTTGTTATATTAATTATTAAACTTTCTCAATAATTTTCAGATTAGCAAATGAATAAAATTCTTAATTTTTGTGATATTATGAAAATAACTAAAAAATGGACATAAAAAAAGACCCATGACTGTGTAAGTGGTGCTGCAACACCCCTACACCGTCTCCCTAACCACAGTAGGGAAAACAACTGTCATAAGTCTTCGTACATTAGTATAACACACAACCTAGATATAATGACACGTTTCTCTTAAATGTAAAAACTAGGGATGACGTGTCTTTTGTCCATAAGGAGGACAAAGATTGTGCAAGTTTTATTGGATTTTAACGATATGCAAGAAAGTCTAAAATTATCCGGTTATACAAATAGGAAGTTAGCGATGCGTTTTAAAGTAACACACACAACTGTAAATAGTTATTTTAATAAAAAGGGTAAATTTGATTTTATGCACTTTGTGGATGCACTTAGGTTATATAAGCCTAAAGATATTAAGTTTAGAAGAAACTGCATCAAAGAGTGTATACCAACACTTTCACACAAAAATTTAAAATTGGCATTAGAAGTGTTAGATATGTTTGGAGAATATGAACTTCAAGATATGATTATGCAACAGATAAATAAATTTAAGAGCAACCAATCAGAGACCGAAAAAGAAATGAAAAAAGGTATTTCGAAAACAGTACGAATAAACTTAAACTTGGTTCCTTTATACCAAACATTGCGAGAAAGAAGTGAAAATACGATTACACCTAAGGTGTTCTTTGAGAAAGTTGAAAAAATGAGAAAAAATCAAAAATATATTGATAATGAACTTGTAATAATGTTGATTCTAAACACAATATATTCTTTTTTTGATTTAGGTAATTACAAGATGGTAAATGAATATATTCAACAATTATTACCTGATATTATAAAAATTAAATGTCGCTCTTTAAGAGATTCATTTTTGTTAAGAATAAAAGAAATGGAGATTTTTGTGAATCTTCACGAAAATAAGTTAAGAGAATCTCGTCAACAATGTTTTGATATAATAAACGATGAGACGAATTGTTATGTCAGTACTAAGGCGGTAGCGTATTGTAAAATTGGAGAAAGTTATGTTTTCTCCGATTATCAGAAAGCTAAAGAGTACATGGAAAAGTCACTAAAAGCTATTGGTGATCCACCTAATAAGAAACTAGAATTAAGGAGAGAAAAAGTCCTTAATACACTTTTGTTTTTAAGGATATACCATAAGAGAGATTTACATACTATTAACTTTGATGATTTAGATGAAGCCGAGAGAGCGTTTTTATATGTAAGGTTAGGCGAGAATGAAAAAGCAATTAGAATTTTACAGACCTTAAAAATTAACAACGGTTATCTTAGTAGTTTTCAATTGTATTATATGGGGCTCGCGGTTGGAGGTAAAGAAGGGAAAAGATACCTAGAACTATCTCTTGAAAGTTTTTCTAAATCAGGTGATTTCTTCTATATGTTTCTACCAAAAGAAGCATTGGAATGTTATAATTAAACTATACATAAAAGGTGGTGAAGCACTTGAAAAATAAGTTTGTAAAAGTAGTGTTATCTATTGTAGTTGTAGCTTGTTTTTCTATCATAACTTTTCAAGTGACAGAAAAAGATAAAGTACAAAGCGCTAAAGAACAAAAAACAATTCTATACATGATTGATCCAGGTCCCGGAGGCGGATAATTATATAAATACAAGAAATGACACTATCTATTAGATAGTGTCATTTCTGCTTTAAAGGGAATGGAAACATTTTGACTGGAACGACAAAAACTTTCCACTTTTAGAAAGTCCACGTATAAATAACAGGATGCAAGGGGGAACTAGTGGTGACAAAAGAAGAAATTGTAATGCTATTCTTAGATACAGTAAAGGAATTCGCTCCTGAAAAATTAGATGAATATATTGCAGAGATTAAAAAAAATAGCCTATCCTAATTCGAGAGGCTATTTTTCCATTTTCTTATGATGTTTATTCAGAGCTTGAGCGATAGCTAACATCTGGTCTAATGCCATATCTTCTTTATCTTTTGGAAGAGGTTCTAGCCATGCCATAATTTCTTTAAATTTCTCGTATTTATTATCATCCTTGTTTGCTTCGTTATTTTCTCCATATAAGTAGTTCACAGGAACGGCAAATCTTTTCGCTATTTTTTCTATTGTCTCACGACTCGGGAAGGCTTTTCCATTTTCGAATTTTGAAACGGTACCCTTAGTAAGATCTACTTCTTTACCAAATTGTTCTTGGTTCATTTTATGTTCTAAACGAATTTGTTTTATTCTATCTTTCATATCCATAAAAAAACTCCCCTTATTAAGACTTTTCGATAATCCTAAATCCTATTAAGTTTATTATAAAGTTTCCTGACAAGAAACGTAAAGAACAAAAAAGTTTCCTATTCTGAAATTTTTTATAAAAAACACTTGAAGTTTCATGTAATGAAACATATAATGAACTTGTAAGCATCAGAAGGGAGTGATCAGATGCAAACCGATACACCTAAAACAGAACTTCAAAAAGCATTTGAAGAATCTGGACTTAAATATCATGAACTAGCTAAAAGGGTAGGGATATCGAAGTCATACTGCTATAAAATAATCAATTGGAATTTAAGGGTTTACTATGATGTGGCAGTTAATATATCTAAAGTATTGGGAAAGGAAACAACTATATTATTTAAGGAACAAGAAAAAAATTTTAAACAATAAGTTTCATTGTATGAAACTTATTCAAAAGGAGTGAAAGAAAATGGGTTTAGAACAATTTATTAAAGAATCTATTCGTGAAATTGTAAGAGAGGAAATCAGATCAGCAATAGCTGACTTACAACAACAATCACAACCAAATAAGGTTATGCGAGTGAAAGAAGCCGCAGCTTATCTCAACATTGCGGTTTGCAGAATGTATGAATTAGCAAATCACCCTAGGTTTCCAGTAATAAGAGAAGGGCGTAAACTACTTTTTCTGCAAAAGGATTTAGAAGCTTGGCTTGAGGCACAAAAGGAGGTGATTTAGTGGAAGATATAACATCATTAGTTATATTCGCAATGTTTATCGTATGTAGTGCATGGTTGCTTTACATTACTTACGAACCAATAAAGCAATGGGCTTGGAGTGACGTAGAACAAAATAAAAAGACCCACGGCAATGGGTCCTTTTCTAAAAAATAAGTTGTTCTAAGTATACCACGGAAAATAGGGAAATAGTACATGGATTTAATCGAATATCAAGTGCTAGTACCTAATAAGTTTTGGGACTTAGCAAAAAGAAAAGATGAATTAAAACAGATGATACAGCAGTATTTCAGTGTTTGTTATCCGCATTATAGAATCCAAAGAATTATCAAAAGTGGACAAACATATATTGCAATTTGTACTAGGAGGTAAAAAGATGGCGATATTTAGACAAGTACACACTTCATTTTGGAATGATGTGAAAGTGCAAGAAGATTTCACACCAGAAGATAAGTACTTTTTCTTATATTTATTAACTAATCCACAAACTAAACAAATTGGTGTGTATCAAATAACAAAAAAACAAATGGCTTTTGAAACAGGTTATTCACATGAAACTATAAAGGCTTTGATGCAACGTTTCGAAGACTATCACAAGATAATAAAATACGATAATGAAACCAGAGAGTTAGTCATTTTTAATTGGGGAAAATACAACCTAAAAAAAGCTGGAAAACCAGTTGAAGATTTAATTAAGAAAGAATTAAAAGAAGTGAAAAATATATCTTTGTTGATTCCAATCTGCAAACATATAGAGCAAAAGTCCATAAAAAAGCTAATTGAAACATTTATTCACGACTCGTATAACGATACGTTAACGAACCGTGGCACGATAGGGGGACAAGAAGAAGAACAAGAAGAAGAACAAGAAAAAGAAAAAGAACAAGAAAAAGAAAAAGAAGGACCTTTAGTAGTAGAAAATCTCGCAATCGATTTTTATATGAAAAATTTCGGACATATCTCTCCATTCATGGGAGAAGAAATTAATCAATGGATAGATGAACTTAATCAATCGTTAGTAGTGGAAGCAATGAAAATTACTTTAGAAAACAATAAACGTAATTGGTCTTATACAAAAGGAATTTTAAAAGATTGGCACCAACAAGGCTTTAAAACAATTCAAGATGTAGAAGTAGCACAAGCATCATTTCGAAGACAACAACAAAGCAGAAAACGTACTGGTAAAGGTTATGCTAATCGAACTGAAGTTGTACCAGATTGGTTACATCAACAGAAAGAAATTAAACCAGTGCAACAACAACCACAGCAAGCTTCAGACGAGGATCTCGAGGATAATAAGAAACGTTTGGATGAGATTCTAATTAAATATAAAAATACTAAAGGGGAGTAAGGTATGAAAAACACAGGTGTTGCAAGAAAAGTCGATGAGCTAGGTCGCGTAGTAATTCGGATAGAGTTACGCAGAACTTTAGGGATTGCCGAAGGAACGGCACTAGATTTTCATATCGATGGTGAAAACATTGTTTTAAGAAAACATGAAAAGTCATGCTTTGTAACCGGTGAAATTTCTGAAACCAACATAGAGTTGCTAGGTGGCCGAATGTTTTTGAGTAAGGAAGGGGTAATTGAATTACTGAATCTTATTCAGAAGAGTGGGCTGGCACATGCCTAAGCAACTAAATATTTTCGATGTAGATCCAGCAATTTGTGAGTTCGATGTAATGAAAGCCAATGTTAAGAAAGGAAATGGACGCGTTACATATGCAGATGTACGTGTCCAAGTTCCTAAGAATGCAAAGTGTACGGATGAATTACCACGCACAACTAAACAAGATGATCGCTATGACATCTTTGAGCAATATGTAATGGCAATATGGAGATTTCAAAGAGCTGTAGATAAGTTTTTCAATTGGGATACAGCTGAAGAATTGTGTAAGGCAGCAAGGGATAAAAAAGAAATAATTCCGGTAAGGGTTTATTTAGGAAGTGGCTTTAAACCTAATGTTGTTGAGTACATGAGGTAGTAAAAGGGAGATGGGCATATGAAAAAAGTAGAAATTGATGTTAGTAACAACAAGCTTTTAATAGTAAAGGATGGAAATGTTACAGCATTCAATCCACCGGAGAGTGGTTTTGGTGAACAAGTTGCTGTTTGGATAAACGGTAAAGTTGATCGTGTAGATACTAAGTTTACTGAAAAGGTAAAATAATTATTTTTAGAAAGTAGGTTCGCTTATGAGTGTAGCGAGAAATCATGAAGCGATGAAGGAATCACGGTTGAAGGTATACATCGCTTTAGAAGAAGCTAACTTCATTTGGGATGAAAGAGATGTAGTTCGTTTTCGTAAAATGTGGAGTCAAGGTATGAGTTTGCCGAAGATGGCAAAAGCATTAAGGAGACATCAAGCGGAGGTTGCTCTCCTTGTAATAGATCAGGCTGATAAGTATTTAATTGAAAATCGTCCGATAGGATTAGGAATTTGCTAAATAGGAAGGGGAAATCAAAAATGAACATTATGGAAAATGGTGTATTAGAAGCAACTAAATTAATGAGTGAAGTAAAAAATGAGGGTCAAGTTATAAATGAAGCTACAGTTTTACAGATTGCAAGTATCTTATCGATTGATGAATTAAATGATTATCAGGAAGCAACTTTACGAACTTGGAATAACAAAACTGATTTTGGAGGACGAGTTTCAAATGCAGCTTTAGGACTTACAGGCGAAGCTGGTGAAGTTGCCGATATTGTTAAAAAAGCAATTTATCACGGACATGGTTTTCAACCATCGCATTGTCCAGGAGAAGAGGACGGAAACACTTATAAGTTAGCCTTAGAGCTTGGAGATATTCTTTATTATTTATCAATTATGGCGCATGAACTGGGATATACGTTACAAGATATTGCTGAAATGAATATTGCAAAATTAGCTAAAAGATATCCAGATGGTTTTAGTCGAGAAGCAAGTCAAGCACGTGTAGATGTAAAGTAAGACAAAATTTGAAATTTGTATAAAAAACGAAATATAAAATTGTGGCCATTAAAAATTCGAAAGCAAAATACGAACGAAATCATCAACTTTAATCCTTATATATTCGTAGTTTGGAAAGATGGCGTGAAAATGAAAAGTAAAGATTATCAAAAAGGATATTTGCGAGGGCAATTAGATGAAGCGGAAATTACTTATAAAAATATAGTTTCAATTATGGATGACATGATTGAAGATCCAACTAAATTCACTTTGGAGTGGATCAGTGAGCTAGAAAAGTTTTTAAAGAAGCATGGCAGATTATAAAACAAGACAAAAGCGTTATTATATAGTGATGCAAAAAGAGTACATATCGAATATGTACTCTTGAAAAAGGGAATTGTAAATAAGTTATGAAACACTATACTACAACATACGCTTGTCTCATTTAAAAGTGCAAGGAATATGATAAAATAGTTATTGTATTGAAGAAAAAACATGCACAAAAAATGTGCATGTAAAATAAAAAGCTATGTCTTGTCTATTTAAATATATGCTTTGTTTATATAAACCGTGAGTATGTTTGAGCAAAATGGTTATTTATTAGCAAATATAAAGAGCGTTTTTTTAAACGCTCTATGACCAAAACTAATATTGAAAATGAATGCCACATGATATTTTATGTATGTTTTTATTGAATGTGCAGTTTTTATACAAAAACGATATTGCGTTATGAAAAATAAAAAGGACAGTTAGTTACACTAATTGTCCTATGCATAAGAAGAATTCGATGGCTATTCATCTTGCACTTTGATGTATCTATAGTATTAACATATTTTCAAAAGTTATTCTTTAAACTAAGAAACAGCTAACTAAAAGCTAACTGCTTTGCGATCTAAAAGAACAATACACATACACGCTATGTTTTGTAACTTAAGATTACAGTTATAGTATAAACATTATTGTAGAATATATATAAAATGAAAACTTTTGTTAGCACAACGAAGCAGTCAGCTTAATTTGCTAACTACTCGTTGTATAAAGGAAATTAGGCCCTACAAGTACAGATATGTAACTTGAAGTTACAGTTATAGTATAAACGTAATTGGAAATGTTATTCGGGAGTAAAAAGGAACCTGAATTTTATTTTGTAACAAAAACTTAGTCAAAGAGCAATGTATATAAGTGCCCTTTGACTAAGCTTTTATGAAATGAAGTTTGAATACCTTTTCAATATTAAGGTATGACAAAAACGCTTCGTTGGTGAAGCCGATATAAAAAAGAGCGCTCGTTTACGGCGCTCTAAAGATAGGAGGTAACTAATTCTGTGAACATAACGAACTTACTAACAATGTATGTTGTATGCAAAAAATAAGAACAAAAAAGCTAACTGCTCCAATCTTAAAGAAATATTAACTGAAATGTCTTAGAAGTTTCTGTACTTAAAGTATATTTAGTGTATTAAAAAAGGATTCTTCGAAAAATTTCTTTTCTCGGAGTAAATATTCAATGATATTATTTAAGGTTTTAAGAAATTTTATTGGAAATTGTTCAAAAAAGTATACAGATTTCATATAAAATTGTTGAAATAAAAAAGAGTACCATTATATGGTACTCTTTTATGAATCAGTACACCATTTAAATATTGTTGATGTTTGTGAGTCATGAACAATTAAATGGTTTAACAAGTAAGGATTCAAGATAATGTATGTAAGATGAGTATAAGTTGTTACAAAGAAATAAAAAAGAGCACCATTATATGGTACTCTTTTGTGAATCAGTACACCATTCAAATATTGTTGATGTTTGTGAGTCATGAACAATTAAATGGTTTAACAAGTAAGGATTCAAGATAATGTATGTAAGATGAGTATAAGTTGCTACAAAGAAATAAAAATTAGTCAGCAAAAGCAAAATGATTAGCTCTTAATGGAAAATGAAATGCATTATTAGAAACTCTTGATATAAACAACTAGGTTGTGAAGATTAAACTTTTTCAAAAAACTTCATTTGATATTACTCTAGAATGGCATTATTGAACTTATAAATTAATATGTCTTTTCGTTTATTGACAAAATAAAAACGTTGATAGGAGTAATAACGTATTCCCTTAAAAATACGCTTTTTCATTAGGGAATTAATCTAAGCACTAGATAAATAGATGCGTATACTTATATTATGTGAGTTGTGAAAGTAATTAAGCTGAATTTTTATAGTTTAATTATTAGTAACTATTTTTATTCTAAGAAAAATGAATATTTAAAAATATTCAACGCTATTACAATTGAGTGTTTCTTAGTATAAGAGTATTCTCTCAAAATTATTAAATAAGGAGGAAATAAATGAAACATAATGATTGTTTTGATCATAATAACTGCAAGCCGATTGTTTTTTCAGCAGATTGTTGTAAAAATCCACAGTCAGTTCCTATTACTAGGGAACAATTAAGTCAATTAATTACTTTACTAAACTCATTAGTATCAGCTATTTCAGCATTTTTTGCAAATCCAAGTGATGCAAACAGAGTAGCGTTATTCAATGTGTTTAATCAATTTTTAATTTTCTTAAATTCCTTATTACCTTCCCCAGAAGTTAATTTTTTGAAACAATTAACTCAAAGTATTTTAGTTTTATTACAATCTCCAGCTCCTAATTTAGGACAATTGTCAACATTATTGCAACAATTTTATAGCGCCCTTGCACAATTCTTCTTCGCTTTAGATCTTATCCCTATATCCTGCGACTCAAATGTTGATTCTGCAACTTTACAACTTCTTTTTAATTTATTAATTCAATTAATCAATGCTACGCCAGGGGCGACAGGTCCAACAGGCCCAACAGGCCCAACAGGTCCTGGAGGTGGAGTAACAGGTCCAACAGGCCCAACAGGTCCTGGAGGTGGAGTAACAGGTCCAACAGGCCCAACAGGTCCTGGAGGTGGAGCAACAGGTCCAACGGGAGCAACGGGTCCAACAGGAGCAACAGGTCCAACAGGAGCAACAGGTCCAACAGGCCTAACAGGAGCAACAGGCCTAACAGGAGCAACAGGAGCAACAGGTCCAACAGGTCCAACAGGTCCAACAGGTCCAACAGGTCCAACAGGCCTAACAGGAGCAACAGGCCTAACAGGAGCAACAGGAGCTGGAGCGGTTATTCCGTTTGCATCAGGTGGACCAGTAGCATTAGCAACTGTTTTAGGTGGATTGGCAAACACAGGAGCACTTCTTGGATTTGGAAGTTCATTCTTCCCAGTAATTGTCCCACCTGGTGGTCCAATTACTATAGGTCCTGTACCTCCAGTATTTGATTTTGCATTTGTAGCCCCTCGCGCAGGTACAATTACTTCGTTAGCAGGCTTCTTTAGTGTAAGTGTAGCGGTTGCTTTAGCATTAGGAAGCATACAAATTCAAATGCAGTTGTACAGCGCGCCAGCAGCAAGTAATACTTTCACTCCAGTAGGTGTGCCATTACTATTAACACCAGCATTTAGTGGTCTAATTGCTATCGGTGCTACTTCAAGTGGTATTGTTGGAGAAGCAATTGCGGTAGCTCCACAAGATAAGATATTACTTGTTGTTTCATCAACTACACCTGGTTTCGATATAGCTACTGCTATTACAGGATTCGCAAGTGCGGGTATAACATTCGTATAATCGCTTATAAGTTTCTTGTTTGAAAACTTTGAAATAAGGAAAGAGAATGTCAAAAAAGTATCCACAGATTAACTTTTGAAGACATTCTCTTTTTTTAATGTTTTTTATTTTCGGTACTATACTATATTTTATGTTTAATGAAAATGATTAAATATGCTATGAGAATGTGATTGTGTTAAATTAAATGATCACTGCTAGTAAATTACATAGTAATAGACATAAAAGATGCACCAAGTAGATGAAGAAATCCCACCTACGCAATTCGATACGTGGCTGGGACAATTTGAATTTTAATAATAAATGGGGAATGAGAAATGGCAATTGAAGCACATAGATGTAATGTTAAAGGGTGTAATGGTCTTGTAGTTTTCGAAAATGCTAATTATGATTTGCAAAATCCAGACACATTTAAAGGAGTTTATGTATTTGATGATCCTTCTTGTAATGTTTGTGGAAAAGAATTTTTAGTAGTTCCCAGCTATGCTGTCATTGATTTTGATGAAGAAAAAGGAGATTTTGAAGAAATTGAATCAGCTTGTATTACTGAATGGCAGAATCAAAAATTTTAATCAAAGCGTTATTTTATTATAGATAAATAGGTGACTCAGCAATTGTGTCAGCCGAGTCACCCAATATTATTGATCTAGAAAATATTCTTTTTCTAGATGTAGTTATAGTGAGTTTTTAAAGGTTAACTCCAAACCGCAGTTAAAGGACAAAGAATTTTATTTTAGAAAGTATTAGATTTAACTATGTTAATGCTACAACAGCAAGAGTTAAGCCCAACGTATTTAATGGACTAGAATATGGTCCTACATTAACAGTAAGTGTACTTGGTAAACCTGGAGGTGTAGTGAAAATTGCGGGTGCTGATATAGAAGTAAATCCTGCAGTATATCCTAGTGAAGTACCTGAGCCAATGAGTGCATTATTATTCAGATACATAGTGATACCTGCCAAATTACCTCCTGGTTGAATAATAACTTGCACTTCATAGATTGCTAAATAGGTTCTTCCACCTTCAAGTAAAACGGTTGTTGGTGGTGTGAATGAGATTGCGGTGCCATTAGAATTTACCACGGTATCTAGTGGAATCGCAGAATTTACAGACACTATTGTTGGGTTAGTTTGAACAACATTTAAACTGTTAGCCGTGGGGGATGGACAAGTGCAAGGTTTGTGAATGTTAGAGTTGTTATCATTTTGGAAATTCAAAAATAATCAAGCTCCTTTGCGTAAGATAATTTTTTATCCTATATAAAACGTAGCTTTTTTGTATCTAAGTTATTTTTAATAAATTTTTAAAAATAAATCGAATATTGTTGGTCAGTCGACTCATAAAAGTATTCGATACTCTGGGATTTCAAAGTGCATCTGATAAATATATATGAATGTTTTTTTAAGGACATTACTGTAAGTTAGGAAAACATAAATCTGGAAATAAAACTTGATATTCCGGGTTTAACCGAAGATCAGTAGTTGAGGTTGTAAAGTGTATATAATTTTTTTCTAATTTATCTAGTGTTGCCAGATGATGAGTACCTAAGCCACGCTGGATGCTATGTTTAGAAAGAGTAGGCCCAATTTGTAATTTTCGATTTTTCATAGCTGTATTCCAGGGGCTGTAAAAGAATTTTAAAATGAAAGCAGGATACATGTAAATGATAAATGGATGAGGTGACCAATGCCGCCCTGCCCAATAGTTACCATGCGAATAATGGTGGATTAATCTATCGCCATAGTATGGAGCAGGTGGATTAGGTGGGATTATTCTCCCGTGATAACGCTGTTTGACAAGGGGAATTCCGTATCTCGGATTGGTATAACCGTGAGCAGGGTCATCCACCATCAGAATAGTCCTAATAGCATACATGTTTTGCCCTAAAGTGGCAAGAGATGAGAAAAAGGCTTCCTTATCAACACAGCAAAGAAATTCAGTGGTATTTAGCGCCATTTTCCATCCCGTAATTTCTTTTTCTATGTTCATTACTTCTTGATCAACTAAAATGGCATCAAACTCTAATACCTTTGATTCACGGATTTCCCAATGAGGTGCAAATAATTTGCATAATTCAACCGAACGATCAGTAGACCCACGATTAATAAGAATGCCATGATCAAATAATTTTGTGTGGTGCATTAACCACCACGGAAGCAGATACTCTTCGTTATAAAAATGAGAAATTAAAGTTGTGTTAATAAAAAGTCCTCCTTTCAAAATTTTGTGGAATATATCCTTATCTAGTAAGATATGTTACTTGATCTAAAAAGAATGAAGAAAGATTTTTAACAAAATAGTTATTTTAATAAAAAACGGGAAAATGAGGGGGAGTTAAAGGAGAAGAACCCTTTATATAAAGGGTTCTTCTGGTGATTTAATATATCAATTACATTCGTGGTAATATTCATCACATGAATCGTTATTATCGTTACAGCATATACAAAATGTTTTTTGAACAAATAAACTAACTACACTATTAGAACCTTCCTGCTTTGTAAGAGTAAGACTTTGAAAATCTTCAACTTGAAATATTTTTGTTTGAACAGGTTGTAATGTAGTAGTAATTGGTACGCTAGATCTTCTTGTTAGAATAGTTACTTGAACGGGTGCACTCATACCGACAACGAATAATTGAATTAATGTTTTATTATGATTGTTTGTAAAATCCTCAAATACAGTTTGTGGAGCGGTGGTTTCAAGGAAAACAGACACAGGTATATTTCCATTTGTATTTTCTGCAAAACCAGCTATCGTATGAGTTTCAATAAAACAGTTGTTTTTTTGATTATTGGAATGCGATTGGTTTTTATAATATTTTTTACCATCTTTATAAAAGTAATCAGCCATATGAATTTAAAGCTCCCTTCTTTTAGATATCTATATAGTCTATTTAATAAAGTGAAGTAGTGCTTGTACAACATAATAAAATCCGCTCTCGTAATTACCTGAAAATGTTATTTAGAAATTAAAGAGCACCATTCAAGGCGCTCTCGGATAAACAATAATATTGAAAAAGAATACCACATTATATTTTATGCATGTTCTTAATAAATGTGCAGTTTTTTAACAAAATCCTTATTTGAAAACAAGAAGCCTTAGAGTTAGGGCTCTAGGGCTTCTTGTTTTGGTATTCTCACATGGTTTTTCAAAAAGAATAGAACATATTGAAGATAACATGTGAATGTTTCATAAATGTATCAAAAAGGTGAACAAAATTGCTATTGCAGAAGAAGCGGAAATGAAGTTTCTAATACGTAAGTACGTGAAAGGTATTATTTCCAGTGGATAAAATGCGCATGGGACACCTAATCATTATTTTATCGGGGGAAAAGAATATGTTATGAACTTGGTTGAATGAAAAAATGAAAATTTTACTTTTAGAGTGAAACTGAACAAAATTTTCATTTTACGAGCAAAAATAAAAGAACCCGTTTGTTATAAACGGATTCTTCCCTTAAGGTGTGCAAGGAATACAAGGTAATTGGCCTAGGGAAACCTGTAGAATTCCTTGTGATTATAATGTATGCAAAGGAATCAATAAGGTTAATGAAAATTAAACAAAATCCTTATAAGAATAGAAAAGAGCACCATTAGGGCGTATGGCGCTCTTTGACCAAGAACTATATTGTGTATTTTTTTATAGTCCGTAAAAGTATATGGAAGTTGAAAAATAAAGAGTGAAACAAATTTTAAGAAAACCTTTATTTGAAATAAAAAAATGCCTTAGAGAACTAGGGCAAAGATTGAAGTATCATCTTTAAAGTGAAAGTAAAAAGAATGATATGAGGTTATTTTAACATGAATATTTAAATCTAGAAAACACGATATTAATAAAATCGTATTTGAATAGGAAAATACAGCTGAAATGATAAGTATATCTACTGAACATTTCAGCTGGTATTCAATGTTTTAGAAACCAACTTTTTTAAACATCTTAGTATATGTAATTACAAGTACAGCTTGTACAATTACGAATAGTGAACCCATGAACATTTTGTGGTTATGATCTAATGCAGCAAATATTGCCATTGATACTCCAATTAAGATAAAAAGTACACTTAGGAAGGGCGTGATTTTCATTAACACATTAAGTCTTTTATTCATATACGGACCTCCTGTTCTCAATAGATTTAAGTATTAAACGAACTTATAAATGTATTTTACTATATTTTTGTTTTTGGATATACACGGACATATATAAGTACAGTAGAAATTTGAACAAAAACGCTATTTGGTATGTAAATGTAAGAGCACTTCTGGAAGTGCCCTTCTGTAATGACTATCCACTCTAAAAAGAAAGAATGCAATATATCATATGAAATTATGTTTGTTTAAGTGTGGATCTTTTATATAAAAATTTCATTTTATAGTAATGCAAAAAGAGTACATATTCGATATGTACTCTTGAAAAAAGGAATGTGATGAAACATAACAATATAACATATGCTTTCCTTGTTTAAAAGTGTAAAAAATGTAAAAAATGGTTATTTTGTTGCATGAAAAACATGCACAAAAATTGTTCATGTATAGTAAAAGCTATGTCTTGTCTATGTAAATATATGTTTAGTTTATATAAATCGTGTGTATGTTTGAACGAGATATTTATTTGCAAATATAAAGAGCGCTTTTTAAGGCGCTCCATGACCAAGACTAATATTGAAAAAGAATCCCACATGATATTTTATGTATGTTCTTAATAAATGTGCAGTTTAAAAAATATTTCTTTTGCACAACAAAGCAGCTAGTTAATAAAACTAACTGCTTGTTGTACAAAAGAAACGCTGCGCTTACAGAAATAGTTTGTAACATTAAGTTACAAAAATAGTATGAACAGGGTTAAAAATATTATTCAGAAGTGAAATAAAAAATAAAAAAGAGCACCATGCATAAGTGCTCTTTAAGATAGGAGGTAACACTTTGAGCTGGATGTTTAGGTTAAAAGTATATGATGTAGAAAAGGAATAAGACCTAAAACTTATTTTTAACTAAATACAAAAGAGCAGCTAGCATAGGCTAACTGCTATAAGAACATTACATCCACGAATTTAAGGAGTATAAATATTTCGTGAGTTTTGTATAGTATGGACAAAAATATCAAGTTTATGTAATGAAAATTAAAATTAAAATAGAGCAGTCATTTGCATTAACTGCTCCCTTCAATACAACCTGGGTAAGAAGCAGATTGTATTGTGATTAGTATTAACGGAATATTGAATTTTATTCAGTTCTTCAATAAAATCCTTATTTGAAAATTAAAGAGCGCCTTGGGAGAAAGGCGCTCAATGACTAAGAATTGTATCGAGAAGGATACTAAATGATTAATAATCAGATGTTCATGATTATTGTATGTACATTTCTAATGAATGTGAAGTCTTTAAATACAATAAAAAAGAGCACGCATATAAGCATGCTCTTGGACAAGAAAGGTAGATTTCTATGAGTGGATTCCTCCATACAATAATATATGCTTGTCCAGTTAAAAGGTGAAAAGTTTTAATAAATGTATTATGTAATCATGAAATAAAAAAGAGCACTTACAAAAGTGCTCTGATTAAAATGCCTATCCCTTTAGCTGGTTAAGGGTACATGTTATTATATGCGATGTTTCTAGGCATGTGAAAAATTTTTTGGAAATATATTTTACACAACAAAGCAGCTAGCTAATCTAGCTAACCGCTTCATTGTAATACACTGAGAAATTTTACTAAGCATACATATTATGAGTTGTAACTATAAGCTACAACTATAGTATAAACAAAATCGAAAGTATTATACAAAAAAGAAAACTAAATAACATTTCATTTTGTATTAAATTGGAACATAAAAAAGATCACTTAATAAAGTGCTCTCGTGACAAGAATCATTTTGTAACGACTTTTTATAAAGAAAGGAACACAGAATAATTTATGAAGTTATTTTCGGTTAAATGTGTATCTTTCCTAGAAAATTTAATTTTATAAAAAATGAAAAAGAGCACCGTTTGTAGATGCTCTTTGACCAAAACTTTCAGGAGAAAACAAGTAATGTGAGTTCACTCATTATAAGATATGTATAATATTCTTTTCTTGTGTAGTGAATATACAAAAAAGCAGCTAGCAAAAGCTAACTGCAATGAGAAATTACACCCATAAATTTAAGAGTACAAAATCTTATGCTTGAGTATAGTATTGAAAAAAATATCAAGTTTATGTAACAAAAATTAAAATAGAGCAGTTAATTATAGTAACTGCTCTATTTAATACAACCTGGGTAAGAAGCAGGTTGTACTGTTTAGTATGGATGAAATATTAGGTTTTATTCAAAAAGTGGACTGTTTTTAACTTGTTACTACTTGATCTTGGTCTGCAACATCACTATCAAACGTATTTGTTGCACTTACACCATTAAAAGTATTAACGATAAAACCAACATTGGATGCACCTGAGCCATTATAACCTTTTGTATTTTCTTTCGGAGAAACATTATAAAAATCACCTAAATTAAAAGCACCATTGCTATTTTGAACAAGAAGGTTAGCTACAACAGACGGCATAATTCTCACCACTCCTTAAGTAATTATTAAAAGTAATATATGGGGAAAGAAAATTTAGGTGAATTTTTGGGGTGATTACAATAAAAAAAGCAGCTAGCAAAAGCTAACTGCTCTCCAGAAAAGCATTAAGAAGGAAGTTCAGAACTCAAGTGTATTTATAGTATGAACAAGGTTTATGGATTTATTCAAGGAGGGATGGATAATGTGCACTTATTGGGAAAACGCAGTTAAAGAATACTTTAAGAAGCAAGAGTCGGAACGCAATAAAAAAGCAGTTAGCAAAAGCTAACTGCATAGTGAATAAGAAGAACGTAATGGTCATTCGTATTCAACCTTGGTGTATCTATATTGTTAACATGTTTTAGAAATTTATTCAATAAAAGAGCAGCTAGCAAAGGCTAACTGCTCACGTAAGAAAATTGGAGAAAAATTCACCGTGTCACTTGTAGTATTGACGGAATATTGGGTTTTATTCAGTGGATTACGTGATATGCTTGACGATATAGTCTTTTAGTATCAAAAAAGCTGCAAGGAGAAACATTACTTCAATAGAGAACCAAAACATATCTTTTTGAGGCTTTTGAAACTCCGTTATTATGGAAAATATCAAAAATAAGGAAACGACTAATACAATACAGAGTTTAATTACATCGGACATTAAGAGCACTCCGAAAATGTAGTCATTTTTATTATATAGCTATTTCCAATGTTAAGGAATTTCAAAATTGTTTTATGAGAATTTAAACAAAATAATCCTTTTAAAGCGAACCAAACAGAATATAGTCCGGCTAGAAAACTAGAGGACACCAATTCATTAAAGCAGCAATTAAAGCTGTTTTAGGAATCGGTGTCCTTTTTATTTTAAAAAGGGAGATGGGGTAATGAAGGGGTTAAAAGATCAGTTACATGAATGGAAAAAGAAATCCAAGCAAGAAAAGAGGAAAAAATCAAAAGAGAAATTAAGTACTCGTGAAATTGAGGATTTAATGGGGATGCATAGACCTTGTTATGAACGTAGACGCGGAGCATTAAGACAAAAGTAATAAAAAATAATAAGGAGTGGTCTTACATGACTAAACAATTATCTTTCTTACCAAAAATCGATAGAGTAGCAACGCAGAAAAAATTAGAAGGTGTTCTCGAAAATGTACGTTTATATAGACAGTTTGGAATGATGCGTGAAGAAATGAAAGTCACCCATTCTTATGAAATTAGATATCACGGACCTACAAATGATGTAGGGAAGCCACTAGAAGATGTAGCGATAGCTAATATTCAACAAAATAAAAGAGAAGAGTGGATTAAGCAAACATCATTTCGTATTGACCAGTTTCTTAGTCGTTTGGGTAATGGGCGTGCAGGAAAGGATCAAAGAGACATCATCATTAAGCGTTATTTAGAAGATGAAGATGTATGTGATTATATGGTATATAACGAAATCGGCATGAGCGAGCGCACTTATCGACGTGTTAAGTCTAGAGTATTTTATAAACTTGCTTTTGCTCTTAGATTAGAAGTTTGTGAGACTGAAGAAACTGGAGGTAATGAATAATGAATTTTGTTCAGCCAATACGTGACCCAGAGCAAATACAGCAGTTAAAAGAGTATTTTAAGGAAAAGAGCTTACGTAATTACATTCTCTTCATTATGGGAATCAATACAGGTCTGAGAATCTCGGACATTTTGAAATTGAAGGTAGGAGATGTCAAAGGTAGTCATATATCTATGAGAGAAAAGAAAACAGGGAAACAGAAACGAATACAAATTACTGCAACACTGAAAAGAGAACTTAAATGGTTTATTGAAGAAAGAGAAGATAAAGAGTACTTATTGCAAAGTAGACAAGGTAGGAACCGTCCAATTGGTCGTAGCATGGCATATAAGATATTAAGTGGAGCAGCGGCAGAATTCGGATTAGATGAAATAGGCACACAT
Source organism: Bacillus sp. M13(2017) (assembly GCF_002218325.1). Classification (NCBI taxonomy): domain Bacteria; kingdom Bacillati; phylum Bacillota; class Bacilli; order Caryophanales; family Bacillaceae; genus Bacillus; species Bacillus sp. M13(2017). The sequence continues at coordinate 12,089 of NZ_KZ268519.1, read as the reverse complement.
ACCTTAAGAAAGACGTACGGGTATCACATGTACATGCAAACGAAAAACATAGCATTACTCATGGAGATATTCAATCATTCGTCAGAGAAGGTCACGTTACGTTATATAGGTGTTAACCAAGATGCAATGGATAAAGCGATGACTAGGTTTAAAATCTAATCACCGCTTATTTCTTTTTAAATCTAGGGGTATTATAGCATTTTTGAAAAAACTCAGGCTAAGAGTATGCAAGATTTTATACAGTTCTAGTAACAAACAAGAACCCTAAAACTGCGCTAGGGTAGGAATGTATAAAAATGTATAGATCCATAGAACAAAAAAAGGTTTCTTGGTGAGAGTATAGTTTCCTCCCTACCGATAATGAAACGTTATGTCAACTTTTTGTTTTGAGATATTTGTTTTTCTTAGCTTGATGGGTGTGGAATAAACACATCAAGTTTATGACAGCGACCCTGTCACTACCCAAAATATGAAATCAAAGCTAAGCAGCCAAAACGAGAATCTAATTTCTGGTAAACACCCTGTATCAAATAGCAATTAAAAGTATGTAGGTATTTCTAGAATTACAAATATCAACAAAACAAGGGGATGAAGATAGTGTAATACTTCTCGAATCTTTAATAAAAGAGACCCCATTATTGGGGCACTCAAAATATAGACGACGTATATTACTATAATTCGTACTTCGAACCACAGATTCAAACCGGACGGTTCGGTCTGAAATAGAGTTAAGATATTAACAAATTATTTTTCTTAGTATTCACCTGTAGCATATTCCCTCTTATTCTTTTATTTAAAAATAGTAAATAGCAATCACTGCTAGCGAATTATTAATCATGTGCATTATAATTCCCACATACAAACGCCCGGTTAACTTATAAGTACAACCTAAACCAATTCCCAGAAGGAAATATGGAATTGCTTCTAAAGAAAGAAGACTAACATGCAAACTTGCAAAAATAGCTGAAGAAACAAATACACCTAACCAGGAATTTTTAAAAATTCCATGCTGTATAACACCACGATGGACAATTTCTTCACCAATGGGTGCTACCAGAGCAACAGAAAATGCGAAAACTAAAATGGGTAACGTTACTTGGCTTTCTAGTTCAACTTGATTAGATGACTGAAAACTTATAAAATCTGCTAGTAACAGCGGTAGGAATTTACATACTACAGTTAGTACTAGACCTAAAAGTAAGCTTTTTGGCAAACTCATCGTAAAATTATTTTGATTTGTAAAAGGCTCTTTAGATATACGATAATAAAAATAAATTATTAGAACAACTAACAAATCAATTGCGTCAAACGAAATGCTCATCCCGCTAAACTGTTCATCACTAATGAAATAAACTAGTGTGATAAATTGCTTTAAAATCATATAAAGCACAAAAATCCCTAACGATATTGCCGACATCTTATTGAATCGACAGTGTTTTTTTAATATACCAAACACAAAAAAACCTCCTTGAAATAATTTTAATTCGTAGAACATGATAACAAAGCCTAACTTCTTTTGCACTACTTATATAATTAAAATATAATTTAAATATATCTGAATTATGTAATATTAACTTAGAGATAATTAAATAAATGGTAATAGGGGTTACCATACATGCTCATCAAGCTAATATTTTGAGTACCCCAAAACAAAAAAAATCTTCCCACAGTTAATTGTCTATGAGAATCCAGTTCATTTATTTGTTTTGAGATATTTGTTTTTCTTAGCTTGATGGGTGTGTGGCGAGACCCAAAATATTAAAAATTAGCTTGCTATAACGATAATCATGTAAATAAGCTGTCCACATAGGCAGCTTATTTTATTTTTACGCATAGCGTAGGTTATTTTGCAAAATGTTGGTGGTATCACTATACAGTTACTCATAATTTTCGTACTGTGTAACTCAAAAGAGAAAGTTAAATAAAATCAATGATACCAAGGGATTTGGCGAAGGGGTCAGTTACACACAATATAAGATATGGGTAAGTCATTAAGATAAAATAAATAAGAGAAGAATATAAAAATAAGTGGCAGAGTCGTGACCGCTTTTTGGCAGGAAATATGCCGGTTGTTTTGGAATTCACGTGATATATTTGTATTGTGAGAAATGGCGGAAAACATTTTTCACGTTCCTTTATAATTCAAATGGATCGTTAGGCTATGGGTGATGGTAGAGGATTAAATGAGATGTTGTTTCTTGTTCTCAATTCCGAAGTCAAAATCTGTTGTGTAAACGGGGAAGAGTTTTTGCTCTTCTTCCAGTTCCTTAATAATATAGGCGCAGATGAGTGCAAAAACATTAGGTAACTGGAAAAAGAATAAAACTTCAAGTACCACAATTGAAGCATAAATGAATATTTGTAAGAAAAGCATCCATTCGGGTGCTTTTTTATTTTGTAGATAAAAATTCACTTTAAACATTTATTATAGCGAAGAATACTTATGTAAATATGGGGATAGAAACAGTTTTGATTCTTAGGATGCTGGAGGGTAATCAATGTGGACATAACTCAAAGTATGGCAAGAGTAGTTGTTAATGGGATAGATCTTCCGTTTATTTCAGTTAGAACAACTGTATGGATTAATGGACCTGCAAATGATTTGATTGTTACGACCAGGAAAAGAGTGAATGAGTTTTATCATTTTATGTGGTCACGGGTGCCAGTCATGCTAACGATGTATTTCGTTCAGGGGGCGGACATCGTGAGATTTGCTAGGGTTGCAGGAGTTGATGAAAGTATAACGGGAGAATATATATATCATTTTATTTGGTGATAAGATGAACTTAAAGTAGCCTAACAGCTGCTTTTTTATTTTACAAAAAAAGAACCTGCAAACATGCAGATTCTCCTGATAATGATTTATGGAGCAAGACCCGAAAATATAATACATCGAGTTTTAGAGAATTTCAAGATTAAAATAGAGTTATTTTGGAGGAGGATGAAAAATGAAACTAAATAAACAAGAACAAACAGTAATTATCGGTAAGTTAATCAATAATTTTATCGGTGTGGAGTTAGCAAAGCAACACATTGATCCACAAAAATTAGAGAAGGCTGTAGCATTGCATAACGAAATGAATGATGATATGACACCGAAGCAAGTACGAGAAGCGCTTATAAATGTATTGGATAAAGCAATAGATGAATTCCTAATTCCTAGGGCGTAAGGAGTGAGCATAGATGCAATTAACTAAACTTGAGAAAGCAATTGCTATTGGTTCAATACTTTCAGGTATCAAAGAGGAAAAATTTAAAGAGTATGTTGAAGTGGAGAAGATACCACAAGTAATTAAAGAAGTGGAAGCGCTAGCTGATAAGACAACAAGAAAGGTGAAGAAAGAAGCTGATATAAGTTTAATTAGTAAGCTTATCGATTCATTCTTAGAAGAAAGTAAATGGGTGGAGAGCAATGAAAGAATACAAAACCAAACAACAGAAGCGTAAGTTCTATGACAGTGGTGAGTGGAAGAGTATACGCGAACAAGTAAAGAAGCGTGACAACAATGAGTGCCAAGAGTGTAAGCGCAATGGTCGAGTACAAACAGATACGAATGAATACAGTGAGAGTGCAAAGCGTAAGAAGATTCAACTCGTTGTCCATCATATAAAAGAACTAGAACATCATCCAGAACTTGCATTAGAAATGGATAATCTCGAAACAATCTGTGTGGATTGCCACAATAAAGAACACGGTAGAACATTCAAAAAGAAAATCAACAAATGGGAACACGATGAAAAGTGGTAAAAATGATTCAGAAACAATACCCCCCGGCTCGAGAATCCGGCTCTTTTTCGCCTAAGGGGCACCGGAGGAGGGGGTTAACTGTCAGGTTTTTTTCGATTTTACGCACGTAAGGGGGGTGGGTAGATGGCTGTTAGTATTGTGAGGTTAAAAGAACAGCTTATGAATAGTATTGATATTACAGATTTAGTCGAAGTTGAAAAAGTAGAAAGATATATTGATCTTGTAAAAGCATTTAGAAAAATAAACAAAACTATTAATAAAGAAGGCGAGTCCGTAACGATAAAAAACGGTTCTCAAGTTTTTGTTAAAGCTCACCCTCTTATAAGTGAGAGGAATAAAATTAACAGTTCATTAATTGCTTTGGGAAGAGATATAAAACTTTCTCCTAAAGTTGGTACTTCTAATTCGGGTTACAGTCCAAGTGATTTAGTATGATTAGGCAAAAATATGTAGATGAATACATTGAACTTTATAGAAGTGGTAAAATAAAGTTCAACAATGAAAGAGAACTGTTAATTGAATACCTGGAAAAATACGTTTTAAACAGAGACGACTTGTATTTTGATGATGAAATGATCGAGAAGTGTATCCGCTTTGGTGAAAAGTGGTACTTTCCATTACAATCATTTCAAAAATTCTTAATAGCATTCGTCTTTTTATTTTATAAGAAAAATGGTCGTGTATTTTATCGTAAATTCTTGTGGATGCTTGGCCGTGGCGGCGGTAAAAATGGTTTAATGACAGTTATTCTTCACTTTTTAATAAGCGAATTACATGGAATTCCTGAATATAACATTTCCGTTGTTGCAAACAGTGAAGAGCAAGCAAAAACAAGCCCAGATGAAATTCATAAATGTATTAAAAGAAATGAAGTTTTACAAAGAGCTTTTAAAACAACATTAACACAAACCATTTCGAAATCGACTGGAAGTGTAGTGAAGTTTAGAACATCAAACGGAGACACAAAAGATGGTCTTCGCGATGGCGCTGTAATGTTTGATGAAGTCCATCAATATGAAAGCAATAAAGATGTCCGTGTTCACATCAGTGGTTTGGGAAAAAAGAAAAATCCGCGTGAGTTTTACATTGGTACAGATGGATATGTAAGAGATGGATTCTTAGATAAATTAAAAGGAAAGGCAATGAAAGTTTTAAAGGGCGAAGCCCGTCCGAATGCGCTGTTCCCTTTCATCTGTAAATTAAATGATGAAAAAGAAGTTGATGAAGTCGATAATTGGGAAATGGCGAACCCAATGTTATCTCAGCCGTTAAGTGAGTATGCTGAAGGCTTACTTGAAACAATAAAAGAAGAGTATGAGGATCTAGAGGACGATCCAAGTAACCGAGAAGAGTTCATGACAAAGCGAATGAACTTACCTGTTACAAATTTAGAACGGTCCGTTGCAAAATGGTCAGAAATTCTTGCTACAAATCGTCCTTTTCCTGATTTATATGCTCAAGAATGCATAGGGGCGTTAGACTTTGCAAGTATTCGGGACTTTGCAGCATGTGGTCTTTTATTTAGACAAAATGGGGAATACATTTTTAAAACACATTCCTTCGTACGAAAAGAATTTGTTGATATCTATTACGGGTATTCTAAAAAAGCAGGCGAGTTCAAGAAACAAAAATTTGCTCCAATTAAAGAGTGGGAAGAGCAAGGATTACTAACAGTTGTTGATGAACCGACTATTAATCCTCAACACATTGTTGATTGGTTTGTAGAAATGCGAGAACAATATGGGATTAAAAAAATTATAGCGGATAACTTCCGTATGGAAGCAATAAGACCACTATTAGTAGCAGAAGGGTTTGAAATAGAAGTTATACGAAACCCAAAAGCAATTCATAGTTTGTTAGCTCCACGTATTGAAATGGCGTTTGCAAATAAACAAATTATTTTTGAGGATAATCCACTAATGCGTTGGTATACGCAAAATGTGTTGGTTGTTATCAAAGCTGATGGAAATAAAATATACGAAAAGAAAGAGCCTGTTCGTCGAAAAACAGATGGATTTCAGTGTTTTGTTCATGCTCTTTATCGGGCGGATGAGATACAAGAAGCTACTGATTTTGTTATAGGCAATATTAAATTCTAATAAAGGGGGTGATGATAATTGGATGGATCAGTGATGTATTAAACAAAAACAAGGAAATTAAATTTATGTTTGATGTAGATATGTTCATTGATACAGCGAACAGAGTCCACATGAAGCGATTAGCTATTGATACTTGTATATCTTTATTAGGGAGAACAATTAGTCAATCAGAATTTAGGGTGAAAAATGGTGAAGGGTTCGAAAAAAACGAACTATATTATCGGTTAAATGTTAGGCCGAATAAAAACATGACAGCAAGTACATTTTGGGAAATATTCATTCGAAAGCTTGTTTATGATAATGAATGTTTAGCTATTCAAGCTGATGATGGCGATTTACTTATTGCTGATGACTTTGAACATAACGAATATGCTGTGTTTGAAGATACCTTTACGAATGTCACAGTAAAAGATTATCAGTTTAAGAGAAGTTTTAAACAAAGTGAAGTTATCCATTTGAAATATCGAAATGATAAGTTATCACCACTTATCGATGGACTATTTGCTGATTATGGCGACTTATTCGGAAGAATTTTAAGTTCTCAGAAACGAAAAAATCAAATTCGTGGCGTAGTTGATATGGATATGATCGGTGCTAAAACACAAGAACAAGTGGATAAGTTACAGAAATTCATAGATGACATGTATCAAGCAATTGGTAAGAAAGATATTGCTATTGTTCCGCAGCAAAAAGGAATTGAGTACAAAGAAGTTTATAATGGATCTGCTAATGGCCCTAGTGTGGAAGAAATAAATAAAGTTACAAATGGTTTTTTAAATCAAGTAGCAATGGCAATGGGGATACCTACAGCTTTAATCTATGGTGAAATGGCTGATGTAGAAAAACAAACTAAAAACTACATGCTTTTCACAGTGAAACCTTTGTTGAAAAAGATTTCTGATGAAGCTAACGTTAAATTTTTTGAAAAAGAAGAGTATCTTTTAGGTAAAAAAATTGAAGTTAAAGCTGTATCTTATCAAAGTATATTTGATCTCGCTACAAGTATTGATAAACTCATTTCTTCAAGTGCATTTACAGGAAATGAAATTCGATTAGAAGTAGGATATGAAATTTCAGATGATCCTAATTTAAATACACATCATATTACGAAAAACTATACGAAATTAACTGAATCTGAAGGAGGTGAGAAACAAAATGACGGTGAAAATTGACGTTAAAGGCCCAATCATTTCAAATGATGAAGCGTGGATTTATGATTGGTTTGAAATGGATGCTGCAAGCCCAGGTAAGATTTCTAAAGCGCTTGAAGATGCAAATGGCGATGACTTAGTTGTATCAATTAATAGTCCTGGTGGTTATGTACACGAAGGTTCAGAGATTTACACAGCGTTGAAAAATTATCCCGGTCATGTGGAAGTTCAAATTGTTGGTTTGGCTGCAAGTGCGGCTTCTGTTATTGCAATGGCTGCTGATAAAGTCCGAATTTCTCCAACTGCACAAATCATGATTCATAACGCTTCAATGTGGAATGGTGGAGATCATCGCGATATGTCAAAGGCTGCCGAAATGCTAAAAACAACAGATCGAGCAATTGTAAACGCCTATGTCATTAAAAGCGGTAAATCAGAAAAAGAACTACTTAATATGATGGCTGAAGAAACGTGGATGGGTCCACAACAAGCGTTAGAAAATAATTTTGTGGATGAAATTATGTTTATGGATAATCAGGTAAAAATGACAGCTTCAGCTTCTACTGCTGCCATGCTTCCACAGAAAGTAATCGATGGCTTTAGAAATGGAACCATGAACAAAGGCCAAGGGATTACAAAAGAAGATTTAAATGCAGCATTATCAGGTTTGAAAAATGAAATTCTGAATGATTTACAAACAAATACAAATCCAAAAGAGCCTATTCAAAAACCTGTTCATACAAAACAGAATTTGAGTACGCTCTTTTTAAATTTAGGAGGAAAATAAAATATGGTTATTAAGTTTAATAATTTCGAAGAGAAAAAACTAGCTTTTGCAAAAGCAACACAGGATGGTACCGCAGAAGAACAATCAGTAGCATTAAACTCCATGATTGAAGCACTTGCTACAGATGTACGAGCAGATATTTTAAATCAAGTGAATGAATCAATGGTAGATCGTTCTATTATGCAATCTCGCGGTGCTAATGTACTAACAAGTGAAGAAATGAAGTTCTTTAATGCCGTTGTTGAAGAGGGTGGTTTTAAATCTACTGAGACTTTGCCTAAAACAACACAAGAGAGAATTTTTGATGATTTAGTTCAAGGTCATCCGTTGCTAGAGCATATCGGTTTAGAGAATTTAGGAGCCGTGACAGAATTTATTTATGGAGATCCAGAGGGTGCAGCTGTATGGGGACCGCTATTTGGTGATATTAAAGGACAATTAAATGCTACATTCCGAAAAGAGTCAATTACTCAACTGAAATTAACAGCATTTATTCCATTAGCGAATGATATGTTGAAGCTTGGTCCAATATGGGTAGAACGATATGTTCGTACTATGATTACAGAAGCGATGTCAGTAGGTTTAGAACGTGGTTTTGTAGTAGGGACAGGTAAAGAAGAACCAATTGGGTTATTAAAAGATCCTAGCGGAAGTGTTGTGAATGGAGTATATCCAGATAAAAAGCCAGCAGGAACTTTAACGTTTGAACCAGGTCGTAAAACAATTAATGAATTAAAAGGCGTGGTTAAATTATTGGCTAAAAAATTAAATCCTGATGGTAAAACAGATGCAGATAGACCTAAAAATATTGCTGGTAAAGTAGTTATGGTAACAAATCCATTCGATACTTTTGATATTCAAGCAAATGCTACAACTCAAAATGCGGCAGGTGTATATGTAACGAGCTTACCTTTTAATCCAATCCCAACAGAATCTGTATTTGTACCTCAAGGACAAGTGGTGTTCTTTGTTAAAGGGGAGTACATTGCAGCGATGGGTGGAACGGAGCCAATCCAAAAGTATAATGAAACACTTGCTTTAGAAGATGCAACACTTTATATTGCCAAACAACACGCTACAGGTAAGCCGAAGGATAAATACACTTCACAAGTTTATACATTGAAACTTGAAGAAGTAAAGCCACCGACACAAGGATGATGTGAATGGATACAGTAATTTCAGATGTAACTATACAGGAGTTTAAAGAGAGGATGCATTTAGGTGATGAGGAAGATGATAACCTAAAGCGCATCCTTTCTACGTCTAACAAGGCATTACTTAGGGTTTGTGGGAATTATGATTTAAATAAAGACGAGGAGTTCAAAGAATTAGTCTTTGAACGTTCTCGTTATGTTTATAACGATGCATTAGAGTATTTTGACAAGAATTTTTTAAGCCAAATTAATAGTTTAGGTATCGATAAAGCATTAGAAGAAATTAAATTGGACGGTGATTAATATGCGTCCTTTTCAGTACAAGAAACCACTGAATACAGGCGATTGTAGAAATCGAATTATCATTGAACAACCTGAAGTAATAAAAGATGAATTAAATCAAGAAGTTGAAACAGGTAATTGGCAAGAAGTAAAAAAAGCATGGGCAATGATAAAAACGGTAAAAGGTTCGGAGTACATTGAAGCTTCAGCATCACAATCTACACGAATTTATCGGTTTGTGATGCCTTATACAACAGGTATTACAGAATTAATGCGAATCAATATGAAAGGTCGTATCTTTGACATTATCGAACCGCCAATGAATGATGATGAAATGTATCAAACATTGACTATTATTGCAAAGGAGCATGTTTAATATGAATGATTTTGCGAGCGAACTTGCTAGAGAATTGCAAAGATATGCAAATGTTGTGGAAGAAGAGTTAATGATAGCAGGAGAAGAAGTAGCTGATGTCGCTGTAGAAAAATTAAGGCAAGGCAGCCCTAAAAAAACAGGTGCTTACCGTAAAGGGTGGCGTAAAAAAAAAGAAGGTAACGGTTTTGTCGTTCACAATACAAAAGGTCAATTAACACATCTTTTAGAAAAGGGACATGCAAAAGTGGATGGTGGCCGTGTACCAGCACAAGTTCATATCCTTCCAGTTGAACAGTATGTCATTGATGAGTTGCCAAGACGTATTGAAAGGGTGATTCAACAATGACATTAGGTGAATTAACAAAAATTCTTGAAGCTACAGGTTATCCTGTGGCTTATTCGCATTTCACAGCAACACCAACGAAGTCAGTTCCAGCGCCACCTTATATTTGTTTCCTTGTGGATGGATCAGCAAATTTAATGGCTGATAACAAGGTGTATCACAAGATAGACGATGCAAATATTGAGCTTTATACAACTAAAAAAGATTTAGTTGCAGAAGCCAAACTAGAACAAATCCTAGACGATCATGAGATTCCTTATGACTCGTATGAGACTTTTATTGAATCTGAAAAGATATATCAAAAAAATTATGAAACGAGGTTGATATAAATGAATGAAAACAAAGTAGCTTTTGGTCTGAAAAATGTCCACTATGCACTCTATGACATTAAAGATGGTGTAGTTACATTCAGTACACCGATACGATTACCAGGTGCGGTTGAATTAACATTTGATCCACGAGGGGATTTAATTGAGTTCTATGCAGATGACATGCTTTACTACGCAGCAAGTAATAACCAAGGGTATGATGGCACTCTATCAATCGCTCATATTCCAGAGCAATTTGCAATTGATGCATTAGGTGAGGAATTAGACGAAGAAGATGGTGTGTTAAATGAATTAGCCGATGCAAAAGGAAAATCATTTGCGTTATTATTTGAATTCGATGGCGATGTAAGAGCGACTCGACACGTTATGTTTAACTGTTCAGCAAGTCGTCCAACACTTGCATCTAAAACGAAAACAAATTCAGCAGAGCCTAACACAAATGAACTTAAATTTGTATCAAGCCCTATTGATATTAATGGAAAACGTATGGTTAAAACGAAAACTACAACTAAATCAAAACAAGAAATTTATGATAATTGGTACAAAAAAGTGTATACAAAAGTACCTGCATTACCAAAAGGGGCGTAAGTGAATGGAAAAGACAATTACAATAGACGGAAAAAAAGTTAGATTAAAAGCTACAGCAGCAACAGTTAAACGATATAAAGCGCAATTCAGACGTAATTTATTTGCAGATTTGATGGGTTTAGGGGCAATTAGTGCATTAACTTCACCAGATGGCTCACAACAACCTCTTGATATGTCTAATGTTGATTTAAGTAATGTGGATTTTGAGCTTATTTATGATTTAACTTGGTTATATGCTAAAACCGCTGATCCCAATATTCCTGATCCTATGGCCTGGTTGGATGAATTTGAAGAATTCCCAATTGAAGAAATTATGCCCGAAGTCATGGAATTAGTTCAACTCACTATGGGAGCAAAAAAAAAATAAAGAAAAATAATGGAGAGCAGGGGACATTTAGTGATGAAGAATTTACTACTGAATTGTTTCTTGCTCTTTGTTATAAAGCAAATTTAACACATGGTGATTTAGAAGAAATGACCGTTGGTGATTGTTTTGATTACATTTCTGAATTTGCCGAACTAGAAAATCCAGATAAAGAAAAAGTTAGAAAAGCAAATCAAACAGACTTCGATTCATTCTAAGAAAGGGGTGAGATGATGGCAGGAGGAAGAATTAAAGGTATTACAATAGAAATAAATGGTAATACTCAGCCGTTACAGAATGCTTTAAAAGATGTAAATAAACAAAGCGATTCTTTAGCTAAAGAACTAAAAGATGTCGAGCGTTTGTTAAAGTTTGATCCAGGTAATGTGGAAGCATTAGCACAAAAACAAAAATTGCTTACACAACAAATTGAAAATACAACTCAAAAATTAGATAAGTTGAAGGCAGCGGAACAACAAGTACAAGCTCAATTCCAAAACGGTAAAATTTCTGAAGAACAGTATCGTGCATTTAGGCGTGAGATTGAATTTACAGAAGGGTCACTTAATGGTCTTAAAAATAAACTAGGAAACATGAAAGCTGAGCAGGAGAATGTAGCGAGTTCTACAAGGCAATTAGAAACATTGTTTAGAGCTACAGGAAAAAGTGTTGATGATTTTGCAGGAGCATTAGGAAATCGTCTTGTGAATGCAATTCGAAATGGAACAGCTACAAGTCGTCAGTTAGAGCAAGCAATTGGAATCATCGGTCGTGAAGCATTAGGGGCAGGAACAGATATTGATAAATTGCAACGAGCACTCCGATCTGTGGATGCTGGCAACTCAATACGGCAAGTGCAAAATGAATT